>JAAYYU010000244.1 GCA_012515235.1 Candidatus Anammoximicrobium sp.
ACGGCTGGTTTTGAACACGGCTCCACGCTGGCAAGCAGCGTGGTGGCCAAAGAGGAAGAAATCGCGTGGCGGGCTCGACGGCTGGTTTTGAACGCGGCTCCACGCTGGCGAGCAGCGTGGTGGCCAAAGAGGAAGAAATCGCGTGGCGGGCTCGACGGCTGGTTTTGAACACGGCTCCACGCTGGCAAGCAGCGTGGTGGCCAAAGAGGAAGAAATCGCGTGGCGGGCACGACGGCTGGTTTTGAACACGGCTCCACGCTGGCAAGCAGCGTGGTGGCCGAAAAGGAAGAAATCGCGTGGCGGGCACAACGGCTGGTTTTGAGCCCGGCTCCACGCTGGCAAGCAGCGTGGTGGCCGAAAAGGAAGAATCCGCGTGGGGCGCATAACGGCTGGTTTTGAGCCCGGCTCCACGCTGGCAAGCAGCGTAATGGCCGAAATCCGGGAAGTTCTTCTGGCCACTGTTGCCGGCAGGTTCGTGGCACGGACCTTCGTCCGTTCGGGCGGAGTGAATTCCGCCCTACGAATTCGTTCCTGGACAGGTGCAAAAGGCCACGCCCCCGATGCCCCATGCCAGAGCATCTTGGCATCACGGAGCGCGGCGTCTGCGTTCGGGGAACCTTTTTCGGCTGCCGCGACTATTTCTTGCGATGGCGAATCTTCGCCCGCATACGCCGCTTCTTGCGACCGATTTTACGCCGACCTTTTCCAGTTTTCTTTGTTCCCACAAAAGCGCTCCCAGGTGACCCGATTCCAGGTTCTCAAACTGCCTTGCCAAAGCGACCAAACCGCTCGGCACACGTTTTCCAAGCCAATGATTGTAAAGTCGCCTTAAATGGTAGCAAGAGGGCAGGGATTACGCCAGACATCAGATGTATTCTTGGCTGATCGGTTTGACAATCAATTCCGGCACGTGCGCCCGCGGCGGCAGGCAGGCGATTGCCACGGCCAAAGCCCCCAAATCGTCGGGTTGCAGCATAGCCGCTTTCCGCTCCTCGCTGACCGGTGCCGGCCGTTTTTCCAGGATTGGCGTGTTGACTTCCCCCGGATAAATGTTGGTTACCCGAATACCGTATCGGGCATCTTCGTTGGAAACCCCGGTGCCCAGGGCGCTCATGGCGAATTTGGACGCGCAATAGGCGATTCCGCCGAGAGTTAGCGCCCGTTTGCCGGAGATGGACGAGATTTGGATGATCAAACCGTCCCGGCGGGCTCGCATTTGGGGCAGTACGGCGTACAGGCAGTTGTAGGCGCCCGTCGCGTTGATGGCGAGTACCTCGTCCCATTGTTCGGGTGTCATCTCGGCCATCGATCGGCCCCGGATATTGACACCGGCGGAATTGACCAGAATGTCGATCCGCCCCAATTGCTCGGTGGCCCAGGCAAACAGGCTCGCCACGTTTTGCCGATCCGCGACGTCCACCGCGTGATACAGCAACCGCGGTTCCTGCTGCCATGTTTCGGCCGCCTCGCGCAGTTTGTCCTCCCGCCGTCCGGCGATCAGCGTTCGGCAACCTTCCGCGGCCAAGGCCCGAGCGACGCCCAAGCCGATTCCCGTGCCTCCCCCGACCACAACCGCCGTTTTGTCTTTCAATCGCATACGTCTTCCGTCCTTTTCCAACCACTCTGGCCTGCAAAGTTTGAGGTGTATTGTAGGCGAAGCGTCCACGGTCCCGCCACCGGGCGTCTTCGGCTGCACTCGGCGCTGGCTGCATTGACAAACCAACCGCCATGTTGAAAAACTGACGGTTGCACGTCGCAACGACGGCCGCATTAACTTCCCGGAACCGAATGGCCTGACCCCTTCGAGACGAAATCGGGAAGTTATTTCGGCCACCGTTGCTAACCACAAACCAGCGAAAGGACGAACACCATGAAGACGCTGAGCGGAGTGTTCCTGGCGATTGCCGTTGCCTCCGGAGCCGAGGCCGGGCAGTTCGGCGAGGAGGTGGCTTTCCTGAAGAAGCACACGCCGGTCCTGTTGCTGACGGACGAAGCGGGCTTGGCCCAGGTGGCCGTCGTTCCGGCGTGGCAGGGCCGGGTGATGACGAGTACGGACGCGGGAGCGGAAGGACTTAGCTATGGTTGGATCAACCGCGAGTTGATCGCTTCCGGGAAGTTGCAGAGGCACATGAACGCATTTGGCGGCGAGGACCGCTTCTGGATGGGCCCGGAGGGCGGCCAGTTCGCCATTTTTTTTGCTCCGGGCGTGCCGTTTGATTTCGAGCATTGGCAAACTCCCGCCGCGTTAGACACCGAGCCGTTTGAGGTGGTCAGTCGCGCGCGCGACCAGGTCCGGTTCGGGCGGCGGATTCAATTGGTGAACCACTCCGGCACCCGCTTCGATGTGCGGGTCGACCGCGAAGTCCGCATGGTGCCAGCCGCGGACGTTTGGAGAGAATTCGGCACGCCGCCCGTCGCCGGACTGAGCGTCGTGGGCTACGAATCGGTCAATCGTCTGAGCAACGCCGGCCAGACGACGTGGACGCCGCGCACGGGCCTGCTTTCCATTTGGATCCTGGGCATGTTCAACGCCGCGCCCGAGACGACCGTCGTCGTCCCGATTCGGGCGGGCGACGAGGCCGCGTTGGGAAAGCGGGTCAACGCCGACTACTTCGGCCCGGTGCCGGCCGAACGGCTGGTGGCCGAGGAGCAGACCGTCTACTTCCGGGCCGACGGCCGGTACCGCAGCAAGATCGGCTTCAGTCCCGCCCGGTGCAAACCGGTCCTGGGCAGCTATGACGCCCAGGCCGGGGTGTTGACCGTGGTGCAATTCACGCTGCCCCAAGGGCCGGCCAAGTACGTCAATTCCGAATGGAAGCTGCAGGAGGATCCGTTCCGCGGCGATGTCTCGAACAGTTACACGGACGACGGCAAAATGGGTGCGTTTTACGAATTGGAGTCGTCGTCGCCGGCAGCGGAGTTGGCGCCAGGGCAAACCCTGGAGCACACGCACCGCACGGTCCACCTCCGCGGCAGCGAGGCGGCGTTGGACGCCGTCGCGCGCGCCACGCTGGGCGCGGGTCTGGAACGGATCAAGACGGCGTTGCCGAAGCTGCCGAAGTGAACCCGGCAATCACGAACGGGTCCCAACAGCCTCCGAGGACTTTCCTCTCGTGGACAGGAGAAACAGGCCATGCAGAAACGGTTTTTCATCGCCATGTCACTGACTCTTTTTTCCCAACCGGCGTCGGGCCAGCAGATCTTGATCGAGGCGGAAGGCTTTGCGCAACGCGGCGGCTGGACGATTGACCAGCAAGCCATGGATCAGATGGGCTCGCCGTACCTGCTGGCCCACGGGCTGGGCCTGCCGGTCGCCGACGCGACGACGACGGTCGAGGTTCCGGCCGCCGGGCGGTATCGCGTGCTGGTCCGCACGCGGGATTGGGTGGCGCCGTGGAAAGCGCCGGGCGCTCCGGGCAAGTTCCAGCTGCAGATCAACGGCCGCACGCTGGACACCGTGTTTGGCGCCGTTGGGGCCGACTGGCACTGGCAGGCTGGCGGCACGGTGGAGTTGGCTGCCGGCACGGCGGCGCTGGCCTTGCACGATCTGACCGGTTTTGACGGCCGGTGCGACGCGATTTTACTGACCGTGGACGCGGACTTCGTGCCGCCCAATGAGGGTCCGGCGCTGGCCGAGTTCCGCCGTCGGACGCGCGGCTTGCCCGCGGAACCGGCAGATGCGGGCGAGTTCGATTTCGTCGTGGTGGGTGGCGGCATGGCCGGTTGTTGTGCGGCGATCAGCGCGGCGCGGCTGGGCTGCCGCGTGGCCTTGATCCAGGACCGGCCCGTGTTGGGCGGCAACAACAGTTCGGAGGTCCGCGTCGGCCTGTCGGGCCTGATCCACCAGCAGCCTTATCCGCGGCTGGGCGACCTGGTCGACGAGATCGGCCCCGTCGGCCACTGGAATCTGTGGGAAGCCAAACGCGACCCGGACTCGCCGCGGAGCCAGCGCATCCTGGCGGTGATCGAAGCGCATCCGGAGAAGAAGCAGCACAACGCCGGCCCGGCCAGCAACTATGAGGACGACCGGAAACTCCGCGCCGTGCAGGCCGAGAAGAACGTGCAGTTATTCCTGGCGACGCGCGTCGTCCGCGCGGAGCAGGACGGCGACTGCCTGACCGCCGTCGTCGGACAAAGCATCGTCACGGGCCGCGAGTTGCGTTTCCGGGGACGGCTGTTCGCCGACTGTACGGGCGACGGCAACCTCGGGTTCCTGGCGGGAGCCGATTATCGCGTCGGACGCGAGTCCCGCAGCGAGACGGGCGAACCGCTGGCGCCGGAGCAGGCCGACCAACTGGTGATGGGCGTGTCGGTCCAGTGGTATTCGGTGGCCGAGCCGGAGGCGTCGCCGTTCCCCGAATGCCCGTGGGCTTTGCCCTTCACGGAGGCGACGTGCCAGAAACTGACGCGGGGCGATTGGGACTGGGAAACGGGCATGAACCTGGACCAGGTCCGAGACATCGAACAGATTCGCGATCACGCCTTGCGGGCCGCCTTCGGCAACTGGGCGTTCCTGAAGAACCACGGCAGCCACCGGGCCGAGTTTGCCAACCGGCGGCTGGCCTGGGTGGCCTGCATCGGCGGCAAGCGCGAGAGCCGCCGGTTGCTGGGCGACGTGATTCTGTGCCAGCAGGACATCGAGAGCCAGCGGCCGTTCCCCGACGCCAGTGTCACGACCACCTGGGGCTTGGACCTGCACTATCCGCACCCGGAGAACAGCCGGCAGTTTCCCGGTCAGGAGTTCCGCTCCATCGCCAAGTCAAAGGCGATCAAGCCGTACGCGATCCCCTTCCGCTGTTTGTACAGCCGCAACGTGGAGAACCTGATGATGGCCGGCCGCGACATCAGCGTCACGCACGTGGCCCTGGGGACGATCCGGGTGCAGCGCACCACGGGCATGATGGGCGAAGTCGTGGGCATGGCAGCTTCGCTCTGCACCCGGCACCAGACCACTCCCCGCGGCGTGTTTCAGCACCACTTGGCCCCGCTGCAGGACCTCATGCGCCGCGGTGTGGGCGCGCCGCAGGACTGAGTGGGCGCGGGCTTCGGCCCGCTGCCGACCGGAGTCCGGCGCGGGGCTTCGAAGCGTGCCGAAACCGCCGGGCAAAGAGCTACCGTGAAGTTGATGGACCGAATCAGGAGCCATATCGAGTGAGGAGCCACATGAACCAAATCGCAAGCAGGTTGGCCTGCTTCCTGGCGGCCGCCGTGGCGACGCTGGCGGGAGCGGCAGAAAAGAAGGCGGACTCGCCGGAGGACGCGGCGGCCGGCCGCGTCGCTTCGCTGGAGCGGCTGAAGTACAATCATCCTGGGCTGGTCGTCGATCTGGGGGTGGGTCTGTGGGCCTGGCCCCTGCCGATGGATTTCGACGGGGACGGGGACCTGGATCTGGTGGTCAACTGCCCCGACAAGCCCTACAACGGCGTCTATTTCTTCGAGAACGCCAGCGGCGACACGGCGCGGAACCCGCGGCCGGTGTTCAAACCGGCGCGCCGCATCAGCCGCGGCCTGCAAAACGTGCAGGTCAGCTTTGTCGACGGCCGGCCGCGCGTGCTGTCGCCCGGAACGGAGTATCCCGATTTCCTCCAGAGCGGCCTGGAACGCGGCAGCAAGCTGCCGCTGGCAACCAATGTCCACCCCAGCCGGGTGCGCGGCAATTTCTGGCGCTACGTGGATTACGACGGCGACGGGCGACTGGACGTGATCGTCGGCGCCGGCGACTGGACCGACTACGGCTGGGACAACGCCTATGACGCCGACGGCCGCTGGATCCGCGGGCCGCTGCGGGGCTTCGTGTATCTGGCCCGCAACACCGGCACGGCCGCCGAGCCGAAGTACGAGACGCCGGCGAAGGTCATGGCCGGCGACCAGCCGGTGGAGGTGTTCGGCTGGCCGTCGCCCAACTTGGCCGACTTCGACGGCGACGGCGATCTGGACTTGCTGTGCGGCGAGTTCCTGGACGGCTTCACCTACTTCGAGAATCTGGGAACGCGCACCGCGCCGAAGTACTCGCCCGGCAAACGGCTGCAGACCGCCGCCGGCCAACCGCTGGTCATGGACTTGCAGATGATCACGCCGACCGCGATCGACTGGAACAAGGACGGGCACGCCGACTTGATCGTGGGCGACGAGGACGGCCGCGTGGCGCTGGTCGAACACTCCGGCAAACTGGCGGCGGACCGGACGCCGCAGTTCCTCGCGCCGCGTTATTTCCAGCAGCAAGCCGACGACGTGAAATTCGGGGCGCTGGCAACGCCGTGCGGTTTCGATTGGGACGGCGACGGGGACACGGACCTCGTCAACGGCAATACGGCCGGCTACATCGCCTGGTTCGAGAACCTGAGCGGAGCGGGCGTCGAGAAACCCAAATGGGCCGCGCCGAAATACCTGCAAGCCGGCGGCCAGGTGATTCGCATCATGGCGGGACCGAACGGCAGTATCCAGGGACCGTGCGAAGCCAAATGGGGCTACACGACCCAAACCGTGGCGGATTGGGACGGCGACGGACTGCCGGACCTGGTCGTGAATTCGATCTGGGGCCGGGTGCACTGGTATCGCAACCTCGGCAGCCGCCAGCAGCCCCAACTGGCGGCGGCGCAGCCGATCGAGGTCGAATGGGACGGCCCACAGCCGACATTGGCTTACGGCTGGCTCCGCCCACAGGGAAAGGCGCTGCTGACCCAATGGCGCACCACACCGGTCGCCGTGGACTGGAACCGAGACGGCCTGATGGATCTGGTGATGCTCGACCAGGAGGGCTATCTGGCCTTCTTCCAGCGCGAACGCCGCGCCGGCCGACTTGTGGTGCGGCCCCCGCAACGCGCGTTCTGCAACGAGCAGGGGGAACCGCTGCGGTTGGCCGCCGGCATCGCGGGCCGCAGCGGGCGGCGCAAGCTGTGCATCGTGGATTGGGACGGCGATGGCAAGCTCGACGTGCTGCTGAACGCGGCTAACGCCAGGTTCCTCCGTCAGACCGACGCCCGCGACGGCAAGTGGCTGTTCCGGGACATGGGGCTGCTCGTGGAACAGAACATCGAGGGCCATGACGTGAGTCCGACCGTCGTCGACTTCAACGGCGACGACATCCCGGATTTCGTCGGCGGCGCGGAAGACGGACGGTTCTACTACCTGAAGAACTCGCGCAGCCGTTGAAACGCGATCCGGTGCCGGGGCGTCAAGGAGTTGCGCGTAGAAAACGGTACGGCCAGGCGGTCAAGACGCCACGGGTCGGCGGAATGCCGGCACGGCCAACGAGTAGGCCGTGCCACGGGGGGAAACGGTTTGCCTGCGGGCCTGAAACGCGGTAGACTCGGTGCGAAATCCACCTCCCTTGTTGAGGACTGCACTGATGACCAGACGCTCCCGACCTTTTGTTGCCCTTGCGTTGTTGTGCGTTGTGCCTCTGGCCGCGCGTGCCGGCGACGAGGTCCCGCGGTCGACGTTGACCGTCTCGGCCGACTTCCCCGGCGGTTCGGCCGAAGTCCAGGCAATGGACGCGGCCGGCGGGGTGATTCAGATCTGCCCCGCCGTCCACGAAGGCCGCGGCTGGCCGTGCTGGTGGTACCTGCGCGTGGAGGGACTCACGCCGGGACAGCCGGTGACGCTGAAGGTCGCCGGCAACCCCCGGCCGTTCCGCGAGAAGCAGGTGCTATCCGCCAACTGGTCCCAGCCGCAATGCGCGGCGATCAGCACGGACAACGAAACCTGGTCGCAGACCCCGAAACGGGAACGCGGTGCGGACCGGATCGCCGTGTATCGTTTTGAGGCGCCTGCGAGCCGCATCTGGCTGGCCTCGCAACCGCCGTTTTTGCCCGCGCATGCCGACGCGCTGCTGGAGCGGATCGCGAGCCGGACGCCGGGCGCGGAGCGGTTTGTGCTGGCCAAGACGCGCGAGGGCCGTCTCGTGCCGGGGATCAAGTTGGGCGGTGGCGTTGCGGAGGAGCCGGCGCCGCTGGCGGTCTGGGTCCAGGCTCGCCAGCACGCCTGGGAGTCAGGCGGCAGTTGGGTCAGCCGCGGATTCATCGAGTGGGCGGCTGGCGACGATCCGGCCGCCGTTCAGATGCGCCGAATCGCCTCGATCTACGTGATCCCGATCATGGACGTCGACAACGTGACGCTCGGGGCCGGCGGCAAGGACGCGGTCCCGCGGGACCACAATCGCGACTGGAGCGACCAGCCCGTGTACCCGGAAGTCGCCGCCGCTCAGCAGCGGATCCTCGATTTGGACGCTCGGGGCCGGTTGCACGTATTCGTCGATCTGCACAATCCCGGTCCCGGCGAACCCCGGCCCTATTTCTTCGGCCCGCTGGATTTGGCCAAGATGCCGGCGCCGCAGCAGCACAACTACGCACGGTTGCTGGCACTGACCGCGGAATCCATGCGGGAACCCTTGCCAATGGACTCCAAGTACAAATTCGCAACCTACGTCAAGACGGAGGAGGAGCGTGGTCGAGTCAGCGGCACGTGGGTGCGGAACCATACCGGCGACAACGTCGTCGCGGCGAGTCTGGAAACCGCCTGGGACACTCCGCACAGCACCCAGGACGGCTACCAGGCCGTGGGCCGGCAACTCGCCCAGGCGGTAGCCCGGTACTTGGCAGAAGCCCCGTGGAAGGCGAAACCGCCGACCGACTGACAGGCCTAACGGTGCAGCCATCCGGTCGCTGGAGTTGACAGGAGGATCGGAGCAGGAAAATGGACAGACCAAGTCCTGATCTTCCCGGCCCAACTATCACTCGCTGCTTCCAGCCACGACGGGACACGTGATCCTGATCCTCTGGCTTCTTCAAGCCTTGACCTGGGGGTAGCTGCGGTCGCCAGAGCGTGGGAATCCCGCCCTCTGCCAAGTGCGGCCACCCAGATCTTTCGCTGAGTACGCACCGGGGCCTGTCTTGGCGTTCGTTGCGGTGTCGTGCATAATCCGGGCAGGCCTTCGACGCGCAGGAATCCATCCGCGACCTGTTCGGCGGGCTGTCGGACCCGGGTGTGCGTGAGGCCTTTCGGAGACTCGATGATGTGCGTTCGATTTGTGCGGGCCGGCACGGTGTTGGTTTTGGGGTTGGGGCTGGCCTGTTGCGTTGCGCCGCCGGCGTACCCGTGGGGCGGCGAACACCGGCAGATTTCGGCGGCGGCGATCGAGTCGCTTCCGGGGCAGGAGCAGGAGTACCTCCGGTTGGAGCGGGCGGCGATTGCCGAGCGGTACTGCACTTTCCCCGATATCAACTGGCCCTGTTACGGCCAGTGGGGCGGCGGGACGGGCGATCCGCGGGCGGCTCGGATGCCGGATCTGCGCCGGCTGTGGGGCGTGTCCTTCTATTGCCAGTGGGATCCGGTGCTGCAGAAGGGCAAAGGCTACGCCCATGCGCCGCCGCAGTCCTGCGCGGCGGCCGGGGTCTATTTTGCCAACGCGGTCAAGGCGTTGGAGAAAGGCCGATTGGAGGACGGCTGCCGCGTCCTGGGCGTGATGCTGCACTACATCCAGGACAGCGGTTCGCTCCCGCGCATCCAGCCCGTCCACCGGATTTTCCACGTCCGAGCGACCGAGCAGATCGGGCTCGATGGTTTCACGCCGCGCGTCCTGGGCGAGACCCCGGCGGAGGCGGCCCAGGCCCTGTCCGGCCGCGTCGAGCAGTTGACCGGCTGGACGGAACAGCGTCTGGCCCCGCTGCTCGCGTTGGCAGGAATGCCGCTGGAAGACGCCAAGCGGCAGGCCGCGCAGCAGACGATGGCTCCCGCCGTGGTGGAGGCGGTCGCCAGGTTGCGCGCGGAGAAGCCGGCCGAGTTCGAGGCGGCGGCCGTCGATTGCGCCAACGAGTGCGTTCGCGTCTGCGCCGATGCCATTCACTCGGCGCTGGCGTTTGCCCAGAAGCCGTACGTCGAGCCTGAGCCCAATGCCCCGAACGTGAACCTCGTCTTCAATCCGTCCTTCGAGGAGGGCGAGGCCGACGGCGTGCCCGCCGGCTGGTGCGTCGGCTGGCTGGACCTGCGCGACCGGACGGGGCGGGCCGAGTGGTATCGCGCGGGCACGCACTGGGAGAAACACGTGCGCACCGGCCGGTACTCCACGCTCGCGCTCTGGCCGCCTAAGCCCGGCCTGGACTGGCAACAGACCTGGCCGCAAGCCGTGCGCGTGCGGCCCGGCGAACAGTACCGGGCCTGCGTCTGGGGCAAGGCCGTGGCGACGACAGGCGGGAGTTGCCTTGCCGTCGAGTTCTCCGACACCGACTACCAACCCATCCTGACCGTGAAAACCACCGCCTTGACGCCCGACGGGACGTGGCAGCGACTGGGCCTCGATGCGGCGGCTCCGGATCGTGCCCGCTGGCTACGAATCATCCTGCACGCGGCAGGCAACGAAGGGGCCGTTTGGTATGACGATGTGGAAGTGGTCAGGATGCCGCCCTGAGCCGTTACACTTACCCTTGAAAAGAAAGGTCACACGCCGCAATGAAACCTATCCTCCTTTCCCTCACCGCCTGGCTGCTGGCCGCACCGGTCGCCTTGCACGCCCAGTCGTCGCCCGCCACGCGCCCCGTCAAGAAGCTGATCGAGTACGGCTGGGACGTGCCGTATCCGGACCAGGTGCGGAAAGACATCCGCAACCTGGAGACGAAGCCGTTCGACGGCGTCATCTTCCGACTGCGGGAGTGGAACCACGCCTTCGATCCGCGGCCGTGGGACGAAGCGCAGCTGAAACCGCAATTGGACGATCTGGCCGCCATCCAGTGGCAGACGTTCACCGATAACTTCCTGTGCCTGTACGCCGCCAACAACTGGAAGATGGATTGGTTCAACGACGAACAGTGGAAGGCGATTACCGCTAACCTGGGGCTAAGCGCCAAGGCCGCGAAGATCGGCCGCTGTGTCGGCCTGGTGTTCGATCCTGAGCCCTACGGAGACAACCCGTGGGCCTATCCCGGGATGAACCCGAACCGCACTTTTGCCGAGGTCGAAGCGCAGGTCCGCAAACGGGGCGGTCAGTTCATGAGTGCGATCCAGGCGGAGTTGCCGAACGTGCGCCTGCTGACCTTTTTCCACCAGAGCCTGTTCTCCGGCTTGCTCGACAACCCCGACGCCCAGGAGCGCCAGAAACAGCTGGCACAGCAGCATTGGGGACTGCTGTCCGCGTTCTGGAACGGCGCCCTGGAAGCCGCCGGCCCGGACGCGCGGATTATCGACGGGTACGAACTGGCCTACTACTTTACCAAGGGCGAGCAGTTCTTCCGTGCGTATCACACGATCCGGCAGCGCTCGCTGAGCCTCGTCCCGCCGGAGTTGCGGACCAAACACGCCGCTACCGTCCAGGCGGGCATGGCGCTGTACATGGACCAGGTGCTGGCCTTGCGTCAGCCCCCCGAAAAGTACCTCAGCCATTACCTGACGCCCCAGGAGCGGCTGCGGTTCTTCCAGCACAACGTCTATTACGCGCTGACGGCCAGTGACGAATACGTCTGGTGCTACAGCGAACGCATGAATTGGTGGCAGGACAAGGTTCCCGACGGCGCCGATGCCGCCATCCGCTCCGCCCGCGAACTGGTCGCCCAGGGCCGAGCCGACCAAGCCGAGCGGCTCCGTGCCGAAGTCGCCGAAGCCGTCGCCGCCGGCCAGAAGAAGATGGCCGACCGGGCCAAGGCGAAATGACGGGACCAGACTGACAGGGCCAATCACTTCTCAACGAACGCCCGCGGTCTTGTTCCGGTCTACTTCACGGCCAGGACCTGTTTGGCTGCGATCAAGCGGGCTCGCAGCCGAGCATAGTCGACCGACTGCACGGTGGTGTCGTGTTCCAGGGCCTCGACCGCGGCCAGGCCGGCCGATTGGCCCAGCACCATGAACACGGGCTCCATGCGGATCGAGCCGTAGGCCACGTGCGAGGCGGATACGCACACCGGCACCAGCAGGTTGGTACACTCGGCGGCCCGCGGCACGATCGCGCGGTAGCTGACCGGGTAGGGCCGCAAGGCGAGATTGCCTTCGGTCTGGACGTTTCCCTCGTTGCGCACGCGGCCGTACTCGTCGACATAACGCTGCACGTTGTGGGAATCCATCCCGTACGAGGCCAGTCCGACGGAATCGGGCACCGAGCGCCGGTCGAGGCAGTCGTGTTCGGTCATCACCTCGTCGGCGATCATGCGGCGGGCCTCGCGCACGTACAGCTGGTGCGGCCAGTGGCCGTTGTCGGTGAATTCGTCCTTGGCCAGTCCCCAGCGGCCCATTTCGCGGCGCACGGCCTTGGGCACGCGCGGGTGGTGGGCCAGCGTCCAGTACAGCCCCAGCTGGTAGACCCGGTGATCCTCGATGATCTTCGCCCGCGTGGCGTAGTCCGCGTCGGGATAGGCGTAATTCATGCCGACCTGGTCGAGCGATACAGCGTGGACGTTGTTGTTGTCGGTCTTGCGATTGGGCAGGAAGGCCGCGGGCGACAGCCCTTGGGGATTGAGTCGGCGGATCGGATCGACGGGAATTCCCTCGAATCCGGCCTCGTAGTAGCGCAGCAGCAGCTCGTAGCGGCGCGGATCGTAGCCGTCGGGCTTCGCCAGCGGGACCTGGTTGTCGGGTTGGTCGGTCAGGCAGGTGCGGAAGCAGTACGCCTGGACGCGATGATCGCCCTCGCCCTCGCGGCCCGGACCGCCGTCGTGGATGCCCGGCAACAGGCCGCTGGCCGGATCGCCGGGCTTGACGTACGCATCGACCGGAGCCATGAACTGGTGATAGAAAGAGTAGCGTTCGTGCTCGCGGTGGGGCTGGACGCCGTTGAGCCGTTCGTCATAGCGGCAGTTGGGCTCGCGGCCGACGGTGTACGACACGCCGGCCTGGGCCATCAGGTCGCCTTCGTAGCTGGCGTCGATGAACACGCGTCCGGCGCAGGCCTGGCCCGACTCCATCACGATCCGCACGATTTGCGGGCCCTGCTTCACGACCCCGCGCTGCAGGTCCAGCCGCTGGCCGAACACGACGGGCACGCGGGCCTCCTGGACCAAGGCATCAAACACGGCCTCGGCCGCGTGAGGCTCGAACATCCACCAGGCTTGCTCCTGAACCCAACTCTTGCGGCCGGCACTGGCGGCGAGATACTCGTCCCGAGTGCCGTACTTCCAGGCTTCGTTTCGCAAGTAGTGGCGATAGACGCGCTCGTAGAACTCGCGGGCCAGGCCGCCGATGGCTTGCTTGACGCCGATATCCGTGGCCCCCAGCCCGCCGGAACTCAGCCCGCCGAGATGCCGCCCCGGCTCGATCAGGACCACCGTCTTGCCCGAGCGGGCCACCTGGACGGCGGCGACCACACCGCCAGAGGTGCCACCGTAGACGACGACGTCGAACGGTCCCTCTGCGGGCGCCGCGATGCTCAGCAAGCCAATTCCCAGCCACAGTGATGCCGTTGTCATGCGTGCTGTCTCCAGATCGCTCAGGATCAAATGACTCCGCCCCCAATCACCGCTCGTCCCGATTCTTCGCAGCGGGGTTACAAGGTCCCGCTGAGGCGGTCGGCAATGGCCTGCCGACGGAGTTCCTTCATCCCGGTCAGGCCGAGTTTTTCGATCATCCGGGCGCAGTACGACTCGACCGTCCGCGAGCTGACGTGCATTTTGGCGGCGATCTCGTCGGCGCTCGACCCTTCCCCCAGCAAATGGTACACGTGCCGTTGCTGGTCGCTGAGGTGGGGGTGGTCCACGCTCGACTTCGTCGCCTTCCGGGCCAAGCCTGTTGCCGCGCGCGGGCTCAGGTACAGTTTGCCGGCCAACACCCCGCGGACTGCCTCGACGAGGTACAGCCCCACCTCGCGCTTGGTCACGTAGCCTCCAGCCCCCGCCGCCAAGGCCGCGGTCACTCGAGAGGGCTCTTCGTGCATCGAGTAGATCAGCACGCGAATCCCGCGTTCCCGCAGCGCCGCGATCAACTCTACGCCGTTCTCCTCGCCCAACGCCAGATCGAGAATCGCCACGTCGGCCGAGGCGAGTTGCGGGTGGCCAAGCGTCTCTGAACCGTTTCCGGCTTCGCCGCAGACCGTGAACCCGGCCTGGGAGAGTACGACCGTCAGACCTTGGCGCACCAGCGGGTGGTCGTCCACCAGAAAAACGCGGCTTGCGAAGCGTGGCTCACTGTGCATGGGGATCGTTTTCCTGCAGCGTTGAAGAGGATCGAGAATCGTCCTGGGGACCCGCGCCGCGGCGTTGGCCCCCGTCGCCTTGGCGCCCGCGCGGCACGCGGCACACGATCCGCGTTCCGCCACCGGGCACCGCCTCGACGCCGAGCGTCCCGCCCAGGATCCTTGCCCGGTACGCCATGATGTTCATCCCCATGCCGCCCGATTTGCTCTGGACCGCGGGTATCCCGCAGCCGTCGTCCTCGACCTGCAGGATCAGGCTGTCGGGCGTGCCATGAAGGGCAATCAGGATGCGCCGCGTATGGCCGTGCTTCGCCGCGTTGCCGACCGCTTCTTGGGCGATGCGATACAGGTGCAGGGCGGTCTGCTGATCGCCGATCGACGTGGCCCCTTGCTCCTGATACTCGCACTCCAACCCAGCCGCCTCCTGCGTCCGCCGGACAAGCCGCTCCAGCGCCGGGCCGAGCGAATCGGCGCCCAGATCCAAGGGACACAGCCCGCGGGCGACTTCGTGGGCCGTGCCGATCGCGTCCTCCAACAACTGCCGCAGCACGCACAGCGGGGAGGTTGGCGGCGCGGCCGACGACTGGTTCTGGAGGGGCTGGCCCGGCAGGGGCGGTGGACCGACGCCCACCGTTCGCCCATCTGCAACCGCCTGCTGGTTTTCCAGGGCCACGCACTGCAACAGGGCCGCCGTCAACTGCTGGCACAGCCCGTCGTGCAACTCCGAGCCCAGCCGCCGCCGCTCCTCCTCGCTGGCCCGCGTGATCTCCTCCTCCAGTCGCCGCTGCTCTCGGACGGCCCGGATGTGCAGTGCCCAAAACCGGCTGAGCAGCACCAGCAGCAGCACGGCTGCCCCCAACAGCAGAATTCCTTGCATGATCCAGAAGTCCGGATCCGCCGGGTTCTCGCGGATCTCCAGATGCTCCCCCGCCGGCACCCACGCCCACAAGCCAATGAATGCGCTGTACAGGATCGCCGCCAGGAACAACGCCGTCCAGCCGGAACGGTACCCGGCGAAGAGCAGGGCGTACAGTGGAATGGCCACGAGCGTGATCCGGCCGCTGCCCGCCATCCCCGCCCGGTACAGTTGCAGGGCTGCCACTGCATAGAGAATCAGCAGAAATGCCCACACGCGATGCCGGGTCTTCGCCCGATGCCCCACGGCGATCGCCACGGTGCCCAGGTACAGCACCGCGGTGGAAAGACGCATCCACGGCGAAAAGGGCTTCGGCCACTGGAACGTGACCATCCATACCCTGAGAAAACCCACGAGCAAGGTCAGCCACAGCACGGTATTCAGCGTCTGGGCCTGCCATGCCTCCGTCACCGCCTGAATTCGGTCTGAGCGCTCCGGGCTTCGGTCCATCGCAGTCAGCCTGTCCGCGCCGAACATTGCCTCCGAGACGTGAAATGACGCGCCTTTCATTCTACAGATCGCCCGGCACGCACAACAGCCTCCGCACGCTCCGCGCAACGACCGAGCTGAAAACACCGCCAACGACGTGCCGCCTCCTCGTCGCTCCACCGGCCCGCCATGCCGGGCCGGTTTCGGATTGCGAGTTGAACAGGATCGCTGATCGTCGCCAGCGCGCAGACGTCGCTGGAGGACCTTCCCGCGAGAAACGCTAATCGCTCCTGAATCCAGACTCCGCGGCGATCGAACTCTCGGCCCGTCACCGGGCCCCGCGGGATCGTCCAGCGGCGACGCCCCAGACTCCTTCCGCGTCATCGCCGTGATCGTAGTGCGTCGTTGTACCGGCTCAGCAGGCGCGGGTGCCGGGAGACGGTCGCCATGTCGGAACCGACGGCCGTCGTCCAGTCGTACACGCAACGCTCGCTCCAGCGCAGCCGTTCGTCGACCATCAACAACCGCGAGGGGTGTGCGAGGCCCTTGACGATCTGCCCCCAGGCCTCGTCGCGTCCTTTTTCTTCGCTGGTCATGACGCCGTCTCTCCCCAGCGGCCTAGCGCAGTTCGAACACATACGCCAGGGAAAACCAGACTCCTACCAGGATGAAAACGCTGCCCGTGACGGTCCTCGCCCACCACTCGACCTTGGACAGCACGTTGTAGGTCTTGCCGACCGATTTCGCACTGTAGGCCAGCAGGAACGCCACAATCAACACCGGAACGCCCGTCCCGATGCCGTAGACCAGCGGCAGGACAAGCGACCCGCCCGGCAGCGCCGCTTGCGGCAGCGCGATGCCGACTTTCTCCAGCACCCCCGTAATCGCCCCAGCTTCGGAGCCCATGATCAAGGCGACCAGGCCAAAGAACCACGCCGCCGAAGTGGGACAGAACGAGAGGGCGAAGAAAACGCCTAACAGCAGGGCGCCCCAGACGCCCATCGCGTCCACTCGCTTCTGCATCCCTGCGCTCATCATCGTCCCGCCGCTGGTGACCGTGATCAAACCGACCAGGAACATGCCCAGCACCAGGAAGATCGGCCCCAACACCAGGTGCATGTACTTCTGCAAGAAGATCGATACGGCGGGAATTGACAGGGCCGTCGTCGTCAACAGGACAGCCAGGGTCAGGTACAGCAGACAGCGTCCCAGCGTATAGAGCAGGCCCGCGTTGACGACGACGCGGGTGTTGCCCACCTTGCGGGCGACGTACGAAATCGCGGCGATGTTGGTCGCCAAGGGGCACGGGCTGATCGAGGTCAGCAGGCCCAGGTAGAACGCGGCCAGGATGTAGAGGGCATAGATCATCACGTGACACCTCTCGACGCGAATCGTGGGTGCAGTAACGGCAGAACCCGTTGAACAATCGGGGCGAGCCCGCTGGCGTAGTTACTTGGCCAGACAGGCTTTCACGTTTTCCTGGACGTAGCGGAGGAACGCCGGCTTGTCGCTGACCTTGTCCCAGATGTCCTCCAGGTTGCGGTAGGACGCCACCTTGTTGCTGGAAATCCTGGCGACAATCAGCGCGGGCCCGTTGATGTTGTAGGCCCTGGTGTAGCGAGCGTTCTTCTGGGCCTCGAAATCGATGAAGTGGAACGCGACTCGACCCGCCTTGATTTCGTCGGCAAAGGCGGCCTTGACCGCCTCCTCGGAGTAGCTGCCCATCTTCTGACAGGTCGGACAACGTTCCGTGCGATGGAAATACATCGCGATGACGCGGTCCTTGGGAGCGTCGGCAGCTTGCGCCGCACTCGTGACGAACGTGATGACGAAGCTGGCGATCAGCGTCAAAAGAGTCGCAACGGCGAGACGTTTCATGACAGGCTTTCTCCTGATTCAAGGAAGCTGAAAGGGAAGCTGGAATTGGACGGCATGTTACTCGGGAATCGGCATGTCCACGGCGGCGGGCACGGCGGTGTCCGCTGGCGGCGGGGCCGCCAACGTCGTTTCGCGGCTGTCAGCCGGGGGCGTCACGCTCGGCGGCGGCTCGGCCGGGCCGAGCATCTGCTTGATCTCCTCCCGCACGTAGGCGGCGAAGCGGGGCTGGTCGCCGACCAGGGCGCCCGCACGGTCGAGTCGTTTCCACCGCGTCATCTCGTCACCCTGCATCTTCGCGAGGACGACGGCGAAGGACACGACGTCGAACTGTTTTCCCAGGCTGGCTCCGGAAGGTTCTTCGTAGTTCACGGGCTTCCAGGTCACCGCCTCGGATGCCAGCTCGGCAGCGAAATCGGAACGTACGACCTCCTGCGCCTGCGATTCGACGGCGCGGCAGGTGGGGCAGCGCGTGTTGCCGTGGAAATAGTAAACGACCAAACGGGATTCACCCGTCCGCTCCGCACGTGCCGCCGCGAGTCCGCCCTGCTTGCGCAAGGTCTCGAGCTCGTCCGCGATTTTGATCAACTGCGGCTCCAATCGCGCAGCCGCCTGCAGATCAAGTGCCCGCGCGATTAGCAAGACGACCGTCGCCGCAAAAAATGAAATCAAGCAGACTGTCAACGCGTTCTTCAGTTCCATGTTACGGCTCCATGTGTTCCGTCCCCGAGTGCGTCTTCAAGGCAAAGATCGTGGGTTGTGAGCGGGACAGCGCTCGCCGTGCCGCTCACACATCGCAAGCCCAACTCTCGGGCGGGAAAGTCGCAGAGGCGCAAAGTCGTCACGTCAACAGCTTCTGGATCTCCTCCGAACTGGCCACCCTGCCGACCAACTTCACCTCGCCATCAACGGCCAGAGCGGGCGTCATCATGACGCCAAAGCCAGTGATGACGTTGATGTCGCTGATCTTCTCCACCATCGCCTCGACGCCGGCGTCCTTGACAGCCTGTTCAGCATTCCTCTTGAGCGTCTCGCATTTCGCACATCCGGGGCCGAGTACCTGAATCAGTTTCATGACAAACCTCCTTACGCGTTTTACAGCCAAGCGTCCGTCAGCCTTTCCAGCCTGGCTGTGTCAGCCTGGAAAGGCCGCCGGACAAACTCGCGGCCCGTTGCCGCTACACAAAGAACCAGCCAAAAATCATCCCCACGATCGAGCTCATCACGATCGTCAGCAGAACGAACATCGCCGTCTTCTTGAAGCCGACCACGCTGTAAATGACGGCGATACTGGGCAACGACAGCGCCGGCCCGGCCAACAGCAGCGTCAGCGCCGGCCCGCGGCCCATGCCCAGGCCGAGCAACGCTTCCAAGATAGGAATCTCGGTCAATGTGGCAAAGTACCACATCGCCCCGATCACGGAGGCCACCAGGTTGGCCCGGAAACTGTCGCCGCCGACCCACTTGGCAACCATCTCCTCCGGGATCAAGGCCCCGACGAATCCCGTCACCAAGACGCCGCCGAACAGGAGCGGAATGATGGACTTGGAAAAACTCCAGGTCTGGCCCATCCACTCAGCCAGTTCGTCCCGCTCGAACCACGACCCGACCATTGCCAGGGTGGCGAGGAAGCAGGCTCCGGCAAACCACCAGCGATGATCGTACACCCAGACGGCCCACTGGTAATTCGGCGGAGCGAACCGCTCCGTGCGCTCGATGTCCGACTTCTGAAGATCCAACTTCTGGCCTTTTCGCCAGTTGCCCACCGGCTCCTCGATCTGTACGCGGAACATCTCCGTGGTTTCCAGCATCACGGCCACTTCCAGGCGGGTCCCATCCTTTTTATGGAGGATCGTATGGCTGGGATTCGCCCAGTCGCTGAAGACGAGGAAGGCGATCATGGCCACGAAGAACAGGCTTGTCTGCCACAGCGAACGTTTCGCGGGCGGAGGCTCCGGCAGGGCCATCGCGGCCGCCGTTCTGTCGTCTTCGTCCTTGCGAAAGATGGCGGCCATGATCAGACCGATAATCACGGCGAATACGATCGAGCCAATCAAACGGGCGATGCCCAAGTCATACCCCAGCACGCGGGCCGTCAGGAAGATTGCCATCACGTTGATCGCCGGGCCAGAGTACAGGAAAGCGGATGCCGGGCCTAAACCAGCCCCGACGCGGTAGATGCCGGCAAACATCGGCAGTACGCTGCACGAGCACACGGCTAGCACCGTTCCCGAAACCGACGCGACCGAATACGCCTCGACACGCTTCGCTTTCGGTCCCAAGTGCCGCAGCACGGCTTCCTTGGAGAAGAAGCACGCGATCCCGCCGGCGATGAACATGGCCGGGACGACGCAGGCCAGCGTGTGGTTCCGCGCGTACCACTGCAGCATGTAGAACGCCTCCATCACGGCGTCCTTGATTTTGGGATCGGTGAAGTTCAGAAAGTAGGCCAGCAGAAAGACCGCCGCCAAGCCCGCAAAAATGCCCAGTTCTCGCTTGTTCATAGACGGTTTCCCTTCCCATCAGCCGTCGCTGTGTGCTGGGTTATTTGGCGAAATCAACAATGTTTAACCCAAAAAAACGCCTCAAATTCAGGCAATCAACTCCTGGTGCCTCTTTGCGTTGCAAGTCATCACCGACTCGATGCAGTCGAAAAAACCGAGGATGCACTGCACGCGCAACCGGTAGAACACCATCTGCCCGCGTTTCTCGTCCTCGATCAACCCGGCCCCTTTGAGCAACGCCAAATGCCGAGACACCGTGGACATGTCCGAACCGATCATCTCGGTCAACTCGCACACGCATCGTTCACCGTGCTTGGACAGTTCATCGACGATCAGCAACCGCGCGGGGTGCGCCAGCGCCTTCAGGATGCGCGCCCGAGCGTCGTACTTGGCCATGGTCTTGGCATTCATGGTTCGATTATCGCCTCCTGTTACTTGGCAATTTAACCAAATATACACCGAACGGTCAAGATCGGTTCCAGTTTTTTCGCTATGTTCGAAGGGCGACCGCCGATGGCCAGCCGCCGCAACAAACGAAAACGGCTTGGGCTGGATGGAGCGGGCGGCCGCGCTGCAGGTCGCTGGATGGAAAGCTGTTCGCGCGATGGAATTGACCCCGACCGACGAATCGCTGATGCACGCAACCGCCGAGGGCGATCTGGCGGCTTTCGAGCAGCTCGTGCTGCGGCACCAGCAGTCCGTTTGGCAAACGGCCTATCGGGTGCTCGGCTGTCGGCAGACCGCGGAAGATGTCGCTCAAGAGGTGTTCTTGAGCATCTTTCAGGCGGCGGACCGGTATCAGCCGACGGCCGCTTTTCGCACTTATCTGCGCCGGGTCGTGGTGCGGCGGTGCTTGGATTGCCTGCGAAAGCGGCGGCCGGCGCCCACCGACGACGTCTGGCAAATCGTCGATCCGACAACGTCTCCGGAACAGGACGCCGCGGGCCGCGAACGGGCGCGCGCCGTGGCACAGGCCTTGAATCGTCTGCCCGCGAACCAGCGGCTGGCGATCGTACTGCGTTACTACGAAGGACTCCGCGGGCAAGAAATTGCGGCCGCGATGGACACCAGCGTCAAGGCGGTCGAGCGTCTGCTGGCCCGCGGGCGAGCGGCGTTAGAGCGGCAACTGGCGGATTTTTTGTTGGATTAGGGATTTTCTGAGGGGGTTCTGGCCGGGACGCTCGTTTGTTCTCACAGCCGGTGAAACGGAGGGGCTGGTTCCGAGCTGCGTTGCAGAGCCCCTGCGAAAGAACGGCCATCGCGAGGTGCCTGGCCTCTTGTTTCGACCGGCTGCAAGCCGCGAGGGTGAACTTTATGCTGTGCCGGATCGTCCAGCAAAAGCTCGATCTGTACGCAAATCAAGGACTTCCACGGCCCGAGCAGGATCAAGTGGAATCTCACCTGCGGTCGTGCCCCGTCTGTCAGCAGGCCCTGGCTCGGCAGGTTCGACTCCGGACGCTGCTGCAGGTCGTCGCCGTTCCGCCGGTTCCGGAGGATTTCGGCGAACGAGTGTTGGCGGCAGCGGTTCAACGGGAAACGGTCGTCACCGAGTTGCCGGCGTCACGGCGGGCGGATGGCGTCGGAGTCGGGCGCATCCGGTCGGCGTGGGGGATGGCCGCTGCGTTGGCTGCCGGACTGCTGATCGGCGTGCTGCTGGGACATGGGACTTGGCGGCCGGATGCATCGGGCTCCGGCGATCAAGCCCAGGCCAATTCGGGCGCCGTTTCCCGTTGGGACCCTTGGATCGACCCCGGCGATGACGAGCTGGCCCAAACGTATCTGCGATTGACTTCGCCCCGCGACGGTTGAGGAGTCTCGGTATGTGGCAACGCACAAGACCCTATCTGATTGTCCTCTCGGCGGCGTTGAATTTGTCGTTTGTCGGCATGTGGATCGCCCATGCGGCTCCGGCGCGTTCGGCGGGCGGGCCGGACAGCCCCGCGGCGCTGCGGGAGGGCGTCTGGTGCCCGCTGCATTCCGAGTTGGGCGTGACCCAGGAGCAATGGCAGCAAATTGAACCGCGGTTAAGGGAGTTCCAGGCATCCGCAGGGGTGCTGGGCGAGCAGATTGACCGTCTGCGGATGGAGGTCATCGACTTGCTGGCCGGCCCCGAGCCGGATCTGGAGGCAGTCCGGGCCAAGCAGGAGGAAATCCTGGCGACCAAGCGCGTGATGCAGGGCAAGGTGGCCGTTCACCTGCTGGCCGAGAAACAGATTCTGACGCCGGAACAGCAGCAACGTTTATTTCAGACGCTCCGCGACCGCGCGGCCTGGGCGGGCGCCGGACCGTCGATGTCCGGTCGGAGAGCGGGGCGGGGGATGGGCCAAGTGCTGCGTGGAGACGCCGGTCCACAGCCATCGGGAGACGCGCGATGACAAGTGCTCGCACCGGTCCTGATCGCGCCGGCTGCACCCCGTCCGCAGCGGACAAGAAGCCGTCGGGCAAAGCCGGGGCTGCGCAGGCGCGCCCGCTCAACGCACGCCCGCTCACGGCCTCCCCGCTCGCTGCCGAACGCCGCCGGCGGAAACGGCGCGTGCGGGGGCTTGCGTTGGCGGCCCTCGCCGGGCTGATCGGGGCGGCGGTCTGGTGGTTCTGGCCGTGGGAATCGGCGGGCAAGACCGACGTCGCGCCGGCCTCGGCGCGGGTCGAACGTCGTGATTTCGCGTCCTCGGTGCTGGCCACCGGATCGGTTCAGCCCCAGGTGGGCGCCGAAGTCCGCGTAGGCGCCCGCATTTCCGGCAAGGTGGAACGTCTGCACGCGAACATCGGCGACGCGGTCGCCAAGGGCCAGGTGGTCGCAGAACTGGAACAGGCGGATTTGGAAGCCTTGGTGGCCCAGCGTCAAGCCGAACAGGAACTGGCCGAGGCCAAACAGGCGTCGGTCGAGTCCCTGTTGCCCAAGGAGATCGAAAAGGCCCGGCTGGACCTGGACGAGAGCCAAGCGACCTACACGTTGGCGCAAAAGCAATTCGACCGCGAAACCCAACTGCGCCAGCGGGACGCCAACGCGGTGGGGGATCTGGACCAGGCCGAGCAACGCTACGCGGCAGCGAAGGCTGGCTTGGCGGTCGCCCGCAAGTCGCTGGAATTGGCCGAGACGCGTTATGCCGAAGAATCGCGCCAGGCCAAGGCCGAGTTGAACCGGGCGCAATCGGCCCTGCGGAACGCGCAGGTCCAACTGTCCTACGCCACGATCACGGCGCCCATCAACGGCGTTATCGCCTCGGTTTCGACCGAAGAAGGCGAGACGGTCGCCGCCGGAATGCAGGCCCCGACGTTTGTCACGGTTATCGACCTGGACCGTTTGCAAGTCGACGCCTATGTGGACGAGGTTGATATCGGCAAAGTCCGGCTCGGCCAGCGTGCGCTCTTCACCGTCGATGCCTTTCCCGCCCAGGAATTCGAGGGCCGGGTGACGGCCATTTACCCGAAGGCGGTGATCCAGGAGAACGTGGTCAACTATGACGTGGTCATCGACATCCAGACTCCCTATCGCGGCCTGCTGAGGCCGGAGATGACGACCAACGTGACCATTCTGCTGGAAAGCCGGGAAGACGTCCTGGCTGTCCCGGCCAAGGCGGTGCGCCGGGAACGCGGCAAGAGCGTCGTGTATGTGTCGGCCGGCGGGCGATTCGAACCGCGGGAAATCAAGGTCGGCTGGCGTGACGGCCCGTGGATCGAAGTCGTGTCGGGACTCCAGGAGGGACAAACGGTAACCCTGGAAGATCCCCGCCAGGAACAGGAATGAAACCGGAACGTAACCGGAACGCCTCGAGATCCTCGGTTCGGGTCCGGGGGCGACGGCCAGGAAGGAACGAAGTGCATTCGGGAGACGCCATGATCGAACTGGAAAACATCGAAAAAACGTACGGCAACGGAGGCCTGGCCACGCCGGTGCTGAAGGGCATCACGTTCCGCGTCGAGCCCGGCGAGTACGTGGCCATTATGGGTGCGTCGGGCACCGGCAAGTCGACGCTGATGAACGTGCTGGGCTGCCTGGACAAGCCCACCGCGGGAGAGTACCTGCTGGACGGCGTGAACGTCGTCACGCTGGACGACGACGACCTGGCGCACCTGCGGAACGAGAAAATCGGCTTCGTCTTCCAGCAGTTTCACCTGCTGCAGCGCACGACGGCGCTAAAGAACGTCATCCTCCCGTTGATCTACGCCGACGACTTTCCGGACGACGCGGAAGAGCGGGCCGAGGCGGCGCTGGTGGCCGTGGGGTTGGAAGACCGCTTGCGGTACCGCCCCGGCGAACTGTCCGGGGGCCAGCAGCAGCGGGTGGCGATCGCGCGGGCCTTGATCACCGACCCGGAGATCATCCTGGCAGACGAGCCCACGGGGAACCTGGACAGCCGCAGCGGCCTGGAAGTGCTGGCGGTTTTCAAGCGGTTGCACCGCCAGGGGCGGACGATCGTACTGGTGACCCATGACCAGGACGTCGCCGAGCACACGGATCGGGTCATCGTGCTCAAGGACGGCACGATCGCGGAGGACCACCGGGTGGCTCGGCCGCGCGACGCGGAACAGGAACAGGACCACGCTGCTGAAGAGGAGTCTGCCGCATGAGGATTTCGCGCATCGCCGGGGAAGGTATCCATTCGTTGGGGCTGCACAAGCTCCGCACGTTTTTCATGATGGCCGGCACAATTGTGGGCGTGGCGGCACTGGTCGTCATCATGGCCATCGGCAAGGGAACCGAGCGCAAAGTCATGAAGCGGGTCCAGAACTTCGGCCCGCGCGCCATGATGTTGATCGCCGGCGGCGGCAAGGATCTGCCCCCGCCCGACATGACCGTGACCACGTTGACGCTGGAGGACGTGGAGGCGATCCGGCAGCAGGTCGACGGCCTGGAAATCGTGGCCCCGCAGGCCTGGCGGTTCGACATGGACCTGAAGCACGAAAACGCGCAGACTCGCGCCGTGATTTGGGGCGTCGAGCCGCAGTGGCACGACGCCTGGAACTGGCCGGTGATCGAGGGCGACGGAATCACGCCCGACGATGTCGCCACGATGGCGCGCGTGTGCGTGATCGGCACGGCAGTCAAGCGGGAGTTGTTCCCAAACCAGGACCCGCTGGGCAAGGACCTGTACGTCAACAAGGTGCGGCTGACCGTCAAAGGGGTGCTGGAGCACAAGGGCGTCGGCGGGATGGGCGGGGCAGGCGAGTTCGACAACCGGATCATCCTTCCGATCACCACCGCCATGCGGCGGGTGATGAACGTGGATTACGTCGGCGCGATCCGGATCGTGACGCAGGACGCCGCACGGATGCCCCGGCAAGCGGAGCAGATCCGCGACCTGATCCACCAGCGTCACCACATCACACCGCCCCAGGAAGACGACTTTCGCATCATCACGCCTACGGTGATTGCAGAAATCGCCCGCGGCACGTCCGCGTCGCTGTCGATTCTGTTGATCGCCCTGGCGGTCTTGAGCCTGCTGGTGGGCGGCGTCGTGCTGATGAACATTCTGCTCATCTCGGTCGCGGAGCGAACCAAGGAAATCGGCTTGCGGCGGGCGCTGGGGGCCACGCGACGGGACGTCTTTGTCCAGTTCCTGGCCGAGTCGTTGGCCGTGACCCTGCTGGGGATGGTGCTGGGCAGCTTGCTGGGATTGGGCGTCAGCGCCTTGTTGCCGCGGCTGACGCCGATCGTGGCCGTTCCGTCGTGGGAGCCGGTGGCCCTGGGACTCGGTTTTGCCCTGCTGGTCGGCCTCTTCTTCGGTGTGCAACCGGCGCGCCGCGCGGCGCGGCTGCATCCGGTCGAAGCGTTGCGATGAAGCTCTCTCAGAACATCGGGTTGTCTTGCGAGATTCTGGCGGCGCACAAGCTCCGCACTTTGCTCAGCGTGATGGGCGTCGTGGTGGGCATTGCGACGGTCGTCCTGATGGTCGCGTTCGGACGGGGCGCGGAGCAGCAGATCCTGGACCGCATTCGCGACATGGGCACCAACTTGATCGTGGTCAACGCGGGCCAGACGCGGATCGTCGCCGGACGCCAGCGGCAGACGTCGCTGGTCACCACGCTGCAAATCGACGACGCGGCGGCGATTGTCGAGCAGTGCCCGGCGGTCCGTTTGGCGTCCCCGGCGATCAGCAAGAAGCTGGCCGTCCGCTGGGAATCCGAAAACGCGGTCACCACCGTGATCGGGATGTCGCCGCAGGGGTTCTCCGTCCGGAATCTCGCCGCGTGCAGCGGCCGGGCGTTCGACGCCGAGGAGGACCGTGCCCGGCGGCGCGTGGCGGTGCTCGGCCCCACGGCCGCGCGGAACCTGTTCGGGCGCCAAGATCCGCTGGGCCTGCCGGTCCGCATCGGCCGCGTGCCGTTCGAGGTGATCGGCGTGACAGACGCCAAGGGCATGGACGCCAACGGCCTGGATCAGGACGATTTGATCCTCGTCCCTTTGGGAACCGCGATGCGGCGACTGCTGAACGTCGACTACATCGACACCGTCTATGCCCAGGCCCACTCGGCCGCAGTGCTCGACGCCGCCGAAAACGAAATTCGCCAACTGCTCCGCCAGCGGCACCGGCTGCGCGACAAGCCCGATGATTTCACCATCCAGAACCAGGCGACGCTGCTGGCGGCCGAGCGCGAGACGGCGCAGTCGATGACGCTGCTGATCGGCAGCGTGGCCGGCATTTCGCTGCTGGTGGGCGGCATCGGCATCCTGGCGGTGATGCTGATTACCGTGCGCGAGCGGACGCCGGAGATCGGACTCCGCCGGGCGCTGGGAGCGACGCGCGGCGACGTGCGGCTGCAGTTTTTGTTCGAATCGGCCCTGCTGTCCGGCTCCGGGGGAATCTTGGGCGTCGCCGCGGGGGTGGCCGCCGCAGAGCTGGTTTCGCGGTTCGGGGATTTCCCGGCCGTGATTTCCTGGCCCACCACCGCGCTGGGGTTCGTCTTTTCCGTCGCCGTCGGCCTCCTCTTCGGAATCTATCCCGCCGCGCGGGCCGCGGCGTTGGAACCTATCGAGGCGCTGAGGTCGGAGTAACGCGCTGGTCTTTGCCAGGAATGTCTTCTTGCGGTATGAATTCTGATGGCAATCACGCCACGGTCGCTTCGTGGCCGACACATGGACGTCCGCTTGGGTTCTGAAGCTGCGCTCCCGCTTAATTCGCGGACGTGCTTGGCGCCGTAACGCGAAATGTCGACGCCCGCTTCGGCGATGACCTGCACCGCCCTGCTGTTCAGACCATGCATTTCGACGCCCGCCGAGTACGGCTCGATGACCTTGCCCTTCAGTTGCCGCGTCCAGCCTTCGGCCATCTGGCTGCGGCAGGAATTCCCCGTGCATAGAAAAAGCACGTTCAGCATCCGCACTCCCCTTGTCCGCGACAGCGTTCTTCGGGATTCATGCTCAGGATCCGCTTCAGCCGCGTGTTGTCGGCGCAACTTTGGGCGTGTTGCGCCACGTACCGGAAGACCAGCGCCGCTAGCTCGCCAGCCTCAAATCGTCTTGGATCAACGGCCAGAAGCCCACACGCGTTCCTTGCAAGTGCCGCGAAATGATCGCCGTCGTCGCAGGGTTGTCCAGTCCCGCAGAGGTAACCTCCGTCTTGAGCGGAAATCCCGGCTCGGCCATTCGCCGTCTGGGTGCGAGCGACCCGGCACCAGTCCTAGCGCGTGAGTGGTGCGGGATTCAGCCGGTATTGTGAAACCGCCGGAAGACGGCACTAGCAACGGACGCCGAAATAACTTCCCCGTTTCGGCGGAACTTGGCGGCAAGTCAAAGCACTCGTCGACTCGCAAGCTGAAGTCCGCAGCAACTTTGCGGGGGCAGCCTCCTCCTGGCCCCCACGCTGCTCGCCAGCGTGGAGCGGTGTTCAAGACCAGAGATGTCGACGAAATCGGCCTCTTCGCCCCCACGCTGCTCGCCAGCGTGGAGCGGTGTTCAAGACCAGAGATGTCCGCGATGACATCGGCTGTCGTAGGGCGGGACGGCGGCGGGTGCTGAACATGGCTCCACGCTGACGAGCAGCGTGGGGGCCTAAATCCGGGAAGTTATTTCGGCCACCGTTGCTACAAGCAGCTTTTGATCGGGCGATCGGTCAGGGAATCTCCCACTATTTCCAGCGCAACGATTGCATTTTATGCATAAATGGCCAATAATGCAGTTATTGCGATTGCGGCAACCTCTATCGAAGCGAAAGGCGTGCCTGGATGACCAGTCCGAGAGATCCCGCGCGGTACGAGTTGCGTGCCGGCATTGTCAAGGCCCTCGCGTGCCCTGCGCGTCTGATGATCGTCGATGAGTTGGCCGAGCACGGGGAACGTTCGGTGCAAGAACTCACCGCCATGATCGGCACGGACGGATCGACGGTTTCGCGGCACCTCTCGACGCTCAAAAACGCGGGCGTCGTCGCGAGCCGCAAGTCGGGGACTACGGTGTACTACCGCCTGCGAATGAAGTGCATCCCCGTATTCCTGAACTGTATCGAATCCATGCTGCGGGAAGACTCCGAAATGAAATGCCGCGTCTGAAGACTCAACGCCGCGAGGAAAACAGGGTGGCGACCGGGACGAGAATCCTGTTGCGGTTGGGGTCGTGAACGATTTGCGGAAAACGGTTGAAACTATCTGGCTCCGCTGCTGGAAATACTCCCATGTGGATCGTTCGTCTCGCCCTTCGCCGACCGTATACCTTTGTCGTGGCGGCTCTGGTTCTGTTGCTGCTGGCGCCGTTGGTCCTGCTGCGCATGCCGACGGACATTTTTCCGGCCATCAACATTCCGGTGGTCAGCGCTGTCTGGCTGTACGGGGGGCTGAGCGCCAAGGAGATGGAGCAACGGATTGTCTACTTGCACGAGCGTCAGATCGCCGCGACGGTGAACGACATCGAGCACCTTGAATCGACGTCCTACAACGGCGCCGCCGTCATCAAGGTGTTCTTCCAACCCGGCGCCTCGGTGGAAGCGGGCGTGGCCCAGATTTCCTCCGGGGCCCAGGCGGTGTTGCGGTTCCTGCCGCGGAGCGTGACCCCGCCGATCATCATCCGCTACAACGCCTCCACGGTGCCGATCCTGCAATACAGTTTTGCCAGCCAGAAGTACTCGGAATCCGAACTGCAGGACATGACGTTCAACCAGGTGCGGATGGGGCTGGCCAACGTGCCGGGCGCGTCCGTGCCCAATCCGTTCGGCGGCAAGGTGCGCGTGGTCTCGGTCGATCTGGACCTGCCCGCGTTGAAGGCGAAGAATCTGGCGCCCATGGACGTCGTCCATGCGCTGAACGCCCAGAACCTGATCTTGCCCAGCGGCAGCGTGAAGATTGGCGAGACCGAGTACGACGTGGCGCTGAACAGCAGCCCGCTGATCCTGGACGAACTGAACGAAATGCCGATCAAGTCCATCGACGGCGCGGTGATCCGCGTGCGCGACGTGGCCCTGGTCCACGACGGTTATCAGCCGCAACTGAACGTTGTCCGACTGGACGGAGTCCGCGGCGTACTGCTGACGATTCTCAAGAGCGGGATGGCCTCGACGCTGAACGTCGTGCGTGGGGTCAAGGCCACCATGCCGCGGATCTTGAGCGGGTTGCCGCCGGAGTTGGAGGTCAAGGAGTTTTCCGATCAATCACTGTTCGTGCGCGCCGCGATCGACGGGGTGACCCACGAAGGCTTGATCGCAGCCACGCTGACCGCGCTGATGATTTTGCTGTTCCTGGGCGCATGGCGCGGCACGCTGATCATCGCCATTTCCATTCCGCTATCGGTGCTGGTGTCCATCTTCACGCTGTCGGCCCTGGGGCAGACGATCAACCTGATGACGTTGGGCGGTCTGGCGTTGTCGGTGGGCATCCTGGTGGACGACGCCACGGTGGAAATCGAGAACGTCCACCGGCACATGGCCATGGGCAAGCCCACGGTGCAGGCGATCCTGGACGGCGCGCAGGAAATTGCGATGCCCGCCTTTGTGGGCACGCTGTGCATCTGCATCGTGTTCGTGCCGATGTTCTTTCTGACCGGCACGGCGCGGCACCTGTTCGTGCCGCTGGCCGAAGCCGTGGTGTTCGCCATGCTGGCCAGCTACGTCCTGTCGCGGACGCTGGTTCCCACGCTGGTGATGTGGTTTTACCGGCACGTCGAGTATCGCGGTCACGGGACCGACTCGCGCCGCGTCGCCTTCTGGCTGCGGCCGTTCGTGGCGTTCCAGCACGGCTTCGAGTGGGCTTTCGACCGCTTGCGGGAAAGCTACCGGCGCTGGTTGGGCGGCGTGTTGCACCATCGGCTGCTGTTTGCCGCGCTGTTCGTGGCATTCTGCCTGGCCACCGCGGCAATCCTGCCGCAACTGGGCCAGGATTTTTTTCCGGCGGTGGACGCGGGCCAGTTCCGCTTGCACTTGCGGGCCCGCAGCGGCACGCGGATCGAGGAGACGGTCAAGCTGACGGCGGAGGTCGAGGCGGCGATTCGCCGGGAAATCCCGCCCGGTGAAATTGAGGGCGTGCTGAACAACATCGGGATTCCTTCCGGGGGCATTCCCCTGACGTACATCGACAACGGCCTGATCGGCACCGGCGACGCGGACATCCTGGTTTCGCTGCGGCCTGGACACCAGCCCACGGAAGACTACGTACGACGTTTGCGAGTATTGTTAAACCACGAATTCCCGGGTGTGATGTTCTACTTCCTGCCTGCCGATATCGTGAGCCAGACGATCAATTTCGGACTGCCCGCCCCCTTCAACATCCAGATCATGGGCCGCGATCAAAACACCAACCGCGTCCTGGCCGGGCAGTTGGCCGCAAAGCTCCGCCGCGTGCCGGGTGTGGTGGACGTGCGGGTGCAGCAACCGGCCGACTTGCCGCGGCTGCAAGTCGCGGTGGACCGGACGAAAGCCTCGGACATGGGCTTGACCGAGCAGCACGTGGCCAGCTCGATGCTCCTGGGATTGAGCGGCAGCGCCCAGGTTCAGCCGATGTACTGGCTCGATCCGCGCCGCGGCGTTCAGTACCTGATCAACGTCCGCGTTCCCGAACGCGCGATCGATTCGCTGGAGGCCCTGCAGGCGATTCCGGTCGAGGGCAGCCAGCCCGGTGAGGGCGATGCTTCGCTGTTGGCCAACCTGGCCACGCTGCAGCGCACGAGCGTTCCGCCGGTCGTCAACCACTACAACGTGACGCCGGTCATCGACGTGCTGGCCAGCGTCAGCGGCCGCGATTTGGGAGGCGCCCTGCAAGACATCCGGCCGCTGATTGCCGAGACGGAAAAGCAGCTGCCGCGCGGCAGCTTCATCAGCCTCCGCGGGCAGGCGGAGACGATGAATTCCAGCTTCCTCGGCCTGGGGATCGGGCTGGTCATGGCCATCGTCTTGGTCTATTTGCTGCTGGTCGTCAATTTTCAAAGCTGGCTGGATCCGTTCATCATCATCACCGCCCTGCCGGGAGCGTTGGCCGGTGTGGTGTGGGGGCTGTACCTGACTTTTACCACCTTGAACGTACCGGCCCTGATCGGCGCAATCATGAGCCTGGGCGTGGCCACGGCCAATTCGGTCCTGGTCGTGACCTTTGCCCGCAACAACTTGCGCGCCGGGATGGACCCGTTGGACGCCGCCTGGCAGGCGGGCACAGGCCGCTTGCGTCCGGTGCTGATGACCGCGCTGGCCATGATCATGGGCATGTTGCCGATGGCCATCGGCTTGGGCGAGGGCAGTGAGCAGAACGCTCCCTTGGGCCGCGCGGTGATCGGCGGCTTGCTCGTCGCGACGTTCGCCACCCTGTTTTTCGTGCCCGCCGTATTTCGCCTGTTGCACCACCGCCCGGAACTGAGACGGCCGGACGATTGGGACGCCACTGCTTCGCAAGACAGTCTCAGTCCGCGCACATCGTAGGCCGCTCGCTCCGCGAGCGGATAGCGGATTTCCGCTCGCTCCGCGAGCGGCCTACGATGGTTTGCGGGCCTCCGCCCGCGTGAGGAATAATTTGCCATGCCTGCAGCCACATCGAATCCCACGAACTCGGCAGTTGCTCCGCTCGCCAAAGCCGCTACCGCCTCCCCGCGACAGGTCGGGCTCAGTTGGCTTTGGGCCGCGGCAATTCTCGCTGCGTTGCTGTTTGCCGGGGCCTTCGTCGCCGCCCGCCGGCCGCGGTTGCAGCAGCGTGAAGCCTTGGTCGTCCAGACTCGCGAGTTGGCGGTTCCCACCGTGACGGTGATCTCGCCCGTGCCCGGCCAGGCGGCGGACGGATTGTTGCTGCAAGCCGAAGTCAAGCCGTGGCTTGAAACGCCCATCTACGCTCGCGCCAACGGCTTCCTGAAACGCTGGCTGGTGGATCTGGGGGCTCGCGTGGAGGCGGGCCAGTTGCTGGGCGAAATTGAAACGCCCGAACTCGATCAGGAGCACGAACGGGCCCGGCATGAACTGGCTCAGGCGGAAGCGGCGTTGGCGTTGGCCAAGACGATCGCCCAGCGTTCGGCGCAGTTGGTCGAAGCGGGGGGCGTCAGCCGCGACGTGTACGACCAGGACCAAGCGGGCGTCGTCTTGAAATCGGCGGCGGCCGACGCCGCTCGCGCCGGGGTCCGCCGCTTGGAGGAACTCCGCGCGTTCGCGCAACTCACCGCGCCGTTTGCCGGCACGATTACGGCACGCAAAACCGACGTCGGCGATTTGATCGTGGCGGGCAGCGGCAAGGAGTTGTTCCGCCTGGCCCAGACCGACCGGCTCCGCGCCCGCGTGCGCGTCCCGCAGACGCGGGCGTTGGCGATTGAACCCGGCCAGACGGCCGAACTCCTGGTCCCGGAACTGCCGGCACACGTCTTCCCGGCCAAGGTCGGCCGCACGGCCGGAGCGATCTCCGCCGACTCGCGGACCCTGCTGGTGGAACTCGACGTGGACAATTCCGGCGGAGAAATCTTGGCGGGCAGCTTTGCCCAAGTGAGATTTGCCGGAATCCAGGACACGGCAACGCTGACATTGCCCGGCAACACCTTGCTGTTTCGCGCCGCGGGCCCCCAGGTCGGTGTGGTGCAGGCGGACGGCAGAGTCGAGTTGCGATCGCTGAAATTGGGCCGCGATTTCGGCAAGACGGTGGAAATCCTTGCCGGAGTCAGCGACACCGATCAGGTGATCCTGAATCCGTCCGATGCGCTGACGAGCGGCGCCGCAGTGCGGATCGTCGAGCCACTTCGAGACCGCGAAGCCGATTGACTTGCGGCCCGCCGAACGCAGGACCATCCGACGGAAGTCTGACGTGGGCCGGGCTAGCGCGCGGAAGGCCGATTTCCGCGGCGCGGGGAATCGCTCTCCGCCAGATGCGCGGGACGTGCCGTTTCGGCGCAGGATGCCGAGAGTCGTAATTCCTCCAGGAAAACCGGGGACAGGAAAAGCACTGCGGCGTGCCCAAGCCGTCTACCGATACACAGAACACGCTTCGACTACGGACAGCTGAAGCCGGTTGGTCAGCGACTCCCACGGAGGGGTCAGAGTCGTTTCTATCAGTCAGCGGACAAATGCTGATTGTTCGGGAAACGTAATCGACGGTCCCTTCGCAGGAGTGACTAGGATGTTCCGATCCGTGGTGCGTGCGTCTGGCGTGTTCTTGGCTGTCTGTCTGTGCTTCGCGGTAAAGGCAAAAGGCACCGACAGTCCATTCAGGCTGGTGTCTTTCTCGACAGCGGGCTCTGAGGCAGAGTCTCCCGAACCGGCCTGGGACGAGTCCCAGAAAGAATGGGATGAGTCCCAAAAAGGCTGCACCGAGTGCGGTCTTCTGGGCGACTGGTTTTGCGGCGTAAGGCAGGGACCGGTCTTTCTGGCTGAGGCGATGTTCCTCAAGTATCATCGAGCGGACGGGGTGCGCGTCGGCCACAGACCCGAAGATGCGCTGTATGGCGACTATTTGCCCGCACCGCGGTTCACTTTGGGCTATGTCTTTCCCGGAGGACTTGGCATCCGCGCAAGGTGGTGGGAATTCGATCACGAGCAGAGGAGCGAAAACAACTCTCTTCTCGCGGTGGACACCTACACGGTGGACCTGGAGGTGTACGAACGTTTTTGCCTGAACTGCAAATGGGCGGTCGAGGTGAGTGCGGGCGTGCGATACACCGAATTCTACGAGTACCAGGAAAAAGATAAGGGCCCAAGTTTCCACGACTACTCCGGCTGGGGCGGCGTGCTGGGACTCGAAGGCGTGCGGCGCGTCGGCTGCTACGGCGGACTGTACGCTCGCGCCCGAGGTGCCATCTTGGTGGGCGACAAGTACATCGAGAATGGGGAGAGGCCTTGGCAATCGTGGAACTCCGTCACCCTGCAAGATACCACGCAAGGCATGATCGAGTTGGCGTTTGGCGTTCAGTACTCTCGTCCGTTGCGGAACGGGATGGTGGTGACCGGCCGATTCGGGTACGAGTGGCAGAACTGGTACAACTTCAGCAGCGCTTTCGACGGGCCGCCGCCCATCAACACGACCATCGACTATTTTGTCGGTCCCAGCGATGTCGGCTTCGGGGGTTTCGTGCTGGCACTGGGCGTCAACTACTGAGCCCGGACGGAGCGTCCTGGCAACGACCGCGGTCTCCGACTTGGGACCGCGGACACCGGCGGGCCGGACCTTCCAGGCCGCCGCCGATCCGGAATGCTCTCTCGCCAAAGCCTGCGGGGAATTTCATAGCGGCCGTTCGGCCGCTATTCCCATTCGCCCAGCGTCACGCGTTTGCTGAGCGTGCGCCCGTCGCGGACGATCTTGACGATGACAGTGTCGCCCGCGACGTTGGCGGCGATCAAGGCCGTGAGCGTCTTGTAATCGGCAACCTGCCGGCCTTCATATTCGATGATCACGTCGTGCATCAGCAGGCCGGCTTTTTCCGCCGCGCTGCTGGGGCGGACCGTATAGATGGTGCAGCCTTCCGCTGCGTCCTGACACCCGACCCCCAGGAACGCGCCGCGTCGGAAATCGATGTCGCTGTTGGGCAGGTCCTCTCTCAGCTTGGCAACGCCGGCGTCCGTCAGACGACCGCCGTAGATCCGGAACTTGCCCACGCCCTGCAGACGCCGCAGCGTTTCAATCGCCCGGTCGCCGAGGGGGACGTACATCAGGTTCAACACGGACAACTCCTTCAAGGTTGTCAGATGCTGCAAGCCCTCGTGACTGACGCTGGCCCGTTTGACGGTCAACATCGTCAGGCCATGCATGGCTGCCACATAGCTCAGCCACTCGTCGGTCACCTGCGGGCCGTCCAGGACGACGGCGCCGGCGTCGCGCAGCCAGCGCAGGCGGGACAGGTCCTGGAGGGTACCTTGCCAGCCAGCCCCCAACTGGACGGCATAGCCTTCGACAAGACCAAAGGTCAGGTCCGCTTGACGGTCGCCGATGTCGGCTCCGAGCTGTCTCAACTCCTGGATGGCCCGTTCCTGACGCACCAAGTCCAAACGCGCCAAGGTAGCCCGCGCGCGGCGGGACGCCGGGGTCAACGGCAGCTCGGCAGCCTGTTCCAGGGCGGCGTGCGCCGCGTCCGAGACGCCGGCATCGCCGTTCAGGGCCAACTCCTGCAGGATGTAGATGGCCCGCGTCACGACCTCCAGATTGCTTTCCGCCAAAGCCGCCAGCACGGGGCCGACCGCGCTGCCGCCCGCCGAGACCAGGCTTGCGGTGGCCACTTCCCGGTCCACAAACCGTTCGGCATTCAGCTGGCCGATCCAGTGCTGGATCTGGGCGGCCGACGGCGCCACCGGCGCCGAAGCGGGCTCTGCCGCCGACATTGCTGGCGCTGCTGCCAGCGGCAGCACGCCCATCACGACAAGAAGGCACCCGCAGTTCATCCGTCCGATCCCCCCAGGCGGCCCGCAGCCGCAACCCGTGTGTCCACACCAGCCTGCGGTATATTCCAGGGCCCTGCGGCTGTCAATGGCACCTGGCGCCGCGCCGGCTGCGAGCACTTCGAGCACCCGATCCGGCGCGGATTGGAATGGACAGCTGCCGGTGTTTTAGGCTACTCTGAGCCCCTGGACGTCACGGGCTTCGGCAAGCCCCAGACCCCTCAGCGCAAGGATGCTTGGAATGGTCAAAGCACTGTGGATTCCCGCCCTGTCGTTGCTCGCCAGCCAGGTCCCCGTGCCGGCGGGCGGCACGGAGGACTTTCGTGTCGAGACCGACGTTTTTCTCGGTGGCGAAAAGGAGCCGGTGGCCCAGAACGTGACGCTGTTCAGCGGCGGGCTGGTCTACGATTTTCCCCTCATCGGTCCGCAAGAGATTACGGTTTTCGACGGCGCGCGGGGCCGGTTCGTGTTGCTGGACGTCCCGCGCAAGATCAAGTCCACCCTGACGACGCAGGAACTGCTCCAGACCACGGCCGCGATCAAGATCCAGGCGCAGGGCCTGGACGGCCTGTTTGCGTTTGCCGCAGACCCGCAGTTCCAAGGCAAGGCCGACGATCAGGACGGCTGGTTGACGCTGTCCAGCAGCCTGCTGTCATACCGCGCCAAAGGGATCAAGCCCAAGCTGGCCGCCACGGCGGACGTCTATCGAGATTTTGCGGATTGGCATGCCCGGCTGAACGCCACGCGGCCCGGCAATCTGCCGCCTTTTCCTCGGCTGGAGTTGAACCGCACCTTGGCAGAACGCCAACAGGTGCCGGAGGAAGTCGAGTTGACCGTGGAGCCGAAGAGTCGCTGGGCCGGCAGGAAGCTGGTCGTCCGCAGTCATCACATCTTCAACTGGCGGCTTTCAAACACCGACCGCAAGCGGATCGAAACGGCCGGCACGTACATGGCCGATTTCCAGGCGGTGAGCTTTCAGGACTACCGCCTCCCGCTGCTGGCGGCGGGCAAGCCGGACGCAAGATGAAGGCCCGCAGATGAACGCGCGGGCCGGGGGCGATGGGTCTTGGCCTGTCGCGCCGGGCGCCCAACAGGCCGCATCCTCCGGCGTTCGTTCCCGCCTGAGGGGCGTAGTCCACGCGGTTCAACGAGCGGGAGGCGTTTCCGCTCGCGCTCGCGGCCGATCCGCTACCCCGCCCTGGCCTTGGGGGGCGTGAAGCGGATTTTTTCGACAAGTTTGACGATGTTGCCGTCGGCATCGGCATAGCCCGAAACGGCCGTAATCGCGCGCACGACGTACTCGTAGTGCAACTGCGGATCGCAGTCCAATTCGACCTCCGCCGTCGATTGGACGCTGCCCGGCCCGCGTTCGTCGCCGATCACGCTGATGATGTAATTGTGCAGGCCGTCAAAGCTGATGCCGAAGTCGTTGTCGTTCAGCCGGATCTTGGTCAATTGGCCGCCGCTGGTGGCCATCAGGCGGACCTTCATGGGCGGCAGTTTATCTTCCGGCGGCAGTCCCTCGCTCTTGGCGGACAGCGGCATCTTGATGTCAAAGTCGCCTTCCGCGGCCACGATCTTGAAGGTCATGATGAAGAACGTCAGCAGCTGAAACACGATGTCGATCATCGGCGTCATCTGCATTTCGACCTTGGCTTCCGGACCTTTTTTCTCGATTTGCATGATCGTTCACCTGTCAGTAACCGCGTTCTTCCTTCGCCCGCAGCACAAATCTTTCGAACTTGGCCAGTTGACACGTCTTGATCACGTCCTGCACTGTGATCGTCTTGGCGTCGACGTCGCCGCGGATGATAATGGTCGCGGTGGAGGGCGCCTTGCCGCGCATCGTGAGCACGCTGGCTTCGCGGTCCAGGAACGGTTTCAAACCTTCGACGGAAACCTCCTGACCGCCGATGATCACGGAGTCTTCGTCCGTCACGTGCAGGGTGATGGGCGAATCCAGCGGCGCCACGGCCGGCTTGGCCAGTTCGCTGGACGGCAGTTTGATCCGCTCGTTCCGATCTCCTTCCGAGAAGTTGATCAGCATCATGAAGAAGGCAATCAGCTGAAAGGTCATGTCGATCATCGGCGTCATGTCCATTTCAGTGATCTGCGTGTTGACCTTTGAAAGCTTCATGGACCGTCACTCCCCAACGCGAACTCTGAATGGGCAGTTTGTGCCAGCCTCGTTCCCGCCGCCACGTCAAGCCTTGGGAGCGGAATTGACGCCTTGGAACCGTTTCATCAGGTTCTCGCTGATGATGCCCGCTTCCAGCAGCAGTTTCGTTTGGCGGTTCTTCATCAAGTTAAACGCCAGAATGGCCGGGATGGCCAGCCAGAGTCCGACGAGCGTCGTGACCAGGGCCATCGAAATACCCATCGCCAACTCGGAAGGCTTGGGGGTGGTGCTGCTGCGGGCGATGACCTGGAACGACTTGACCATCCCGTCAACCGTGCCGAGCAGTCCGAACATGGGTGAGATGGTGCCGAGCAGGGCCAGCACGCTGAGTCGCTGGTCCAGTTTGAGGCTCTCCTCCTGCCCGGTTTCCTGCATGGCTGCCAAGGCCTGATCGTATCCGGCGGAGAGCTTGGCCAGTCCCGACGCGAGCACTTGTCCCAGCAGGGATTCGTCGGCCTTGGCCAATTCATAAGCTTCCTGGTAACGCTTTTCGTTCAAATGGCCTTCGAATTGTTCCACCAGGCCCAGCGGGCAGATGTTGTCCCGCCGCGAGACGAGCAGATTCATGACGAAAAAGGCCACCAGCGTAAAGGAAATGGCCAAAAAGATGATGGCATACTTGGCTCCCAGGGCTTTGTAGAACCAGACCAAGTAGCTCTCTTGCATGGCCGCCGCTTCATCAGCCGCCGCGGCGTCGTCGGCGGATGGCTCATCCGCAGGTTCCGCGGCCTCGGCCGCGCTGGCGGGCCCGGCGGAGATCAGGTAATTGCTGGCGAAGACCCCGGCAACCAGCAGAACCATCAACCAGAACACGACGCTCGCCCGGTAGCTGTTCAAAACACCTTGCCGCATAACTCCCTCCGAAATACTGACTTGGGGTGCATCCCCGCTGGAACCGCTCGATGCATCGGACAACGCTCAAAGCTTAGATTCTAATAACGCTGGACGCCCAGGGTAAAGGACTGCGCGAAAATTCTCCTGCGGATCTGACCGAAAACGGCTTGTACCTGATTTATGCGCCTCCGGCACGGCCAGCACAGGAGGCCGTGCCACACGGGGATCTCGCCGAAAACGGTTTGGAACCTAATTCATGGCCGCCCAGCGACTGCCCGGGTAACGGTTCTGCAGGTTGCTGCGAGCCTCGACAGCCCGGTCCGACTTGTTCACCGCCGCCCAGAGTTTGCTCAACTGATACAGCGCTTCCGCGTGCGACTCGGCGTCGGTGAAAAAGAGCACGTCGGTGTGCAGGTAGGCCATCAGGGCTTCCTGCGTCTTGCCGGCCTTCAGGTAGCAGGCGCCCAGGGCGTTGTAGGCCCGGCCGAACAGCGAGGCGTCGTTGGGATCGTTTTTGGCGATCAGGTCCTCGATGATCGTAATGCCCTCCTCGTGCTTGTCGGTGGCTGCCAGGCAGACCGCCCGGCCCACGGTGGCCTGCATCTTTTGTTCGACGGCTTCCGGAGTGTTCAGGCCCGAAGCCAGGATCTGATCGTAGGCGGCCATCGCCTCCGCGTACTTGCCTTCGGCGGACTGGGCGCGGGCTTGCAGCACCGCCGCGCGCATCTTGTATTCGGGCCACTCCGCCTTAGCCAGCGCGCCGTAGTATTTGGCCGCTTCCCCGTATTCACCCAGGGCGAAACTCAAGTCGCCCAGCAATTCCGCCGCCTCGAAGAAGTGATAGGTGCTGGGATTCCCGCGGATGAACTCGAACAACCCGTCCTTGGCGACGCGCCGGTCGCCTCCGGCCGTGAGCGCCAGTTTGGCGTTGCAGTAAGCGGCATAGTAGCCGGCCTCCTGCTTGATCGCCTCCGTCTGGATCTCTGCCGGATTCACTTTCTTCAGCGAGGCCAGCGCGTTTTCGTACTGGCCGGCCAGCGCCTGGTCGCGGGCGTTTTTGAGGTCGGCGGGTTCGTCGCCAAAACTGAGCCGTTGAATCGTCCGCACCTCGATGTCCCGCGTGATGCCGGTGGTCTCGATCTTGACCACGGCCGGGCTGATGCCGACGATCGTGCCGCGGATCGGCGTCCCCGCCTTGTCAAAGATCTGATCTTGTTGAGCCGGCGCCGAGGTGGCGACAAGGGCGCTGACCGCCAGGGTCAAAAGGGCCGAGCGACGTTTCATCGATGAGGGCTCCTGACAAATCTCGAAGTACCTGTTTCGTCCACTGGATATGCCGTCGGGGCGCCGCCGGGCGCCGGTTCACGCGGCCGGCTTCGCCTGGCCCGCCGCGGGCGCCGCCGGCGCGGCGGGCACCTTGAGCGGCGGGGGCGGAGGCGCTGCGGAGGGGTTCGCACCCGGCGTTGCCGCCGGCGCGGCGGGCACCTTGAGCGGCGGGGGCGGAGGCGACGCGGAGGGTTTCGCACCGGCGTCGCCGGCGTCACTCCCGGCCGCGACTCCCGCTGCCGGCAACTGCATTGGCGGAAGGCCCAACGGCTTTTCGCCCAGGGCCTTCTGAATCTCCTTGATCAGGGCGTCGTAGCGCGGTTTCCACTCCTCCCACTCCGGGCCGGACCCGAACAACTGCTGGGTCTGCACGATGTTGTCGCGGGCTTTCGTCAAGTTTTCCTGCTGATCGCTTTTCAAGAGCGGAATGCGCGCCAGGTTGAACCGGCAGAGGGCCAGATTGTAGCGGGCTTCGTGGAACACGTTGCGGTACTGCGGATACTTGGCGGCCGTCTGAAACAGCCGGCCCCAGCCCCAAATGATGCTCCTGCCGGACGTGGAGTCCTTCTCTTGCGAGCCGCCCATGGCCCGCAGGTACAGCGCCCGTTTGTCTTCGTCTTTGGCCAACATGGCCCAATCCTGGTATAGCTTCGACGCCTCGACCTGGATGTTCAGCATCGTGTTGGCGGCTTTCAGCACCTCCAGGTAGATGTCCTTCGCCTTGGTGTACTGGAACAGTCGCCGGTACGCTTCGGCCATTTTCAGCTGGATTTGCGTCTTCAGTTTCGGGTCGTCAAACTTGACTTTCTCCAGGATGGTCTGGTACGTGGCCAGCGCTTCCTCGGAGTATTGCTTGGCTTCGGCCGTGAGCACGGGCTTGGCCTGCGTGCCCGCGTCGAAGCCGGCGGCGATGCCGGAGAACGTGTTGGCCACCCAATACAGGACGCTGAAGTCGGTCGCGGTGGTGCGGATTTGCTTCAGGAACGTCTCGAAGCCCTTGGACAGCGCCGTCTTGGCTTCGGGCGTCGCCAGTTTCATCTGCTGCTCCAGATCGCGGGCCAGGCTGACGTAGATGGCGATCAAGTGATCCTGGTCGATTTTTTCCTTCATCGCCGTCATCACTTCCGTCGCTTTTTTGATCACCGCGTCGCTGTCGGTTGCGCCGGTCAGCGAAGAGATGTAGGCGCGCAGGGCGGTCTTGTAGGTCTCGCCCTCGAAGCCCTCCCGCTGCACGGCCGCATGGCCGTCTTGGACCAGCTTCAGCGGCCCCAGTTGTGCGTCCTCCAGCACCGCCACGGCCTTGTCCGCTTGTCCCGTATCCACGTAGATCTGAACGAGCGACAGCGCGGCCGTGACGGCGGATTCGTCCACCTTGCCGCTGGCCTTCATGCGGGTGACGCCGTCTTCCAGGATCTTCTGAGCCCGCGCCTTGACCTGATCCAGAGCCGTTTTCTTGGCCGCCACATCCACGTTGTCGGGCTTCACCTCCTCGCCGCTCTCCCATTTGCGGATCTCCTGCATGCCCTTCAGGTACTCGCTCCACATCGCCTGGCCGGTCTTGATCTCCGCCTCGCCGCGTTTGGGAGATTCGACGGGGATGTCGTTCAAGTACTTCTCGGCCGCATCCAGGTTGCCCGCCTTGATCATCAGCGGGACCAGCGTGTTCAAGGCGTCGATCGCCTCGGGCTGGTCGGACCATTTCTGCGTGATGTACTGGGCGATTCCCGTGACGCGGTTCGACTCGAACGCCTTGTCGTCCGTCGCCTTCTCGACGTACAACTTCAGGTAGGAGGCCATCGCGATCTTGGCGCACTGGCGGGCTCCGGCACTGTCCGGATAACGGCGGGCGACGAACTCGCCGAGCAGTCCGGCGTGATAGTGGTCGTTGGCCGAGAAATGCAGGAAACAGAGGAAGTAGCGGACGACGTTCAAATCGTCCGTTGTGGTTTTCGCATCGGCCAGCTCGAGCGCCTTGCGGAAGTAGCCCGTCGCGTCCTTGACCGCCGTCTTCAGCGTCGTCTGCGCTTCCTCCAGTTGCCGCTGCAGGTCCGCCTTGGTCTTGGCGTCCGCCTCCGAGGCAATCCTGGCCGGAAACGTCTGGACCACCATGTTGGCCATCTGCAGGGCGTCCAGCGCGTCCCGCCCCGCCTGTTTGGCTTCGTCAAACGTCTTCAGTTCCTTCTGAGCGCTGTCCGCCGCCAGTGCGGCCCCGCCGAACTTGGTGACCAGTTCGCGGGCTTTCTGCTGCAGGTCGCCGGACTGCTTGGAAACGAAGAGAGCGTTCTTGCGGGCCTCGTTTTCCATGCGTTTGGCTTGCGGATCGCCGGCTTTCGCCTTCTTGGCCACCTCCGCCTGGGCCCATTGCGCCTCCGCGAGGGCCAGCCGCAACTCGAGCCATTCCGGCTGCTTGGATTCGTGCGGCCGGGCGTTCTCGATCCACGGCTCCAGCCACTTGATCGCCTCCTGATACAAGGGCGGCTTGCTGGCCATCCAAGCCTGGGCTGCCAACTGCATTGTCTTGGACTTCAGGGCGCGAAACTCTTCGGGGTTGTCGGGCTGCTCCAGCAACTCGTTGAAGAAGGTCAAGGCCTCTTTCAGTTTGCCCAGCTTCTGCATGCAACGCCCCTGGTACATGCGGGCGTACAAGCCGGCTAACCGCGTGCGATATTTGTCGTACACCTCGCCGTACTGCTCCGCGGATTCGGTCAGCATGGTCGTAAAGTCGGACGAGCCCTTGGCCACGGTCTCGGCCGTCTCCTCGCGGACTGCCGCCCCGAGCAATTGGACTTGCAGATAGTCGGCACGCAACTGATCCCGCATTTCGACGGCCTTGGCGTCCTTGGGGTCCACCACCTTCATCTTCAAGAGGCGTTCCTTGAGGTCGTTCTGCGCCCTGGTAAACACCTTGTAAGCGTCGTCATATTGCTGCTTGGCCACCGCCAGCAGCGCCGCCTTGTCGGCCTTGGGCCGCTTGGCCTGTTCCATCTTGATCCGCGCCCGCTCGACCAGCAGGTTCCCCAGCTGACTGTTGGCCGAGTTGACCAGACTGTGCTCCGGGTGCTGGCCGATGAAGCGGTTCAGCGCGTCGCGGGCTTCGTCCAATTGCTTCTCGCGGAGGGCCACGTCACGCTGCAACCGGGAGGCTTCGATCAGCGTCGAGCCCAAGTCGTAGAGCATCGTCTCCTTGAGCTCGACCGGCGCCAGCTTGCTGGTCCGCATCATGTTCAGGTACTCGACGGCCGTGTCGTAATACCCGCGCTCCCGCAACCCCTGGAGGAACTGCCGAGCGGGCTCGCCGCCCGACGACGGCCCGGACGCCAGAACGGTCAGCCAAGCGGCCGCGCCAGCCCAGAACCACGCCATGCCAAGATGCCGCTTTGTCATCACCAACTCCCCCACCACGGTTCCGCCTCTGGCGAACCGTCTGCTCGCGAGATCATCCACGAATCCACCGACCGTGTCGCGGGACCAAGCCTCGATACTGCGCCTCGATACTGCGCCTTGACCTTACGCCTGGACCTTACGCCTTGACCTTACGCCTTGACACCGCGTCTGGACACTGCGGCGCGTCTTCCCGTTCCTCCCGCGGTGAATCCAGTTTACTCCCTCCAGACACCGTTCCTAGATTATCGTCTCGCCCCCGGTGCCGCAAGATGCAGGACGCCTTGCCCCGAAGAAGCTCGACTTTTTGCGGGAATCCCGGCTTCCGGCCGTCCAGGCCCGGCGCGAGGGACCTTACTTGGAACCATATTCCCGCCAACTATCGGTGACTATGCCGCGCACGCCGGAATGTGCCGAGGCCGCGGCACGCTCGCCGACCAGACCGGACAGGGCCCCCAGCAGGTCCACCACACGCCGATAGCGGGGCTGCCGGGCCAGGGCCGCCGCCACACGATCGGCCTGAGCCAGCACATGATGCAGGCCCCCCGGCTTGGGTTGGTATCGATACCGGTCCGGCGCGACCAGGTCAAAATTAAACGACTGTCTGAGCACTTCCGCTCCCTCCGCCGCGACCGCCGCTGCCTGCAGGGCCAGGGCCGCGCCCTCCAAGGCCGTGGCAAACTGCAAGCGGCTGACTCGTTGCGGCCCCACTTGCGACGATTGCCCGCTGGCGGGATCCGTCCATTGCACGCGGACCTCGGCCACATCGTCTTCGTCGTTGGGATACAGCCAGATCTCAAACAGCGCGGAAACCCCTTGCCCGACGTGCAGATCGGCTTCCAGGGCCGCGGGCAGCAGCCCTCCGAACGCGGTCGATTCGTGGCCGATCAACCGGTACGCCGCCACGGCCTGGGGGTTGAACTCGATCCGCATCTTGACCTCGGTGGCCGCCAGCGACGCATCGCCGGTCAACGCCTCGACCAGCGCCCAACACAAGCCGTCAGCGGTCCGAAGTCGCCGCAGCGTGCCGTCGAGCGATCCGGCCAAGACTTGCCAAGCCGCGCCATTGTCGTCCTCGCCAGCCACGTCGCAGATTTCGAACCGAAAGTCTCCTTTGGCCGCCTCTGCGAACATCTGCCGAAGGCCGTTTGCATCCTTGTCGGCCAGCACCGGCGGACTGGCCGTGACCAGCACCAACCGCCGGGGCAGACGCGCCGCCGATTCCGACTCGATCGCCACCGAGACGGCTTGCTGCAGCGCCACGCCGAGATTCGCCCCGCCCCCAGCGGCCGCCTGGTCCAACAACCGCTGGGCTTCTTCCAACGCCGCCCGGTCGTCGCCCCGCACCTCGCGGACGATCTCCGCCACCTCGTCGGCGAAGACCAGCAGGGACAGGCGATCGTCCGGCCCCAGATAGTCCAACGCATCGCTCACCGCGCGGCGAACCACGTCGAGTCCTCCGCTGCGGGACATGCTGGCGGAGGCGTCGATCGCCAGCACCAGATGCGCGGCCGCCAAGCTGCGGCGGCGTGGCATTCCGGCTTGCACGCCCACCTGCAGCAGTCCGGCGGCGAAGGGATTGAAGACGGAAGGCCCGGCCGCCGTGCAGAGGGCCACCTGGCCCGGCGCCGCCTCGACCAGCCGCCGCGGCTGGACGGCCGAGAGGAAATGCTCCACGCGGACCTGCGGGCCCGCCGGTGCGCGGCCCGCCGCCGCCAGACGCAACGCCCGGTCAAAGCTGTCCGTCTCCGTTACCAGCGGCACGTCCAACGTACGAGCCTCGGCGTCCGGCGCGGTGAGCGTCGGCGGCTGGACAGCGTAGGCATACAAGAACTCGCGGTCATGGCCGCGCACCAAGGGCGCTTCCCGGCCCTGCGCGACCGGGGCCGACAAGGCTGTCAACTCCGGCAGCGGCGCGCCGCCGGCCGGCACATAGCCCAGCGCGCCCCAACGCTTCAGCAGCCAGTTGTCCCAGGGATTCCAAGCCGTGCGCAGATCCGCGGCCAACTGGCCGGCCGGACCGAGCCGCGGCCGGTCGAACGTGGTCAGCAGGGCCATCGTTTCGTCGCTGAATCCCCCACCCGCCGGCCGCGCCCGCGGGGCCGGCACGTCCGCAACGATGGCGACGGCCGATTCGGCCGGACTGATCAGATCCAGCGGCCCCTGGTCGATCACCACCAGAGCCAGCGGCGGCGGCTCGACGACGCGCGCCGACCAGACCATGCCGCCCACCCAGGCCGCCGTCCCCGCGCCCACCATCAACAACAGACTGGCGGCCAGTGACCACTGGCGCAGCGCCGATCGCACGCGGCGGTCGGGAATGATCCGGCTCCGAGCCAACACGCAGACGGGAACCGGCACGTCGCGGAGTTGCTCGTCCAACTGCTCGTCGGCGATCGACTCCGCCAACCGTTCGACAAAGAACGCCGGGAACGGCACGTCGCGCAACTGCTCGTCCAACGGCTCGTCGGCGATCGAAGCCGTCAGCCGGTCGACGAGTCCCAACGGGAGCGGCACGTCGCGGAGCCGGACGTCCAACTCGTCGTCGCCCCAAGCCGCGATGTCGTACAGACGAGGCAGCAACCCGGCGGGCAACGCCACGTCGTTCAGTTGGCCTTTCAGGTTGGGCTCGAATTCGCCGCTGGCCATCGCTGTCGTACGATCTACCTCGATTTCGCGTAAGCCCCCAGGCATTCCCGCAACCGCACCCGCGCCCGGCTGACGCGAGACAGCACCGTACCCAGAGGGATGCCCAACAGGTCGGCGGCCTCTTGGTGGGTCAAATCGCCGACGACCACCAGCAGCAGCGTTTCCCGCAACTCCGGCGGCAGTTGATCCAAGGCCGCTTGGACCTCGTCGGTGTACTCGTCCTGAAATGGATCCCGGTCGGAGACGCCGATTTCCGGGGCCCGGTCCTCGGCCAACACGCTGGGCGGCGGGTGCTTCCGCCAACGGTCGATGATCCGGCGGCGCAGGATGGCTACCAACCAAGCGCGGTCCCCCCGCTCGGGATCGTACCGCGCACGGCTCTTCCAGACCGAACGGAAGGTCTCCTGGACCATGTCCTCCGCTTCGTGCTGGTCGCCGATCATGCGATAGGCCATCCGGTACAGCGCCGGACCGTGATCCTCGACCAATCGGTTAAAGTCCGCCTGATTGAGTGCCAAAACACCCTTGCTCCGAGTTCTTCCGGGTTCCAGGTTGGTGCTGCCACCCGCCAGGCATCCGAACATTCGCGTCGCCGGAATCGGTTTATTCCTCAAAGCCGCCGGAAGCAACCGGCCGGCGAGCTGCAACTCCAGACGCCGCTTGGACCTGCGCAAAACAACCGCGAACGGATGCGAGACAGAGCGACAAGCCTGCCTTCATCCTACCCACGGGGACGCAAGCTTGGCAAGCGTGCGCAAGAGTGGAGGCCTATTCCTGTTGCTGCAGCGACGGGGCCAGGCAGCGCCGAATTCCAGTTTCGCCGACAAACAGACAAGCCACAAGCTTGCGTCAACGTTTGTGGCGGGCCTTTACACTTCGCAGCATGGTGCCGCCACCGAGTCGCTCCAGGACCCCGATGAAACGAGGCCGGTCGCCATGTCGGCGCTGGATAGAGGCCCGTTCTGGATTCCACTGGGGCTTCCGTCAACAGGCTGTTCGCCGTGGGGTGAGTGCCGCATCCATCCAACCGGCGGCCCCGGACACACAAGCGGCCCAGCGCCGTACGCGCGCGGACTGCAGGAGGAACACCGGGCGGCTGACGCCGGCCCGCTCCCCAGCGCCGTACGCTCGCGGACTGCAGATCGTTGCTTTGAGTCTCCACCGATGGTCTACTTTGCGGATAGAACGGCCGCGACGAACTGTCCGCGATCAGCACCGGACACGCGGCGCGACAAGATCGGTACGAGGAGGCGATCGCTATGAACGCTTTTCGCTGGGCGGCGTATGCTTGGCTGCTGGGGCTCGAAGTCGTGAGTGCCGCGGGAGCGGCGGAGCTGGTCGGGGAGATCAAACCGCTGGACGCACCGACGCGAGCCCAGACGCCCACCGCGCCGCTGGGAGAACTCGGCCGAGGTCTGGTGACCTATCTGAGCTTCGACGGCCATCTGGTTTCCTTCGACCCGCTGGGCCGCGAAGTGCAGGCCGAATTCCAACGCGATTCGATCGCCTTTCTTCCCGATCTCACGGAGGTCGAGAAGCATGTGCCTCGCTACCAGCCGGGCAAGTTCGGTAAAGGACTGCTGATGGAGTACGGATACAGCCCGGCCGGCCGCAACCAGTTCCCGCCGGATATCGCCGATGCGATTCCACAAGGCTTGCCGCCGACGTTCCAATCGCTGGGTGACGCAGGCTTCGAGCAGGCGACGGGCTGGAACGGCCGATCCGCGCTGAAGGTCAACGCTCGGAAAACCGGCAGCGGCTTCGCCACGCGGCCCGTGGTTACGCCCACGGCCAACAAGGCCACCTTCTCGTTCTACGTCCACGGGGAACCAGGAACGACGCTGACGCTCGCGGCCCGCAAACAAAACGCGGACACGCCGCTGGCCACCGCGCCGGTCAGGCTGACGGGCGAGTGGCAGCGTGCCTGGCTGGCGTTCCCGCTGGCTGACAAACCGGTCCCCGGTCACCTGACCGGCGCGGACAGCGATCCGCTCGAGTTCGTCGTGACCAGCGACGCGTCTCAGACTTTCCTGGCCGCCGCGTTCATGCTGGACGTCGGCTTCGGCTACGCGGGGCCTCGCGGCGTGGGAACGTGGATGCCGGCCCAAACGGCGCGGGCGGCGGAAGTGCTCGCGCTGCCGCCGCCGGTGAACGTCCAGTCCGGGACGCTGGCGCTGTGGGCTAAGCTGACCAATGCGGTCACTTGGCGGACGCTCCTGGCCGTGGGCAACACGGGCTGGTATCCGAACATCCGCGTCGATCTGTACGACCAGCGGCGTCTGGCGGTGCAGTTGGCCCAGGTGCCTGGAGAGAAGCGGCCGCGAGGCGGGCAGGTTGTCCTGTCCAAGTCCCTGGAAGGGGACACCTGGTATCACTTTGCGCTGACATGGGAGGGTCCGCGCGTCGTGCTGTACCTGGACGGCAGTCCCGTGGTCACGGTGGACAACGCCCCCGAGCGGCCCCGGAACCTCGGCAGCATTACCGTGGGCGGCTTGCCGGTCCACCCGGCCACACGGATCGAAGGCGTGGTCGATGAGTTCGCCCAATGGGATCGGGCGCTGAGCCCCGACCAGGTCGCGGAATTGTACGCTCGACCGCACAGTCTTGACGCGGGTCTCGACGTCCGGCTGGCCCTCCGCGATCGCGAGCCGATCGGCGTCTTTTCGCGCGACCTGTGGAATCGGCGTTGGCACGTGGCCGTTGCCAACCGGGATGCTGAACCCCTGCGCGGCGCTCGCCTGACCTACGGCGCGGAAGGAATCTTCGACAAGACGGTGGAATTGAGGGAGATCCCGCCGGGGAGCGAGGCAGAGGTGCCGCTCGCCTGGCAGCCGTATCTCCTGCGGCCGGGGACTTACACGATGAAGCTCGCTTTGCAAGCCGGAGCGATGCGGCGGGAAACAACGCGGCCGATCGAGATCGCGCCGGCGCGGGTGCCGCTGGACAACGCCCAAGTGATCAATTGGGGCGGCGTCGGCCATGAGTTCTCCGACGCTGGCGTGACCGCCGGAGGGCTGGCCGGCGGCGAGGGCGGGCCCGCGCCGCACGAACTGGAGGAGTGCGTGCGCAACGGGATGTACGGACAATACCGAGCGCATTTCGTGGGGCGGGCCGAGACCGACGCGGAACGCTTCTGGGACCCGACCGGTAAGCCGACCGGCGACGACCAGGCCAGCCCCGGTCCCCGCGCGGATGCCGAAGCCCGGGCCCGCCGACTGGCCGCCCGCTTGGCGCTGTTGCCCGACGTGCGCTACCTGATCGAGAACAGCGAGCACCAGTGGATTTGGGCGCCGGACTTCCGGCCGCAGACCATCGACTACGTCCGGAAGCGGTTCGGCTTGGACCTGACTCGCTGGCAAGGCGAGAAGATCAAGAACAACGATTCGGTCGCGCATCCATTCGGGCGGCTGATTCACGGTGTCGGAAACTATCCGGCGCCGGACAGCAGCATCATCTCGCTGCAGGATCCCTTGTACGCCTACTCCCGCTGGTGGCAGAGCGGAGAGGCCGGCAACGAAGTTTTGCTCAACGAGATGATCGCCCGCGAGGTGCGGAAGCAGGCGCCGTGGGTGCGTTGCCTATGGGAGCCGGCGCTGCGGCGGCCGGCCGTGCGAGTCTTCCAAGAACAAGACATCTTGGAGGAGTGGTACTACTATCCGAATCCACTGGCGGGCATCTGGACGCAAGAAGCGTTGGCCGCGGCGACGCGCGGGACCCGCCAGCGTTACACCGGGATGCCACAGTTCCTGTTCAAGCCGGGCATGGCCGCGCCGTACGGCGGGATGCCGACACCCGACCTGTGGCGCGAAACGGTGTGGCTGTGCCTGTCGCGGCCCGTCGTCGGGATGACGTACTGGAACCTGTGGGGCGCTCTGACCAAACAGAAGGACATGCACACGCAAGAGGAGATCGACGCGCGGCTCGGCCCGAAACCGACCTGGGCGGAGGCCAAGGCCAAGATCACGGCCACGAGCGAGCAATCCAGCCTCTTCTTGTGGATCCCCGAACTCAAGGACGAAATCGCGCGGTTGCACCATCAGGATTTGCACCCGCTGGGCGCGCTGTTGCCGCGCTGGCAGAACCGGCCGCGGCAGCTCGCGGTCTACCGGTCCTTCGCCGGCCAAATGTTCAACAACATCCGCTGGCCCAGCGGCGGGCCGCTCCACGCCGTCGTCGAACGGCTCGGACAGCCGTTCGACATCCTGTACGACCAGGACTTCGAGGAAAACCCGAAGCTGCTGGAGAGCTACAAGGTTGTCTTGGCGCCGGAAGCCCCGGTCATCACCGAGCCGGCCGCGCAACAGCTCCGCGACTTCCTGGCCCGCGGCGGCAAGCTTGTCGTGGACGACTACTTCCGGGCGGACTTGCCGGGAGTCACACGGGTCAAGTTTCAAGGAGCGGCCGAGGATACGGCGGCGCTGAGCAAACGCGAGCAGGAACTGCTGGCGGAGGGCGTGCAGCCCGGGTCGCCGACGTACGTCGAAGCGATGAACGAAGAGCAGACGGCGCTGGTCACCGCGGGCGGGCCGGTGGGCAGCACCGTGGAACGGGTGCGCGAGGCGATCGAGCCCGAGGTGGTGACGCGGTCGTCGCACGTCTTCTTGAACTACCTGCGAGCCGGGGCTGCGAACTACGTGGCGATTGTGAACGACCTGCGTGTGCCCGGCAAGCACTACGGGCACTTCGGGGCTCTGGACCAGGGGGTTCCGCAGACGGTGGAATTGCGCATGGCCGCCGCGTTGGGCCAGACGGCCTACGCCCTGCCGCAAGGCGAGGCCGTACCGCTGGCGCAGCAGCAAGGACGGCAAGTAGCGCGGGTCGAGTTGCCAGCCGGAGGTGGCCGAGTGCTGGTGCTGCTGCCCGAGCCGATCGAGAAGCTGACCTTGAGTCTCGACGGCGGGGCTGAACCGCCGCGGGGGAGCCTGGTCCGCTTGCGAGCCGAACTGTCCGGTCCGAGCGGCCGCGCCGTGCCAGGCGTCATTCCGCTCCGGCTGAAGGTCACCAATCCGGACGGCCAGACCAGCGACTTCTCCCGTTACGGCGCGTTCACCAAAGGAAGCTGGAACGTGGACCTGCCCATCGAACTGAACGCTCCGCCGGGCACCTACCGCGCGGAAGTCACCGATCTCGCCGCGGGACGGACGCAGGACGTACAGTGGACGGTCAGGTAAGTCCATTTCTTCCGCTCGTAAACCGCACCTTGACGTGGGTTGGCTCCCTGGATCGCCCTGGTCCCGCCACGCGCCCTCTTCGGCCCCCACGCTGCTCGCCAGCGTGGAGCCACGTTCAGAACCAGGTGCCTGCCCGCTGCGTCCAGCACCCTGAACACCGCTCCACGCTGGCAAGCAGCGTGGTGGCGAAGCAAGCGATCTCTCCGTGGAGATCTCTGGTTTTGAACACCGCTCCACGCTGGCAAGCAGCGTGGTGGCTACCTGCGCGGCACATCGCAACAATCCGGGACCTTTGGCGAGGCCCTTGCTCTGTGGTTCAGGAGCAATCCAGGGTGAATCCGCTACCGGTCTTGGCGAGGAGCTCACCCCGACCGGTTCCGACGCTTTCGGGTCCCCTGTCAATCGCGTCCGTCCCAGGGTAAAACTCGCGTGAGGAGACGTTCCAGTGCAACGGCTTTATCTGGATACAACCGTGCCCAGTGCGTACATCGACGCCAGGGCCCCCGGATCGCCAGCGTCTCACTGAGGAGTTCTGGCTCGATCGACTGCCGAGCTACGAGCCGCTGATTTCCGCACTCGTGATCGCCGAGATTCGCGACACGCCGGACCCTGACAAACGCCGCCGCTTGGAGGCTCTGGTCCAATCGTTTGCCGTCTTGCCCGTCACGGCGGAAGCCGAGGATCTGGCGGATGAATATGTCGATCGAGGCGTGGTGCAGGCGAAATTCCGAGATGACGCCTTGCACGTCGCCCTTGCGGTGACTGAACAGATCCCTTTGTTAGCAAGCTGGAACTTCAAGCACTTGGTCAAGCTGCAGGTGCGAAGACAGATCAACCTGATCAATGCAATGTTGGGCTTCGGACAAATCGACATCGTAAGCCCCGCGGAGTTATGAGCCATGCCAAATCCTCGTACATTGACGGAACCTGAACTCCAATCCCTGTGGGCCGAGGTCCGAGCCGAATTTCCCGACGATGAAATGATGCAAGAGGTGCATTTCGTACGGGCGCTGCACGCGATTCAACTCCGGGACTGTCTGCGGAAGTGGCGGAATGATCTAAAAGTCAAAGATCCCAAGCGTCGTCCATCGCGTTGGCCAGAAGTGCATCCGCCAACAGCAAATCCGTATCCCCCTTCATCTCCTGATCGGCATCCGTGCGACGCGTTCTGTCGCCGCTGGCCAACACGTCCACCAAGCCATCCTCCAGGATTGGCGTTGACCAGCCGGAAAACACCTCGTCTTGCCGTTGGACCGTTGCGCCGCCATCCGTGGCGGCACTCGGCGGAAACGCCGCAGGGCTGCCAGTGTTCCGGGCGGCTGCGTTTGGCTCCCAAGCAGCCGTCACGCCAGATGCCAGATTCACTCCGGCTTCTCCCTCTGCCCGCGTAACAGGACTGTTCAGAACGTTGACGACTCGGACCAAGTCAAGCGGGGTGAGGTAGCCGTCGTTGTTGACGTCGAAATACCGGTGGTGCCGGTGGTGAGTGTCCCCGTCCCCTTCCCCCTCGCCCTCGACCGGCTCCGACAGCAGGCGGCTGCCGCCACGATTCAATTCATTGACCAGAATCAACGCATCGAGGGGAACGACCGACTGGTTGCCGTCGACGTCTGGCGGCATCTCCGCGTTGTGCCATCCCGTGACGACCGGCAACGACAGACCGACAAATTCGATCGCGGCGTACGGGATGGTTGCTGCCGGTCCCAGGTCGTAGAGGTTGCCGGTGCAGTCCTTGGCGTCGAAGGCCAATTCCACCATTTGATTGCCGACAACTTGCAGGGAGAACTGGGCCAGGATCAGATCTTGGTGCGGATCATCGAAGACATTGAATCCCCCGTTGGCCTTCATTCCCAGCGTTCTCAGGTCGGGGATCCCACTGCTTTTCGTGTCGCCCCACCACTGGAGATCCGGCAGCGCGTCTCCGAATTGAACGTCGCCGACACGCTCGACCTGGGACGGATGGTAACGAACCTGCGCATCTGCCGAGCGGATCGCGGTCTCGTCCAATCCGGATGTCACGTACACGTAAACATCGATCGTCTCGCCTTGCCGCACGCGGTCGATGACTTCTCCTGCACGGTTGCGGGCTTCCAAGCGGAATTGCATCACGTCGTCGCGGTCTTCCACGTGCGCCTGGACGGTGAATTCTGAGACAGCGCCGTTGCCATCGGACACCGTGTAGGTGATCGTCTCGACGCCGGAGAATCCCGCGGCAGGCGAATAGTTGATCCACATCCGGTCGTCTGGCCAAAATTCGGGCTCCCGGCTCGTCAGCTCGTTGGGGTCCCAGATTCCCACCGTGCCCCCGTGGCTGGCGAACACCGACGTTATGGTCAGCCGTTCCCCGATGTCGGGGGCATAGGAGGCGTTTTCCAGCACCGGAATGCTGACTTCGTAGGGTGCCTTGGTAAGGTTTCCAAACGGCGGGTCGAGGTAGGCCTGCTCCCAAGTAAAAACTTGAATCGATTCGGGAAAGTCGATCATGAACGGATCGTTTTGCGGCTCAACCCAGACATCGATCGGGTGAGGCACCCCGTTGGCGTCCACGACGACGACCAGATCGAGTCCGCAGAAATCCGGCTGCGGCGAAAACACCAATTCGCCGTCGGAGACCGTAGCCGTCGCGCCCGAGCGGGTCAACGCCGCGGTGATTGGAACGTTCCAGCCCAAGGCTCCCAGCGGCAGCATGTTCTCCGACGAATCCTCCAGGACGGTAAAGGCGGCTTCGCGCGCCAGGAAACCTGCCTCGCCGTCGCCTTCGACGACGTTCGTATCGCTCACGGTGGTGTCGTACCACTGTTCGACCGGATCTCGATCCCACGCTGACGTGTTGCCACGCAGCGTAATGTCGTCCAGCACGGTCTCCGCGGGCGTGCTGCCCAAGGAAGGTGACTCGCGGAAACTGTAGATGGCGCTCCCCACAGGAGCCGTGTTTTCAGCCAACAGGGCATGGTTCATCACCAGAAAACGGTCGTTCTGGATGCCTCCGCCGAAATTGTCGCTCTGGTTGGAAATCACTTGGACGCGGGACAGTTCCATGTGTCCCCAATTCATGACGCCCCCACCCACGCCGAACGCACCATTGAAGTTCTTTTTGTACTCGGGCGGCCAAAAGGCCCTGTTGCTGAGAACCTCAAGCTCATCCCCCACCAACTGCGCTCCTGGGCCGTTGGCGATCCCTCCGCCGCGCAGGGCGACGTTGCCAACGAGTCGCACGGATTCAAGCTGAGCCGTGCCGGAATTGAAAATCGCGCCCCCGTCCCCGTTCGCCGTGCCTCCCGCGATTTCGACGTCCCGCAAGACAAGGGTGCCAGCGTTGCGGATCCCGGCACCGTCGTCATTCACTTCGCCGGCCAGGATCGTGACCCCTTCGAGTTCCAGAAGGGCGCCTTCCCAAACATCGAAGGCCCGGTCGCCCAAGCCGGTGGCGTCAATCACCGTTTGCCCGCGTCCGGCGCCCACAATTTTGACGGCCAACCCACTTTCGCTGATGTCCAGGTCACCGTCAGCCGCGAGGTCAAGCCGGTACACGCCCGTGCCCAGGCGGATCTCGTCCGCCTGGCCGTTGGCAGCGGCAATCGCGAACACCTCCCGCAGACTGCCTGACGCTCCGTCTTCGACAACGCTTGGGGAGAAGCTGGCCAGCAGTCGGCGGTCTTCCGCGGTTTCAAAAGTCGCCGTTCCGATGAAAGCGGTCTGCGTGGTGACGGCGATAGCGGCAGTTTGACGGGCGAGGATCGGTTCCCCATCGGCGCGGATCAATTGGCTTTCATTTCCGGTGGAGATCAGTGCCAACTCGGCGAACCCACTGACGCGCCCGTCGAGCATGACATTGTCGCTCGCATTGAGGGGCACTCGCACCGTTTGAATCGCCATCCGATCGTCCACGATGCGAATGATGCGGGCGCTTTCACTATCTTGCAACGTGATGGTGCCATCAGCGGCAACAAATCCCCCCGCGTGGAAGTCAAAAGCGCTCAAACTTGCGACTTGCACCTGCTCGAAATCGCCATCAGCCGCAGTCCTTTTCAGCAAATGCGCGGTCAATTCAGGAGTCGCACTGCTGAGCCATGGAGTTGGCTCGCTGAACTGAGCGCGAATGGCGACAATCGTGTCGGCATCGACCACGAATGCGGGCCGAAACCCAAGCCGATACCCGTCAAGGGACACAAGTTGCTCGCGGAACTGCCCACCGACCTCCGTCACCACGCGTAAGTCTTCCGAGCCCAAGGCTTTGTATACTGTTACAGACGGGATCCGCCCATCGTTGAAGACACCCCCGATGGAGTCATATTCGGCCTTGAGCTGGGCCGACTCCCCTTCCTCCATGACGATGGACTCAACGGTCAACGAATCGCTGAGCGTGATGGAACCAAAACCGACATCTCCACCGACAGTCAACACGCCGCTGAGAACCCATTTTCCATCGCGCGTCGCAACGTTTCGCAACACGGTCATTTCGCTTGGCAAGGTACGGATCTGTTCAGTTGCCGCGGATTGATCAAGGAACTGCAGGCCACTATCAACCGATACGACAAATCTTCCGGGGCCTGCTTCGTAAATGCCATAACCTCTATATCGCAGCAGCGGTGTGTCGTCGAGCGTAGCGCTGTTCGGATCGATACGATCGATGAAATGGAAGTAGTTCGGGCGATCAACAATAGCGTTTGGATCTTGGTCCGATGGTACGTTCACATTAATTTCCGCCGACTGCCACTCGGCCATGGATCCGATCAACCGCGGATCCGGCCGCCAGAAGATCTCGACTACACCGTTCTTTTTCGAGATGCCTGCAAAAGCCGAATTCCGTACGACTTGATCGAGCGTACGGATGTGATGGTCCGCTCCCAGCGTAAGCAACACGACCTCGGTCGAATTCCGTGTTTGCTGGGGGTTCGATTCGGAAGAAACAACAAGCAGTTTGTCACTACCGAGCGGTACTACGTTTGTAATGGCGCCTGCGGCAACAAATTCATCGGTATCGACGTAGGACAGGTCGCCGTCGCTTGAAGGCGCGAAAACGTGTAAGCGGTCTTGCCCGACGGCAACGATAGAGTCACCGATACGGAGCGCGTGCTGATTGTCCCCTAAGAAAGCGGAGTTTAACGAAACGGCGAAGTTGATTCTCGCAATCGAGTCTCTGTCTTCGCTTGATGCGTTTTCCACAATCGCGGCGACCGCCAGCCCGGAGTCAACCGCGACCGCACCCACATCCGTCGCCAGCATTTCGCGGTTTTCGAGCGTTTCCATGCGGAGATTTCGTTTCATTGCCCACCCTCCAGAATGTCTTTAATCAACGGTTCAGCGTTATGATCGTTGCGAGTTTTTTCATCAACTCTTGATATAGTAACACCCTTTAGAGAATCCACCACCGCTGCGCCACATCGGAGACGATCGGCTGAAGAATATCCTCCAGGTCCAACGAGTCTGGATCGAGGTGGCGAGTTTGTACAAGCAAGCGGAGATCATCCAGGCTCGATCGCGCATCATTGGCAGTCTTGGCGGGTACGAAGGAGATCTGTTGATTCGTGTCCGGAGCCTCCTCCGTATCCTTCTGTGTTTCGGGCGAAGTTGCCTGTTCGTGGAAAGCGGTCTGCGTGGTGATCGCGATCACGGTGGCTTGACCGGCGAGGATCGGTTCCATCGTCGGGAGCGGAACGTCAGCTTCCATCGGCGAGAACTCGCCTTCGGCCTCGCCTTGAACCGTGGCATTGAAACGGTTGATGATCACGAGCACGTCAAGTGCCGAATGGGTGCCGTCCCCATTCACATCCAAGTAACGCGGCGTACCGCCCAGCACCGAATCGTCGGCGGTCAGCTTGCGCGGCCCTCGTTCGTTCAACTGGTTGATGCCCAACAGGACGTCCAGTGGTGTCACGTGGCCGTCGTCGTTGACATCCGCTGGATTCAGGGGATTCTGGAAGCGGCTGCGAACCTGAACGGTAACGCTGGCCGTGTCCGTCGCGCCGTCGGAATTCAGAGCCGTGTACTGAAACGTTTCCACGCCGATGAAGTCGATCGACGGCGGAGTATAATGGACGCTCGCACCATCAGCCGAGATCGAAACCTCGCCCCCCTTGCTGCCGTTGGTAACCTCCACGATCTGCGTTGCTTCATCGTTGGCGAGCAGATCCAAGCTCGCAACGGAACCGCCGTGCTCGACAACGACCGAATCATCTTGAGCGAAATCGGTCGCCGCAACGACGGCGAGTGACGCGGAGGCGACCGCAATCCAGGAGTTCGGCACGCTGATGACCGATCCGTCTTCGAATCCGGTCTGACCATCGGAAAGGTTAAAGTCCCAGCCGTAGACGTTCACATCGCGGGCGGGCGTGTCATCCGCCGGGTTTCCCGAGAACACGACCTCGCCCGCCGCCGTCGCTGTGAACCGAGCGGTAAACACCGTGAACTCGCCGCCGCCGAGCGGCTTGATGCTGTCGGAGAATGCCCCGGCTTCATCGATCAGGCCGGGACTGGAGGTCTCGCCGGAAACGTCATTGACGTAGATGTCGCCGAATTGCAGTTCACCATCGAGCGATGCGAGCGATGGATCGTACTCCACGTCCAGGTACGCCGCAAACACGCCGCGTGGATCGTCGCGGAGATCTTCCACGCGCACCTGGACGGCGAACGACTCGCCCACGGTCACTTGGTCGATCGGCGAACCGTCCAAGCTGACCGGTTGCAGGCGAAACATCACGTACTTGGCGTACAGCGCCTCGACGTCCGCGCTGGAGACGGCGCCGTCGCCGTTCACGTCCAGGAACGGCGGGGGCTTTTCGCTGCTCGTCGGCGGCGGCAGAACGCGCTCGCCGTGGCTCTCCAGGTCATGGATCAGGACCCATTCGTCGTCCGGCGTGAAGACGCCGTCGCCGTCGACGTCAATCGGATTGGCCCGGTTCTGCCAACTGGTCGGAACAGGCTCGCCCGAAGGAAGAACAAGCATTGCCAAGCCGACCCGCGCCGCCACGCCGTCGTCGACAAGATACGAGAACGATTCGAGGCGGCTCCCGAGGTTGACGTGGGAATCTTGCACGTAGCGGAACGAGCCATCCGCATTCAGCGTTACCTGACCGTAGCGCGGCTCGCTAACGATCCGCGCCGTCAGCGCGTCGCCGTCAGCGTCCGTGTCGTTGGCGAGCACCCCGGCTGCCGCATCGACTTCGAGTGTGCCCGTTGCGTCAACGTGGTACGTGTCTCTCCCAACGGATGGCGGAGTGTTGTCCGAAGGGATAAACTCGATGGAAACCGAGTCCCCGAAGTCGATTTGGCCGTAGCTGACAAATTGGATGCGATCCAGCAGCGACTCCGCGGTGTCGTCGCCCAACCACACGGGCCACATTCCGAACTTGTCGGGAACGTTTATGTGCTGGGCTGACAAGGACAGCGTTCCCGCTTCGTTGGCGGTAAACGCGATCCGCGCGATCCGCTGTTCACCGGGCACGAACTGTGCGTCGTTGCGATGGCGAAATGCGGTGTAAGCCACCTCGGAGCCAAAACCCAACTCCATCCCCCCATCGACATGTCTGGGTCCGAGCAAGAAGTAGCCGTTACGCTCACGGAACAACGATTCGAGTTCGGGAGCAATTCCCACGCTGTTCACCGCAAAATTGGCGCGTACCGGCTCGATGTTCGCCTGATGCGGCAGGGCTTCAACAAAGACCCGAAGTTCGAGCAGCGCCCCCACCGGAGCACTCGACACGGGATTGCCGTTCAGATCGACGACTTCTACTCGGAACTTGACCGTGTCCTCCAGCGACTCGGCCAGCCCGAGCGTGACGGTCGCCAGGTTTTCTGGGGAAGTCGAGCCGGCGATTCGATAGGTGAACGTATCGATCCCCGGAAAGTCCTCGCCGGCCGTGTACACCAATGAACCATCGGGGCGGAACGTCAGTTCGCCATGCGACGGGCTGGCGACGAGTTCGGCGGTCGGGTTCCCTAAGTCCTTCCCCAAGTCATCATTAACCAGGACGCCCCCGCGAGCGGAGACTTCCAGTACCGTGTCAGGTTCCAGCGTGTAGACGTCGTCAAACGGTACGGCGTCCGCCGCGAGCATCCATCGCGTTTCCAGCCGTTCCAGCCTCAGGCTGGCAAAAGCTCTTAACATTTCTCTTCCCCCCCCGACGAGACATGCGTCGGACGAACCACTCCGCCTCTATTGATGTAGACCGGTTTTGGCGGCGGTTGTCACGCGGCGCCGACCACGGAGAAGTCGCGGAGCCGCACCACGGGACTGTCAGCAGGCGGCCTTGCAGGAGGGGGTTTGCTGCCTGGCGGACGAATTCAGGCGGCAGGCGTGGTATCGTCGTGAGGTTTGCGTTCGGAGTTGTCTTCCGCCCGTTTGTTGCTGCGCGAGTCGGTCGGCACCGCCTCGTCCGAATGCGTACGGGACGCCGCTTCTTGCCGAGCGGGCATTTTGTTCGGCAAATCCACTTCCATCGCCATCACCGCACCCTGAAGTCCATCGATTTCGGTTTCTTCCGAAAACGCCCGATCCAGACTGGCCACCCACTCTTCGTCATCGTATGCGCGGTCGATGCGGGGGAATGCAGAACGGCGCAGTCTTGTCGATTTCATCGTCTCGTAGGCGATTTGTCCCAAGTCAAGCATCTCTCCATCGTAGGCAAGGCCTGCATCCTTATTGCGTCCGTGTTCCGTCGTCCAGCCAATCCGCAGAAGACCGGCCGTCAACCATTGATGATCGTGAAACAGGGAACTCCACCCCGTCGGCCCAGCGACGCGATCGTCCGATCGGGAATCGCTGGCTGCTCGCGTTCCGTAGTCATCAAACAAGAATCCGGGACCTTCCAACATCGAGAAGCTGCGCCCTGCTGACAGCCGCGGGCTGAGTTCAAGGAACAACTCACGGTCTCGCCTTTCCGGGTCCGGGCTCCGACTGCGTGCTGCGAAGTCGAATTCATCATTCAGCACAATCCGTTCGTTCAACAGGTCGAACAGGGGTTGAGTGTCCGAAGCGCGATCCGGCCTGAGGATGGCCGCGACGTTTCGCTGGTCAAGCACCGAAGTCGTGCTGCGGTACAGCAGGTCATGATCGTTCCCCGTCAGCAGGCTGCCCGGCAGGGAAACGACAACGATCTCGGGTGAGCCGCGGTCGTGCAGCAGAGCAAACGGATCAGAATTCCAAATCTCGAAAGGACTCGCAGCGAGCGTGACGACGTTCTGCTCTGACGAATTTGGCGGGCCGAGGACGTCAAGGCTGACCGAACCAAAGTGAATCTCGTCGCTGGCCAGCGGGCCACTGGCGCCGTACAGCAGGACCTCCGAGCCACGGAGGTTGGCCGGTTCGGCCAAGAACGAGACCGTCCCTGCCGCCTCCGCGCGAAACGGGGCGCGAAAGAGCAGAAAATCGCCTGCACCAAGCGGCCGATAGCTGCCGCTGAAGGCGCCCACTTCGTCCAACAACCCGGAAGCCGTCCCACCGGTGACCAGGCCGTTCTTGTAGATCGAGCCGAATTCCATGTTCCCGGCGGGAACAACGCGGTCTGCGTCGAAAGACAGGTCGAAATACGCGGCAAACACGCCTTTGGGCTCGCTGCGCACGTCCGCCACATAGGCGTTCAGGTAGAACTCTTCCCCCGCCTGCAGCGACGTGATGGGCTGGCCCGCAAGGTCGCTCAGTTCCAAGCGGATTTGAGCGATTGGCATTGCCTCGCTCACCGGCGAAATGCCGGCCGTCAACAACAGACGTTGCTCGAGTTGTTCAAACCTGAGCGGTCGAAGGCTAGTCATCGGAGCACCTCTGTGTTCTGTCCGATCAATGCCTGAACCCGTCGGAGATTGTCCTGGCTCTTTGCCAGAAACTCGCCGATTTGTTGCACGTCCGGAGCGGCGTCGCGGGCCGCTTGCTGGTGCTCGACGGCGTTTTGATACGCAGACAGCGCGTCGTCGAGTCGTCCGGCACGTTCGTGCGCCAGGCCCAGATTGTTCAGCGCCCCGCCGAGGGTGCTGCGATAATTCACGTCGCTGGGAGAGGCCTCAACCAGACGTTGCAGGATGCCGCACGCTTTGTCGATCGCGGCTTGGGCCGCCTCCTGCTGACCGAGCCGATTCAACGTGCGTCCCAAATTGTTGGTTGCCACGGCAAGATCCAACTGGTGACGAACGATGGCCGGCGAGCCCGTGGCGAGCCGCTCGTAGACTTCGACGGCCTCCGTGTAGCACTTCCGCGCCGCGTCCAGTTGTCCGCTGCGCGCCAGCAACGATCCGTGATTGTTCAGGGCGAGCCCCAGATCGCTCTCGGCCGTCCCGTCGGTCGTGCCAGCCGTTGCCAGCGGTCGCAGGATGGCCAACGAGCGGGAACTGAACTCCAACGCCTTCGCCGGATCGGCTGTCTGGTACAGGAAACTCACGTTGTTGTACGTACCGGCCAGTCGCCGCCGCAGGGTCGCGTCATCGGGTTGACGTTCCAAGAGACGCTCTTGGATTTGTATCGCGCGTTCGTAGTACGTCCATGCGTCTTGGATCCGACCCGTTTGGCCGTGCAGCAGCCCGAGGTTGCCCAGCGTCAGGGCCAAGTCGCGTTCGCATACCGAATTGGCCGGTTCGTCAGCGACGAGCCCTTCTTGAAGCGTGATGGCTTTCCGGTAAGCCTCCCAAGCCGGCTCGGTTTCCCCGCGGTTGGCCCGCAGCAGCCCGATGTTGTTGTAACACATCGCCAGCTTCGTCCGCGTGTCGTTCGTCGCCGCTGGATCACGGGATAGCTCGTGCAACACGGTCGCCGCCCGCTCGTACGATTGCAGTGCCTCGCTTGGTTCGCCGAGCCGTTCGAGAATCTCGGCCGATTTGAAGTGTGCCACCGCCAGTCCGGTTTGCAGGCTCGGGTCCTGGCCGGCGCGCTGGATGAATTGCCGGTAATAGCGCAAGGTGTCGCCCAGCAGCTCGCGCCGCAGCGACTCGGTGCCGGGGATGTCGCCCAGCCGCTGAGCGGCAAAGAGCCCGAAATGATCGACCACGCTCCCGGCCTGCCGCAGGTTCTCCTCGGCCTGTTTCAGATTCTGTTCGGCCAGTTGCAGCGCGCGGCGCGTCTGTGCCTGCTGCCGCACGATCAGCAGCGCCGCGGTCGCGGTTCCGGCCAGCGCCGCGATCAAAAACACAAACGACAGCGTCACCAGACTGCGATGACGGCCCGCCCACTTGCTGATCCGGTCAGACCACGATGGGCGGCGAGCCCGAATCGGTTGGCCTGCGGCAAATCGGCGCAAATCGTCGGCAAACTCGCGGGCCGTCCGGTAGCGGTCGGAGCGTTGCTTCGAGATCGCCTTCAGGACGATGGTCTCCAGGTCCGTCGGCACTGCCGGATCGATTCGCCGCAGAGGCGCCGGCTCTTCCTGTTCGATCTGCCGCAAGAACTGCTGCTGATCGCCGGCGTCGAACGCCTTGCGGAGCGTCAGCAGTTCGTACAGGGTGATGCCCAACGAGTAGACGTCGGTGCGCTGATCGACGCGGCGCGTGCGGCCCAGGGCCTGTTCGGGACTCATGTAGCGGACGGACCCGATCACCGCGCCCGTGCTCGTCAGACTGGCGTCGCCCCGGCAACGCGCCAGGCCAAAATCGGTGACCCACGGCTTGCCGGCGCGGTCGATCAGGATATTCGACGGCTTGATGTCGCGATGGATAATTCCGCCATCGTGCGCGTGTTGCAGCGCATCGGCGACCTGAGCGCCCAGCTTCGCCACGGACAGGAAGAACTCGCGGCTTTTCGCGAAATGAGCCGTTGAAAAGCACTTCGCCGTGTCGTCTGCGGCTGCTGGTGATTCGCCGATCCCCTTGCCACGTTTGGTTCGGCGCAGCTCTTCGATCATCACGTCCAAAGACCGCCCATCCACGAACTGCATGCTGTAGTAATGGACGCCTCGCTCGCAGCCGACGGAATACACCGGCACGATGTGGGGATGGTGCAACCGGGCCGCGGCTTGGGCTTCGATTGTGAACCGCGCGAGCTGTTCCTGATTCAGGACCGCGGCAAACGGGAGCACCTTCAGCGCCACTCTGCGGCCCAGCGACACTTGCATCGCCTCGTAGACGATTCCCATGCCACCGCGGCCAAGTTCACGGAGGATCTCGAATTCGCCCAGGCGGCAAGTTTCATCGCGACTGGCGGCCAACAGATCGGTGTCCAGGGCTGCCGACGGCGGAAGGGCACGCTGCAGGAACACCAGGCTGTCGAGATACCCGCGGAGCTGGTCCGCCGCTTCCGGGTGTGCGCGGATGATCTCCTCGGCGTCCACCGACTCACCGCGTTGCAGGCGGTCCACAAAATCATCCAGAATGGCCAGCAATTCCTGCTGATCCGGGTCGGCCAGACCAACGGCGTTGCGATCCGCAGTCGCAGAACTCATATCAACCCCTTGTCAGTCAGCTGTTGGCGCAACTTGTCCACGGCCCGCAGCCACAACATGCGCACGGCGCCGGCCGAACGTTGCATTTGTTCCGCCACTTCCGCGAATGACATCGCTTCCAGATTACGCAACAGCAGCACCTGGCGGTAGTCCGGCGGCAATTCGGCCAACTCATCGGCTAGCATCACCGCGCGTTCATGCTGCATCGCCCGCGAACTGGGTGACGGCGCATCGTCTGCCAGGACCGATGCCAGCCGGGCGGTGGATCGTTCCAGCTTCGCCCCGACCTCGTCCAGCGACACTTCCCGGCGAACATCCCGCTTTTCCGCCAGCAGGTGTTTCTCGTAGAGGTGCGTCAGTTGGCTGGCCAGAATCCGCTGCAACCAGGCCACGAATTCAGCTTCCGTCCGGCCGCGAAACTGGTCAAACGTGCGATGCGCCTGCAAGAACGTCTCTTGGACCACGTCAGAGGGGCTCACCCGCACCTGCAGCCTGGCGCCGACTTGGGCCGCGGCAACCAGCTTGATGTAGTTGGCGTAGGTCTGCAGCAGCCGGCCCAGCGACTCGCGCATTCCCTGCCGGGCTTCCGCGATCAGAGCTTCGGCGCTGGACTGGTCCTTGGACCGCATGATTCGATTCTCCCTTTTATAAGAGAGCGAAAGCAGTCCGCTTCGTCACGCGATTTTCGAGATTTTTCGCTCAGCGAGGCTACGACAGCGATCGCATCGCGCCAAGGCCGCCTCGGCCCGTTGAACTCCAATATCTCGGCGCGCGGGCGTCGAACTAGATCCAACTCGCCGAAGTGCCGCTCGAATCGTTGGCGAGCGGATGCGGTTTCGACATCGGTAAGTGCTGGCCGATTTGTTTTGCAGGGTCGCTCGAGCGACGCAGCAACAAGTTCTGCGGACGAGGTTCCAGCTGCTTTCGCCTGTCGTTGCAACCGGGAGAATGCTTGGGAGCTAAAGTGGATGGTCAAGGTTACAACGGAGGCCGAAATAACTTCACCGTTTCGGCCAAAACTGGCGGCAAACCAAGGCACTCGCAAACTCGCACGGTGAGTCCGCAGCGACTTCGCGTGGCGAGCAGCGTGGTGGCCCGAGAGGGCGCGTGGCGGGACGAGGGCTGGTTCTGAACATGGCTCCACGCTGGCGAGCAGCGTGGTGGCCCGATAGGGCGTGTGGCGGGACGAGGGCTGGTTCTAAACATGGCTCCACGCTGGCGAGCAGCGTGGTGGCCCGATAGGGCGTGTGGCGGGACGAGGGCTGGTTCTGAACATGGCTCCACGCTGGCGAGCAGCGTGGTGGCCCGAGATGACGCGTGGCGGGCGGACGGCTGGTTTTGAACATGGCTCCACGCTGGCGAGCAGCGTGGGGGGGAAAATTTCGGGAAGTTATTTCGGCCGCCGTTGCGTATGGCTCACAGCTTTCCTCTACGGCGAGGTCCTGGCGCAATCTGAATTCCGTCACCGGATTTGTACCGTCACTCGTCGTATTGTAACATGGAACGGGAGAACTTCACCTCGGTAGCCATGAAAACCACCAACATCATTTCCGTGTTGACGCTGCTGTTGGTTCAGCCAGCCGCGCTCCAGGCGGCAGACGCGGCGGCGAAGACGGCAACGGATTCCGCCGGGCCAGCGGTGGCGCCCGCCGCGTCCCGCTACGCCGTGGACCGCAGCGGGCAGCGGCCGGCGCCGGTGTTTACGGCGCCCGGACATTGTGCGTGGCCAAATCTGAAACTTCTCCGCGACGGCCGGACGTTGGCGGCGCTGATCTTCAACGACGCGAGCCACGGGCATCATGCGGGCGACATCGAGTGCTGGTTGAGCGGCGACGGCGGGGCGACGTGGCGGTTTGGCAGCGCGGCCACGCAGCACGAACCGGACACGATCCGCATGAACCATGCGGCCGGACTGGCGGCCAACGGCGACCTGATCGTGCTGACCTCGGGCTGGTCGAACCGCTGGCCGCCAGACGTGCCTCGCACGCGCGGGAGTTACCGCTACGAAGTGCTGGGGCCGTGGCTCAGCCGCTCGCCTGACGGCGGACGCTCGTGGTGGGTCTACAAAGACGCCTTTCCGCAAACGACGCCCAGCGGCCAGCCCGCCGTGCCGTTCGGCGACCTGCAGATCGCCGGCAATGGCGACCTGTGCGTGTCGGTTTACTCGACGCAGGGGCCGTGGGAGAAATACGAGCAGCGCCAGTTCCGCTCGTTCCTGGTCCGCAGCCGGGACGACGGCAAGACCTGGGGCGAGCCGGTCGTAATCGGCCCCGACGCCAACGAAACGACGGTGCTGCACCTGGGCGACGGACGCTGGCTGGCCGCGGCGAGGCACGGGACCGGCGTCGAGAAGAAGGACTATATGGTCCTGTGCGCATCGGCGGACGACGGGCGCACGTGGACGTTGCGGCGCACGATGACCGGTTTTCAGCGAGTCAACGGACACCTCGTCAAACTGCGTGACGGCCGAGTGCTGTTCTGCTACGGCGACCGCGCCTCCGACTTCGGGAAGAGAGGACTCGAAGCCATGCTGAGCGGCGACGGCGGCCAAACGTGGAGCGAGCCGGTCCGACTCGTCGACTGGAACGGTCTCGACGGCGGCTATCCGTCGTCCGTCCAGCGTGCCGACGGCCAAGTGGTCACCGCCTACTACTGTTCCGCTTTGCCGGGCGACCCGCCCAATTCGTACCAGAACTATCATCTGGCCGTGATCGTGTGGGACCCGGAGCAAACGTTTGCCCAGGCGCCGTGCCAGCGTGTCCTGCTGGTCCGCAACGAGGCCGGCCAGACGATCACGGTGACGCCGGCCGATTTCGTCAAGCTGCCGCAGGCGATCGTGCGGGACAAGATTCCGCAGAGCGACGAAGAGGGGGCGTACGAAGGCGTGCTGCTGCACGAACTGCTGCGTGCCGCCGGAGTCGCGCTGTCGGACCCCGCCGCGCCGGAAAAGAAGCTGCAACCGCTGGCGCAGCTGCGGAACCGCTGCCCGGCCGATACGCCGGTCGCGTTGGTCTGCGACGTGACTTATCCTGGCGAGAAGGTGCTCCGCGGCGAACTGGGGACGTTCGCCGACGGGGTGGCGAAGGAAAAACTCCCCTTGCTGTACCTGCTGTACGTGGGCGACTCGCTCGGCAGCGGGACGAAGAAGTAGGTTGGCGTCTGCGGAACTGGCGCCGCCACTCACAGAACCCCTTCGGAGACGGTGACGCCGTGAAGATGAGTTTAGCTGACTTGCTGCGTTTGTCTGTTGGTTGGAAATGTCTGCTGGCACTGACCGCTGTCCAGGCGGCCGCGTCGGCCGCCGCGTCGGACAGGCCGGTGCTGCGTCTGGCGACGACGATGAGCGTGGTCGACTCCGGTCTGGCCGCCGCCATCCTGCCGGACTTCGAACGGCAGAACGCTTGCCGCGTAGACGTAATTGCGGTGGGAACTGGCCAGGCGTTGTCGATCGCCGGGCGCGGTGACGCGGATGTCGTGATCGTCCACGCGCGGAAGCAGGAGGACGCATTTCTTGCGGCGGGCCATGCCAAACGGCGTCACGAAATCATGGTCAACGATTTTGTCGTGGTGGGGCCGTCCGGCGACCCGGCGCGGGCCGCGGCGGGCAAGAGTGCGGCGGAGGCGTTTCGAGCGATCGCCGCCGCCCGCGCGACGTTCTTCAGCCGCGGCGACCGAAGCGGGACCCACTCCAAGGAACTCGCCATCTGGTCCGCTGCGAGACTGGCGCCGAGCAAGGAACAGGGCTGGTACCAGTCGCTGGGGATTGGAACCCGCGCCGTGCTCCTGGCTGCCAACGAGAAGCGTGCCTACACGTTGACCGATCGCGGCACTTGGCTGGCAACCCGTGAAAAACTGCCGGACCTGCAAATCCTTTTCGGGGGCGAGCACCCTCAGGCCAACAACGACCCGGAATTGATCAACCGTTATGCGGTCATTCCCATCGACCCGGCGGCTCATCCCGGCGTCAACGGGGCGTTGGCCGAGCGTTTTGCGGCTTGGTTGCGGTCCCCGGAAATCCAGCAGAAGATCAAGCAGTTCGGCGTGGACCAGTTCGGTCAGCCGCTGTTCTATCCCAGCGCCCGCTGAATCGGGGAAACACGCTATGGAGGACATCGTCCGCGGGCTGGTGCGGGCCGCGCAGTTGATCTGCACCGGCGATCCGGCGGTCCTGGAGATCATCTGGCTGACCTTGTTTGTGACCGGGTTGGCGTTGGCGATCAGCACGGTGATCGGCGTGCCCGCCGGCGCCGCGCTGGGCCTGTGGTCGCGGATTCGCATGCGCGGCCTAATCACGGTGCTGGTGTACACTGGCATGGGCTTGCCTCCGGTCGTCGTCGGGCTGGCCGTGTATCTGGTGTTGTCCCGCAGCGGGCCGTTGGGCTCTCTGGGCTGGTTGTTCACGCCCCGCGCGATGGTGCTCGCCCAGGTCGTCATCGCGCTGCCGGTCGTCGCGGGTCTGACCATGACGGCCGTGCAGAGCGTCGAGCCGGGATTGCGGCTGCAGGTGCGCGCCTTGGGCGCGACCCGGTGGCAGGAATTGGCGGCGGTGCTGGCCGAGGCGCGGATCGGGGTCATGGCCGCCATCGTGGCCGCCTTCGGGTCGATCATTTCCGAAGTCGGCGCCGTGATGCTCGTCGGCGGCAACATCGAAGGCCGGACGCGCGTGTTGACGACCGCCATCGTGCTCAATACGCGGATGGGCGAATTCGATCTGGCCCTGGCCTTGGGCATCATTTTGCTGTTGCTGGCCTTTCTCGCCAACGCGGTCCTGTTTGGGCTTCAGCAGCGAGCCGGGGGCGACTGAGATGGACGCACCCTTGTACTGCCTGGAAGGCGTCCGGAAGTCCTACGATGGCCAAGCCGTGGTCAATTTGGAATGTCTGGAAGTGGGAGCCGGCGAGGTTTTGACGCTGGTCGGTCCGAGCGGGGCCGGCAAATCGACGCTGTTGCGGCTGTTGAACTTCCTGGAGCCGCCGACGGCCGGAACCGTCGCCTACCGCGGACGCTGCTTCCGCGACCAGCATGTGCCGCTGGCCGTCCGCCGCGAGATCACGACCGTGTTCCAGCGTCCCGCCCTGCTGCGCGGCAGCGTCCGCCGCAACGTCGCGTACGGCCTGAGGCTGCGGGGCCGGCGCGACGACCGGCGCGTGGAGCAGATTCTGGCGCAGCTGGGGCTGGGCGACTTGGCCAGCGCCCGAGCCCAGCGTTTGTCCGGCGGCCAGATGCAGCGCGTGGCGCTCGCGCGGGCGCTGGTCGTCCGTCCCACGGTGCTGCTGCTGGACGAGCCGACCGCCAATTTGGATCCCTACAACGTGGCCTTGATCGAAGACATCGTGCGCCGGCAGAACCGCGAGGAGGGCACGACCGTCGTGCTGGTCACGCACAACGTGTTCCAGGCCCGGCGACTGGCTACGCGGGTCGGGCTGATGCTGGCCGGCCGGCTGATCGAAATCGGCTCCGCGCCGCAATTCTTCGACTCGCCCGCCGATCCTCGCACGGCCGCCTTCGTCCGCGGCGAGATGGTCTATTAGCAAGTCGGCGGGACCAAATCCTCGCCGTTCCGGCAGAAGTTGTCGACGTTCGCAGGACCAGATGCCGCTGGCGAGGTCGTGCTGTGAGAACAGATCGAGGTCGTGGTTGACACTTGCCTTGGAAAACGTCACGCTGGAAACGCTGCGTTTGGACCTTGGACGCGGTCCCTGTGCGGCAACTGGCAGCGAACGGGAAACTGCCACGGAGCGTCGCCGTCGATGATGCTACGGTCGCGCGAAATGGCGTCAGGCTTACAGAATTCAGTTTTGGCCGATCAGGGTCGGACCATCTAGCTGGCACCAAGCTCGGCCAAGATTGAATTCTGTAAGCCTGGCCGCGGCGCCGAAGCCCCGGCGTCGAAACCGTGACTTCATCAACGGCGCGGGAAAGTGCCGGAATCCCGTTTGGCGCCAGCGGCCTGTTGAAAAAGGGGCACTGGCACCTCGCGGCGGTCGCTTCTCCGGGGCTTTTTCCGGGCCGGTTCGGAGCCAGGCCCTTTCGCAACAGGCACGGAGGTTTTCCGCGTTGATTCAGGAGGCTGGCATGCCCACGACGACTTGCTCGCGTCTTTCGCGTCGGTTCCGCTGGATTGGCACCGGTTGCTGGTCGGCGGCCGCGCTGCTGCTGGCCTGCAGTCTGCCGGCCAGGTCCAGCCGGGCGGAGACGCTGGAGGTCGGACCGGGGAAACGGTTCGCGCGGATTGAGGAGGCCAATGCCCAGGCTCGGCCGGGCGATGCGATCATGGTCTATCCCCGTGCGGGCGGACAGCCGTACGAACGGACGGCCGTGTACGTTCGCCAGGCTCGTCTGACGTTTCGCGCTGTTCCGGCCGAAGGTTCGCGGTGGGTCAAGATCGACGGCAGCGGTTTTGAGTACAGCGGCCGAGGCAGCACGCCGCGGGCCGTCTTTCAATTCAATGCCGGCACGGATGATTGCGTGCTGGAAGGTTTTGAATTGTCCGGCGCCCACAACGGTAGCCACAACGGCGCCGGGGTGCGGATCAACCAGGCCAACAACGTGATCGTCCGTCGCTGCTCAATCCACCACAACGACATGGGCATCATGTCCAACGGGGACGGCGGTCCGGAGCGAGGCTTGAACCAGTTGATCGAATTCTGCGAGATCCACCACAACGGCGATCCGGCCGATCCGGGCTTCAATCACAACCTGTACCTGGGCGGGACCAGCGTCACGCTGCGGGCGTGCGAAGTGCATGCCAGCCTGACCGGACACAACGTCAAGAGCCGGGCCCACCACAATCGCATTGAGGACTGCTATATCCACGGTTCGGCCAACCGCGAGTTCGACCTGGTCGACGCTGCCGACACCACGCGGCCCGACAGCCACGCGGTGCTGTTGGGCAACGTGATCGTCAAGGATCCCAACTGCAGCGGCAACCGCGGCGTGATCCACTTCGGCCAGGACGGCGGCAAAGAACATGACGGCACGCTGCACCTGGCGTTCAACACGATCGTGACCCCGTTCATCTCGCCGGTGGTCGAGTTGTCGGCCTTCAAGGCGAAGGCCCAGCTGATCGGCAACCTGGTCTGGGACGCCGGCCGCCGCCAGAACGGCCAGAAGCTGATTGCGGTTCGCGCCGGGGCTGGCCTGAGCCACGCGGCGGGCGCGCACAACCGGTTTGGCGGCCTGTTCGCCGCGCTCGAGGGCACGGCGTTCGATCGGGCAACCAATGTGATCCGGCGTTTCGATTCGCCGCCCTTCGCTGCTCCCGACCGGCACGACTACCGCTTGCTGCCCGCCGCCGCTCGGCAACTTCTCGCGCCGCTCGATGCGCGGCTGGTGTCTTTGCCCGCGACGCCGGGCGCAGCGGAAAGTGGCGGCGATCTGCCGTTGGCCTGGCAGTACCGTCATCCGGCCGGCAAGCAGCGGCGGGAAACCGGCGCGACTTTGACGCTCGGCGCTTGCGGCCTGAGGGACTGAGCGGGCGTTTTCCGTGAGGCCATCGTTTGGTCAGATTTCAAATTCTTTCTTTGAGGTGCGACATGCGAAATCAGATGCTTCTGTTCATGACGGCGGGCGTCCTGCTCAGCGCGGTCCCCTGGGCGGCGGCTCAGCAAGTGCGGCGACTGCCGGTCAAAGCGTATGAAGACAAGATGAAGGCCGGCTGGATCGGCCAGATGGCAGGCGTCGGCTGGGGCGGGCCGACCGAGTTCCGCTTCAAGGGCGAGATCCTGCCGCTGGACAGGATGCCGAAGTGGGAGCCGAAGCTGATCAACCAGTTCCATCAGGACGACATCTACGTCGAGATGACGTTCTTGCAGACGCTGGACCAATATGGATTGGACTGCTCGATCCGCCAGGCGGGCATCGACTTTGCCAACAGCGGTTATCCGCTCTGGCATGCCAACAAGGCTGGCCGCGACAACCTGCGCAGCGGCATCGCGCCGCCGGACAGCGGCCATCCGCAGTTCAACAAGCACGCGGACGACATCGACTACCAGATCGAAGCCGACTACAGCGGCCTGATCGCGCCGGGGATGCCCCAGCTGGTGATCGAACTGGGCGAGAAATTCGGCCGGTTGATGAACTACGGCGACGGGGTGTACGCAGGCCAGTTCATCGGCGGCTTGTACGCCGAGGCGTTTTTTACGGACGACGTCGGCCAGATCGTGGCGGCCGCCCTGAAGTGCATTCCGGACGAATGCCAGTACGCCGAAATGGTCCGGGACGTGGTGCGCTGGGCCCAGGAGAACCCCGCCCGCTGGGAGAAGACCTGGCAACTGATCGAAGACAAGTACCACAAGTCCAGTACGCACACGCACGGCTTGTGCAGCGGTCCCGGCGGCGTCGGCCAGTTCAGCATCGACGTCAAGCTGAACGGGGCGTACGTCCTGATGGGCCTGTTGTACGGCCAGGGGGATCTCGACCAGACGATCGTCATTTCCACGCGTTGCGGGCAGGACAGCGACTGCAACCCGGCGAATTCGGGCGGCGTGCTGTTCACCACCGTCGGCTTCTCGAAGCTGCCGGAGCGATTCACGTCGGCGCTGGATCCGAAAGGCAAGTTCAGCCACACGCCGTACGACTTTCCGACGCTGGTGTCAGTGTCCAAGAAGCTCGTTCGCCAGGCTTTGGAGCGGTCCGGCGGCAAGGTGGAAAGGGACGCCAGCGGCGCGGAGGTGTTCGTGATTCCCGTCGTGGAACCGAAGCCCAGCCAGTTCCAGCCCGTGTACCGCCCCGGCCCGGTGGCCGGCAGCAAGTTCACCGCCGAGGAACTGGCCCGGATCACGGCGAAGAAGTAGGCGAAGCGGTTCGCGTGGGCCGCGATCGGCAGGCTGGGCGGAGGAGGAGGCCCAGATCGCGTCACAGAAACAGGGCGACGGCCAACCGTGGGTGTGAGTCCGCCGGTTTCGTTGGAGCAGGCGGACCGCGGCGGAAAGGCGGGTGGCCTGACGCCCGCCGTTCGCCGGGCGGGGGGCCGATCGGCGAAGAACCGGGGGCGGTCCCGCCCTTCGCTTCCGGAGGCTGATTTGTTATCATGATCCGGCGTTTCTCGCCAAGGCCGAGGCCCCGCCGATCGTGAAAATCCTGGTTCCCGCAAAACGAGTCCCCGATCCGAATCAGAGGGTCGTGGTGCGCGCCGACGGGCAAGGGATCGACGACGAGGATTTGGCCTACGTCCTCAATCCGTTCGACGAGGTGGCGCTGGAAGAAGCCCTCCTGATCCGGGAGCGATCGGCCGAACGGGTGGAGGTCGTCGCGGCCGGAATCGGGCCGGAGGATTGCGAACAGCAGCTCCGCGTGACGCTGGCGATGGGAGCCGACCGGGCGATCATGGTTCCGTGCGACGAGCCGCTGGATTCGTGGAACGTGGCGCGCATCCTGCAGCAGCTGGTGCTCCGCGAATTGCCGCAACTGGTCCTGATGGGCAAGCAGGCGATCGACGACGACGCGAATCAGGCGGGGCAGTTTCTGGCCGCGCTGCTGTCGTGGCCGCAGGCCACGTTCGCTTCGCGGATCGAGTTTACGGACGGGGCGGTGCAGGTCGCTCGGGAGACGGATGCGGGCATCGAGACCGTGCGTGTTCGGCTGCCCGCGGTGGTGACCGCGGACCTGCGTTTGAACCAGCCCCGCTATGCCGCGTTGACCGCCCTTCTGCGGGCCCGGAAGGCGCCTCTGGAGCGTCTGTCGGCGGCGGCGCTGGGGGTGGCGATCGAGCCTCGCGTGCGCGTCTTGCGCCTGGACGGGGCGTCGGATTCGCGGGACTGTCGGCGCGTGGCGTCGGTCGACGAACTGATCGCTCGCTTGCGCGAAGCCAAAGTTGTCTGATACGGAGTACGAAGGTGCGGATTCTGGTTGTCGCCGAGCACGATCATCGAGCGGTTTGCGTCGCGAGTCGGTCTGCGCTGACGTTTGCCCGGCAGTGCGCGGCGGCGAGCGGTGGCAGCGTAGAATGGCTGCTGCTGGGCCACTCGCTCGATCTTCCGGCCGCGGATGCCGCCTGCTATGCCCCGGTGCTCGCCGCCGACCGTCCCGCCTTGGCCGATCCGTTGGCCGAACGGTACGCACCCGTCCTGGCGGCGGCCGTCGCCAAGCGCCGGGCGGATCTGTTGGTTGCGGCCAGTGGCACGTTTGCCAGAGACAGCGTGACCCGTGCGGCGGGCTTGTTGGGGGGCGCGATGGCCGGCGACGTCGTGGGTCATGAGTTTCACGGCGGCCGTCTGAGGCTGCAGCGGCCCATGTATGCGGGCGCCGTGCTGGCCACGATCGAGCTGTGCGCCGCGCCCCAGATCATCACCGTCCGGCCCGGGTCGTATCCTCCGGCGGAACGAGCGGAGACCTGTGCCGACGTCGTGCCGCTGGACGTGCCCGAAACGGAGGGCCCCGCGCTGTCGGAGTACCTTGGGGTGGCCAGCCAGCGGGCGGGCCGTCCGGACGTGAGCGAAGCCCGCGTTGTCGTGTCCGGGGGGCGCGCGATTCGGAGCCGGGAGGACTTCGAGCGTCTGGTGGGCGGCCTGGCGGACGCCTGCGGCGGCGCGGCCGGCAGCACTCGCCCGCTGGTCGATGCGGGCATCGCGGCCAATGAATTCCAGGTGGGACAGACCGGCAAGATCGTCGCCCCGGACCTGTACCTCGCCCTGGGTGTTTCCGGCTCGGTGCAGCACCTGGCCGGCGTGAAGAACTCCAAACTTATTGCGGCCATCAATCGCGATCCGGAGGCGCCGATTTTTTCCGCGGCGGACTACGGCCTGGTGGCCGATCTTTATGAAGCGGTGCCGGAACTGATTGTGAAACTGCGCAGCGTGTGACCGGCCAGCCAGGAATTCGAGATGTCCATCAAGCCAGGTTTCCTGTCGACTCAACAGCCTTCCCTGCCCCACGTCGCGGACCAGCACGTCCGGCGATTGATGGAAGTGGAGCAGCGGATGGCGGAGTCGCAGTACGGAGCGGACGCCTGCCGCCGGCCGAGGTCGGTCGGGATCGTGGGCGCCGGCGTGATGGGCGCGTCGATCGCCGCGGCCGTGGCGGGCCGGCAGATTCCCGTGGTGATGGTCGACGAAAACGCTCAGGCCCTGGCCACCGTGCGGCAGCGGATTTCGTCCTGGTTGCAGGCCCGGCCGGCGGCGAACGAGGCGGCGCGCGTGGACCTGGACCGCCTGGTCAGGTTCGGCGGCTTGGACGAGGCGGCGCAGTGCGACGTCGTCGTCGAGTCCGTGGCCGAGAAGATCGCGGTCAAGCAGCAGGTGCTGACGGACCTGGAACCTCGATTGGCCGCCGGAGCCATCCTGGCTTCGAACACTTCGACCATCCCCTTCGCTCGCCTCTCGTCACCGCTCCGCGATCCAGGCCGGTTGTGCGGCTGTCATTTCTTCTTGCCCATCGGTCAAGCCCCCATGTTGGAGATCATCCGCGGCGAGAAGACGCACCTGCAGACCGTCGCTGCCGCCGTCGGCTTTGCGCGCGCCATCGGCCATTTGCCCTTGGTCGTGGCGGATGTTCCCGGTTTCGTCGTCAACCGCTTGCTGGTCCCCTATCTGTCCGCGGCCATGCAGTTGCTGGTGGAAGGCGTGACGGTCGAAGCGGTCGAAAGCGCCGCGGAGCGGTTCGGGATGCTGTGCGGTCCCCTGCGGCTGATGGACGGAATCGGCTTGGACACGGCGCTGCAATGCGGCTGGGCCATTTCCGAGGATTCGTCGGACCTGGTGGCGGCCTCGCCGCTGTTGGTCGCCATGGTCAAGGCCCGGCAATTGGGATGCAAGGCACGGGCGGGATTCTTTCTGTATGAAGCGGACGAGCCAACGCCGCAAGGCCTGAATCCCGCGCTGCAGGCAGCGCTCGCCCGCTGTCCGCAGACGCCGCGCCCCCACACGGCCGAGACCGTCATTTGGCGACTGCTGGCGCCGATGCTCTTGGAGGCCACGCGCATGTTGCAGCGGGGCGACGTGCGGGATGCCGGCCAGATCGATCTGGCCGTCGTCCTCGGCTTCGGTTTTCCCGCGTCGCGCGGTGGCCTGCTGTACTGGGCGGATACCGTCGGCGCGGCCCGGATCGTCGAGTGGTTCGACACGCTGGACTATCTGGGCGACCGCGCGGAGCCGACGCCGCTGCTGCGGAAAATGTCGCAGTGCGGCAGGATGTTCTATGCTTGAAGCCCTGTCGTGGCACGGCCTACTGGTTGGCCGTGCCGCCCGCGCGAGTGCGGCGGGGCGAGAACCAGAATGCCCAGCCCCAGCAGGAACGCCGGGCCGCCGACCGCCAGCACCGTCGCGGAGAAAGGGTCCCACGTCAGCTCCAGCGTGGCGTGGTCTTGAACCGCCGCCCCTGCGACGGCAACGGCGTTGTTGACCGCGTGGCAGAGCATGGCCGGCCAGATCGAGCCGGCCCGCCAGGCGACGGCACCCAGCCAAAACCCCAGCGGGATCACGCCCAGGACGTGAACCGGATCGAGATGCGCCACCGAGAAGATCAACGCACTGGTTCCGACCGCCAAGAGCGGCGGCCAGCGACGCAGCAACCGGCTTTGCAGATACCCTCGGAACAACAGCTCTTCCACGATGCCCGGCACCACCGCGACGATCACGATCAGGCCCACGGGGAAGTCCCGGACGTGGACCCGCATCATGTCTTCCACCAGCTTCAACTGATCGCTCATGTCGTCGACGAACAGCGACAGCAGATGGGACGAGAGGACGCCGACGAGCGGCGTGCCGAGCATCAGCGCGAGCCAACTCCAGAGCGACAGCCCCCCGCGCCGCAAACCAAGCCGGTCCCACAGTCCCTGGGGGGACAGGCAGGCGGCGCCCACGGCGCCGACGAGGAACACCAACTGGCCGGGCAGGACCATGACCATCAGCCCCAGCCGCGTCTGCGCAAAGGACTCCAGCCAATTCGTCATCGAGGGATCATCCTGGAGCCCGCGAGGTCCCATCGCGAGGAACATGCCCGCTGCCAAGACCGCGCCGCCGACGACCGCGGCGACGGGGATCGACAGCGTGCCCACCAGCAGCGCGGTCCAGACGCGCGGCAAGTCCACCGTCGGCGGGACGAGTTCCGCCATGACGATTTCGTCCGCCGCCGGCGGACCCGGCGCGGCGAAGGGGCCGGGCAGGAAGTCGAAATCAGGCGGCGGCAAGTCGTCAGCGTGAGTCATGAGCTTGATTGTGACGGTTCCCAGGCCGCTCGCCAAGCCTTCGCGGAAAAACGGCGAAGATTACGGCCCTGGCCGGATCGCATCGCAGAGCGAGAACCAGGCTGCCAAAGCCACCGCCGCCGTCTCGACCCGCAGGATGCGCGGTCCCAGGCTGACCCGCCGCCAGCCGTCGGCGGCGGCCAATTCTTCCTCCGTAAAGCCGCCTTCGGGCCCCACCGCACACCAGACGTCGGCGGCCGGGCCGGCCCACGCCAGTCCGGCGACCGGCACGGCGGTGGAATCCGGATGCGCCAGCAGCCGCAACGCGGCCAGGTTGGCACCACGCGCAAACTCGCCAAAGGTCTGCGGGCTGCCGATCTGCAGCAGCCGGTTCCGGCCGCACTGCTTTGCCGCCTCGATCGCATACCGCCGCAGACGCCCCAGGGCCGCTTCGTTGGGTTCGGCGACGCCTCGCTCGGTGACCAGCGGAACCAACTGCGCCACGCCCAACTCGACCGCTTTTTCGACCAGCCAGCGTTGCCGGTCGCCCTTGGGCAGCGCGACGCCCAGCGTGATCTGGGTCTTCAATTCGCGGCTGACCTCCTGGCGGGCTAGCACCGCCAACGCGACGCTGGACCGGCCCACGGCCGTGATTCTGGCGGGAAACTCCGCGCCGTCGCCGTCAAACAGCGTCACGAGGTCCCCCACCTTGCCGCGGAGCACCTTGACGACGTGTTCGGCTTCCGCGCCGCTCAGCAGCGCGCTGTCCCCGGTGACGGGTTCGGCGACAAAGAATCTCTTGCTCATCGTGGCAACTCGCGAGTTTTTCCTGGAAGTCTCGTAGCGATTCTACCGATTAGCTAAGCGATGCGGAACCGCTGCCTTGCAACTCCTGGCCCCAGGATGACCGATCATGCGTCGCACTCCAGACAGCCTGTGCTTGTCTCCCTTTCGCAACGCGGGCGAAGGCCCCTTTTTCTTTGCCGCCGCGACCCATCGGGAGGCGTTGGCCCGGCTGCAGTTCCTGGTCCGGCAGGGCCGTTCCCTGGGGATTCTGACAGGCGTCGACGGGACGGGCAAGACGCTGGTGCTAGCGAAGTTCCTGGACGAAGCCCGTCGCTCCGGACAGCCGGCTTGCCGCCTCAATCTGCTGGGGCTGGAGCCCCGTGACTTCCTTTGGGAGCTGGCGGCGGGGCTGCGCGCCAGCCCCGGTACCGGCGACGGAGTGTTCGCGCTGTGGCGCCGGATCAGCGACCGGCTGTGCGAGAATCGGTTGCTGAATCTGAACACGGCGATCCTGCTGGACGACGCCGATGAAGCGGCCCATGAGGTTGTCATCTTCGTGCTCCGGCTGCTCAAGTCGCACCCCGTCGGGATGACGCTGGCGCTGGCCGCCGACCCGGCCCGGCTGACGCGGTTGGGCGGCGATCTGCTGCAGCTTTCCCAGTTGCGGATCCATTTGGAGCCGTGGGAGGCCGACGACGTGCGGCAGTACTTGCGGACCAGCCTGACGCGGGCCGGCGCCGACCCGGATCTGTTCGACGACGATGCCGTTGCGCGGATTCTGGAGTTGTCCGGCGGCCTGCCGCGCTGGGTCGCCCACCTGGCCGAACTGACCTGGCTGGCCGCGGCGGGCCGCGGCGCGGATCGCATCGACGCCGAAACGGTCGGCTCCGCGTATCAGGAGCTGAGCGCCTCCTATCACGCCGCACCGGCCGCCTACGCGCCGGCCTTCGCCGGCAACTGACGCCGTGCCGGAGGAAACCGCTAGTCCGGCCAGTCGCCGGAAAAGACTTCCGTCGCCGGCCCGGTCATGTAGACGTGATTGTCCGCCTCGTCCCAGTGCAACTCCAAGTCGCCGCCGCGGAGATGGTTGACGATCCGCCGCGCCGTGCGGCCCGTGAGCACGCCGGCCACGCACACCGCGCTGGCTCCCGTGCCGCAGGCCCACGTCTCGCCGGAACCGCGTTCCCAGGTCCGCTGCCGCACCTCGGCGGGGCCCAGCACCTCGACGAATTCGACGTTCACGCGGGCCGGGAAATGCGGATCCACCTCGATCTTGGGACCGCAGCCAAGCACCAATTCGTCCGTCGCCTGCTCGACAAAAATGACGCAGTGCGGATTGCCCATCGAGACGCTGGTCACGCGGAAGCTCCTTCCCGCGACGTCCAGGACCGCGTCGACGACCGGGACGCCCGGCAAGGTGGTCGGAATTCGCTCGGCGGCCAGAATCGGCGGACCCATGTTGACCCGGACCTTGTCGACCAGGCCGCCCGCCGTCGTCACGCTCAGGGACAGGACCCCGGCCTTGGTTTCGATCCGCAACTCCGACTTGCGGGCAATGCCGTGGTCGTACACGTACTTGGCCACACAGCGGATGCCGTTGCCGCACATCTCCCCTTCGGAACCGTCCGCGTTGAACATCCGCATCCGGGCGTCCGCTTGGTCCGACGGCAGGATCAAGATCAGGCCGTCGCCGCCGACGCCAAACCGCCGATGGGAGATGCGGCGGGCCAGTTGGGCCAGGTCGGCCGGCAACTGCTCCCGAAACCCGTCCACATAGACGTAATCGTTCCCGGCGCCGTGCATCTTGGTGAATTGCATCGCAACCTCCTTTCGAAAAGCAGAAGGCGTCAGGACTGTCTGTGTGAAAAGAGTCCTGCCCCCTGGTAGGCAGCTCCCAAAAGACAAGAACAACGGAGCAAGGGCCGTTCGAGCTTGGCTTGTGGGAATTGGTGCACTTCGTTTCCTCAAGAGGAGAGCTGGAAGGGCTGCCAAATGCCAGTCTCGCAAATCCGGGAAATCCTGCAAGTCCAGACCCGACACCAGACCCGCGTTTCTCGGCAAGCCCCCAAGGCGTCAGCCAACCACGGGTCCGGGAGCTCGGTCCTGAACACTTAAAACGCTCCCGCTTTTTCTGTCTGCTCGCCCCGCCTTTCTGTCGGTCGGGAACGGTCTGCTGCCCCTCTGGGCAAAACGGGCATCGTGGCCTATCGTATTGACATGAAAACAAGACCACTCGGAAAGACCGGCCTACAGCTCACGACCGTCGGTCTGGGCACCTGGGCCATGGGCGGCGGGGACTGGGCGTACAGCTGGGGACCGCAGGACGACGAGCAATCCATTCGCACGATCCACCGGGCGCTGGACTTGGGCGTCAACTGGATCGACACCGCGGCCGTTTACGGCCTCGGCCATTGCGAACAGGTCGTGGGGCGCGCCCTGCGGGGCCTGGGCCAACGGCCGCTGATCGCTACCAAGTGCGAACGCTGCTGGGACGAACAGGGGCGGATTGTGACGCGGCTGAAGAAGGCCAGTGTGCGCGCCGAACTGGAAGACAGCCTGCGGCGACTGGGCGTCGACACGATCGACCTGTACCAAATCCACTGGCCGCAACCCGACGAAGACATCGAGGAAGCCTGGGGCACGATCGCCGAACTGATCCGCGAGGGCAAAGTGCGATACGGCGGCGTGAGCAACTTCAACGCGGCCCAACTCCGTCGCATCCAGCCGCTGCACCCGGTCTCTTCCCTGCAGCCGCCGTACAGCATGTTGGTGCGCGGCGTCGAGGCCGAGCTGCTGCCGTACTGCGCCGCACAGGGCATCGGCGTGATCGTCTACAGTCCCATGCAGAAGGGACTGCTCACGGGCAAGGTGACTCGCGAATGGGTTTCCAACCTGCCGCCCGACGACCACCGGCGAAGCGATCCGGAATTTCACGAGCCGCGTCTGAGCGCCAACCTCGCCCTGGTCGAAGGCCTGCGCGAAATCGCCGCCAGGCATGGCAAGACCGTAGCCCATCTGGCGATCGCCTGGGTCCTGCGGCGCGAGGAAGTCACCGCGGCCATCGTCGGCGCCCGCCATCCCGGACAGATCGAGCAGACGATCGCGGGAGCCGACGGGGACCTTGCCGAGGAGGACGTCGCGGCGATCGAGAGACTCCTGCAACATCATTCGCGCTGACGAAACGCACGGTTCTGGCACGATTCCAGGTTCGACTCCCAATCGCGATCCCGCTCCCAAACCCGCTCCTGATCCTACAATTTCATGGAAGCGGGAGCGGGACGAGAAGTGAGCGAGCGTGACTTCTTGATTTGCCAGAGAATGACCTGAACTCCCGTTTGGTGCTAGTCTGAGTACGGGAAGCAGTGGGCCGAGATCTTCCAGCACGCAGGTTTCCCGATGACCGTGGAAGACGCGGGCCGGCGCCAGGCGGAAGAGGCCAGCGAGGAGTGTCACGCCGTCTGCCCGGTGTCTTTGGGCAGGGTGTTCGCCAGTCGTGCGCGGAGGGCGTCCAATTCGTCGGGATTCACTATCCAGCCGCGGCAGGACGGCGCGTGACAGCGGCAGGGGATGGCGGCGGCCGCGGACCAGTTGTAGTCGATGGTCAGTTCCTCGCCCGGCTTGATCTCCCGCAGGGCGATCAGAAAAACGCGCCGCTCCGGCTCCGTCTGGCCCGTATCGCGCAGGTCGAAGAAGTCGAACTCGCAATTCGGCTCGCAACTGTGGTTCACGTACCGGAACGGCGCCGCCGGCTCCAAGACCCGTCCGTCGTCGATGTTCATGCAGTAGTCGGAACCGTAGTGCGGATCGTCGATGATCCGGCCCTCGATCTCGCCGATCACGGCTTCGGCCGGATACCGGCGGCGGGCGAACACGCCTTTGCCCAGTCGCGTCGGACCGACGCGGACCGACTTGTCGTGGCCTCGGCGCGCGGCGTGCTTGCCCCCTGCGGCCACCTTCCCAACTTCCGTGTGCTGGTTGAGCCGCGAGTGGCGTCGCCCGGCCCTGGTCCGGAGCCGGATCGTGGCGTCTTCGTCCAAGTCGCACCGCGTGGGCATGGTACACTCCTTGCGGCTGGGCAGAAAGAATCGGCGATCGTGTCGCCGGAGCGGAAGTCTCGTCCGCTCGTGCGAAGTCCATTCGGCCTGCAAAATCGTTCCTGAACAGCGGTTCGGTCTGCCGCCCCCCGGCGCCAGGCAAGGCGGTTGTCGGAATGCGAACCGGTCACAATGCCCGCCGATAACGTCCGCCGTCGGTCCGAGCCGGGGTTCGGCCGGCGTAGGCTCGACGCGCCGGGGCGGGCGTCGGCGGCGAGTGATACGGGTGGTCTGCCTGCACGTGCAGGCGGCGGCGGATCAGTCTTTCGATCGCCTGCAAGCAGCCGCGTTCGCCGGCGTCGCAGAACGACAGGGCGGTGCCGGTCGCCCCCGCCCGGCCCGTGCGGCCGATGCGATGGACGTAGCTTTCCGGTTCGTGCGGCAGGTCATAGTTGATGACGTGCGTGATGCCGTCGACGTCGATCCCGCGGGAAGCCAGATCGGTGGCCACCAGCACGCGCATCTTGCCGGTGCGAAAGCTGTGCAGCAACCGCTGGCGCGTGGTCTGCGATTTGTCGCCGTGGATGGCGTCGGCCCGGATCCCGTTCAGGCTGAGTTGCTTGGCCACGTGATCGGCGCGGCGTTTTGTGCGGGTGAAGACCAGGACCCGGCCCGCCGCCGGAGCCTGCAGGAGTTCGCTGAGCAGCGCCCGTTTGTCGGTCTGCTCGACAAACAGCACCCGCTGATCGATCAGCTCGACGGTCGTCGCCGGCGGCGCGACCGTGACGCGCACCGGGTTGCGCAACAGTTGTCGGGCGAGTTCCCCGATCCGATCCGGCAGGGTGGCCGAGAAGAACAGCGACTGGCGCGCCGGGGGCAGGCAGGCGATGATCCGCTTCAGGTCCGGCAGAAAGCCAAGATCCAGCATCCGGTCCGCCTCGTCCAGGACAAACGTATCCAGTCCGTTCAGCCGCACGTGACGCTGGTTCATCAGATCCAGCAACCGGCCGGGCGTGGCGATCAGCAGGTGCACGCCGCGGTCCAAAGCCCGCACTTGCGGGTTTTGCCCCACGCCGCCGAAGACAACGCTTTGCCGGAATTTCAGATGCCGGCCATAGGTTTGAAAACTGTCGCCGATCTGTGCGGCCAGTTCCCGGGTTGGGCAGACCACCAGGATGCGCGGCGCGCCGGGGACGGCGGGGCGGCGCGACTGGTCCAGGCGGTGCAGGATCGGCAGGGCAAAGGCCGCCGTCTTGCCGGTGCCGGTCTGGGCGCAGCCCAGCAAGTCCCGGCCGGCCAGGATCGGCGGAATCGCCTCCACTTGAACCGGCGTCGGCGTCGTGTACGCCTCCTCGGCGACGGCTCGCAGCAGGGACGGAAGCAGTTGAAATTGCTCAAAAGAAACGGACATCAGGTACTTTCGCAAAAAGGTCTGCGCGGCGATCCGGACGTCCGGTTTGGGAGGGACGACGTTCCGCCGCGACATCGATAGGCAACGCGCGCAACATCGGCACACGCAGCCAAACGCAGATTCTCCAGTTCCGCCCACACGGCGGTGCAGAAGATCACAGTCAACTCAAACGCAGGCGAACCGCCCAGGCCGGGGCGGCAACGGCTCGACGCAGGTCCGGCGCGCACGCACCACCCGTGTTGAGAACCTTGCCGGCGCGACCAGCCGTCGATCCTGGAGACTGTGAGAGATGACTCTGAGCAGGAGAACCAGGAAGGAAAAAGCGGAAGTGAGTCCGTCGTGCTGGGGTCTTCCAGCCAACCAAGCGCTGACTTGGTCAACGGGACTATTATACACGCCCCGGAAAAAATGAAAACGCCTGTTTGCGGTCCCGCGGGGAGATTTCCGGATCGGGCGAAGCGGATCCCGTCCGGGCACAAGGGTTTCCGTTGCGGACATCGCCTGCCGCCTTGCCCGTTCCGGCCCAAGGCGAGCGGCGCAGCTGGCAACCTGGGTCTGCCGTTGTGCGAAGGGCCCGATCGGGACTGACGAAAGGCCCCTGTTAGTGAATGATATTCCTCTGCCTCAGCATTTCCAGGATGCGGTCGACGCCTTGTTCGACGCTCAGTTCGTGCGTCGGCAGGGTCAGGCTGGGCGTCAAAGGCGGCTCGTAGGGCGACGAGACGCCGGGGAAACTGGCGATTTCGCCGTTGTCGGCTTTCGCGTACTGACCGCGTTGGTCGCGCCGGCGGCAGACCTCGACCGGGGCGCTGAGGTACACGACCAGGAACCGTTCGGCGCCGATCACCTGCGCCGCCCGCTGCCGGACTTCCTCGCTGGGCGCGACGAAAGCGCCGATACAGATCAAGCCGGCCTCGTTCATCAGCTTGGCGACTTCGGCGCTGCGCCGCAGGTTCTCGGAACGATCCTCGGCAGTGAAGCCCAGGTCGCGGCTGATTCCCAACCGCATGTTCTGGCCGTCGAGTACGACGCTGGCCTGGCCCGCGTCGAACAAGCGACGTTCCAAGGCGTAGGCGAGGCTGGATTTTCCGGAGCCCGTCAAGCCGGTCAGCAGGATCGTCACCGGGGTCTGGCCGAAGCGCGCCGCGCGTTCCTCGCCGGTCACGTTGCTGGGCTGGCCGTGCAGCGTGCGGGCCAGCGGCGCGTCGTCCCAGTGGTCGCGCCGCTGATCGCCCGTGGCCCGTGCCAGGATCATGCCGGCGCCCAGCGTGCCGTTGGTGATCCGGTCGATGACGATGAACGCGCCCGTGACGCGGTTGCGGCGATAATCGTCGAACGCGATGGGTTCGGTCAGGGTGATCGCACAGCGGCCGATTTCGTTCAATCGGAGCGACGACGCCTCCTGGCGGTGCAGCGTGTTCACGTCCACGCGATAGCGCAGGGCGTCGATGGTCCCGGTGACCAGCTTGGTCGTCTGTTTGAACAGGTATTGCTTGCCGGTGACCAGCGGCTGTTCGGCCATCCAGACCAGCATGGCGTCGAACCGCTGTTCCAGTTTCGGCACGTTGCCGGGGCGGACGATCATGTCACCGCGGCTGATGTCGATCTCGTCCTCCAGCGTCAGCGTGACGGCTTGCGGGCAGAAGGCTTCTTCCAGGTCGCCGTCGAAGGTGACGATCGACTTGACGCGGCTCGTTCTCCGCGAGGGCAGGGCCATCACTTCGTCGCCGCGGCGGATGATTCCGGAGGCGACCGTGCCGCAGAAGCCGCGGAAGTCCAAGTGCGGCCGGTTGACGTACTGGACGGGGAAGCGGAAATCTTCCATGTTCCGGTCCGACCCGATATAGACCGAATCCAGGAAGTTCATCAGCGTGCTGCCGCGGTACCAGGGCATGTTCGGACTGGGCTCGACGACGTTGTCGCCTTGCAGGGCCGAGATGGGGATGAAGTGGACGTCGGAGACTTCCAGCCGGGCGGCGAAATCCTTGTAATCCGCGCGGATCTGCTCGAACACCTCCTCGCGGAAGCCCATCAGGTCCATCTTGTTGATCGCCACCAGGACGTGCTTGATGCCCAGCAGCGTGACGATGAAACTGTGCCGCCGCGTCTGGGTGACGACGCCGTTGCGGGCGTCCACCAGGATGATCGCCAGATCGCAGGTCGAGGCCCCGGTGGCCATGTTGCGGGTGTACTGCTCGTGTCCCGGCGTGTCGGCGATGATGAATTTGCGTTTGGCGGTGGAGAAGTAGCGGTAAGCGACGTCGATCGTGATGCCCTGCTCGCGTTCCGCCTTCAGGCCGTCGGTGAACAGCGCCGGGTCGAACCCGCCGCCGGTGGTGCCGTGGATGGCCGAGTCCCGCTCCAACGCGCGGAGCGTGTCCTCGTAGATCATTTTCGAGTCGTAGAACAGGCGGCCGATCAGCGTGCTCTTGCCGTCGTCCACGCTGCCGCAGGTCAGGAACCGCAGCAGTTCCTTGCGCTCGTGTTCGGCCAGGTAGGCGTCGATGTCGGTGGCGATCAAATCCGAATGGTGCGACATAATCTAGCTATGGCGGTCAAACCCAAGGGGTGGCGTGGCGATCAGAAATACCCTTCCCGCTTCTTGTCTTCCATCGAGCCTTCCTCGTCGTTGTCGATCACCCGGCCCTGCCGCTCGGAAGTCTTGCACAGCAGCATCTCCTGGATGATCTGCGGGAGCGTGGTGGCGGTGGAGGGGACAGCGCCGGTCAGGGGGTAGCATCCCAGGGTGCGGAAGCGGACCATCTGCGTCTGTGGTTTCTCGCCCGGCAGCAACTGCAGCCGGTCGTCGTCCACCAGGATCAGGTTGCCGTCGCGGACCACCACGGGCCGTTCGGCGGCAAAGTACAAGGGGACGATGGGAATCCGCTCCAGATGGATGTATTGCCAGACGTCCAACTCGGTCCAATTGGACAGCGGAAAAACACGAATGCTCTCGCCTTTGTTGACGCGGGTGTTGTAGAGGCTCCAGAGTTCCGGCCGTTGATTCTTGGGGTCCCAGCGATGGAAACGGTCACGGAACGAGAACACGCGTTCCTTGGCGCGCGATTTCTCCTCGTCGCGGCGTGCGCCGCCGAAGGCCGCGTCGAACTTGTATTTCTCCAACGCCTGTTTGAGCGCCTCCGTCTTCATCACCGTCGTGTGTTTCCCGCTCTGTTCGAACGGGTTCAAACCCAGTTTTCGCCCTTCCTCGTTGATGTACGTCAGGACGGTCAGCCCCAACTCCTTCTTGGCATAGTTCTCACGGAATTCGTACATCTGGCGGAACTTCCAGGTCGTGTCCACGTGCATCAGCGGAAACGGCGGCTTGGCCGGGTAGAAGGCCTTCATCGCCAGTTGGACCATGACCGACGAATCCTTGCCGATGGAGTACAACATCACCGGATTGTCAAACTCGGTGGCGACTTCCCGGATGATGTAAATGCTCTCCGCTTCCAACTGCTTCAGGTGCGTGAGGTTGTAACCCGACATGCCGGCCCTGACTGCAAACGAGAAAATGGGCAACGAACGCGACTTGGACCGCACGCGACGGGCATGGCCCCCGCGTCTTTCACAATCGCTTGATTAGAAACTCTTTTCCCAAAACCAGAAAGGCCCCCCAGCCACAAACTCAACCTGCCCCATGTTCTCGGCAAGATCCGCACAGGTTTTCAGTCAATCCGGAAATGCCGGTTTTCCGGGGATAGCTAGCAACAAGTCTGGTTCTACCCGGCGCGCTGAAAATACCGATCTTACGATTTAGCTTTCCTGTCGTTCTACGCCCGTGGGTAGAACCTGCCAAGTCTCCGCACACCTTTGACTACTGCTTTATCTATGAAGCGGAATTGCTCTGCATCCGTGTGGCTCTTGCTGGCGCTGGTGGTGACCTTGTTCTGCCTGAGCGCCCGCGCGCCGCGAGAATGGAGTTCCTGGGACAGCCGGCCCTTGGGGCACGCGATCACGCCGACGGTCACACCGACAGAGACGCCGCGGGACGGCGCGGGCGACTCGCCGCGCTGGTCCCCGGTGCTGCCCACCCAGCCCATCATGGCCGCCATGACCGTGCCGCCAGAAGCCGAAACAGGTTCCGAACCGGCCTGTCCGGAACCCCCCAGGCCCGAATTAGAGCCGTTGCCGACCAGCGCCGTGGCGCTGGCCGCAGGGACGGATGAGGCCCCTTCTGTGTCGCGCAGCACCGAGCCCCGCGGCGTTCCGGCCTTGGAGGCGGCCTTGTCCGGGGCGAGCCCGGAATTCGCCATCAACGCGGCGGCTGACAGCACGGGACATGCGGGCGTCGCGGTCGAGATCGGTCCCAGAAGCTACGATCCGGCGGTGGCTTGCGAAGAGCCGCAACTGGAAATGGAAAACGGGATCAGAATCCTGACCCAGTCGGGCGCAGCACAGGTTCGAGTCCGGTCGGCGGACGTCGGTCCGCTGCGCCAGCCGCTTTCCGCCGGCACGAGCTTGCTGTCGCAGTGGCCATATCCGACGGCCCTGGCAGAACGGCTGCAGGCCTTGGCCGCGAATGAGCCTTGCGGCAGTTGGTCGGAGGCGGTGCTGCAAGGGATCGAACGGCTGAATGCCGCCGAGTCTCTGGCCGCGGCCCAAGCCGGCGTCCTGATTCCCCAATTCCGGATTCTGGCCGAGGAAGGTTCGCGCCGTGCGCAAACGGTGGCCAGCCCGGACCTGCGGTCCGAATGGATGCGGGCCGTCCTGGCCTTGCAGCGCCGGCTGGATGTCTGGGAGCAGGTTTACACGATCGCCTCGTCCCATCCGCACACCGTGGCAACGGTGCAGGAGGTGGAAGGTCTGCGCCAGGCCTGTGACGCGTTGGCCGCCAGGCTGCGCCACGATCCCCAGGGTGAATCCTGGCGGCAGTATCTCTTGATGGCTGACGCACAAAGCCAGTTTTTCGGCGAGTTGGCGACGGACACCATCGCCTGCCGCAGCCTCGCCAAACGGATCCTGTTGCGCACCGACTACAGTGTGCTTGAGCCCAGCCAGCAGGCATTCCTCCAAGAGGCCGCTTGTGCGAAATACCTGCGGCACCTGCGGCGTCTGGCCACGGAGCCGATCGATTACCCGCAACTGCTCGCCGCCTTGGAGCGGTACGAGCAGGAGGGCGCCGTCTCGGCCGCGATCCAGATCGCGGCGGCCCAGCAGGTTCTGCGGTGGTCCGACGCCGCCGCCGTCGCCGAACTCGGGCGGCGGATCGACGTCAATTACCGCAACGCCAATCTGCGCGTCAGTGTCGCGGACGCCTTCCTGGAACGTATGCTGCCTCCGCCGGCGCCGGTGGCGGAACGCGTGGACGAGATCTTCCAGGGCGCGTACACGACGGGCTGCAGCGAGACGCTGACCCAGCTTGCCGTCCGGCTGCTGCCGAGCCCGGACAGCTGGCGGATCGGGCTGGTGGCCAAAGGCCGGGTGGCGATGGAGACGCAATCCAGCGCGGGGCCAGCCACCTTTTACCGCCGCGGAAACTCGAACTTCGAAGCCGCCAAGGAAGTCGTCATTCACCGCCACGGCTGGTACCATCGGGCGGCCGTGGCGGAAGCCGAATCCTGCAGCGAACTGACCGACGTCGTCACCCGACTGGATCCGGTGCCCCTGGTCGGCGACCTGGCGCGGGCCATCGCGATCGAAAGGTTCCGGGCGGAGACTCCCGCTGCGGAACGCGAGGTGAAACAACGCGTCACCGCCACGGCGTCGGATCGCATCGACATGGAAGTGAGCTGCCGGCTGAACGACCTGCAGAAACGTTTCCGGGAACACTTCTCTACGCCGCTCCAGCAACTGGCGCTCAACCCGCTGGCCGTGGAGATGCGGACCACCGAGCGCTACCTGGCGGGCCGCTACCGGCTGGCCGGCCATCACCAGTTGGCTGCGCACACGCCCCGCGTCGTCGCGCCGGCCGGCAGCATGGTTCAGGTGCAAGTCCACGAATCGGCCCTGAACAACCTGTTCGAACAACTGGGCTGGGAGGGCCGGCGAGCCAACGTCCACCAGTTCCATCGGGAACTCGAAGGCCAATTCGGCCTGGCGGACGAGAAACTGCCGGAAGAGTTGCCGGAGAACGTGTTCGTCCAATTCGCGGACGCGGTCCCGTTGCGCATCGCCTTTCAGGATGGCCGAGTCACCCTCCAGCTGGCACTGGCCGAATTGTCTCAGGGCAACAACTGCTGGAAGAACTTTACGGTCCGAGTCCACTATCGCCGCGATCCGGACCATCCCGGCGCGCAAATGATCCGCGATCAATACGTCGAATTGATCGGCAAACGGCTGCACCTGCGGGAACAGATCGCCCTGCGCGGCATCTTCAGCCGGGTGTTTGCCCAAAACCAGCCGATCGAGTTGATCGGCCAGCGGCTGCAAGCCGATCCCCGGCTGGCCGGTTTGGAGGTCGATCAGTTCGAGGTCCGGGACGGCTGGCTCAGCGTTTCGCTCGGCCTGCCGGACGAGGATCCGGTGCGGACAGCGCGGGAGCCCAGCACGCTGCAGTCGCGTGCTCTCCGCCCTGCGCCGCCCACCGACGGGCAGGACGGCCAAACCGCCATCATGATTCGCCTCCGCTCGCCTTGACGGACCGGCAACGCCTCAGGGCACGGTCCAAGTCTCGCCGGAGGTGAACAACTTGTCGAAATCCCCGTCGCCCCGCTTGGCCCGCGCCAGTTCGATCTGCCGATTCAGCTCCTCGTCGTACTTGGGGGCGTCGACAGCCCGGAACACGCCGATCGGTTCGGGGAATCCGTCCTCGTGACGCAGGCGGCTCAGCAAATACGCCAGGCTGGGCTCCGGGGCCTTCTCGTCGTGGAACAGCAGGTCGTCCTCCGAAATTCCCCGGCCCAGCGGGACGACTTCCGGTTCCAGGCCGTTCAAGCGAATGCCCTTGTCGCGGTTCTTTCCAAAGATCAGCGGCTTGCCGTGCTCCAATTCCAGCGTCGTCTCGGCCTTCAGGTCGCGGTCGGTCGCGTAATGGAAGGCGCCGTCGTTGAACACGACGCAGTTCTGATAGATTTCGATGAACGAGGCCCCTTTGTGGTCCGCCGCCCGCTCCAGGACCATCCCCAGATGCTTGATGTTCACGTCGATCGAACGGGCCACAAACGTCGCTTCGCAGCCGATGGCGATGGACAGCGGATGCAAGGGATTGTCGATGGCCCCCATGGGCGTGCTCTTCGTCACTTTGCCCAACGGAGTCGTCGGCGAATACTGGCCCTTCGTCAGCCCGTAGATCCGGTTGTTGAACAGGACAATGTTGATGTCCATGTTGCGGCGGATGCAGTGCATCAGGTGGTTGCCGCCGATGCTCAATCCGTCGCCGTCGCCCGTGATCACCCAGATCTGGAGTTCCGGGTTGACCACGGCCAGGCCGCTGGCCACCGCCGGCGCGCGGCCGTGAATGCTGTGCATGCCGTAGCAGTTCATGTAGTAGGGAAAGCGGCTGGAGCAACCGATTCCCGAAATGAAGACGATCTTCTCCCGCGGAATGCCCAGGCTGGGCAGCATCTTCCGCATTTGCGCCAGGATCGAATAATCGCCGCAGCCGGGACACCAGCGGACGTCCTGATCGCTGGCAAAATCAGCGGCGGTGAGCAGCGGTTGTTCCGCGACAGCCATGACAAGTTTCCTTTGATTTTTGGACGCAGGCGTACAGTCACTCCACCGGCGGCAATTCTCGGCCTTCCGGCTTCTGTGCGAAAGCCCGGAAGGTTTGGAGGATCACTGCAGTTGTTGCCGTATCGCGGTGACGATTTCTTCCACCTGGAACGGCTTGCCTTGGACCTTGTTCAGTCCCTGGGCGTCGATCAGGTACTTGGCGCGGATCAGGAGCCTCAACTGGCCCAGATTCCACTCGGGGATCAGGACCCGATCGAAGTTCTCCAGGACTTCACCCAGGTTCGCAGGGAACGGGTTGAGGTAGCGGAGGTGGGCATGGGAGACGGATAGCCCGCCCTCCCGACACTGCTCGACGGCCGTCACACAGGCGCCGTACGTCCCGCCCCAACTCAGCACCAGCAAGTCGCCGGCTGGCGGTCCGTACACGTCCTGCAGCGGGATGTCCATCGCAATGTTCTCCACCTTTTGAGCCCGCAGCTTGACCATGAACTCGTGATTGTCCGCGTCGTAGCTCACGGCGCCGGTGACCTGCTGTTTCTCCAGCCCTCCGATCCGGTGCTCCAGCCCCGGCGTCCCCGGCAGCGCCCACGGCCGCGACAGCCGTTCGTCGCGCAGGTAGGGCAGGAACGGCTCGTCGTCCTGACTCGCTCCCGGATGCTCGACCGGGATCTTCGGAAGATCGTCAAACCGCGGAATCCGCCACGGTTCGGCGCCGTTGGCGATGTAACCGTCGGAGAGAATAATCACCGGCACCATGTACCGCACGGCGATCCGCCAGGCTTCCAGGACGACGTCAAAACAATCGGCCGGACTGCGGCACGCCAAGACCGGCAGGGGGGCTTCCCCGTTGCGTCCGAACATCACCTGCAACAGGTCGGCTTGCTCGGTCTTGGTCGGCAAGCCCGTGCTGGGACCGCCGCGCTGGACGTTGATGATCAACATCGGGAGCTCGAGCATCAGGCCCAGTCCCATCGCTTCGGTCTTCAGCGCGATGCCGGGACCGCTCGAAGCCGTCACCGCCATGGCGCCGCCGAACGCCGCGCCGATGACGGCGCCGATGGCCGAAATCTCGTCCTCGGCCTGAAGCGTCCGCACGCCGAAATTCTTGTGCCGGCTCAATTCGTGCAAAATGTCGCTGGCCGGCGTGATCGGGTACGAGCCGTAGAACAGCTGCTTGCCGCTCAGTCGGGCCGCGGCCATCAAGCCCCACGCGGTGGCCTGATTGCCCATCATGTTCCGGTACAGGCCGGACTGCAGCCTGGCCGGGCCGACCCGATAGCTGACGGCAAACGCCTCGGTCGTTTCCCCGTAGTACCAACCGGCCCGCAAGGCCCGCTCGTTCGCCTGGGCCACGTCCGGCTTGTCGCCGAATTTGTCCCGGTTGAAACGCAAGGTGACGTCCAACTCGCGGCCGTACAGCCAGTAGATCAAGCCCATCGCAAAGAAGTTCTTGCAGCGATCCGCGAACTTCTGACCCAAGCGAAGGTCCTCCACGGCCTTTCGCGTCAGGGTGGACATGGGCACTTTGACCAGGCGGTACTTGGACAGGCTGCCGTCCTCCAGCGGGTTCCGATCCAGTTTGGCCAGCTTCAGATCCTTGGCCGTGAACGCATCCTCGTTCACAATCAACACCCCACCCGGCTCCAGATCGGCGATGTTCGTCACCAACGCCGCCGGATTCATCGCCACCAGGGCGTTCAACCGGTCGCCGGGCGTGAAGATCTCCTGAGAAGCGAACTGGACCTGAAAACCGCTGACACCGGCCCGTGTCCCACGGGGCGCCCGGATCTCCGCCGGGTAATCGGGAAAGGTCGCGATGTCGTTGCCGGCCAGGGCGGAAGTATTCGTCAGCTGGCTGCCGGTCAATTGCATCCCGTCGCCGGAGTCGCCGGCCAGACGCACCGTTGCCGATTGGAGTTCCTGAACTGGCCGATGGACCTGACGCAAGGGTTCCGCAGGGATAGACATAGGGCACTCTGGCAGAAAGCAACCAAGCGGCGAGGAACGTAGAACGTATGCACTAATCTAGGGCTTTGCACCCCAGGCGGCAACCGGTCAGAAGCCTCTGCGCGACAGAGACGAATCCGGTCACTGCCTGTCGCCGCTGACCATCGGCCTTCTTTCGATCACCGACAAGGCATCCCAAGACGCTGGCCTGCCACCAGCCCTGCAACACGCTGCGCCAAGCTGCGTCGGAACGAAAACGCGGCCAAGACTGTCTGCAGGTCCGATTTTCGAGGATTGCGGTGCCCCCACTCGATCCAGGAACAACTTCGTAGGGCGGAGTTTTCTCCGCCCAAGCGGACGGCAGTCTGCTCGACACCCGTTCTGGCTGCAGCGGATGTTTTCTGGCGTGCATTTTGCGCGGCCAATCGGGCCGGTGTCGCTTGGCGGACCGCCAGCAAGACGGCGATGGCGGCGCGGCTTTCGGCGGCGAGTAAATAGCGGTGTGTGCGGGCGATGTCCCCGGAGGCGATTTCCAGCGAGATGCTGTTGGAGGATGTCCCTGGTCCGCTGACGGCCTGGCCGGAGACGCTTGATGACAAAGCCGCGGTCGCTCTGGTCTTGACGACCCACCCGCGCGATTCCGCTCAGTACCCCATCGCGGACCCTTGACGCCGCAGGTCGGCGGCGCCGTGGCGTTCGCCCGTCTGGGGATCGACCCAGATCGTGTGGGCGTCGCCTTGGGACCCCGACGGCTTGCCGATCGTGTGCCCCAGCGCCTTGAGTTTCTCCATCAGCTCCGGATGGTCTTCTCCCACGCGGCGTTCGAAGACGACCCGGTCGGGCAGCCACTGATGGTGGAATCGCGGGGCGTCCACGGCGCTGGCCGCGTCCATCTGGAACTCCGCCACGTTCAACACCACGTTCAGGACGGTGTTGATGATCGTGCGGCCGCCGGGACTGCCGGTGATCAGCACCACCCGGCCGTCCTTGGTGACGATGGTCGGCGTCTGGGAACTGAGCATCCGCTTGCCGGGTTCGATCAAGTTCGGCGGCGTGCCGATGGTTCCGCTCCGATCCGTGCGGCCGGGTTTCCAGTTGAAATCGCCCATCTCGTTGTTCAGCAGAAAGCCGCCGCCCTGGACCACGACGCGCGAGCCGTAGCTGTATTCCAGGGTGTACGTGTTTGCCACGGCCATTCCGGACTTGTCGATCACGGAAAAATGCGTCGTGTGCGTGCCTTCGTCCGCCAACTTGATCTGACGCGACCCGGCCAGCGCGGCGCTGTTTCCGGCCCGCTTGCGGTCGATGCTCTGCGCCAGACGCCGGGCGTATGCCTTGCCGACCAGGAATTCGGGCACGGGGACGAATTGCGGATCGGCCAGGTAGCAGGCCCGGTCGAAATAGGCCAACCGCATGGCTTCGATGATCAGGTGGACGGTTTCGGGGGCCCAACGCCCTTGCGCCTGCAAGTCGAAGTTCTCCAGGATGTTCAGCATTTCGACCAGCACCGTGCCGCCTGTGGCCGGCGGGGGGCAGAGGATCTCGTAGCCGCGAAACGTGCCGCGGAGCGGGGGTTTGACCTGGGCCGCATAGGCTGCCAGGTCTTCTTTGGCGATCAGTCCGGAACCGCGCTGCATTTCGGCGACGATCAGATCGGCGATCTCGCCGCGGTAGAACGCGTCCGGTCCTTGCTCGGCGATCTGACGCAACGTACGGGCAAGGTCGGGCTGGGTCAGACGATCGCCGGCCGCCCATGCCGCTTGGCCCCCGTCTTTGCCGTACACGCGGCAGAACTCCGGGAACGCCGCGGATTGGCCGACCAGGCGATTCAGGGCTCCCGCCAGACCGGCGTCCAGAATCAAGCCGCGTTCGGCGATCTCGACCGCAGGCTGGACGACGTCCTTCCAGGGCAAACGGCCAAAACGCCGGTGAGCTGCCGCCAGACCGCGAACGGTCCCCGGCACGCCGACGGCCTTGTGCCCCAAGCGACTGTCCAACGTAGCAAACAGCTCGCGGGCGGCCGCCTGCGGCGCGACCTCCCGGTAATCGATCACGACGGGCTCGATGCCGTCTCCCGGCCGCACCACCATAAACCCGCCGCCGCCGATATTGCCCGCTTCGGGAAACGTCACGGCCAGGGCAAACGCGACGGCTACCGCGGCATCGACCGCACTGCCGCCGCGCTGCAACGCCGCCAAGCCGACCTCCGTCGCCGGCGGCGAAACGGAAACGACCATCCCGCGCGACGCCCGCACCGGCTCGCGCGGCCAGACCGCCGACGCCCCAACAGCAAACACGATCAACGCCGCCAACGCCGCCCAACTCGTAAACCTGCCACCGAATGATCCGCCCATTCGTCGTTGCTCCTTGCGCTGAGTTGTCCGGGGATCTTCAAAACCACTAACATAGCATTCCCAAGACGGCGGACCACCTCGCTAAGTCGCCGGATTCCGAAAGTTTTGACGCTGACGAGGCACGCCTGACAGCCCGTGGAAAAGACCGCCACGTGGGGGCAGGCTCCGCGCTGCGTTGAAGAACCGCAGGGAAAGCGGGGAAAAACGACTGCTGCGAACTGCCCGGTCTCTTCGGTCAACAGGCTGCTGACCGCCTGTTGGCTCCCTAAACGCTCGGCTCGAAGTGCCCTGGCCTGCTCTTCGCCCCTGTTATCGGCCGCGAACCCGTTGGCGGAATTCGCGGGGAGTCAAACTGGTGGCGTGCCGAAAGGCGTAGGCCAGGTACTCGCGCGAGCCGAAGCCGGAGGCGGCGGCGACCTGCGGGACAGGCAGTTCCGTGTCGGCCAACAGCTGCTTGGCGCGTTCCAGGCGGACGCGGCGGATCTCTTCCGCCGGACTGCGGCCGAGGGCTTCCTGGAAGCGACGCTCCAGCCAACTCCGCGACACGGCCACGTCGCGGAGCACGTCGCTCACCTGGATCGGGGTCGCTGCCTGCGTGCGGATAAAGGCAATGGCGCGAGCCAGGTCCGGGTCGGTGATGGCCAGCGTATCGGTGGATTGCCGCACGACGACCCGCGTCGGCTCGATCAGAATCGGTTCGGCCGGGCAAGGCGCGCCGTGCAGCAGTCGGTCCAGCAGTGCGGCCGCGTCGTAACCGATTCGTTCGGAAGTCAGGGCCACGCCCGACAGCGGCGGATTGCAGGTCTCGCACAACAGGCTGTCCTCGTCCCCGCCCATCACGGCCACTTGCTCCGGCACCAACAGGCCCAGCGCCCGGCAGGCGTACAGCACCTCGCGACCCCGGTCGCTCGTCCAGGTCAAGACGGCCACCGGTTTGGGCAGGCCCTGTAGCCACTGTCGGAGATCGTCCTGCTGCCGGCGCCATGTCGCACGGGCCCCTTTGCCGCGACGAGCCCGGAACAGGTCGCACGTCAGGCCGGCTTCGGCCAGGTGCTCCACAAAACTGCGGTAGTGGATGTCCACGTAGGAGAGCCCCACCGGAGCAAAATAGCCGAAGTGCCGGAAACCCTGATCCAGCAGGTGTCCGGCCGCCAGCCGCGCCGCAGCCCGCAGGTCGGCCGTGACGGTCGGGAATTCGACGCCCGGAATGCGGGCCGCCGACACGTTGACCACCACGCCGGGCGCCTCGGCCAGGTAGCGGCCCATGGCGCGGTCGGCTACCCGCGCAACGATCCCGTCGCCGCGCCAGCCGGGCGGCAGCCTTCCCGGCGCGTGCTGGCAACGCTGTTCCAGCCAGATGTCCCAGCCGCCTTGCTGTTGAGCGTAGCGCCCAATCCCGCGAATCATCCGCCGGCCCCAGTCGGTCGCGGTGTCGACCAGCAAGGCGATTTGCGGACATCGGCGTGAGGTCATCGAGGGGTCTCCCTGGGGCGGTCATGAAGGGCGTGAAGGCAGCCGCGTGGCAAATCATCTTACAAGATTTACGCATCTTTGCATTGACTGCCAACCGGTAGACGACCGAAAATCGGAAGCGTGCAGAATGGCTGCTGCGCGCGAAAGAATCCTGACCCCTTTTTCAAGGACTGCCCCCTTTTTCAAGGAATCGCAGACTGCAAGCGGAGACGAGCCGATCATGAACAGGCCGGTAACGCTGGTCACAGGTCAATGGGCCGATCTGGCGCCCGAGGAGCTTGCCCGCAAGGCGGCGGCTTGGGGCTACGACGGTCTGGAGATGGTCTGTCGCAGCGGGTACATCGACGTGGACCGCGCGGCGAGCGATAGCACGTACTGCGGCGAGCGGCTGGATCTGCTGGCCCGCCACGGGTTGAAGTGCTTTGCGCTCAGCAACCACGCGGCGGGACACCTGGTGTGCGATCCCAACGACGACAGCCGGACCGACGTGCTGGCGCCCCCGGCCTGTGCCGGCGATGCGGAGAAGAAACGGACGTGGGCCGTCGAGGCGATGAAGAATACTGCCCGAGCCGCGCGGAATCTAGGCGTCGGCGTGGTGACCGGCTTCACCGGTTCACCGATCTGGCACTTGCTGTACCGGTTTCCGCCGGTGCCCGAAACGTGGATCGACGCGGGCTTTGCGCGGTTCGCCGAACTTTGGCACCCGATCCTGGACGTGTTCGACGAGTGCGGCGTGAAGTTTGCCTTGGAGGTACACCCGGCCCAGATCGCGTTCGACGGGACCACGGCCCGGCGGGCGCTGGAGGCGGTGGGCGGCCGCACGGCCTTCGGTTTCAACTTTGATCCCAGCCATCTGCTGTGGCAGCAGGTCGATCCGATCCGTTTCTTGCGCGAGTTTTCGGACCGGATCTACCATGTCCATGTCAAGGACGTCGCGATCCGGCCCGACGGCGTCAGCGGCATGTTGGGCTCGCACTTGAAGTTCGGCGACCCGCGCCGCAGTTGGGATTTTCGCTCGCCCGGCCACGGCGACGTGCCGTTTGCAGACATCTTCCGCACGTTGACGGCGATCGGCTACGAGGGGCCGTTGTCCGTGGAATGGGAAGATTCCGGGATGTTCCGCGAGGATGGCGCCCGAGACGCGCTGGCCTTCGTGAGACGACTCGATTTTTCGCCGTCGGCCACGGCCTTCGACGCCACACTTGCGAAACGCACAACCTGACTGAACGTAGCATAATCGGCGAGCGGCGGGCGTGAGCCCGCCGGTACAGCGGTTCCGACGGGGACTACCGGCGGGCTCATGCCCGCCGCTCGCCGGACAGACGCTCGCCGGACAGACGGACAGACGGCACGGCTCGGAGAGCCATGCTGCGACTCCCACCACCAACCGATCGGAGGTTCACGCTGCAATGACTAGCCCGAAGAAAAACGCCGAATTTCAATCGCTCTCGCGACGGACCTTTGTGCGAGGAACTGGCGCCGTCTTGGCGGCCTCCGCGCTGCCTTTTCCCCGCCACGTCCACGCGGCCGGAGACGACACGTTGAAGGTCGCCCTGATCGGCTGCGGAGGCCGCGGGGCCGGCGCGGCGGCACAGGCCCTGTCGACGTCCGGGTCCGTGAAACTGTGGGCGATGGCCGACCTGTTCGCGGACAAGCTGGACACCAGCCTGAGCGCGCTGTGTACCGGCCAGGACGCCCAATACGACCGGGCGGCGCACAAGGGACTGGCTGGCAAGATCGAAGTGCCGCCCGAACGGCGGTTTATCGGCTTCGACGCCTACAAGCGGGCCGTCGACAGCGGCGTCGACGTGGTGATCCTGACAACCGCGCCCCACTTCCGGCCGATCCATTTCGAGTACGCTGCCCAGCAGGGCAAGCATGTGTTCATGGAGAAGCCCGTGGCGGTCGACGCGGCAGGTATCCGCCGCGTGCTGGCGGCGGCCGAAGTCGCCAAGCAGAAGAATTTGAAAGTCGGCGTGGGCCTGCAGCGGCACCACGACGCCCTGTACGAGGAAACCGTCAAACGCATTCACGACGGCGAGATCGGCGAGGTGGTTTATCAGCGGGCGTACTGGAACGGCTCCGGCTATCGCGTGCGCCCCGCCCGCGAAGCGGGCATGAGCGAGATGACCTACCAGCTGCGCAATCCGTATCACTACACGTGGATCAGCGGCGACAATATCGCCGAGCAGCACGTCCACAATCTGGACGTCTGCAACTGGATCAAGAGGGCGCATCCGGTGACGGCCCAAGGGCAGGGCGGGCGGCAAGTCCGCATCGGGCCGCTGTTCGGCGACATCTACGACCACCATTACGTCGAATTCACGTACGAAGACGGCAGCCAGCTGTTCAGCCAGTGCCGCCACATGACGGGCTGCTGGAGCAGCGTGGCCGAGTTTGTCGTGGGCACCAAGGGCAAGGCGGAGGTACACGCCGGCCGGATCGAGACCGGCGCCGACACGTGGCGCTACCGCGGTCCCAAGACGAACCCCTATCAGGTCGAGCACGACCGGCTGTTCGAGGCGATCCGCAACGACCGGCCGTTCAACGAGGCCGAGCAGGGCGCGATCAGCACGATGACGGCCATCATGGGCCGCCTGGCGACGTACTCGGGCAAGGTGATCACGTGGGACGACGCGCTGAAGTCGGAACTGGCCCTGGCCCCCGACCGCTACGATTTCGACGGCACCCCGCCCGTGCTGCCCGGCCCCGACGGCATCTACCCCTGCGCCGTGCCCGGCGTGACGAAAGTGCTGTGAGCGCCGGTGTAGCATCGGCGAGCGGCGCGCGTGAGCCCGCCGGTACGGCAACCCTGGCCCGGACCACCGGCGGGCTGACGCCCGCCGTTCGCTAGGCCGAAACAGCACGGCTCGGAAAGCCATGCTGCGAATGACAAATCGCAACCCCTGAGGAGTAAACGACTGTGAAGTTCTTTCTGGACACCGCTCATTTGGATCACATCCGCGAAGCCGTCCGCTGGGGAATTGTCGACGGCGCGACGACCAATCCCACGCTGGTCTCGAAGACCGGCCGCGAACCGCGGGACTTGTACGCCGAGATCTGCGGCATCGTGCCCGGGCCGGTGAGCCTGGAGTGCCTGGCGACGGAGGCGGACGCCATCGTGGCGGAGGCGAAACAGTTGGCGACGATCGCGGACAACGTCGTCGTCAAGGTGCCCCTGATCCGCGAAGGATTGATCGCCGTCAAGCAACTGGCCGCCCTGGGCATCAAAACCAACGTCACGGCGGTCTGCTCGCCGCTGCAGGCCCTGTTGGCCGCCAAGTGCGGGGCGACGTACGTCAGTCCCTTTGTGGGCCGCTGGGATTGGATGGGCCAGGTGGGCATGGACATGGTCCGCCAGATCAAGACCATCTACAACAACTACGGTTTCAGCACCGAGATCATCGTGGCTTCCGTCCGACTGCCCCTCCACGTGCTCGAATCGGCCCTGGCCGGCGCCGATATCGCGACGATTCCGATGGACGTGATGGAGCAGTTGTACAACCATCCGATGACCGACGTGATCCTGACCCAGTTCAACAACGATTGGGCCAAGGTGCCGGGGAAGTGAGAAAGGGAATGCCCATGGACAAGTTACGTGTCGGCTTCGTGTGTTGTGCGCGGTTGACGTTCGACGGCGATTACGCCAAGCAGCTGTTTGAGCGGTCGCTGGAAGTCCTGTCGCGGATGGACGTGGAACTGATCCACGATCCCGATCTCACCGTGACGGAACAGGACGCGGAAGCGCTGGTCGAGCGGTTCATCGACCAGCGTGTGGACGTGATCCTGGTCCAGTACGGCACGTTTGCGTTAGGCACCTTGGTTCCGATTTTTGCCGACCGGCTGACCGCGCCGATCGTGCTGTGGGGCGTGCCCGAGCCGACGCTCGACTGGCCGAAACTCCGCTCGAATTCGTTCTGCGGCCTGAACATGAACGCCCACACGCTAATGCGACTGGGCCGCAAGTACGATTACATTTTCTGCAACCCGGACGAGGCGCCGGCGGCCCTGGAACCGACGTTCCGCGTGCTGCACTGCCTCCGCCGACTCCGCCGCGTGCGACTGGGCCTGGTGGGCTACCGCGTGCCGGGGTTCTACACGTCGACGTTCGACGAGATGGGCCTGCGGCGGCTGCTGGGCGTCGAAGTACACCACGTGACCACGGCCGAGTTGTTCGACGTGGCGCGGGCCATCGAGCCGGCCCGCCGGCAAGCGGAAGCCCAGGCGATCCGAGCCACGGCGGCCGGTTGCGACGTGACGGATGCCGAGTTGGACCAGGCGGGCGGGTTGATGCTCGCGTTCCGGGAGCTCGCCGAGCGGCATCGCTTGAGCGGGTTTGCTGTCAAGTGCTGGCCGGAGTTCACGGCGCATTACGGCATCATGCCCTGCAGCACCATCAGCCGCTTGAACGACACCGGTCTGCTGACGGCGTGTGAAGGGGATATCTATGGCACGGTCACCATGCTGATGGCCAACTACCTGTGCGGCCGCCCGGCGATGTTCGCCGACTTCATCGCCATCGACGACGAGCGCAACGAGGGCTTGGCCTGGCACTGCGGTTCCGCGGCCACGTGCTTGAAGGCTCCCGGCGTTGACAACCGGCTGGGCAAGCACGCGACGGTGGAGGGCGGCGGCAAGCGGGGCGTGACGGTCAACTTCCCGGTCGCGGGCGAGGGTCCGGTCACGATGGCCCGGCTGGGCGTGGGCCCGCGCGGGATGCGGCTGTTCTTTGTCGGCGGACAATCGGTGCCGGTCCGGGCGAAATTGCCCGGCAACTGCTGGGCCGTGCGTTTCGACGCGCCCGTGCGGCGGGTGGTCGATGCCGTGATCGGCCAGGGAGTGGAGCATCACACGGCGCTGGTCCACGCCGATATCCGCGACGACCTACGGCGCGTGGCCCGCTGGCTGGATTTGGAAACCTTGGACGTCGATGCGGCGAGCGGCCCGGCGTGAGCCGGCCGGTGGCTGCGGCATGGAGTCGCTCCACCAGCGGGCTAACGCCCGCCGCTCGCCGGACTCTAAAGAGCCAGACTGCGGGAGTGCGTGCAGGGAGAACATTGCCGGTTTGAACAACAAGGGAACGATCATGAATTATCGCATTGTGTGGAAGCCCCGTCCCGGATTCACTGCGCTGTCCAAGCCGGGCGACGCCGGGATGAAGCACTTGAGTTACGGAATGCTCAAGCTGGCCGCGGGCCAGTCGTATCGCCTGGAAGCGTGCGACCAGGAAACCGCCCTGGTGCTGCTCTCGGGGTCCGTCACGGTCAGCGGCGGCGGCTTGGAGCGGCAGGCGATCGGCCCGCGTTCCGATTTCTTTCGCGAGAATCCGTGGACCGTGTTCCTGCCGGCCCGGAACGCTTGCGACGTCGCAGCGACCGCCGATTGCGAACTGGCCGTCTGCCAGGCGCCCTCGACGAAATCCGGGCCTGCCCTGGTGATCCCGCCGGACAAGGTCAAGGAGGTCTCGCTGGGCAAACCCGGCTTCCAGCGGCGAGCCCTGATGATGATCACCGAAGACGTGCCGGCCGACTACCTGTTCATCGGCGAGGCCATCGTGCCGCCGGCCAATTGGGCCAGCTACCCGCCGCACCGCCACGACTTTGACGATCTGCCCTACGAAGTCGAGATGGAAGAGATCTACTACTTCCGCTTCGACCGGCCGCAGGGCTTCGGCATCCAGAAGATCTATACCGACAACCGGTCGATCGACGAGACGTACACGATCCAGGACCACCATACGGTGCTGATCCCCGAAGGCTATCATCCCGTGGCCACGGCTCCGGGCTACTCGATGTACTATCTGTGGGTCATGGCGGGCCGGAACCGCCGCTTCCTGTCCCGCTTGGATCCCGATCACAGCTGGGTCGTGCAGGGCTGACATGAACGAACTGCTCTTGGGCATCGACATCGGCACCAGCGGCTGCAAGATGACCGCCATCGACCGGCAGGGGGCGATTGTGGACACGGCGCTGGCCGAGTTCCACACGTCGCGCCCGCATCCGGGCTGGTCGGAGCAGGATCCCGACGAGTGGTACGCGGTCGCCTGCCAACTGTTGCGGTCGATGTGGGAGCGGGGCCGGTGCCAGCCGGAGCAGATCGCCGCGATCGGCCTGGACGCATCGACCCACAACGCGGTGCTGGCCGACGGCGATTTCCGGCCTCTTCGTCCGGCCATCATGTGGACCGACCAGCGGAGCGTGCAGCAGGCGGCCCGGCTGGAAAGCCAGGCCGGCGCGGAGATCTTTCGGATCGGCTATCAGAAGCCCACGCCCACCTGGACGCTGCCGCAACTGGTCTGGATCGCCGAGCACGAACCGGAGCCGCTCCGCCGCACGAAGCACGTCCTGTTCACCAAAGACTACGTGCGGCATCAACTGACCGGCACCTGGGAAACGGATCACATCGACGCCCAAGGCAGCCTGCTGTACGACATGGCCGGACGCCGCTGGTCGGAAGAACTTTGCCAGTTGGCCGGGTTGCCGCCAAGCGTGCTGCCGCCGCTGGTCGAACCGACGGCCGTCGTCGGCTCGGTCACCCAGGAGGCCGCCGAACAGACCGGACTGCGGGCGGGCACGCCCGTGGTGGCCGGCTGCTCGGATTCCGCCGTCGAAGATTACGCGGCCGGCGCGATCCGGCCGGGTCAGATGATCGTCAAGCTGGCCACGGCGGGCAACGTGAACGTCATGACGGCCAAGGCCCATCCGCATCCGCGCACCCTGACCTACGCGCACGTGATTCCGGGATTGTGGTACACGGTATCGGCCACCAACACGGCCGCCTCGGCCGAACGCTGGTTCCGGGACGTGTTCTGCCAGCAGGAAGTGGCGCAAGCGGACGGCGCAGGCCGCAGCGTGTATGAACAACTGCACGAGGCGGCCCGGCAGATTCCGCCGGGTTCCGAAGGTTTGTTCTTCCATCCGTATCTGTTGGGCGAGCGCAGTCCGTACTGGGACGCCAATCTGCGGGGCAGCTTCGTGGGTGCGACGATGCGGCACGGCAAGCCGCATTTCGTCCGGGCGCTGTTGGAAGGCGTCGCCTATTCGCTGCGGGACTGCTACCGCACAATCGTGGACATGCAATTGCCGGTCGATGAGATCCGGCTGATCGGCGGCGGCGCCAAGAGCGATCTGTGGACGCAGATCATCAGCGACGTCTTTGCCCGGCCGGTCGTCCGTCCGGCGGGTTCGGACGCCAGCTTCGGCGCGGCGCTGCTGGCCGGAGTGGGCGTCGGACTGTTTGCCGACACGGTCGCGGCGGCCCAGCAGTGCGTCCGCATCCGCGACGTCGTGCAGCCGGATCCGGCGGCGGTCAACGTCTATGCCGAGCTGTTTCCGCTGTACGGCCGCATTCACGACGCTTTGGCGCCCGCGTATGCCGAATTGGCGAGGATACTTCTAGAATCCAACTGAAAGGATCAAGCCATGACCAATCCGATATCCCGCCGCCAGTTTCTCCGCTCCGCATCGGCCGCAAGCGCCTTGGGCTGCGTCGCGTCCTATTGCGTCGCCGAGACGCCGTTGCGGGCCGCTTCGTTTCAGGCCAAGTCCGATCGCCCGCTGGTCGCCGTCATCGGTGCTGGCGGCCGCGGCATGTACGACGCGAAGCAGGCCGCCCGGTTCGGCGACGTGGTAGCGGTGTGCGACGCGGACCTGAAACGGGCCGAACAGGCCCGAGCCGCGTTGGGCGGCAAGGCCGCCGTGTTCCAGGACTATCGCAAACTGCTGGACAGCCGCCCCGACGTCGACGTGGTTATCAACGGTACGCCCGACCATTGGCACACCGCGGTGAACATCGCGGCTTGCCGGGCGGGCAAAGACGTGTACACGGAAAAGCCGCTGACGCTGACGATCGAGGAGGGCAAGATCCTGCGGCGCGTGGTCCGCGAGACGGGGCGGATCGTCCAGGTCGGCACGCAGCAACGCAGCGCGGCCCACTTCCGCACGGCCTGCGAACTGGTCCGCAACGGCCGCGTCGGCAAGTTGCGGCAAGTCGCCGTGCTGTTGCCCTTTTACTCCTACAAGGGCGGGCCGTTTGCCACGCAGCCGGTTCCCGCAAACATGGACTGGGACCTCTTCCAGGGCCAGGCACCGGAACGGCCGTATTGCCGCGAGCGGACCCATTTCTCGTTCCGCTTCTGGTTCGACTATGCCGGCGGCAAGATCACCGACTGGGGCCAACATCACCTGGACATCGCCCATTGGGGCCTGGGCCTGGAGGCCAGCGGCCCGCTGCAGGTCGAGGCGAAGGGCTTTTATCCGAACCGCGGCAAGCCGGATTGCTACAACAACGCCGATCGGTTCACCGTGCGGATGAAGTACCCCGGCGACATCGACGTGTACTTCCTGGTCGTCCGTGACGCGAAGTACCTGAAGAGCATGGCCGACGGAGACATGACCGCCGCGGAAGACGCCGAACTGTTCGCGGACATGCCGGAGGAGTGGCGGCAAGAACAGCGGGACGGCATCATGTTCATCGGAGACAAGGGCCGGTTGTTCGCCAACCGTGGCAAGGCGTACGGCAAAGCTGTGGAGGAACTCCCCCAGAATCCGCTGCCCGCCGACGCCGTGCGGCTGTACGAGAGCACCGATCACATGGGCAACTTCTTCGAGTGCGTCGCCAGCCGCAAGCAGCCGATCAGCACGGTTGACGTGGCGCACCGCGTCATCACAGCCTGCCACCTGGGGAACGTGTCCATGCACTTGAAGCGGGCGATCCGTTGGGATCCCGAACAAGAAGAAGTGGTCGGCGACGCGGAGGCGAGCCAGTCGATCTACGTCCGCCGCGAACAGCGCAAACCATACACGATCGAGGCGTAATTCGTAGCATGGCTCTCCGAGCCGTGCCAGCCCCCGGCGAGCGGCGGGCGTGAGCCCGCCGGTGGAACGGGCGCACGTCTGGACCACCGGCCGGCTAACGCCGGGCCGCTCGCCAAGTTCGGGCTGCAAAGATGGGAGCGAGATGGTTTTTCAGGACCAGATTGGCGGGAACACACACGTGCTCAAAGTAGGAATCATCGGCTTCGGGTTCATGGGCCGCATGCACTTCCGGTGCTGGCGGGCCCTGGCGGGAGCGGCGGTCACGGCCGTCTGCGAGGCGGACCCGCACGCGCTGGACGAAGCCGGCAAGAGCCGCGGCAACATCGCCGGGGCTGAAGGGGACGTGGACCTGGCGGGAGTCAGGATTTACCGCGATTTCGACAAACTGCTGCGGCAAGAACAACTCGACGCCGTGTCGATCACCATGCCTACTTACCTGCACCCCCAAGCCACAATCGGGGCCCTGGAAGCCGGCTGGCACGTGCTGTGCGAAAAACCGATGGCGCTGAACCTGGTCGAGGGAACGCGAATGATCGACGCGGCCCGGCGCACCGGCAAGATTCTGCAGATCGGACACTGCATCCGGTTCTGGCCCGAGTATGCCAAGGCCAAACAGATCGTCGACAGCGGCGCGTACGGCCGGGTAATCGCCGCCACCTTCCAGCGTTTGTCCGCCACTGCCGCACGCAAGCAGCACACGTGGTACGCCAACGCCGAGCAGAGCGGCGGCATGGCGCTGGACCTGCACATCCACGACACGGATTTCGTGCAGTCCTTGTTTGGAATGCCGCGGAGCGTCTGCAGTCACGGCGCGTCTGCGGGGCCGGGCGGCTTGGCGCACATCGCGACCCGCTACGGTTACGACGACGACAAGCTGGTAGTTGCCGAGGGCGGTTGGGCGATGATGCCTCCGTTTGGGTTCCAGATGCGGTTTCACATCGCCCTGGAAACGGCGACCCTGGACTTCGACTTCCAGCGCGATCCGAAACTCCGGCTCTCGACGGCCGGCGGCGAGTCGCTTGCGCCGCCGTGCGAGCCGGGAGACGGCTACGGGAGGCAGATCGAACATTTTGCCCGGCGAGTCCGCGGCGAGGACGTGCCACCGATCGTCACGCCGGACGATGCCTGGCGATCGCTGCGGATCATCGAGGCCGAGCGGGAGTCGGTTCGCGTCGGACGTGCAGTCACGATCGACGGCCCTGAAACCAAGGAGCACGATCATGCAGTGTAACGGTTGGCCGGTGGCGATCTGCAGTTGGTCGCTGCGCATCGACGTGGCCGGAGTGGCCGATGCGATGCGGCAGTTGGAGATTGGGCATGTGAATCTCGCCCTGAAGCCGGCGCTGCGCGAGGGCGGCGACGAGTACCTGGCTGCGGTGCGCCGGCAGCCGTGGACGATCACGGCCATGACGATCGGGTTTCCTCAGGAGGATTACACCACGCTCGAGAGCATCCGGGCCACTGGCGGAATTGTGCCGGACGCGCACTGGCCCGAGAACCGCCAGGCGGTGGTTCGCGCGGCGGAGATCACGTCCCAATTCGACGTCCGCTATCTGACCTTGCACGCCGGGTTCCTGGAGAGCGATGACGCGGCGCACGCCAGGAAGATTCGCGACCGCCTGCGGTGGCTGGCCGACGCGGCCGCCGGACAGGGCTTGCTGCTGCTGCTGGAGACCGGCCAGGAGACGGCCGACTGTTTGCGGGCGCTGCTGGAAGACTTGAACCATCCGGCGCTGGGCGTGAATTTCGATCCGGCGAACATGATCCTGTACGACAAAGGCGATCCGGTGGCCGCCGTGCGGATGCTGGGAGCTTGGATCAAGCACGTCCACGTGAAGGACGCGGTCCGCACGCAGCAGCCGGGCACTTGGGGCGCCGAGGTGCCGTGGGGCGAGGGCCAGGTGAACAGCCGGGCGTTTTTGACGGCGCTGAAAGAAATTGGATACGGCGGCGCCTTGGCAATCGAACGGGAGGCCGGCGACGACCGGCTGGGGGACATGAGGCGGGCCGCGGAAAGATTGGCAAGCTGGCGATGATCGTTCGCAGCATGGCTGGCGAGCGGCGGGCGTGAGCCCGTCGGTGGACGGGCTTCATACCGCTCCCACCGGCCGGCTTACCAACCTGGCGATGATGGTTCGTAGCAAGGCTGGCGAGCGGCGGGCGTGAGCCCGCCGGTGGACGGCCACACGCCGCTCCCACCGGCCGGCTTACGCCGGGCCGTTCGCCAACACGGGAGAGACGTGCGAGGAGAAGTGCGGAAAAGAACGGGAGGAAAGCAATGGGCGGCGAAATGACCTGGGATCTGTACCTGAGCCTGAGCGGCATGAAGTTCCTGGAGTTCACCATCTGGGGTGCGTGGGCGCCCGTGCTGGCTTCCCGGATTCTGGGGCCGCTGAAGATGAGCGGCAAGCAGTTGGGCTGGATCTACGGAACGCTGCCCATCGCCTGCTTTGTGGCCCCAATGGCGGCGGGCCAGATCGTCGATCGCTGGTGTCCGACCGAGTACTACATGGCCGCGGCCCACCTGCTGGGCGGGCTGTTCCTGCTGGCGGCCGCCCGCGCCACCCGCTTCGTGCCGTTGCTCCTGCTGATGCTCGCCCACTGCCTGTGTTTCGCCCCGACGCTGGCGATGGTCAACTCGCTCACCTTTGCCCACATGCCGAATCCCGAAGTCAATTACTTCCGAGTCCGCATGTGGGGGGCCGTGTCCTGGGTGCTGATCGGCTGGCTGTTGAGTCTCTGGCGGCGGTCGGGAAAGCTCCAGGTGAAGAGCGCGGACAGCCTGATTCTGGCGGCGGTTTGCTCGTTCGTCATGGGCCTGTACTGTTTCACGCTTCCGCACACGCCTCCCGCGCACACCGGGACCGGCGCGTTGCCGTTCGTCAAGGCGATCTCGCTGTTCAGCGACCCGAACTTCCTGATCTTCATGGTGATCTCGTTCGTCGTCACCACGCAACTGCAGTTCTACTACCTGGGCACTTCGCGCTTCCTGGAGGACATCGGCACGTCGCACACGGCCATTCCGGCGGCGATGAGCATCGCGCAGGTCGCGCAGGTGGTCGCGATGGCGGTCATCCTGCCGCCCATTTTCAAGCCGCTGGGATATCAATGGATCATGGCCCTGGGCACCGGGTTCTGGCTGGTCATGTTCCTGTTGTACGCCTGCATGAAACCTCGCGGCCTGGTGATCGGCTCGATGATGCTGCACGGGCTGGCCTACGCCTTTTTCTTCGACGCCGCCTTTATCTACATCAACGGCGTGGCGCCGACCGACATCCGCGGCTCGGCCCAGGGCCTGTACGTCGCGGTCACGTCGGGGCTGGGTTTGTTCGTGGGCACGCAGATCACGGGCGTCGTGATGGACCATTTCCGCCAGGACGGTAAGTTCCGCTGGCGGCCCATTTTCCTCGTACCCTGCACGCTGCTCGCGCTGTGTACGCTGGCGTTCGCAGTGCTGTTCAAGGGGTAGGCAAACGGTGGAGTTTGTAGGGCGGAGTTCATTCCGACCGGGCGGACGGAAGTCTGCTTTACGGTCAAATTCCGAAGTTGTCAAGAACAGGCTCAAAGGTTAGTCAATGTCCCTGCAATGGATCCGGGTGGACGACTATGAAGCGATGAGTGCGGCCGGCGCTGCGCGGATCGCCGCGTCGCTGGAACCGGGACTGCGCGCCGGCCGGCCCGTACTGCTCGGCCTGGCCACCGGCAACACCATGCTGGTGCTGTATCGGCGGTTGGCCGAGTCGCTGAACCGGCGTGGTCTGAGCCTTGCGCAGTTGCACACGTTCAACCTGGACGAGTATGTCGGCGCGGACGGGCGCTGGGTGCCCGTGGACCATCCGCTCAGCTACCGCGCGTACATGGAGAAGAACTTCTTCGCGCGGTTGGAGCCCGGGCTAGGTTTGAACCCCGATCAGATCCACTTTCCCGATCCCGCGAGTCCGGCCGCGGTGGACGACCTGATTCGACGGTTGGGCGGCCTCGATCTGCAACTGCTGGGCATCGGCTTCAACGGACACATTGCGTTTAACGAGCCGATGTTCGAGGCCGAGATCGGGGTCGAGGCGTTTGCCGCCCTGCCGACGCGCGTCATCGACTTGACCGAACGGACGATCGAAACCAACGCGCGGCTGACGGCCGGCGGCGATCGCACCAAGGTTCCGCGTCAGGCCGTGAGCTTGGGCATGAAGCCGATCCTGGAGGCCCGCGAGATCCTGCTGCTGGCGTGTTTTCCGGAACAGCAGGAACCGCTGGGCAAGATGCTGCGCGGCCGTCCCACGCCCGAGTTGCCGGCCAGCTATCTGGTGGATCATCCGAACAGCACGATCATCTATACGGGCGATACGATTTGCCTCGAGGAGCGAAGCTTGAGATGAATGGCACCTTGCTGATCGGATACGATGTCGAGCGGATTCCGGGCCGCGTGCCCGGCGAGAAGTGGGTCGGCCAGCCGTTGCCGCACAACACGGCCGAGATGTTTCTCGAGGCCGTCGTGCGGATTCACCGGGAAGTCGGCGTGCCGGCCACGCTGTTTGTTGTGGGCTGCAACATCGAGCGGCTGCGGCCGCAGTTGGAAGCGTGCCTGGCGTCCGGGTTGTTTGAGATCGCCCAACATACGCACGAGCATTTCCCGCTGAAGACCGTGGTCGAAGAGAGCCCGGACAATGTGTACTTGCCGGGATTGCCCTTCGATCGGATCGAAGAGCAGTTGGCCCGGCCGGTGGAGTTGCTCCAGCGGCACCTGGGCGTGCGCTGTCGGGGCGTGACCGCGCCGTATTCGTATTACCGCGGGCTGGCCGACCGGCCCGACATCCTCGAAATCATCGCGCGGCACGGCATGTCGTACGTCCGCTCGTACGGCCGCAACTGCCACGACTACTTCCCACTCGACTGGGACGTGCAGCCGTTCTGGTACGCTCGGCAGGGATTTTCCGACTTGCTGGAGACGCCCATGCAGGGCTGGATCGACGCCCAATGGCGCCGCGAGCACGGCTGGCAGAACTGGGCCGCCTATCACGAATACCTCAAGGAGCAGGTCGAGCGTGTGGCAGCCGCCGGGCTGTGCTGGTCCCATTGCCAGCACGATTGGACCAGCACCTTGTACGATGAACAACTGACCTGGACGCGGAAGTTCCTGGAGCACGCCGCCGAACGGCTGCGGGTGATGACCCATTTTGATTTCTATCAGCGCTTGCGGCACCAGCGCAAGGAGACCGCCGCGCGAGTTGCAGGGGTCAGGCTTACAGATTTCAATTTTCGCGGCGAAAGCAGCCTGCCAAAGGGAAGCCCGCGCGACCGCGAAAATGGAAATCTGTAAACCTGACCCCAGATCATTGGAGCACCAACTGATGCCCGTCCCCACCGAAAGTTACCTGAACGAGTTCCTGTACAGCGAGTTGGCCGACGTCGTAGGCCCGGAGAACGTCTCCACGAGCCAGGCGGACAAGATCGCCTACTCGTGCGACTATTTCTGGATCCCCGAACTGTGGATCGACCGCGGTTGCCGCAGTCCGGAGCCGGAGTTTGTCGTGCATCCCCGGAGCGTGGAGGAAGTCTCGCGGATCTGCCGGATTGCCAGCAACTACAAGATCCCGCTGACCGTCTGGGGCGGCGGCTCCGGTTCGCAGGGTGGCGCCTTGCCGCTGCGGGGCGGGATCGTGCTGGACACCAAGAAGCTGAACCGCATCCTGGAGATCGACAAGAAGTCGTTGACGGTCACCGCGGAAACGGGCATCATCATGCAGCACCTGGAATGGGCCCTGGAGCGGGAAGGCTTCGGGACGATGCACGAGCCCGCCTCGATCGGCTGCGCCACGCTGGGCGGGTTCCTGGCGCATCGTGGCACCGGCGTGCTGTCCACCAAGTACGGCAAGATCGAAGACATGGTCATGTCGCTCGAAGCGGTGCTCGCCGACGGCAGTATTGTCAACACGCTGGCCGTTCCCCGCCATGCCTCCGGGCCCGACCTGAGCCAGCTGTTCTTGGGCTCCGAGGGCACGTTCGGCGTGATGACCAAGGCCACGCTCAAGATCCACCCGCTGCCCGAAGTCCGCCGCTTCCATGCCTTCGTGTTCCCTGACTTGCACGCCGGGTTGGAGGCCGGACGGCAGTTGATGGTCCGCCGCCTGAGGCCCTGCGTCATTCGGCTGTACGACGAAGCTGAGACCCGCCGCCTGATCCGCCGCGTGTTGGGCATCGAAAAGGACGGCGCCTATCTGGTGTTCGGTTTTGACGGCGACCGGGACCTGGTCGATCTGGAGATGAACAAGGCGTTGGCGATCTGTCGGTCCTTCCAGCACGAGGATTTGGGCCCCGACTTGGGCCAGGACTGGTGGGACCACCGCTACGACTTTTTCTTCCCGAACCACATGTTCCGCCTGCCGCAGGCCTTCGGCACGCTGGACACCGTAGCCACGTTTGCCAACATCGAAAACGTGTACCGCGCGATGAAACGGGTGATTGAGGAACAGTTTCCCATGGCTCGCTACATCGGCCATTTTTCACACTGGTACGAATGGGGCTGCATGCTGTACGCACGGTTCATCATCGACGAACCGCCCGAGGATCCGCACGAAGCGACGCAGCTCCACAACCGCGTCTGGGACGCCTGCCTGCGGGCCGCCATGCGCGAAGGCGGGCTGCTGAACGAGCACCACGGCATCGGCTTGAAACTTGGCCGCCTGATGCGGGAACTCTACGGCCCGACCTACGGAGTCCTGGAGGGAATCAAGAAATCGCTCGACCCGAACAACCTCATGAATCCCGGCAAAATGGGATTCCCCCCGTAGCGCGGCTCGGACAGCCGTGCCCAGCGAGCGGCGGGCGTTAGCCCGCCGGTGGAATGGTTGCCGGCCGCTGCCACCGGCCGGCTAACGCCGGGCCGCTCGCCGGGGCCGCACGGCTCAGAGAGCCATGCTACGTAGAACACTTACGACGGAGAATTTCGCCATGCTGATTACCGAACATCGCTCCACCATCGAAGCCTGCCGCTTCTGTTTCATGTGCCGCCACGTCTGTACGGCCGGCGTGATCAGCGGCCGCGAGTCGGACATTCCGCGCGGCAAGGCTTTGATCCTGTTCAAAATCCTGAAGGGCTACGCCGAGTACACCCCGGACCTGGTCGACGCGCTGTACCGCTGCTGTATGTGCGGGTTGTGCGAGACCTGGTGCAAGGCCGACTGCCATCCGCCGGCCGCCATCCTGGCGGCCCGCGCCGACCTTGTGGCCCAAGGCAAGGCCCCCGGCCCCGTGCAGCAGATCAAAGAGCGTCTGCTCCAGACCGGCAACCCTTTCGGACTGCCGGCCGAAGAGCGGTTCCAGACGCTGGGCCGCCAAGATCGGTTTCGCCCGCAGGCCGAAGTTGTTTACTACGTGGGATGCGACACGGCCTACCAGCAGCCGCAGATCGCTCAAGCGTTCTTGAAGATTCTGGCCGCAGCCGAGGCCGACGCGACGCTCCTGCGCAACGAACGCTCGACGGGCAAGCCGCTGTGGCTGCTCGGATATCAGGACGAAACGCGAGCCATGGCTGCACAACTGGCCGCGGAAATCCGTGCCGTTCGGCCCAAGATCCTAGTGACGACCTGCCCCAGTGCCTTTGACGCGTTCAAAACCGACTTTCCGGAGTTGGGAGCGGACCTCCGCGGCATCGAAGTGCTGCACGCCACGCAATATCTCGATCGCCTGCTCCAGCAGGGGTTTATCGTCCCGCGGCAGCAGTCCGCCGCTGTCGCCACCTTTCTGGACGGCGCGTACCTGGGGCGGACGCACGGCTTGGAGGAGGAGCCGCGGCGGATTCTCGGCCAGATTCCCGGCCTGGGCGTCCGCGAGATGGTTTGGTCGCGGAAACTGGCGTATTCCTGTGGCGAGCCCGGCGGCGTGTTCGCCCTGCTTCATCCGGAGTTGAGCCAGAGCATGGCCGCGCGGGTGCTGGACGAAGCCGCCGAGACCGGCGCGGATACGCTCGTCACCGCCTGCCCTGCAGCGCTCACCGCGTTGCAGGCGGCCGGACGTTCCTCTCCGGCGGTGCGCGACATCGTTGAAATCGTCGCGGATGCGTTGTAGTTGCTCGGTTCGATGCCCCTGCTTTTCGCGTGTCATTGGCTTGGGCACCAGAAATTCTTACAATCCAGGGCGGCCCAATCCGATTACTCGAACCCTGAGGAGCCTCCGCTATGGCAATGCGCCTGGAAGTCATCGACTTTTTTGACGCCTCCAACCGCGAGATCGTGCACCGTGTCCCGCCGGAAGGCTCGACCGATATCAAGTTCGGGGCGCAGCTGATCGTACAGGAGAACCAGGAAGCGGTGTTCTTCAAAGACGGCAAGGCGATGGACACCTTCGGTCCCGGCCGACACACGCTCACGACCTTGAACGTCCCGCTGATCACGCGAATCCTGACGATTCCCTGGGAGAAATCGCCCTTCCAGGCCCAAGTCTACTTCGTGGGCAAGCAGACGTTCCTGGACCAGAAATGGGGCACGCGCCAGCCGATCACGGTCCGCGACAAAGACTTTGGCATCGTCCGGCTGCGGAGCTTTGGCAAGTACTCGCTGCGCGTCGTCGATTCGGCGCTGCTGATCAACACGCTGGTCGGCACGCAGGGCAAGTACACGACCGAGGAGATATCGTCGTACCTGCGAGACCTGATCGTGTCGCGGCTCACGGATCTGTTGGGCACGATGCAGGTCGGCATGTTGGATCTGCCGGCCCGGTTCGACGAGATCGCCGCCGGCACGCGGGCCAAGCTGGGTGACGACTTTGGCAAGTACGGCTTGGAACTGGCCGACTTCTTCATCAACGCGATCACCCCGCCCGAGGAAGTCCAGAAGGCCATCGACGCGCGGAGCAGCATGGGGGCGATCGGCGACCTGCAAGCCTTTACGATGTACCAGGCCGCCAACAGCATGGCCAAGATGGCCGAGCAAGGCGGCGGAGGCGCCGGCGGCAACGCGATGGGCATGGGCATGGGGGCCGGGTTCGGCATGATGATGCCGGGCATGATCCAACAGGCCATGGCGGCGGCCCAACGTCCGGCGGCCGGGGCGGCCGCGACCGCCCCGGCTACGACCCCGCTTGCCGCGGTTCCCGTCGCGGCGGCGGCCGGCGGCGGCATGGATTTCGGCGATCTGGCCCCGGCCACCATCGACCCTAAGTCGCTCGTCCGCTCCGTCGCCGCCGCCGCCGGCTGGCAGGTTCAAGAGACGAACGACGCATGGCAGATCGTGGTTCCCATCGGCACGCTCCGCAAGCAGACCATCCTCGTCGCCTTCGGGCGCAAGGACGACGAAGGCCACGATTTGATCTCCATGGCCTCGATCTGCGGCCCGGCGTCTGAGAAGAACGCGATGGCCCTGCTCCGCTACAACACGAAAATGGTTCACGGGGCGTTCGCCGTGCAACCGACGCCGTCCGGCGAGATGATCGTGGTTCAAGCCAACCAGTTGGCCGATACCGCCGACCCGCTGACCGTCACCCGCGTGCTGACCGCCGTCGCCTGGCAAGCGGACAAGGCGGAAGAGAAGCTCGGCGGCGCCGACCGGTTCTAGCCGGCGCCAGCAGCGCGGCAACGCTGCTTACGCCGCTTTCGCGGTGGAACCGACGACCAGCCGGAATTTGCCGGTGCGGGCATCGACGGGCAACTCGTCCGTCAACTCGACGTCATACCGGACGTTTTGCATGTGCTTCTGCGCCAGGATTTCCCGCCACCGCTGCCGGACGTCCCGCAGCAGGCGGTTCAGTTCGGCAGGTGTCAGGTTGCCGCGAGGCTTGACCCGGAAGACGAGACTGGTCAGACTTGTGCGGCGTACCTGGAAGCGGTCGATGCCGGGAACGTAGAACTCGACGAGCAGCAGCGGATGAATGAAGTCCTGCACGCCGCGCTCGTTGACGAGGTCCAGATTGTCCTCCCGGCGTCCCGCCAGCCTTTCGATCCGCCGGAATCCGCGATACTGCCGAGGCTCTTCCTGCGGCGCAAGGATGACGCTGTCGGAAAGGGCATAGCGAATCAGCGGCATCAGATGATGGCGCAGACTGGTGACCAACAACCGGTCCTGCTCGACTTCGATGCACAGGTCGTCCTCCAGCAGCAACAGTCCTTTCCTGCGCGGCTCGGACAACCCCAAGACCATGGTCTCGGTCGTGGCGTACACGTCGGACACGGGGGCCCTGAAAACACGCTCCGCCCGCTCCCGGTCATGAGCCAACAGCGGATCGCCGCCGCAGAGGATGTGCCGCGGTCGGATCCGCAAATTGTTCCGCTCCTGCTCGATGGCCAGCATTCCAAGGATCGAGCCGTAGCAGGACAGATTGTGGGGCCGGTATTCGTTCAAGCCGTCGATGATCTCTTGCCACGGCCGATTGATGTCGAACAGATGCGTCCGATGGAAGTGGCGGATGGTCAGCCAATGCGCCGTGCTGACCAGCGAGACCGAGGCAAAATGCCCGTTGGTCGCGCCGACAAAGGCGGTGCGGCGAGGCAACGGCCCCAGAAAGGGCAGGACGCGGAAGAGGCTGATCCAGCCCTGCGTCCATTCGCGCAGCGTGTACGCGCAAAGCGTCAGTTGGCCGGACGTGCCCGAACTGTGGACGACCACGTAGCGACCATCCAGCAAGTCGCGCGGGTCCCGCGACGTCGCCAGAAATCGCTCGATGCGTTCACGCGTCAGATTGGGCTCGGTGACAATCTCGTCAAAGTGCTCGATCAGATCGGATTTCGTCAAGATCGGGAAATCCTCGGGTCGCGCCCGCTCCGGAACGATGCCCCGCTCCCGAATGATGCGCGCGTAGTACGGCGAGCGGCGCGCTACGTAGGCCACCAACTGGGCGAATCGCTGCCGATTGCGGCACAGAAGCGACTGGCGCGCCAGTCGCTGGTTGCGGATCAGTCTCAGCTTCCAAAAGGGCAAACACGCATCGAGCCACATCCCTGTAACTCCGAATTCGTCCTGGAGCCGCTTCTGTCGCCAAACCCGCCACCGGCGACGGAGCATCGTCAAGTTCACGCAAGTCAGGCTGGCCGCATCCGTACACTTTTCGGAGTTTCGCAGCACGTGGCAACACAAAAAAAGAACCCTTGAATCGCAATTCAAGGGTTCTGGACTGCTGTCTTCAATTTCGCTTGGCCGTCCGCCCGCAGAGAACCTGACGTCCAGGCCGATCAAGCGCCGTGATTACTTCTGGTGGCAACCTGATTTCTGGTGCGGACCATCCTTCTGGCACGGTCCTGCCTTTTGGCAAGCGCCCTTGTCACAGACGATCTCGCCACAGCCCTTCTGGACTGCACCAAGGCGGCCAAGAAGTCCACACCTCTGCGCCGGGCCGCACTTCTGCGCCGGGCCGCACTTCTGAACGGGATCGCACTTCTGGACGGGATCGCACTTCTGGGCCGGACCGGACTTCTGGGCCGGACCGCACTTCTGTTCAACGCCGCACTTCTGCTCCGCCCCATCTTTTTGGATGGCGTCACCGCCGAAGGCACGGAAGCGTTCCAAGGCGTGAGCGTTCGCAACCAGTGTTGTCAACCCTACGCTCATCACGACCGCCAGCACGACACGATACTTCATCTCTACTGCTCCTGAACAAGACTAGTAACAGACCTGAATACACGCTTGGCGAGGTTCGATCGCTCATTCGCCCATCGACAGCGTCAGCAAGCGTGAGTGCTCGATGGGCTGTCATCCGACGGCGTGCCAATCGCCACTGGTCTTCCTAGGTCCCCTATCGTCTTCGTAGGCAACAAAGGTCGTTGTTTTCGGAGTTTTGTCTGGTGGATCGCCGTCTGGACGTGCGCTTCTGCGGGTGAAGGTCGCTTTGCGCTTTAGGCAACTTTGGATTTCCCCTCGACGAGTCGTAGGCGGGTATGGTACTTTACTGGGTTCGTAGTCGGACAGACGAGGCACAGTCTGCCAGTTTTGCAGGAAACGTCCTTGGCGTGGTTAAGCACAAGAATCAGATCAAAACGTCTATTTAGTAAGGAAGATTAGCTGTGAGACGTCCGTTCATTGCTGGGAACTGGAAGATGAACCTGGATTGTGCCGGCGCTGTGGCGTTGGTGCATGACTTGGTCGAACGCGTCGGCAAGGTCAGCGCGGTTGAGATCGCGGTCTGCCCGCCCAATGTCTATTTGGATGCCGTCGCGAGCGTGGTGAAGGGCACGGTCGTTGGACTTGGCGCGCAGAACATGTATCACGAGAAGGTTGGCGCCTTCACGGGCGAAACGAGCGCCGACATGCTGGTCGACGTGGGGTGCCAGTACGTGATTTTGGGGCACAGCGAGCGGCGGCGGATTCTGGGAGAGGCCAACGAGGCGGTGTGCCGCAAGGTCCACGCCGCAGTGGCGGCCGGCCTGATCCCGATTGTCTGCGTTGGCGAGACCTTGCAGGAACGGGAAGCGGGCAAGACGTTTGACATCGTCCGGGAGCAGGTCTACGGCTCGCTGGCCGGTCTGAAGACGGAGCAGGCGAAGACTCTGGTGATTGCGTACGAGCCCGTTTGGGCGATTGGGACTGGCGTGAACGCGACGCCGGAGCAGGCCGAAGAAGTCCACGCCGACCTGCGAAATGCCTTGGAGGCCCGCTTGGGAGCGGTGTTGGCGGCCGAATTGCGGATCCAGTACGGCGGTAGCGTGAAGCCGAGCAATGCCAAAGAACTGCTGGCCAAGGAGAATATCGACGGAGCGTTAGTGGGCGGCGCGTCGCTGAAGGCGAACGATTTCGTGCCGATCATCCAGGCGGCGGTTTGAGCCGAGCCGGAAGAAGTCCCGGGGCAGCTCGTCCGTTTCCGAGCAGCCCGGCTTCTGGGGCCAACTTCGCCATGGCGCCCGACGCGGTAATGTGTGTGTGAAATCTGCAAGGGAGTTACCTGTTCCATGACGTCTGTACTGTTTGCCGCAGGCACGTTTTTGCACTACGTGTTCGGAATTCTGATTTTTGCCGTCTCGGTGTTCCTGATTCTGCTGGTCTTGGTCCAGCGGGGACGAGGCGGAGGCCTGACCGGCGCTTTGGGCGGCATGGGCGGCCAGAGTGCCTTTGGCACCAAGGCGGGCGACACGTTCACGCGCGTGACCATGGTGACCGCTGCGGTCTGGATCGGACTGTGCATGTTGTCGATCTGGTTCCTGGGGTCGCAAGACCAGTGGGGAGAGTCGAGCCGGGCGCGACCGGGCGGCGGAACTTCGGCGACCACGCCCCTGCCGGAAAGAGAGGACACCTCCGCCGCCCCCGCGCCGGCTGCGGCCGATGCGTCGAGCAGCACGGAGGCGTCGCCGAACGACTCGGGCGGCACGGGGGCCGGTGCGGGCGAAGCCAAGGCCGCGTCCGGCGGCGGTTCGGCAGCGCCGGCAGACGCCGCGCCGCCGGTGGAGGCTCCGCAGGCGAAACAAAAGCAGTAGTCCACGGCGGTCGCCTCGCGTTGCGGTTTGGCTCTGCGAGCCGCGGCACTGGCCGTGGGATTCAGGCCAGGATTGTACGGCGGGTGGGGGAATCGCGCTGCGAAATGGGGCCGTTCGTTTTTCCGTTTGCGGTGGATATGGCAGTCTCGTTGCTGAGCATGACCGGTCACGGCGAGGCCCAGCGCCAACAGGATGGCGTCCGGGTAGCGGTCGAGTTGCGCACGGTGAACAACCGGTTTCTGAAGGTCTCCCTGCGGGTTTCCGAAGGCTACGGCGGTTTGGAGCCCCAGATTGAAGCCCTCGTCCGGAATCGGTTGCATCGTGGCACAGTGACGGTGAGTGTCCGCGTGGACCGCGAGTCGTCGCCGGATGACTTTCAGCTGAACGAGGTTGTTCTGGCCAGTTACTATCGCCAGTTGCGGGAAGTGGGCCAGCGCGCCGGTTGGGCGGGCGACGTGCGGATCGACTCGGTCCTGACGCTGCCGGGCGTGGTCGCCGAGAATGCCCAGCATCGTCTGGACGCTGAAACCGTCTGGCCGTTGGTCGAAACAACGTTGACCGAAGCCCTGCAGAGCTTATCGCGGATGCGAGCCGACGAGGGCGCGGCGATGGGCCGGGATTTGCACGCCAACTGCGAGGCCATCGTCGCCGACTTGGAGCAGATCGAGCAACGGGCGCCGCTGGTGGTCGAGGCCTATCGGAAGCGGTTGCTGGAGCGGCTGAACAAGCTGCTGGAGGAATTCGGCTTGGAGATCCAGCCGGCGGACGTCGTGCGGGAAGTCGGGCTGTTTACGGATCGCAGCGACATCTCGGAAGAAATCGTGCGGTTGCGCAGCCACTTGCAGCAATTCGAGTCCATCGCCCGGACCGAGCAGGCCAGCGGGAGGAAACTCGAATTCGTCATCCAAGAGATGCAGCGGGAAACCAACACCATCGGCTCCAAGGCCAACGACGCGGAGATTGCCCGCCATGTCGTCGAGATCAAGACGGCCATCGAGCGTATACGGGAAATGATTCAGAACATCGAATGAGCGGTTCATCCCGGTGCGAAGTGGTGATTATTTCCGGCCCCTCCGGGGCAGGCAAATCGACCGTGGTGCGGCGGTTGCTGGAGACTTGTCCGCTGCCGCTGCAGTTGAGCGTCTCGGCCACGACGCGTTCGCCGCGGCTGGGCGAGCGAGACGGCGTAGACTACCACTTCGTGTCGCACGAGGAATTCTGCCGCCGCCGAGCGGCGGGCGAGTTCCTGGAGTGGAAAGAAGTCTTCGGACGCGGCCATTTGTACGGAACCCTGCGGAGCGAGACGACGGCTGGTCTTGCCGCTGGAAAATGGGTAATCTTAGAAATTGACGTGGAAGGTGCTTTGGCGGTTCTGGAGCAGCATCCAGAGGCGATTACCATTTTCGTCGATCCCGGTTCGCTGGGGGAGCTCGAGCGCCGTTTGCGCGGCCGCGGGACGGAGTCCGAAGAGTCAATTCAGCGCCGACTGGCCGTCGCCCGCCGCGAGATGGCCCGCAAAGACCGCTATCGGTACGAAGTCATTAACGATGCCGTGGACCGGGCGGTCCGCGAAATCTGCGATATTCTTTTGTCACACGCCGGAGAGCCTGACGCGACCGTGCGCCCGCAACCATCGTAGGTTGGGACTACCTCCCGATCCGGTCGGGACCAAGTTCCAACCTGCTGTCAAGAAAGAGGTAAATGCATGCTTGACGAACTGAAGGAAGAAGCGATTGTCAACAAAGTGGGCGGTCGGTTCAAACTGTCTACGTTGATTCAGAAGCGGCTGGTGCAGTTGAATCAGGGCAGCCGGCCGCTGGTCAACATGAAGACAGCCGACCGCATGAAGATCGTGCTCCAGGAGATCGCCCAGGACAAGATCTACCTGGATAGCTCGAATCAAGTCCGAATCACCGGCGAGATGCCGGGGATGCGCGAGGAACCGGAACTCAACTTGGGCGACCTATGAATGGCCGCGAATTGATTATCGGCGTGACGGGCGGTATCGCCGCCTACAAGACGGCCGCTTTGGTCAGCCGCCTGGTGCAGGCCGGCGCCGGGGTGAGCGTGGTCATGACGGAAGCCGCCACGCGGTTCGTCGGCCCGACGACCTTTCAGGCTCTGACGGGCAGACCCGTGGGGACCAGCGTCTTCGACCAGCCGGGATTGCCGCTGGGCGCGCACATCCAGTTGGCCGAAAAGGCCGATCTGCTGTGCGTCGCTCCGGCGACGGCCAACTTTCTGGCCAAAGCCGCCCACGGGATCGCCGACGATTTGCTGAGCACCTTGTACCTGTCATTCGCCGGCCCGGTCTTCGTCGCTCCGGCGATGAACACCGCGATGTGGAATAAGCCGAGCGTGCAACGGAACGTCCAGCAGTTGCGGGCCGATGGCGTCCACCTTCTGGACCCGACCGATGGCTGGCTCAGCTGCCGCGCCCGCGGAGCGGGCCGAATGGTCGATCCGGAAGTGATTTTTGAGGCCGTCCGCGGAGAGTTGGGCAACGGATAGAACACTCCTGCCAAGGGAGCCAGACTCACACCCATGGCTCGCATCCTGATTACTTCGGGCCCCACTCGCCAGTACTTGGACCCCGTTCGTTATCTGACGAACGGCTCCAGCGGACGGATGGGGTGCGCGCTGGCGATGGCGGCTCTGGACCTGGGGCACGAGGTTACGCTGGTCAGCGGTCCCGTCCATCTCGAGTATCCCGCCGGGGCGCGAGTGATTGCGGTCGTGTCCACTGAGGAATTGCTGGACGCCTGCCGGGCCGCCTTTCCTGCCTGTGACGGCGTGATCGGGGCCGCCGCCCCGTGCGATTATCGCCCGCACCGGGTCCACTCGCAGAAAATCGCCAAGACAGGCCAGCCCTTGGAATTGCGCTTGGTGGAAACGCCCGACGTCATGGCTACGCTGGGCGCTCTGAAGCGGCCGGAACAATGGCTGGTCGGTTTCGCCCTGGAGACACACGATCGACGTCTTCGGGCGCTCGTGAAACTGGAGAAAAAAAGCTGCGATCTGATGGTGATCAACGGTCCCGAGGCGATGAATTCGGACTGCAACCAGGTCGAGATCGTCGATCGTAGAGGCCAGTCCCTGGATTGCTTGTCGGGCACCAAGGAGGAAGTAGCCCGCGGAATTCTGCGGAGGATTCAAACCGACCTGGTCCGGGCTCCCCAGCCCCCCAAACAACGCTCGCCGCAGCGGCATCAGCCATGAACACGGTTTTGGTCACGGGCGGCAGCGGTTTCATCGGACGGAACCTCGTCCGTGAGTTGGCCCTCCGCGCGTGCCGCATCCGTTGCCTGGTTCGGCCCACGTCACGAGTCCGCCACCTCCGCAAAGCGGGGGCTGAGCTGGTCTTGGGCGACGTCAATCAACCGGACAGTCTGGCGGCCGCCGTCCGCGGCGTGGACACCGTCTTCCATCTGGCCGGTTTGGTAGCGGCGTCTGGCGCCGAGGCGCTGATGCAGGTCAACGGCGAAGGGACATGGAACCTGGCCCGCGCTTGCGCGTCACAGCCCCGGCCGCCGGTGCTGGTCACGGTCTCGTCGCTGGCGGCGGCCGGACCGGCCGCCGAAGGCAGCCTTCGGCGCGAGTCCGATCCTCCCGCGCCGGTCTCGGATTACGGCCGCAGCAAGCGGGCGGGCGAACTGGCTGCGCTGGCCTGGGCGGACCGCGTGCCCACGACGGTGGTGCGGCCGGGGATTGTGTTTGGGCCTTGGGATCGGCTGCTGTTGCCCATGTTTCGCTCGATCGCCACGCTGGGAATCCACCCGATTCCGACCTTCGCGCCGCCGCCGCTGTCGCTGATCCACGTCCAGGATTTGGTGGACGTTTTGGTGCGAGCGGCCGAACGCGGCACGCGCCTGGCGAAACGCGAAAGCGGTCCGTCCGTCGGCGAAGGCTACTATTTCGCCTGTTCCGGCCGCTATGTGACGTATGCCGAGTTGGGACGGATGATCGCCCAAACGCTCGGACGCCGGCATGTGTTCCTGCTCCATCTGGTCGAACCGCTGCCTTGGCTGGTCGCCGGCGTGACGGAGTTGTTCGCCCGCCTGAGTCGGCAACCGGTGATTGTGAATGTGGACAAGATGCGTGAGAGCATTCAGCCGTCCTGGGCCGCGTCGCCGCAAGCGATTTGCGAACAGCTGGGGTTCTCCGAACCCTGTTCGCTGGAGCAGCGACTTCGCCAGACCGTCGACTGGTACCGCGCACATCGCTGGGTGTGAGGACGACCCTGTTTGCGAGCCGTTCCGGACGAGAGCCGGCGGCAGGTTTCGCTGCGGCCTTCATTCCTGCAGACGCCCGACGCTGGACTGGAAGTACTTCCGGCGGCGGGCGGCGACCTGGGCCTCGGCTTCCTGCTGCTGCGCTTGCAGATCCTGCAGATTGGCGACCGTATAGCGGCACTTGAGCGTGGCGACTCGAAAGCGGATGTACGCGGCATAGTCTTTGGGCAGCACGCCCAGCAGATAGCTGCCCAGTTCTTCGCGCGTCGGGACGCCGACGTGATGCCGGCGCCAGATTTCGCCGACGGTGTGGACCCCGCAATCGCGGCGCGCGTTGATCTGGGCTAACCGCCGCAGCAACTCCGGACGGCTGCGCAACGCCCGCTCGACCTCCGCCATCCGCTCGGCGTCGAGGGCTTCGTCCAGATACGCCTCGAGTTCGGCCTTCGTGAATTCGACGCTCACGGTTGAGGTGCCTGGGATTGAATCTGGTTCCGCGCCTGCTGAAGACGGGCGACAAATTCGGCATGTTCGGGGCTGTTCAAGCCCTGTTGGACGACCTGAATCGCCTGTGCCAGGTTGCCCGCCACGAGGGCCGCCGCGTCCAGAAAGAAGCCGGGAAAAACCTCGCTGCGGTACACGCCCTCCGCCGTGGGCGTCAGGCGTTGGTAGACTTCCTCGCGCAGTACGAACCAGTCGATCTCGCCGTCCCACACGCGCCAGACAACATACTCGCAGACGCCGTTGCGGCGATAGGCGCGCAGCTTGTCGTGCAGATCGTAACTGGCGCTGCTTGACGTCACCTCAGCCACCAACTCGGGAGCACCTTCCACGTAGTCGCCGCGGTCCCCGGACTGGCCGCCGTACTGCGGCAGAATCCGCATGAAGACATCGGGCTGCGGCTCGTTATCCAAGTCCAGCAGCACCGTGCCATTATCCCCGCCCTGAATGCCGGGGGTCTGGGAACGATAGATTCCCAGGACCGTGATGAGGTCAAAATGCGGAGAAGACTGGCCTTCGTTCGATACCGGCGACGGCATGTAGACAACTCCCTCGATGAGTTCCGCCTTGTTGACCTGGGGCATGGACCGGTAACGCCGTTCAAACTCGGCCCGCGTCAGCCGGTCCCCCGCTTGCAGCGGAGGGATTCGTTTCGCCGGTCGAGTTTCTTGTCGGGGCACGGCGGCGGTGGACATGGGCAGCTCCAGCTTTCCAGGGTACGGCATCTCCGAATCAGTATACGTCAAGTTGCAGCTGGAGCGAAGAGGCAGCCCGGTTGCCCGCTTGGCTACGAGCCTCGATCTCGGTAGGCTTAGAAGCCTGTTGAAAAAAGGGACTGGCTCCGAGCTGCGTTAAAAAAGCCCAAGGAAAACGACTGTTGCGAGCTGCTTGTCCCCACCTGGCGGTTTTTTCAACAGGCTGTGAGGAGCCCACAACCACACCCAACCCCACAAACCAGGAAGGGTTCCGGCTGATGAAAATCGCGTACTTGGACTGCCCCAGCGGCGTCAGCGGCGACATGATGCTCGGCGCGCTCGTGGACGCCGGCGCCGATTTGGCGGCCATCCAGTCCGGCATCGATTCGCTGGGGCTGCCCTGTTGCCGGCTGGAAGCCCAGGAAGTCAAGAAAAAGGGCTTCCGGGCGCTGAAGGTAAACGTGATCTACGAGCCCGAACATAAGCATCGGCACTTGCACCACATCACGGACATGATCGACGCCAGCCGCTTGTCGCCGCCGCAAAAGGACTTGGCCAAACGCATTTTCACGCGGTTGGGTGAGGCCGAAGCCAAGGTCCACGGGACGACGATCCAGAAAGTCCACTTCCACGAAGTCGGCGCCGTCGATTCGATTGCCGACGTGGTCGGCAGCGCGATCGGTTTGGACCTGCTGGGTGTCGAACGCCTTGTTTGTTCGCCGGTTCCCACCGGTTCCGGATTCATCGAGATCGCGCACGGGCGGGTCAGCATCCCGGCTCCGGCGACGGCGGAATTGCTGCAGGGCGTCCCGCTCGCCCTCTCGGACGTTCAGGCCGAGTTGACGACGCCCACGGGTGCCGCCATCGTCAGTACGGTGGCCGAGGGCTTTGGTCCGCTGCCCGCCCTGCGGATCGAACGCATCGGCTACGGAGCCGGCACGCGCGACTTGGAGACGCAGGCCAACCTCCTGCGACTGATCGTCGGCCACATCGACGACGAGATCGAGTCGGACCAGGTGTGGATCCTGGAGACCAACTTGGACGACGTCAGCGGCGAAATCATCGGGCACACGACTGCTTGCTTGATGGACGCCGGCGCCTTGGACGTCTATACCACGGCCATCCAGATGAAAAAGAACCGGCCGGCGGTCATGTTGAGCGTGATTTGCCGGGCGGACGACGTGCTGGCGTTGGAAGAGATCCTCTTCCGCGAGACGACCACCCTGGGCGTCCGCCGCTGGCCGGCCCGTCGGCACAAGCTGAAGCGGGAGGCGTGTCAGGTCGAGACGCCCTGGGGGCCGGTGGCGGGCAAGTTGGCGATCGGCGCGGGCGGCGCCGCACGGTTTTCGCCGGAGTATGACGAGTGCCGCCGCGTGGCCGAGGAGTGCCGAGTGCCGCTGGCCGAGGTGTATGAAGCCGCGCGGCACGCGTCTCGACAACAACGCGCTGCAACATGAAACTGGACACCGTCGCGATTATCGGCGTGGGATTGATCGGCGGGTCGATTGGCCTGGCCCTCCGCCAGCGTGCCCTGGCGCGGACCGTGGTCGGCATCGGCCGGACCGCCAGTCGCTTGCGCGTGGCCGAAGAAAGCGGAGCTGTCTCGCGGGTTACAACCGATGTCCGGCAAGGCGTGGCGGACGCGGAGTTGATCGTCGTCTGTACGCCCGTCGGCCACATCGCGGACCACGTCCAACAGGTCAGCCGCGTCTGTCGGGCCGATGCGCTGATCACCGACGCCGGCAGCACCAAAGGCGAGATCTGCCGCGCGCTGGCCGTCGGACTGGCAGGCGGCGGCGTGTTCGTCGGCAGCCATCCCCTGGCCGGCAGCGAGAAAAGCGGCCCGGAATTCGCCGATCCAAACCTGTTCGAGGGCTGCGTCACCGTGGTCACGGCGGCAGAGACCGCCTCGGAACGCCGCGTCGCCCAGGTGGAGTCGTTCTGGCAATCCCTGGGCTCCCGCGTGCTGCGGATGTCGCCCGACGAACACGATCGGGCGGTCGCGGAAATCAGCCATTTGCCGCACTTGCTGGCCTCGGCGCTGGCCGCCGCCGCCGATCCCCAGGACCTGATTCTGGCGGCCCGTGGCTGGCAGGATACGACCCGCTTGGCGGCGGGCGACGTCGAATTGTGGCGTCAAATTCTCAGCGAGAACCGCCGCCACGTCTTGCAGTCTCTCGACAAGTTTGGGAAAGTGCTGTCGAAATTTCGCCAGGCACTGGAAGGAAACGATCCCGCGGAACTCGTGCGGCTCTTGCAGCTAGGAAAAAGCAACCGTGACTCTGTGGCAAGTTGACATCTATCCGGCTGCCGGACGGCCGGACCTGGCAGGCCGGCGGGTGGCCGCCGACGCTGCCGATCTGGGACTCGGCGACCACCTCACCATCCACGCCGCCTACGGCTATCTGTTGCAGGGCGAATTGACTCGCGAGCAGGTCGAGTTGCTCGCCCGCGAATTGCTCTCCGACCCCATCGTGGAACGGACTATCGTGGCCCCCGTCGGCGATCCGGCGCTGGCCCAGTCGCCGCCCGAAGCCGCCGCGTCGGCCTGTCCGGTCCACGTCCTGCCCAAGCCGGGCGTGATGGACCCGGTGGCGATCAGCGTGCGGCAAGCGATCGCGGACTTCCACCTGCGGGCCGATGAAGCCCGGACGTTCCGCAAGATTTGGATCGAAGGACTTGTCGGCGAACCGCTGCAAGCCCTGTGCTCCAAAGTGCTGGCCAACGATTCGATCGAACAGTTTTTCATCGGTCCGCTGCAACTGGAGCAACTGCACATCGGCGCTCCCTATCAGTTTCAGCTGATCGCGGTGCCCGTCCGGGACCTGGACGACGACGCGCTGGCCCGGCTCAGCCGCAGCCGGCAGCTGTATCTGACCCTGGTCGAAATGCAGACGATCCAGCAGTACTATCGCCAACTGGGCCGGGATCCGACGGACATCGAACTGGAGACCGTGGCCCAGACCTGGAGCGAGCATTGCAGCCACAAGACCTTGGCCGGGCGGATTGTGTACCACGACGAACGCGGCCAGCGGCGGTTCGAGAACATGCTGCGGGAGACGATCTTCGCCGCCACCCAGCAGATCCGCAACGATCTGGGCGCGGACGACTGGTGCGTGAGCGTCTTCAAGGACAACGCCGGCGTGGTCCGCTTCGAGGACCAACTCAACGTGGTGTTCAAGGTGGAGACGCACAATCACCCGTCCGCCCTGGAACCCTATGGTGGCGCGAACACCGGCATCGGCGGCGTGATCCGCGACCCGCTGGGCACGGGCCTGGGCGCCAAGCCCGTCTGCAATACTGACGTCTTCTGCTTTGCCCCGCCCGAGACTCGCCCTGAAGATCTGCCGCCGGGCGCGCTGCACCCGCGCCGCGTGATGAAGGGCGTCGTGTCGGGCGTGCGGGACTACGGCAACCGGATGGGCATTCCCACGGTCAACGGCGCGGTCTATTTCGATCCACGGTATCTCGGCAACCCGCTGGTGTATTGCGGCACCGTCGGCATCTTGCCGCACGACAAGAGCTTCAAAGAACCCCGCCCCGGCGATTGGATCGTAGCGATCGGCGGACGCACCGGGCGGGACGGCATCCACGGGGCCACGTTCAGTTCGGCGGAACTGACCAGCGAAAGCGAAACGGTGTCCGGCGGCGCTGTGCAGATCGGCAACGCCATCACCGAAAAGATGCTCCTGGACGTGTTGCTCGCGGCCCGCGATCGCGGCTTGTACCACGCCGTGACCGATTGCGGCGCCGGCGGCTTCTCCAGCGCCGTGGGCGAGATGGGCGAGCACATCGGCGCAGAGGTGTGGCTGGAACGGGCGCCGCTTAAGTACGAAGGTTTGTCCTACACCGAAATCTGGATTTCGGAAGCCCAGGAGCGGATGGTGCTGTCCGTGCCGGACGAGCATTGGGCGGAGTTCTCGGCACTGTGCGCATCGGAGGACGTCCCGGCGACGATCATTGGCCAGTTCGTGCCCACGGGCAAGCTGGAGCTGAAATACGACGGCCAACTGGTCGGCGAGATTCCCATGGATTTCCTGCACGAAGGCCGGCCGCCGGTCGTGCGTACGGCCGTGTACCAGCCGCCGCCGGTCCAGCCCCTGGCCGGACCCCACGGCCCGTGGCAGCCGCTGGCCGCCATCGGCCGCGGCGTGCGCAACTGGACCGGCGCCCTGCGGAAGATCCTGGGCTCGCTGAACGTCGCCAGCAAGGAATGGGTGGTCCGCCAGTACGATCACGAAGTTCAGGCGGGCAGCGTCGTCAAGCCGCTTCTCGGCGTGCAGAACGACGGCCCCAGCGACGCGGCCGTCTTGCGGCCCGTCCTCTCGTCGCGCCGCGGGCTGGTCGTCGCCTGTGGGATGAACCCGCGTTACGGCGACTTCGACACGTACCACATGGCGGCCAGCGCGATCGACGAGGCGGTGCGCAATTGCGTGGCGGTCGGTGCCGACCCGCGGCGGATCGCCATCCTGGACAATTTTTGCTGGGGCTACACCGATCGGCCCGAGACGCTCGGCTCCCTGGTCCGCGCCGCGCTGGCCTGTCACGACCTGGCCGTCGTGCTGCAGACGCCGTTCATCAGCGGCAAGGACAGTCTGAACAACGAATTCACTTACACGGACGCCGCCGGGGTGAAGCGGACGATTGCCATCCCGCCCTCGCTGCTGATCAGCGCCCTGGGCCAAGTGGACGACGTCAGTCGCTGTGTGACGATGGACTTGAAACAGGCGGGAAACTTGATCTATCAGGTGGGCGTGACGAGGGCCGAGTTGGGCGGGTCGCACTTGAGCCTGGTCGAGGGCCTGACGGGCGGCCAGGCACCCGCCGTCGACGCGGCGGCGGCCAAGCGAACGTTCGCGGCCGTCCACGCGGCGATCACGGCCGGCTGCGTCCGCGCCTGCCATGACCTGAGCGAAGGCGGCCTGGCGGTCGCGGCCGCCGAGATGGCCTTTGCGGGCGGACTGGGGATGTCGCTTCAACTGGACGCCGTGCCCCAGGATTGCGGCGATCTGGCCGGTGCGAAAGGGGACGCTTGCCTGTTGTTCTCCGAATCGAACACGCGGTTCTTATGTGAAGTGCCGCCGGACGCCCGCGAGGCATTCGAACGGGCGCTGAATGGCGTGCCGCACGCGGTGGTCGGCCAAGTCACCTCCGGAACCCGATTGCAAATCCACGAAACCGGCGCGTCGGGCGTCCTGGTAGTCGATGCCGAACTTGCAGACCTGAAGGAAGCGTGGCAGAAGCCGCTGCGCTGGTGAGGATGCCGATGGTCCAACCTCGAGTGATGGTGCTGCGGGCACCGGGAACCAATTGCGATCAGGAGACCGCCTTCGCGTTCGAGCAGGCGGGCGGTCATGCCGATGTCTTGCACGTGAACCGGTTGCTGGAAAACCCGACTCTGGCGCAGGACTACCAGATCCTGTGCGTTCCTGGCGGTTTCAGCTACGGCGACGACGTCGCGGCCGGCCGGATTCTGGGCAACTTGTTCCAGCACCACCTGAAAGACGCTATGACCGAGTTCAAGGCGGCCGGCAAGCTGATCCTGGGCATCTGCAACGGCTTTCAAGTGCTGATCAAGTCCGGTGTCCTGCTGACGGACGACCAGCAGGGGCCTCCCGCCACGCTCTGCCTGAACGACACCGGCCGCTACGAAGACCGTTGGGTGCATCTGGCTGCCGACGGCGACAAGTGCGTCTTCCTCCGGGGCCTGGACAAGTTCGAACTGCCTGTCGCGCACGCCGAGGGCCAATTCGTCGCCCGCAACGAGACCGAACTGACCCGCCTCGCTGATGCCGGCCAGTTGGTCTTGCGTTACATCAACCCCACCGGCAGTGAAGACGTCCCCTTCCCGCACAACCCCAACGGCTCCCAAGCCAACGTCGCCGGCATCTGCGACGAAACCGGCCGCGTCCTGGGCCTCATGCCCCACCCCGAACGGAACATCGATTCCACGCACCACCCCCAGTGGACCCGGCGGCCAACCTCCGCCCCCGGCGAGGGCCTGAAACTTTTCCAAAACGCCGTCGCGTACTTCCAATCCTAGCCAGCGTTCCTCCTCGCCACCCTCGCACCCAGGACTCCGCAAATCGCGCCAGTTCGTCCGATTCCCAGAATGCCGCCGGCTCGTCCGGCGGATCCTTCCGCTTCCCACTACCCCGCGCCGCCCCCCGAGCGAAAACGAAAAACGAAAAGGACTGGTATCATCTACGTTCGGCGGGGCCATGCCTACGCGGCCGAAGGCATCTTGCGGTTCCTGACCAACGTGGTTCAGAGCGCGCTCCGTCTGGCCTACGTGTTCGACATCCGCTTGGACGCGGGCTACATGTCCGTTGACATGTTGGATTTCCTGACGCGGGAAAGGGTGCGTTTCTTGGGGCGTCTGAAGACCAATGCGGTTTTGGAGAAGATGGTGGCCAGTTGAGGTGTTGTCGGTTCCTGGACGGAGTTCCTGGCCCCTGCCGGTGCCCTGAACTTCGACGGCGTCAACGAGGAGCGAAAGCCTTGAATAATGCTGAATAAAGCCTGTTTTTTCTTTTGGTCAGAAACAGGGGATATTTCTAATGACGCCCGACAGCGGAATCTTGACACGTTGTCGATGGTCGCGTAAGGTGTTGCTTGGCGTGGAGTCACTCAGTCTTTGTGGGTCTTATCAGGGCGGGGGAGGTGTAATGAATTTAGGACATCGTAGGGGTCTCGTCTGCAACAAGTCCGGTTTTACTCTTGTCGAACTCTTGGTGGTGATCGCCATCATCGGCATTCTGGTCGCGCTGCTGTTGCCCGCGATCCAAGCCGCTCGCGAGGCCGCACGTCGTTCGCAATGCTCGAACAATCTGAAGCAAATCGGCTTGGCGATGCACAACTATCACGATTCCTTTCTGCGGTTTCCTCCGGCGTTTACCGCTTTTCGGAATGACTCTGCCAATGGTTGGGGTTGGGGCGTGTTCATCCTGCCGTTCGCCGAACAGAACACGCTGTACGAGCAACTCAATCCCACGATCGACAAGTTCCCGACGGCGACGAGCGGCCCGCTGTACGAACTTTGCCAGTCGGAGATTCCGATGTATCGGTGTCCGTCGGACGTCGGGCCTGCCCGCAACAACTACCGGGGCAATTTCGGAACGTCGAACTATGTCGGAATGTGGGGGGCTCATGTGGATGCCGGAGTCCATGCAGATCCCGGCAATGGGATGATGTATTACAATGCCAATTTGTCCACGCAGCATGTCCTGGACGGCACGTCCAATGTGTTGATGGTGGGCGAGCGGGCGTTCAACAACAAACCCTGGCGAGGTGCAACCTGGTCTGGTTCGCGGTCGGCGATCGGGCCGGGTTGGGCGGCGGTGATGCGGGGAGTCTGGAGCACGAACGCTCTCAAGCTGATGGGAACGGATGTCTGGGCGTACTCCAGCCTGCACCCGGCAGGCGTTCAGTTTGTGTTGGTTGACGGCTCCGTCCGCCTGATTCCGGACACGATCGATACGGCCACCCTGCTGATCATCGCCCAGCGGGCGGCGGGCGAGGTGGCTGCGAAATGGTGAGGGATGTTGCCGTTTCACCGAACGGAGCGATGGCGGGCGGCGCGGTCCGGCAGCCAGCCGCCAGTTTCTGACACGAAGTCGAACTCTGACGCGAAAGAGCCCTTCCAATGCAGCGGATTTTCTTTTTCGTGGCGCTGTGTTCAGTCGCGTTTCTGGTCGCCGGGTGTGGCGAAGAGCCCGCGGCGGTGCGGGAGGCGGAGAAGAACCGGGAGGTGATCGAGCAGTTGCCGCCGGAAGACCGAGAGGCGGCGCTGGAACAGGCGAAATGTCCGGTCTGCGGCGAGGCCCTCGGATCCAAAGGGCCGCCGGTCAAAGCCGAAGTCGGGGGCCAGACGATGTTTTTCGACACGCAGAGCTGTGCAGACAGCTTTGTCCGTGCGCCAGCCAAGTATCGCTCGAAACTGACCGAATGACCCCCATCGCGGTGCTCGGCCTACACGTACCGCACGTCGAATTCAAGCTTCTCCAGCGCCACGCTCGAGCGGGTTGCTTCCGGCGGGGGCGCGGCCAGGCAGATGCTGACGACGTTCTCGCCCAACTTGCACTGGGTCGGGGTGACGGCGAAATCCAAACGCAGCAGCCGCTGGCGGGGATCGATCCGGTAGTCGCCGGTACCGCCTGACGCAGGCTGCGGTCGGGGCGAGAAAATCTGGGGGTCCTTCCACTGCGGATCCCTTTCCCGCAGCGGCAGCGTGAATCCGTTCAGACGCACTGCCACACGCTGATCGTCGGCGGCGTTGAACAACACCGTCCGCAGGCACAGCGACTTGACCCGTGCGGCGGACGCCGCCAGATCGTCGCTGAGCCGCACTCGGATTGTGGCCGGCGTGCCCTCGGCCGCCAACGCCAGCGGCAGCGGGGCGGTGTCGTTGCGATTGAAGAAACCTTCCGCCCAGGGGTAACCCCCGCGCCGTTCGACAACGAACGTCTTGTCCTTGAACTCCATCGTCTTGGAGCTGCCGATTTCCCGGTAGGCCTGGCGATGCGTCAGCGGGCCGGGCGGAGCGCCGACGGCTTGGCACACCTCAGGCGGCGCGTTGGACCAGTTGAACGTCACGACGCCGTCCGCCCCTTGTTGCCACCAATTCGCGAACACGCCGCGCACCACTTCGATCGGCGCGTAACGATAGCCGTCCGTCGTGTGATGATCGTCGAAACAAGGCTGGAGCTTGATGTTCCGCCCCGCCGTGACGCGGCGAAAGGCGGCAACATCGACCTCGACAGAACGCGAGCCCAGCGTGAGGATGTCCACCAGGTTCTGCCGAACCCAGGCCTCTACGTCCAGTCCGTCGCTCCGACAGCCGTCGAGAGTTCGGCAAACCTTGGCAGCCAACAGGCAGGGCCGGCCCCGTTTCCGTTCGATGTCCAGCAGCATTCGCCGTACACTCCGCATCAGCTCGGTCACGTGGTGGCGAAGTTCCCACTGGCGGCCCGGCGGCAGGCAAGGAATGTGCCGGGCAAAGTCGAGCTGCATCCCGTCCAACTCGTACCTCTCGGCCACTTCGCGCAAGGCCCGCACCGTGTGCTCACGCACCGCCGCGACGGAGAAATCCCACAGGCCGTGCCGCCACCAGTCCGTCTTCAGAACCCAGTCGGGATGCGCCCGCTTCAAAGGCGCGGGGCCGTCCTTCCAGGCCGCGCCCGTTCCCTGGGTGTTGATGTCCACCTCGCTGACCCGGTGATGCCAGAAGACTTCCAGGCCGCGTCTTCGCGTTTCCGCGATCAGGCTCCCGACAAAGTCGCTGCCTTGGTCGCGCCACTTCTGCAGATCGGCGTTCTCCAGTTGGTCCAGGAACTTGCTGGGATACAGGACCTGACCCAACCGCCCCACGTCCCACCACACGCTGTCGATCTGCGTGCCCGGTTCGTCGAGGTAGCGGAAGCGAAAGTCGAGCCAGGTCGCGAAATCGATTCCGTACAGCTCTTGCGCGTCGTACTGCACCACGATCCGTCGGCGGCGATTGACGGCTTCCCGGTGCTGCGTGGAGAGTTCGAACACCTCGTCCGCGGAATCCCCTGCGGAGACCGGCCCGGCCAGCAGTCCGCCCAGGCTCGCGGCCACGGTCTTCAGGAACCGTCTGCGGACGACTGGCGATTGATCGTTTGGCGTCATGATGTTCACCTTTCCAAGGCTGCGGACGCACGGCGCTCTCGAAGCCGGGCGATGGTCAGCGCGACGGGCGAAGGTTTTTCCTGGTTGGGTTTGTACGTTTGCGCCAGTTCCTCGATCGTCTCGTGCAAGGCGTAGCAGGCGGTCGCATAGTCCACGCCAGCGATTTCGACCACCAGACGCGTCCCGCGATCGATCAGCTTCTTGTTGGTCGGCTCGACGTGGGCCATCCAGTTGCTGATCAGCCGCCCCAGGCACGCCATGCTGGCAGTCGAAACGTTGTTCAGCACCAGTTTGATCGCCAGGTGTTCGCGCAGCCGCAGCGGCGACGCGCCGGTTTGCACCCCGACGTGCCACGACACGGGAGCTGCGCCGGCCGGCGGCCCGGCAGGACCGACTGCCAGGATTGCCCGCTGGGCAAACGGCCGGGCACAGGCTTCGAACGCCGCGCGGAACGGATCGTCCGACTGGGCCAACCGCGGGACTTCGTCGCCCAGGACAACGCCAATCGCCGCACTGGCGGGGACGCCGTATCGGGACGGATCATCTTCGTTGCCGATCAGGAACTGGAACATGTCCTCGCGGGCCAGTTGCGGCGGATTGGCCTGAATGGCGGCGGGCGCGTCCAGTTCGCGGTACGTGTCGGCATTCCAACTCAGACAGCGCGGGTCCCGGTGCAGGACCGCGCGCCAAGCCTGCGGTGTCGGCAATTGCGGGTTCTTGACGAAAGCCCACGGGGGCGGCGAAACCGGGTCGTCGCAACGCCGGAACTTCGGCAGCATGAACGTCGGCGACCGCTCGGTCGTATCGGTGAAGATGTCCAGCAGGCATCGATCCGCCATGTAGGTCACCAGCCCGTGGGAACGGTACACCTGCTCCTCGTACCGGACCATCGCCGCAAGCGCCGCGACGGCCTCGGGGCGGCTGAGTTCCTGCAGCAGTTCGCCGAACCATCGCGAGTAGTCCGCCGGCCCGGCATCCGCGACCGCGAGCCGCGTTAAGTCTACGGCGTCCAGCCTGTTGCGGAGGACCTCCGAGAGCGCGATCTCCAGAGCCGCTCCCGCAACCAGCAACTCGGACGTCGTGGCCTGCATGCGCGTCGAGCCGGCCACGCCCATCGGACCGCTGCTCAGATCGAGGACCGTCACGCGGGCATCTTCGATCACCTGCCGCGAGCGTTCGATATGCTTCGCCAGCAGCGCGGCGGGATTGTTGAAGGCAAAAAACACCTCGGCCCCGTTGTCCAACGCCTGCCAGATCGTGCCGATGACCGACGACGTCTCGCCGCCCTCGGAGATCGCGACCAGCACGTCGCCCTTGCCGAGCTCCGCCTCCTGCACCTGCCGCCGGCCGAAAACCTGATAGTCCTCAAAATTCTCCACCGACCGGATCAGGGCGTAGTCGCCGCCGGTCATGATGCTCACCACCCGGTGTTCCAACGCAGGCAACCTGGCCGCAAGGTCCGGATGCCGCACCTGGAGCCCCTGCCAGAACTGGCGCCAAGCCACTTCCAGCAGAATGCTCAGGCGGCCGGTCGCGCCGCAGCCGGAAAAACAGATTCGGCCTTGCCCCTCGAGCGCCCGCCGCAAGGCTTGCACCAACCGTTGGAATTCCGTGCCGGCGAAGACCGCCCGCGCTTTGGGCGGGACGTCGGCGTCGACCGATTGCAACAGGCCGATGGCCGCTTCCAAGTCGCGTTGAGCCGTCTCCGCCAGGCCGGCCGTCTTGGGGTTCGATTGCTCCGTGGGCAGCACTCCCAGGTGGAATTGGGTCTCGTGATCGATAAAGTGCTGTGCCTTGCGATGGGCCTGCTGAATCAACTCGTCCTGCCCATCGGCGAGCGGATTGCCGGACACAGACTCGCGCGGCTTGTCGGTTTCGTTGCTCATGGTTTGCTCCTTGTTCAGATCTCCGCCGGCACTTCCGGCTCCGTCAGTTGATCGCGGTGAAAGAACGCCAAACGGGCCGTGGTCACGGCGGCGGCGCCGATCAGGTAGGCCAGTGCGAGGCTCGCAAAGCCGTACGACAGGCCGTGCTCCATGCCGAACCAATCGCGGCATTTTCCCAACAGCCAGGGCGAAGTCGAGCCCACCAGGAAGGCCAGCATCACCGTGATCGCCACCGCCGAGGCCCGGTAGCGGTGCTCGATCACGGAAAACATGGCCGCATGCGTGTTCGACTCGTACAGCCCGCGAAACCAGCCAAACAACGCCAGTCCCACACAGGCAATCGTCAGGTTGGGCGCCAGGCCCATCAACAGGATCGACGGCACGCCCAACGCCATGGCGACAGCTTGCAGCTCCAACCTGGCCGTGGGACGCCGCAGCACCAGCCAGTCCGACAACGGCCCGCCGATGCTGATCCCGATCAGCGCCGGCAGATGGTGCCAGAACATCGAATACCCGCCCGCCAGCACCAGCGGCAGGTCCTGTTTCTCGCGCAGGAACTCCGGCGCCCACACGATGAACCCGTTGTTCACAAACACGATCGCGGTCAGGCCGACGGCCAGCATCATCGCCGTCGGGATGCGAAAGACCACGCCCAGGGCCTGCAGCTGCGCCCGGACCCCGGAGGTTTGGCTGGCGTCGGCCGGCGGCGGATCGGGCGAGTCCTTTAATCGGAAGACAAAAACAACGCCCAGCAGAATGCCGCAGCTGCCAAAAGCGTAGAACGCCGAACGCCAGCCCCATTGCTGGGCGATCCAGCCGCCGAGAAAACCGCTGGTCATGACCCCGATGTACAGCGCGCCCTGGTGCAGCGACAAGGATAAGGCCCGCGTCCGCTGGTGGAACTTGGCCATCAACGGATATGCCGCCGGCGCGTAGAACGCTTCGCCGCCCGCCGTCGCCACGCTGCGCAACAGGATCAGTCCCAACAGGCCGTGGACGCAGCCGGTCAGCAGCGTCGCCGTGCTCCAGAAGATCAGACTGCCCGTAATAATCCAATTTTTCCTGAGCCGGTCGCCCGCGATCCCGGCGAACGGCATGGCCAGCGCCAGTGTCAAAAACAACACCGAACCGACCAGGCCCAGCTGCGAATCAGTCAGTCCTAACTCCTGGCGGATCTCGGAAATGACCACGCCAAAGATCGCCCGGTCGCCCTGATGAAAGAAGAACGCCAGGCAGAGCCAGAACAGCAGTTCCCATTTGTAGAAGGGTCGAAAAGCCCGGTTGGGGCTCTGCTCCTGCGCTGTTACGACGGTGTTCATGCTCTGCCTTCAGGTTCGAGATGCGGGCCGCCCGCGGGCCTCGAAAATGCGGAATCCAACGCCGGAAAGACGCAACGCCTCGTCAGCATTTGGATTCGGAGTTTGGAATTCGTTTCGGATTTCAGTCCGGAGACATCGGATTCGCTTGCCGCCAAGACCCGTGTCACGGCGGGATTCTCACTCTCGGAATGTGCGGCCTTTCGGCAAGGCCCGTGCCGAACCGGCTCAAGCCCGTCGCCCTCTTCGCGACAGGCCCCTCAGTCCACCTCCGCGGGCAGTTCAAACGTGTTCCAGCCGGCGCGGCCGAAGTGCCCCTCGGCGGGGACCAGTTTGCGCAGCACGGAGGCCGTCGCGGCCCGCATCAGCGACCAATCCATCTGCCGCAGACCCAGCGCCGCCTGGTCCTGCGACCAGGCGCAGTTGGCTGCGTACGCCAGCGTCGGGATGCTCTGGACCAAGTGATGCCAGGTCGTCATCAGCAGGCCGCTTTGGTTGGGCGCAGCGGCCTTGGCCAGCGTGCGGATGTTGGCGGGCGTGTTCCACGGGCAGGCCAGTGTCTCGAAGCCGCCGTTGCGGAAATGCGCCAGCGTAGGCACGTCGCCTGTGGTCACCCCGTAGTGCCAATCGGCGATCACGATTCGGCGGGAAACGCGGTCGAACGCCTCATGGGTCGGCAGCGACGGCGCGCCGTTGGCGGCGAATCCGGACGGCCACTTGCTCCTTTCCAGCAGGGCGTCGCCCCACATGATCGCGCGCCGGCCGCGCTGCTCCACGTGCGCCGCCAGATGATTGACGTGGTCCACGAACAGCTGGACCCGGTCCGTCTGGCGGCAGCGGTCGCATGTCCCGTGCGAATAGGCTTCGTCACAGCCGATGTGGACATACTGGCCCGGCCCCGCGAACTCGCACAGTTCGTCGATCACGCGACGGAGCAGCGCCTGGGTGCGCGGGTTCGTCAGACACCACGTCCAGCCGTCCGGCTCGAACAGCGACGCCAGCCGCGGGTTCTGGTCGAGCACGACGTGCCGCCCGTGCTTGATGCGGCAGGAACTGGCGTGCCCCCAGCAGTTGAACATGGGAATGACTTCCAGGCCCATGCTCCGGGCAACGCCGACCAGTTGGCCTGCCTGCTCCTTGGACCAGGCCTCCGCCCACGACAACTCCTTCAGCGCGTCCAGCCGCAACATACCCCAGAACTCCAGCACGACGTGCGTGAACTTGAAGAACGCCGCCAGCCGGATCGCCTTCTCGATCATCCGCGGCGGGGTCTCGGGGAAGATGCACAGGTGCAGTCCGCGGAATTTCAGCGCCGGCCAGTCGTGGATCTCGACCTGCGGCAGCGTGAACTCCAGCCCGCCGCCGTCCGCATCGTCCGCGTCGAGCAATTGCAGCAGCGTGAACCAGGCGTGCCGCGCGCCAGCCGCATCGGCGGCGCTGGCCGCGATGCCTGCCGCGTCCACCTTCAACGCGTACGTGGCGTCCGGTTGCGGCTGCGGAGGACGCCCACCGCCGAGCGTGAACTCGCCGGCCTTCAACCCCGGATCGCGCGACACCGTTAATTCCACCGCGCCGAACGTGAATCGCTGCCAAGTGTCTTTCATCATCTCGATGACACCCGCATCGGCTTCGCCACCTACCTTGAGCACCGCCTTGCCGCGAAGGCAGAACGTGCCCTCGCCCCAGGCAACTTGGTTCGGATAAGGATGAATGCTCCGCGGCAAGACACGGGTTTCGGACGCCGCAGCCGTTTGCGCGGAAGCCCGCGGCCCAGCGGCGAGCGTGCCGGCGACGACCGCCGAGGTTGCCAGGAAATTGCGTCGCGACGTGATCGTCGTTTCAAAGGGTTTTTTCATCGGGTGACTTTCCTCACGGATCGTGAGTGGTTGTTGGTTCGCCTTGATTTGCAGCACCGCAGCCAGAATACCGTTTCCTGCGGCACGTCACAACTCCCAACCGCTGGCCGGGACGTCGGTACGATCGAGCGAAGCGGTGGCCGCTGCGCAGCCATCGGCGGCGTCCCCCTTACCTGGTCGGCAAGCACCGGCCGTTGATCTGGACAACGGGGCCAGCGCGGCCCGCAAGAGGCACCAGAAGACTCGGAGTTCTCCTTGCGCGGCAGGCGTGGGGAATTACACGGACGCAAGACCCCGGTGTACCCCCTGCGGGATGGCAACCGAGGAGCATTGAGACGTGGGGAGGGTTGCCGCGGTGACAATCGAACAAAGACTTCGGGATCCGGCCTTTACGTACGCCTGCGCCTGGAAAATCAGCATCGCCACACGACTCCGCGAGATGAAGCGTTCGGCCAAGTATCGCCTCGCTGAAGGTCGGCATTCACCGGATGCCATTTGCTCCCGCAGCGTCGAAAACGCTCCTTCAATACCCAGGCCTTGCCTCTCTCGCGTCTTTCTCGCCGCCCGATCGATGAGCCAGCCCACTCCCGCAGGCTCTGCCGGCCTCCGTCGCCGGACCTTCCCGGGTGAGAAATTCGGGCTAGTTCCATAAGTTCCATACCATTCGCACACCGACGACGATCAGCAGCACGGCGAACGCGCGTTTCAGACGGGCGACGGGCAACCGGTGCGCCAGTCGAACTCCCAGCGGTGCGGTCAAGACGCTGGCAGCCACGATGCACGCCAGCGCCGGGAGGTAGATGTACCCCGCGGTGTACGGCGGCAGCGACGCCTCCTGCCAGCCGTTGACGAGGTAGCCCAGAGCGCCGCCGAGCGCGATCGGGAAGCCGATCGCCGCCGAGGTGCCGATCGCGCGATGGCCGGGCAGATTGCACCACATCAGAAATGGCACCGACAGCGTACCGCCGCCGATGCCCACCAGGCTGGACACCAGGCCGATTCCGATTCCGACGCCGGACATGCCGCACCAGCCGGGAAGCTCACGCGATGGCTTGGGCTTTTTGTCGCGCAACATCTGCACCGCCACGTACGCCAAGAACACCGCGAAGAAGCCTTTCAGCCAATCCGCCGGCAGGCTCGACGCGATAAACGTGCCGCCGAACGTGCCGGCAAGAATTCCCGGTACGATCCGCCGGACTGCGTCCCAGGCTACCGCGCCGCGCCGATGGTGCGACCAGAAACTGGAGACGGAAGTGAACATGATGCTGGCCATCGACGTGCCCAACGCCAGGTGCATGATGGACTCGCCCGGCAAGCTCAAACGGGTAAAGCAAAACACGAGCATCGGGACGATCACCAGGCCGCCGCCGACGCCCAGCAGACCGGCCAGCACCCCGGCGATCGCGCCGACGCCCAAGTACGCAAGGTAAGGCAGCATCATGGCAAACGGGCTCGATTCTAAATCGTTGGATTGGATCACACTCTTTTTCGCCGGCTGCCGCGCTCCGGCCGGCAGCAAGTATACTGATGAGCGTTCATCCGAGTCTATAAGCGGGACAAGGAGGAGATCCACTGATGGAAGCCTGGGCCTGGCTTGGCTTGTTGAGCATTCCGTTGTTCGTGGCCATGAACGGTTTCTTCGTGACGGCCGAATTCGCCTTGGTCGCGGTCCGCAAGACGCGCGTCGAGGAAATGGTGCAGCACGCCCAGCCCGGCGCCAAAGCGGTGGAAATCGGCGTCCACAGCCTGGACCGTTCGATTGCGGCGACCCAATTGGGCATCACGCTGGCCAGCATCGCGCTGGGCTGGATCGGCGAACCGGCGGTGGCGATTTTGCTGGAGCCCATCTTCGCCATGATTCCGGACACGTGGCGCGGCCTTACGGCCCACTCCGTCGCCTTTGGGCTCGGCTTTCTGCTGATCACGTTTCTGCATGTGGTCTTCGGCGAACTGATCCCCAAGACCGTGGCTCTGCAGATCCCCGACCGCGCGGCGCTGTGGGTGGCCACACCGCTGATCCTGTTCGCTCGCGCCACGCGTCCACTGATCTTCTTGATGAACGGGACCGGCAATACGATCCTGCGGCTGATCGGCTTCCAGCCGGCGGGCGGCCGCGAACTGGTGCATGCCGTGGAAGAACTGGCCCTGTTGATCGAGGACACGGAAGAAGCGGGGATCCTCAGCGAGACCCAGGCCGAAGTCGTGCAGAAGGTGTTCCGTTTGTCGACGAAACGCGTTCGGGATTGCATGGTCCCGCGCGACAGGATGGCCAGCCTGGAACTGGCCACGCCGCCGGAGAAAGTGCTGGAGGTGACTCGCACGGGAGCGCACACCCGGATGCCGGTCTACGACAAAGACGTCGACCAGATCGTGGGCATCGTCAACACCAAGGACCTGTTCTATCTGTTCAGCTTGCGCGGGATCGTCGTCTTGGAGGACGCCCTGTATCCCGCCCTGTTTTTGAATGCCGACGACGAGGTGGCCGAGGGACTGAAATGCTTCCGCTCGGCCCACCGCCAGATGGCCGTGGTCCGCGACGCCGAGGGCCATGTGCTGGGCTTGATTACGCTGGAAGACATCATCGAGGAGATTGTCGGCGAGATCGAGGACGAACACGATCGCCAGACGCCGGAAGCCCGGATGCGCGGACGGCGCGCAGAACTGAGACTGGCCAAGCCGGGCGTGAAGCCGCCGGCCTAGTCTGGATCAATCACGACACCGCCAAAAACGGCAAGAATGCAAAAGAATGCAACGGAATCCCTGATCATTCAACAAAAACGGACGGCCGGCATATCCGACTTCGGTCTCGCGACGCAATTCCCTGAGCTGGCGATCCTGCGCCTCCTGGGCGTTTTTTGCGGTGCATGATCCGGGGCCCAACGGCAAGACCTGGGGCGCCACTCCGAGTGTCACCTTGCCCTTCCGTGACGTTGGCTCTTCCTTGCCTCTTTCACCCCTGCCGGTCACTCGCCTTCCATCAGACCACGGACGGCCTGCACGATGTCGTCGACTTGCGGCACCACGGCATTCTCCAGCGGTTTGGCGAACGGGATCGGCAGGTCGCGGCCGCCGAGCACCTTGGGGGCCCGTTGGAGTAACTCGAATCCGCGCTCGGTCACCTGGCGGACGATCTCCGCGCCGACGCCGCAACAGGTGGGCGATTCGTGGACGACCAGCAGGCGGCCCGTCTTGTGCAGCGACGCCAGGACCGCGGCCGTGTCGAACGGCCGCAACGTCCGCGGGTCGATCACTTCCACGCTGATCTCGTCGTGCAGTCGTTCCGCCGCCTCCAACGCCCGGTGCATCATCAACGAGTAAGCCACCACGGTGACCTCTTGCCCCTCACGGCGCACGGCCGCCTGGCCCAGCGGAATCGTCCACTCGCCCGCCGGCACTTCCTCTTGCAGGTCGTAGAGCGCCTTGTGCCAGAGGCACATCACCGGGTTGTTGTCGCGGATGGCCGTCTTGAGCAGGCCCTTGCAGTCGTACACGGTCGCGGGCATGACGACGTTGAAGCCGGGCGCGTTCAGGAACCAGGCTTCCAGGGACTGCGAATGCTGGGCCGCCTCGCACGTGCCCGCCCCGCACGGCGCCACGACCGTCATCGGCAGGCAAAAGGCTCCGCCCGACATGAACCGGATCTTGGCCGCCTGGTTGACCAGCGGGTCCATGCAGCAAGTGGTGAAATCGACGTACATGATCTCGATCACGGGCCGCAATCCGGCCATCGCCGCGCCGACGCCCGTGCCCACGATCGCCGCTTCCGACAGCGGCGTGTCGAAGACCCGCAGCGATCCGAATTCCTTCTGCAGGCGTCGGCTCAAGGCCCACACGCCGCCGAAGGCGCCGAGGTCTTCGCCAAAGAGCACGACGTCTTCGTCGCGCCGCATTTCCTCGGCCAGGGCCTCGTTCATGGCTTGGATGGGCGTCAGCCTGCGCGGGGCGTTGGGTTCAGGGGGCATACAGCACCTCATCCAGGTCGCTGGGCTGCGGCCAGGAGCTTTCTCGCATGTACTGCAGCGCCTGCTCCAGCCGCGCTGCGGACTGACGGCGGAGCGCAGCGAGCTGGTCCTGATCGGCGACGCCCTCGGCCAGCAATCTGGCCGCGAACCGCTCGATCGGATCCCGCTGATGCCAGGCGGTTCGTTCCAGGTACGGCCGGTGTTCGGGGATCACCATGCAATGCGCCTGGTGGCGATAGGTCTTGAACTCGATCAGCGTCGGCCCGTGGCCCGTCCGCGCCCGGCTCACGGCCGCCTCCGCCGCCTCGGCGACGGCTAGGACATCGTTGCCGTCGGCCACCACGCCGGGAATGGCGTAAGCCGCGGCCCGGTCGGCGATGTTTTCCAGCGGACAGTTGCCGGACACGTGCGTCGTGGCCGCGTAAAGATTGTTCTCGCAGACGAAAATCACCGGCCAGCGTTTGAGCGCCGCCATGTTCAACGCTTCGTGAAACGAGCCCTGCGAGGCGGCTCCGTCGCCGAAGAAGACCGCCGTCACCCGATCGGTGCCTCGCTTCACGGCGGCGTAGGCCGTCCCCAGCGCCAGCGGAATGCCGCCGCCGACGATCCCGTTGCCGCCCATGAAACTCAGCGGCTTCCAGAACAGGTGCATCGAGCCGCCAAAACCGCGCGAAACGCCCCCGGCCCGGCCGTGGACTTCGGCGGTCACTCGCTCCAACGGAACGCCCTTGGCGATGGCATGGCCGTGCCCGCGGTACGTGCTGAACACGTAATCGTCGGGACGCAACTGGCTCATCACGCCCACCGCGATCGCCTCTTGGCCCTCGGACGAGTGCAGGGCGCCGGGGAAGTCGCCGGCCCGGATGCGCTGCGCAAAGAGTTCGATCATGCTCCGCTCGAATTCGCGGATGAGCACCATCGTGCCGAACATGTCCTTCAGATCTTGCGGAGAAAAACGCATGGTCTCCTTCCAGTTCCATCAGACCGAGAAAGAATTCGCCGTGCGGCTGGTCTCGGCTCGACTGAGATTGAAGTCCGAAGTGCCTGCCCCCGAAAGATCCTGTCAAACGACAACCAAGCAGGAGCCCTCCGCAGAGGAGCTAATCGTACCGCAGGAAATCGCGGGAAGCAACCATCGAGAACAGCGAAGGACTTGGACCGGCACGGCCCGAAATCAGCTTCGCGTGGTTCCCCCTCGGAAGCTTCGCCGATGGTCAGCCTTCGGCCCCCGACGCCGTCCGCTGACGTTGCCTGGCCAAGCGTCCGCCGACCGCCGTTCCCACCCGTCCCATGCCTGCCACGCGACGCATGGGAGCGGGACGGGTCCCTGTGCCGGAACGGCCCACAGGCCGCTGCGCGCCCAGGGGGCCGGGTCGGCTCGGTGCGAAACCGCGTTCAGCGGGCCTTGCCGCCCAGCTTCTGGAACACGTCCAGCGTCGCACGGGCCATCGCTTCGGCGTGGCGATGCTGCTGGACAGCTTGCCGGCCGGCCGCAGCATATTGGCGGCGGCGCGGCTCGTCCCCGAGCAGGTCGGCAATCGCGCCGGCCAGGGCGAGCGGATCGTGCGGCGGCACCAGGCAGCCTCCGCCGGTGGATGCGATCAACTCCGGAAAGACGCCGTGGTCCGGCAGCACGACGGGCACGCCGGCCGCCAGCGATTCCAGGACGAACAAGCCCTTCGGCTCGCGATGCGTCGTGGGCACGGACAGGATGTCGAGCGACCGCAGGAACTCCAGCTTGCCACGCCGATCGACTTCGCCCACGTATTGAAACGCGTCGTCCAAGCCCGCCATTCGCAGCTTGTCAAACTGACTCTCGGCAAACGGCCGCTGGTGCTCGCCCAGCCAGCCGGCGATGCGAAGGCGGACGTCCTTCAGGCCTGGCCTTTGCCGCAGTTCGAGAAACGCATCGACCAGGACGTGCAAACCCTTCTCCGGGGCCAGACGCGCCAGGTAGCCGATCGTGGGCGGGCGCCCCGCCGGAAAATGGGACTGGCTCCGATCAGGACGATCGGTGCCTGTCCCATTTTCCGGCCCCTGGCTCCGATCAGGACGATCGGTGCCTGTCCCATTTTCCGGCTCCGCATATCCCCGCGTATCGATCCCCAGTGGCACCACGTGCAGCTTGTCCGTGGGGATGCCGAAGTAGCCGGCCATGAACTCGGCGTAGTAGCGGCTGTGGACCAGGAACCCGTCCACGTTGCTCACCAAACGGCGGATCTCGTCGAAGGCCCGCGCCTTGTACGGCTCAGGCAAGTGCTCCAGGAACGCGTCGTCTCCCTGCAGCGTCACCAGCACGGGCGCAGCGAGCGTGCGTTGCAGCGTGGGAATGCATCCGCCGATCAGCAGATTGGAGAGGACAACCAGGTTGGGCTTCGCGTCCGACGCCAAGTACCGGCACAGGCGCCGCACCTCTTTGCGCTGATGCCCGCGTTCGCCGCGCAGCATCGAGATGGTCAAATCGCCCAGGAACTTGGGATCGACGGCCGTGCTGCGGGCGGTGGCCCGCCGCAACAGCCAGGGCCGGTCCAAGATGCGGTCCCACGACGGCGGCAGCCAGCGGAACAGACCCAACTTCTGCTGCAGATAGACGTTGATCCCGCCGAAGAACACCCGGTCGAGGCTCACATCGTCCTCGTCCGTCCGGATCGGCGTGTAGGTCGGGATCAGTTGGATGTCCACGCCCAACCGCACCAACGCCGCGGCCAGCGTGTTGTCATGCAGGCAAGACCCGCAGTACATGCCGGCCGCACCGGCGGTCAGGTAGGCGATGCGCATGGGGAGACGGGGGCGGGGAATAGTAAGTAGTGTTCCGTGGTTGCTCGTGGCGCGGCTTGCGGCCGACAACTCTCATCGCGGCTCGCTCCTGCTTCATCCGCACGCACCTATCCTACCATGCGTGCAGGTTGCCACCAACCCGCGCCGACGACACTTGTCGGTCTGGCGTCCAACGGTTCATGGGGCCGCAACAAGCGTTCCTCTTCCACGTCTTGACAACTGCTATTCTTGACAACGGATTGCTCTCCGCCTACGTTACCGCCAGGAGCGACGGAAAGGGGCGTGGCAGTGGACGAGCCGGTTTTGTGCAACGCGAAACGACGACGGGAGCGCGAGATGGAAACGGAAGTGTCTGGTCGGAATCCGAATCAATGTTGTTCGCGTCGCCAGTGGCTGATCGGTGCTTCGCTGGGAGGACTCGGCCTGGAGACGCTTTCGGCCGGGGCCAATCCGGCGGCGCGGGCGGAAGGAGCGGAGCAGGCGGCGACTCGAGCGGCCGTGCCCGCGGATTTGAGGATCACCGACTTTGAGCGGTCCTGTGTGCGTTTCCGCATGGATACACTGAAGAAGCCGCCCAAGACCGTGTCGCGCAAGCTGCCGATGACGCTGAACAACGTGCGGATGCTCCTGGACGCCCGCGCGGTGATCACGCACAAGGCATCCGGCCAGGTGTACGATTATGTCTTGACCGCCTCCTGCAAGAGCGAACAGGTTTGGGTCCCGCGCGACATCTGGCATCAGCCCAACGCGGACATGTGCATGATCGCCGGCCGCGATGAATTCCTGGTCTTCAAACGTTGGGACAAGACCGACAAGGGCGTGCTGCTGTATCCTCCGTCGCTGGGCGTCCAGCCCGAGCGGCAATTGGAAGACCCGCAGGAATCCTTCGATCGGTACTCGATTCACCTCGCGTCGCGACCGGGCCGTCTGCTGGAGCACCTGGAGGCGATCCTCGAAGCTTTGTTCGCGGACATTCCGGTGGTGTCTCACACTGAATATGAAACCGCGGAGCACCGGGTGCTGCTGGAGTATCCGGTCCGGGTCGTGAACTTCAGCGAGCGGGAACGCTACTATCAGGTCGATACGGGACCGATCCTGCTGCCGGACCTGGGGCGCCCGTATCGCACGCCGCTGGAGGGTTGCCGCCTGGCCTATGTGGCGCACAACTGTCCCGACTGGGCCGAATTCATCGTGTGCGTTCCCACGCCCCTTACGGACGCCATCAAGGTCCACCATTACTCACAGAGCATCCGCATCGAGGGAACTCGCAATCGGCTGATTGCGGTGGCGTGACACGGGTCCAGAAGCGAGTTGCATTTCAGAACGAAGGCTCGTCCTGATGCTCTGCGTCGGGAGCCTTCTGATCGGGCAGGGCGGTCTCGAAGACGAAGACATGGTCGTGAGCTTTCTGCCAGGCGTCCCTCAGCGCCGGAAGATCGCCAGGATTGCAGGAACCGCTGTCCTTCCCTTCCTGCGCCTCGCGGTCAGAGTAACGGCGTGGGGTGATCGTGACGGAAAGGAAAGGCCGCGGATCGCAGCGTCAGGCGGCATATCCCGCGCGGCTGTTGGCTGCGACTTGCCAGCGGCGTCTTGGGCTTGCACATCCCGCTTGCTGATCCTGCCCCCGCCCGCCCCACAGTGATCCACCAAGATCCATCCCCGCCCCGGACGCGCTTCGCGGACTCCGGCATGCCTGATCAACGCGGCCGAAGAACAGACAGTGCCCAGGTTCTCTTCCGCATGGCACATCGGCTCCGTTGCAATTCCAGGCCATGATTGCGCTCGGCCGGCTCGAAGTTAACGACGAGGAAGTTCAAGGGCGTTGTCAGGCAAATGCGCAAAGGAGGACAGGCACGAATCGTCCTGATTCGAGCCCGTGGGAGGGTGGGCCAGGTCTTTGCGGACCACCGCGCGCGTTGACGGACGCTTGCTGCCCCGGTGGGCCGCGAAGACTCGGCCCACCTTCCGTCAGTTTGACTTCGAGACGCTGCCTCGCACCGGTTCGATCGTGAATTCGAAGCGGTACGGTTTGTCACCTGGCAGCGTGTATTCGGGGTGGGTCAGCGCGCCCCAGCTGTTGTCGCCGCCGACGCCGTGCAACCGGAAATCGACGAACACCGTGTTGCACTCGCGGCGCGGCAGTTCGTGAGGGTGCAAGGCCGCCTCGACGTCCGCTATCGTGAACGGCCAGACGCTGGCGCTCAGCGGCGCGTCGCCGACAATCCGCACGCCGTTGCCCGCCTGGTCCGTGACGGTCATCCAGCGGACGTCGCAGCGGTTCCCCGTATCTTGCGGGCGGACGTACGGGAACACCATCTCGTCCACCGTGCTCTCATAGATCGCGATCTCGCCGCCGGTCTGACGGTCCCAGTAGGTTTCCTGCGGACCGCGGCCGTACCAGGCGACGCGGTCGTACGCCCGAGGCATGGTCCAGCTAACGCCGAAGCGCGGCAGGATCGTCGGTTTGCCTTGGCCGGGCGCATAGCTGGTTTCGATGCCGACGCGGCCGTCGCGGGCGAAACGATAGACGACCTCACCGCCCGCGCCGCCGACGGGCAACTGGTAACGGGCGATCGCTTGGACCACGCCCGCGGACTCGCTCGTCTGGAGCGACGTCAGTTTGCGGCCGGCGGCGGCGGAGCGCCAGGGCTGTGTCTGCTGCAGGTAGCGGCTGCGCAGCTGATTGTCGTTGGGGGCTTTCCAAAAGCTGGGAACGAGCGGGGTGGCCAACCGTTCGACGCCGTCAACCCGGTACGACGTCAACTCGCCGCTGGCCCGCCCGATCGCCGCCGTCCAGCCCTCGCCGCTGACCAGCAATTTGTCCTCCGTCGTCTTCAGCACCGGCGGCTCGCTGCCGCCGCCCAGCGCCGCCGGAGCGGCCTGCCTCCACGGCATCTCGAACTGATCCCAGGCGACAACGTACCCCTTGGCGGCCCAAGGCTTGGCCTTGGCCAGCGTGAACGAGACCGTCAGCAAATACTCGCCTGTCCCGTCGCCCGGCTTCTCGAAGGGGATCGCGATTTCCCGGCCGGTTTGCGGCGGCACGTCCAGACGGCCCAGCGAGCCCGACTGGACCGCGCGGCCGTCGCACTGCAACAGCCATTCGGCTTCCAATTCGTTCAGATCGGTAAAGAAGGACTTGTTCTGCACGCGCACCTTGCCCGCGTCCAGATCCAACGCCTGCACCTTGACGTCCTGGTAGACCTTCTTCACCTCCCAGGCATGCGGATGCGGCGTGCGGTCGGGATGCACCACGCCGTTGCAGCAGAAGTTGCCGTCGTTGGGCCGATCGCCGAAATCGCCGCCGTAAGCCAAGTACTTGCGGCCGCGGCCGTTCGGCACGTCGACCAGCAATCCTTGATCGACCCAGTCCCAGATGAAACCGCCTTGCAACGACGGGTGCGTTTCGATCGCGTTCCAGTAGTCCTGCAAGTTGCCGACGCTGTTGCCCATCGCGTGGGCGTACTCGCACTGGATCAGCGGCCGGTCCGGGTTCTGCCTGGCGTACTCGATCATGTGCTCGATCGTCGCGTACATCGGGCAGTAGATGTCGGTGTTCCGTTCCAAGCCGGCCCGTTCGTATTGCACCGGCCGGGACGCGTCGCGCCGCTTGATCCAATCGTAGGTGGCGTAGAAATTCTCGCCGTTGCCCGCTTCGTTGCCCAGCGACCAGATGATCACCGACGGATGGTTCTTGTCGCGTTCCACCATCCGCCGCGTGCGGTCCAGGTGGGCTTCCTTCCAGGCCCGGTCCTTGGCCAGCGACTTTTCGCCGTAGCCCATGCCGTGCGATTCGATGTTCGCTTCGTCGATCACGTACAGGCCCAGCCGGTCGCACAGGTCGTACCACTGGGGATCGTTCGGGTAATGACAGGTGCGGACGGCGTTGACGTTCAGCTTCTTCATCAGGTGGATGTCTTGAAGCATCGATTCCACGGAGACCGTGTGGCCGTCGACCGGATCGTGCTCGTGACGGTTGACGCCTTTGAGGTCAATCCGCTGGCCGTTGACCAGCAGGAAGCCGTTTTTCATCTCGACGCGGCGGAAGCCGACGCGGCACGTCGTCACCTCGACTACCTTGCCGGCGGCGTCTTTCAGAGTCAGCAGCAAGCGGTACAAGTTCGGCTGTTCGGCCGACCATTTCGCCGGGTTGGGAACGGGTTGGTTCAGCGTCACGGCCGCGGTGGCTGCGGCCCCCGCGTCGCCGCCCGCCACGACGCCCTGGAACACCGTCTTTCCGACGCCGTCCAGCAACTTCGCTTCGACCGTAAACGCCTGCGGCCGATCCGCAAAGTTGCGGACTTCGGCCTCGACGCGCAACTGAGCGTCCCGGTATTGATCGTCCAGGTCGGCATGGATGAAGAAGTCGCGGAGGTGCAAGTCGGCCGTCGACCACAGGTACACGTTGCGGTAGATGCCGCTCAGCCGCCAGAAATCCTGGTCCTCCAGATAGCTGCCGTCGCTGTAGCGATAGACCTCGACCGCCAGCACGTTCGGGCCGTCCTGCAAGTAGCGGTTGATGTGGAATACGGCCGGCGTGCGGCTGTCTTCGCTGTAGCCGACTTGCCGGCCGTTGATCCACAGGTAGAACGCCGAATCGACGCCGTCGAACTGCAGGAACACTTGCCGGCCTTTCCAGTCGGCCGGCACTTCGAACGTGCGGCGATAGGAGCCGACCGGGTTGCGGGCCTGGAAGTTGGTGTACTCGGCCGGCGGTTCGCCCATGACCCGCGGCGGATCGGCCCGGAACGGATAGGTGATGTTGGTGTACAGCGGCATGCCGTAGCCTTGGCACTGCCAATTGCCGGGCACGGAGACGGTCTTCCAGCCGCTGACGTCGAACTCCGGGCGGTAGAAATCCGCGGGCCGCTGGTCGGGGTGGGGCACCCAATGAAACCGCCACGGTCCGTTCAGCGATTGAAAATAAGGCGTCGCCTCGCGCGTAGCCTGGAGCGCCCGCGCGCGGTCCGGATAGGGGAACGCCGTCGCCCGGCCGGGCTCCTTGTTCCGGCCGATCACCTGCTCGTTCTCCCAATCGGGCGCCGCGGCAAGGCCAATCTGGCAAAAGGCCATGATTCCGAAGAGCCCTGCGCAAATCAAACACCAACGTCGCTGGCACGCTCGCTTGAACATGTTGCGGTTCCTCGTGGACGAAACTACGCAGCGGCTTCCCGTTCTCGCCGCCCCAGGACATGGTAGCAAAACCAGACGGGTTCGCAACGGAGGCGGGAATGAGACGGCGCGTCCGCGACGCGCCCGTCATCGGCGGGGCGGTCCGCGTCCTTGTTCCGCTCCAGGTCCCGGCCTCACGCGGGGGCGAATCCCGTCGCGGGCGACGGGCCCGCGCGGCAGCCTCAGGAGTCCAGCAGGTCCAACAGGAACAGCGGATCGGAGAGCCGGGCTAGGAACCGGTCGCGGAAGATTTCGTCTGCAGAACTCACGTCGATTTGCGGCGCGAGTCCGGGCATGACGGCGGCCAGATCGAGAGCGTCGAAATTGGCCTGCAACTGGTCCGCCAGATCCAGCAACTGATCTACCGAGACGTGATCCCGAATCGCCTCCAGCAGGGGACCGATCGCCTTCCGCCACACCGCCCGATCGGCGCTTCCAAAGCCCTGCAGCGTGTCGTCCAAGCCGTCGGCATCCACCGTCGCGAGCAGGCCGTGGACGATGTCCAACATCCGCTCCGGCGTCAACTGCAAAGTCTGCAACGGCTCCTGCCAGGCTCCCTCGTGCAGCCAGTCGTGCAACGCCTGCCAATCGACCCAGGAGGCCAGCGGCCGGACGGGCAAGGCGGCGTCGCCAGGCGTCGCGCCAGCGGGACCCTCGCCGGCATTCACCCGGTTGATGACGGCAACGATGTCGCGGGGCGTCAGATAATCGTTGCCATCCACGTCGAAGAAAAACCAGTCGTCCGCCGCCCGCTTGCCGAAGTACACTTCGCCGAGCTTGACGCCTGGATCAAAAATGTCGTGTGCCTGGACCGTGTCGGCGGAAATCGAGAACAACTGCTCGCCGATCCGCAGGCTGCGGAGGATGGAACCGGCGTGGTCGATCGTCCCCAAGACGCCAATCCGAGGCTGTTCTCTCGCCGTGTCGATGCAAAAGACCCACACTTGCGACTGCCACAGGGGCAGCGGCCAGGCAGCGCGGTCCCACAGACCGGTCAACAGCGGACTGCCGGCCTCGGACCAGGCCGCCGCCGGCGTCCAGGTGTCCAGCGGGACGGCAAGGATCTGCTGGTCGGGGAAATAACTGATCGCGTGGTGATTGAAAAACGCTTCGGACCACGACGAAGCGTCGCCAAACGACACGCGGTCCGTCAAGTGCGGGTCGGCCAAGTCAGAAACGTCGAACAGGGACAATTGCGGCTCCAATTGGGAACCGTTGGCGGCGTTCGCATTCCGGCCCAGCCCCAACAGGAACCGGCCGTCGATCATCTGGAGATAGTTGGCAAAGCCGGGGATCTTCAGCTCCCCCGCCACCCGCGGCGTTGCCGGGTCCGACAGGTCAACCGTGAACAGCGGATCGATCCAGGCGCCGCCGTCGGGGCCAAACGTGACCACGAACGCCCGATCCCCCAAGAAGCGGACGCCGTACAACTGCTCGCCGGGCGCCAGGTCTTCGATCCGGCCCACGCTTACCAACTCCTCGCCCGCCTGTTCCAACACGGATAACGAGCTGGCGGCCTCCGCTCGCCAGCCGTCCTGCGTGACGATTCTCAGGTAGCTGCCCTGCTCGTCCAGCGAGAAGGAGTCCAGCACTCGGCCCGCAACGCGGCCCCTCGCGAGCAGCGGAATCCGGCTCTCCTCCGGGCGCAAAGCGAACTTGTAGATCCGGCTGCTGGACCGGTCCGCCGCCCCGTCCGCCGTTGCCAGGTACAGGTTTTGCGGCGAGACGTAAACCGTGCTCGTCCCACCGATCGGCGCACTGGACGAAGCCACGATGCTCGGCGCAGCGCCCCTTGTGTCCAACGCCGTAATCGTCACGAGCTGATCGTCTCGCCCTCCGAGCGGCTGATAGGTCGCTTCGGCGGCGGTCAGCAGCCCAGCGGCGGTCCAGTTGCCCGCCGCGTCGCCCAGCGTATAATCCGGCAAAGCCAATTCCAGCACCTGGTCGCCAATCCGTTTCCAATACTGCTCGCGCGTCTCATAGACCCATCGCGATCCGTCCGCGTCCGCCTCAATCCACGGCAGCACATCGGTCGCGGGGCCGTGCGACCAGGCCGCCAGACCCAACTCGCTACGGGGGTCCTGCGCGTCGACCGCGGGATCGGCCGGGAGAATCTGCGGCGCAGGCAGATGGAACGAGTGGTTGGACACCAGGTAGACCGTCTCGTCGATCATCCGCGAATCGACGTAGCTGCCTTCGACGTCCAAGCGGCTGATCAGCTGGGGCACGCCGGGTTCCGATACGTCGTACACCGTCACCTGGAATTTCGACTCGCCAGCCCGGCGCAAGTAGCCGATCTCCGAGGCGATCCCCGGCGTCGGCTCCGGCCAGTCGGCGGCGTATTGCGAGACGACTGTCAGCCGGTCATTGCTCAAGTACAGCGCTGCCGCGCTCCCTTCGCTGCTCAGCCGGGACACGATCTGCATCTCAGCGGCCGATTGGGCGTCGACAATCGTCACCTCCGCGCCCCGGCCAATGTACAGATATCGCCCGTCGGTCTTGACCAAATCGCCCTCGTCGACGCCCGCGACCTGCAGATTGGTCGTCGAGTAGCCCAGGTCCGCGTTCACGCCGCCGTCCGCCGACGTTCGGGCATCCAAGACCAGCACGGGCCAAAACTGCCACGTCTCGCGGCCAAACAAGTCGGCATAACGTTTCTCCGCCTCCTGGATCAGAAACTGCTTCAATTCCTCGGCCGAGCCGAAACAGGCCAAGGGACGTTCTTCCCCGGACACTTCCGACGCGGGCGCCGTGCCGTCGCTGACCGCTGGAGCGATGGAACCGTCGGTCAACAACGCGCCCCACTGAACATCCAAGACGACGCGCGGCTCCAGCGACTCGAAGGTCAACCTGCCGGAGCGACGCCGTTTTCGATGAGGACTGCTGGCCATCTGCGAACGACTCCAAGCCAAGAATAAAAAGCGGGGACGGATCGTCGAACGCCCACCCAGCGCCGCCCGAAATCCAAGACCAGGGCTCGCCGCCCCGCAGGGATGCGGGCGCAAGCGGCTCTGCCAGCCCCAATCCTGCCAGCCCCAATCCTAACAGCCGGTCGAACAAAGGCGACTGGCTCCGAGCTGCGTCGGAGGAACCCAGGGAAAGACGACCTCCGCGAGACCTGTCCCCTGCTTTCGACAGGCGGCTAAACCTGGACGATACGACGATTCTACCGTGCCGAGCCGGTTATGGCCAGAGATACGCCCCCAGCCACCACCCTTCGGCGGCAGGCTGCCAGCCGCGCGTCCGGGCGGTCCCAGGCTCATCCGCCTCGGATCAAGTACCACATCTGCGCCACCACAAAGCAAACCGCAGCCCCCATGACCAGCGGCAAGAAAGTGGCCAAAGCGGTCCATTTGGCGCTTCGCGTCTCTTTCCAAATCGTATAGATCGTTGTCGAACAAGGATTGTGCAGCAGGCTGAACAGCATCAGATTTACGCCCGTCAGCACGGTCCAGCCCCCGGCCCGGAGAATCTCGGCCGTGGCCGCCGCCGACTCGGCCTCGAACATCACCCCCCGCCCGTGTCCTGCGTCGGTCAGTTCGGCAGTCAAGGCGGTCAGCATCAACACGGTGGGGATCACGATTTCGTTGGCCGGGATGGCCACCACGTAGGCCAGTAGAATCACGCCGTTCAAGCCGATCAGAACGCCGAGCGGATCCAGAAAACCGACCGCCCATTCGGCAAGGGACCAGCCGCCGATGTGGACGTTGGCCACCAGCCAGATGACGGCGCCCGCCGGCAGCGCGAACATCACGGCTCGCCACAGCACAAAGATCGTCCGGTCGATCAGCGACGTATACAGCGTCTGCAGCAGATTCGGCGGGCGGTACGGAGGCAACTCCAAGTGGAACGACGAGGGCTCGCCCTGCAGCACCGTCCGGGACAGAACCCAAGAGGCCAGAAACATGCACGCCACGCCCAGCAAGGCAATGGCGGCGACGGCGCCGGTCGCCACCAGGCCCATCAGGTACGACGGCACCAGCGCGCCCAGGAAGATCGTGGCGATCAGGATCTGCGTGGGCCAGCGGCCGTTGCACAGCGAAAAGTTGTTCGTCAGAATCGCAATCAGCCGCTCCCGCGGACTGTCGATTACGCGCGTGGACACCACGGCGGCGGCATTGCACCCGAAGCCCATGCACATGGTCAAGGCTTGCTTGCCGTGCGCCCCGCAGCGGTGGAAGATGCGGTCCAGGTTGAACGCCACCCGCGGCAAATAGCCGAAATCCTCCAGCAGCGTGAACATCGGAAAAAAGATCGCCATGGGCGGCAGCATGACACTGACCACCCAGGCGGTCGCCAGATAGAGGCCGTCAATCAACAGTCCGTCCAGCCACCAGGGCAAGCCGGCGTACGCAGCGGCCGACTTCAGGGCCGGATGGACGACGCCCAACAACAGGTCGAACAGCACGCCCGACGGAACGTTGGCGCCGACGACCGTCAGCCACAGCACGATGGCCAGCATCAGCATCATGATCGGATAGCCGGTCCAGCGATTGGTCAGCAGCCAATCCAGTTTGTGGTCCCAATCGCCGCCGCGCCGCGTTTCATCGCGGGTCACGACGCGATCGGCAATCGCCGCGGCCTGGACGTACAGGTTTTCGACCAACGCCTGATGGAAATTCGGTCCCGCCTGCCAGCGCAGCCGCTCGGCCTGGGCCAGCACTTCGCCGGCCGCGCCGCCGGGATGGCGGCCCGGCCCGCTCCGGGAATCCTGGTCCGCATCGACGATCTTGTCGTGGGACAAGTCGCCCAGTTCGCCGGTCGAGACCGCCTGGGCGATCCGTTCGTCGTGGTCCAGCAACCGCAGGGCCACCCAGCGTGCGTTGGGCAAGCCGGGGACCGTCGCCGACACCGTCTGGGACAACTCGTCCACCACATGTTTCAACGGCAGGCTGAGCATCGGCGCCCGCCGAGGCTGGCAGATGTACTTGCCCGTGGCCACGGCGTCCAGACGCCGCAGCAAGCCGTCCAGGCCTTCGTTCTGCCGCGCCGCCGCCGGCGCGACGGGCACGCCCAACGCGTCCGCCAGCGCGACGGCATCTACGAGGATTCCCCGCCGCCGAGCTTCGTCCATCAGGTTCAGGCAGACCACGACCCGGTCGGTGATCTCCAGGACCTGCAGCACCAGATTCAAGTTCCTCTCCAGCCGGCAGGCATCGACCACGATGACCGTGACGTCCGGCCGCCCGAACAGCAGGAAATCGCGGGCTACTTCTTCGTCGGCGCTGGTCGCCAACAACGAATAGGTGCCCGGCAGATCGACGAGCTTGTAGCTGCGCCCGCCGAAGACGAATCCGCCTTCGGCCCGCGTGACCGTCTTGCCGGGCCAATTCCCCGTGTGCTGCCGCAGTCCCGTGAGATGGTTGAAGACCGTGCTCTTGCCGACATTGGGATTGCCCGCCAACGCCACGACGAACTCGGAAGCGGCGACGTTCAAGCCCATGCGGACGAGTTGAACGCGGTTGTGGCCGGGGGCGTCGCCAGCGGACGCGGGCGAAGGCTCCGTCATGTTGTCCATCCTTCCGTCTGTTGCGCCAGCGCCGCGTCCGCCTGCATCTTGACGTAAATCAAGTCCGCCTGTGCCTTGCGGAGCGCGATCATGGCCCCGCGGATGCGGTAGGCGACCGGGTCGCCGCCAGTGCTCGCCAACTCGGCGCGGATCAGCGTCCCCGGCACCACGCCCAGGTCCAACAGCCGGCGACGTGCCAGCCCTCGGCAAGCCGGGGACAAATCGACCACCGTGGCCTGCTGGCCGATGGCCAGCGACGACAACCGACTGTCGGGCAAAACCGGCTCGACGACTTCGTCGAGCGGCTCCACCGTCAGATTCGCCGCGACCACCGGCGCCAGCGTGTGCTCCTGCAACTCGGCCTCGATCCGGATCCGGTCGGGCTGGCTGTCGAGTACGCGGATCGAGACGCCCGGCGACAGCTGCGCCGCGACCAGCTGGGCGTAGACCTCGACCGGCTCATCCTCAATATGGACGATCCGCGCGGTCGCGCCGGCTTTCAGCGCCGGCAGCGGCACGCCGTGCCGGGCCGGTATCGCCCCGTCGGCCGTCGGGATCGGGTCCCCGTGCGGATCGAAACTGGGGTTGCCCAACTGGGCCGAGATCGCCTCCGCTTCGGCCTCCGTCAGGCGATGCTCCAACTGGTCCGCCCGCTGGTGCCATTCCGCCTGGCCAACGCCCGTGCGTTCTGCCAGGTAACTTTCCAGCAGCCGATGAATCCGGATCACGCGGAGGGCGTAACTGCAACCTTCCGGAGTCAGCTTCAGGTTGCGTTGATCAGCCACCAGCAGGCCCAGCGTCTCCAAACGAGCGATCAGATTCGCCGCTTCGTCGCGGCTGATTTCCAGCGCTCCGGCCACGCTGTCCCACGTCGCTGCGCCTCGTTCGTACTCGCAGTCGTGCAGGTGCTTCAGCGCATCCTCGATCCGCACCCGTTCCGTCGCCCGGCGGCCGCGCAACCAGTTCCAAAACCAGCCGCTGCGAGGGCGCAACAGGATCACCACGACTAGAAAGAGAACCGCTGCCAGGGAGAGATTGATCGCTGGGGTCATACCGTGTTCGGAACTACGTCAAGTTCGTCCTGGATGAAGTTGCGGTTTCGGTGTTCGCTCGCCAGGGGCGGTTTGCCGGGAACACGCGAGATTATAGAGGTAGACCGTCGGAACAACTACGGGATCGAACCGTTCAGAGACTGCCCGCTTTCGCTGGATTTCGAGTCTGCAACAGCCATCGCTCCAGCCACTCTCAGGCGTGCGCCGACCCGCGACGGCTCGTGCGGACCACGGCTGGCGTCGTCTTAACCGTCGGCGCGACAGCGGCTTACAAAGACGGCCACGCAATTCGTACAATTGGCGATGCCGGCAACCAAGACTTCCGCCACGGGACTCGAACCATTCCCCACTGCCTGTTGGCGATCGCGCCGGAATACTTTACAATCCGCGTCCAAACCCAACTGGGAGAGTCTCTCGTGGCCGAAAAAATCCAAGGCAGCATCGTGTCCATTACTGCCACGGGCAGTTTGGTGACAGACATCACGGCCGACCAACTGCGTGATGCGCCGCGGGACGAGCGGACCCAGGTTCGCTGTGACGAGCATTTCACCCAAGGCATCTTTCCGCCCGATCACGGCGAACCGGAGATGACGTTCCTGGCCGTGTTGCCCGAATCCGGCCCCCTGCAACTGGAAATCGTCGGCGACAACGCCAGCCTCATGCTGGGAATCCGCGTTGGTCAGCGAGTGGTCGTGGAATGGGTATGAAGGCGACGCAGGAGGAGTTGACGCGCTGGGATCGCGAGACCGTCTGGCACGCCTTTACGCAGATGGCCGAGTACGAGCCGTTGCTGATCGAACGGGCGCATGGCTGTACGCTGGTCGATCTCGACGGTCGGGAGTATTTAGACGGGGTCTCCAACCTGTGGTGCAACATCCACGGGCACGCCCACCCGCGATTGAACCAGGCGATTCGCGGCCAACTGGACAAGGTGGCCCACGTCACCTCGCTGGGCTTGTCGAATCCCACGACCGTGATGCTCGCCAAGCGTCTGACCGAACTGGCGCCCCCCGGCTTGCAGCACGTGTTCTTTGCCAGCGACGGATCGTCGGCGGTCGAAGTCGCCTTGAAGATGGCCTTTCAGTACTGGCGGCAGTGTCCCGAACCGCGCCCCGGCAAGACGAAGTATCTGGCGTTCATCGAAGCCTACCACGGCGACACCCTGGGCAGCGTCAGCGTCGGCGGCGTGGCCCGGTTCCACGACATGTTCCGCTCGCTGTTGTTCGAGGTCATCCGCCTGCCCACGCCCGACGGCTACCGCTTGCCGCCAGAAGTCACGCCGGCGACGGCCTGCCGGTACTACCTGGATCAGTTGCAGCATGCGCTGCGCTTGCACCACGAGGATCTCGCCGCAGTTGTGATCGAGCCGCTGATCCAATGCGCCGCCGGCATGATCACGCATCCCGTCGGTTATCTGCGCGGCGTGCGCGAACTCACGCGCCGCTACGACGTCCTGCTGATCGTCGACGAAGTGGCGACCGGTTTTGGGCGGACCGGCAAGCTGTTTGCCTGCGAGCACGAGGGCGCGGCGCCGGACCTGATGTGCCTGGGCAAAGGCCTGACCGGCGGCTACCTGCCGATGGCGGCGACGCTGGCCACGGACGAGATCTGGCAGGCGTTCCTGGGCAGTTACGCGGCGGGGCGAACGTTCTATCACGGCCACACCTTCACCGGCAATCCGCTGGGCGCTGCGGTGGCCTTGGCCACCCTGGACGTGTTCGACGAGGAGCAAACGCTGGCCAACTTGCCGCCGAAGATCGAGCGATTGACCGAGCACCTGGCGCGCATCGCCGGCCACCCGCACGTGGGCGACGTGCGGCAGCGCGGGCTGATGGCCGGCATCGAATTGGTCCGGAACCGGCAGACGCAGGAGCCTTATGCCTGGGCGGAAAAACGCGGCTACCGAGTCTGCGACTACGCCCGCACCGAAGGCGTCTGGTTGAGGCCCCTGGGCAACGTCGTCGTCATCATGCCGCCGCTGGCCATCACCCTGAACGAACTCGATCGCATCTGCACCGCCGTGGAACGAGGCATCGTCCAGGCCACTGCGGATTAGTCCCCGATGCCGCCCAGGTCCGGCTGGGACGATCGGCAACCGGACCACCGCGGCGTCTGGGAGTCTATTTCGCCGGCTCGGGCCGGAAACCCTCGGCGATGTGGCGGCGGTAGGCGGCGTCGTAGGGCCCCAGTCCCACGTCTTGCGGCAGCAGATCGAGATGGTCTTTCGGCGCCGTGGAAAAGACGTCTCGCACGGCGTCCAGATAGCCGAAGCCGAATTCCTTGTGCGGCGCTAGATAATGGCCTTCGCTCCACTCGTTCCAATTGTCCAGCAGCAATGTCTTGCTGCCCAGTTGGCCGGCGGGCAGGGTCCGCACGAACGCCTTCGCCTTTTGCAGCAGCCCCTTGTACTCGGCCGGCGGGATCTTCCAGATGCTGCCTTCGTCGTGCCAGCCGCTCCAGCCCTGCGAGACCGTGACCACTTGCGGCAACACGCCCATGTCCTGCGTGCGGCGGAGGTTGTCCAGTTGCGTGGCGATGGCCCGCGCGGGATCGGGATTGTTCTGCACGTGCCAGCAGTAGGCGAAAGTGTAATCCAGGCCGAGGTTTTTCATCAGCTGCAGATGGTTCCTGTCCAGGCCGCGATATTCACCCAGCAGATACAGTCCGTCGAACCCCGCACCGCGGCACGCTTGCCGCATCTTGTCGAAGGCCGCCCGCACGTTCGCCACGCTGCCCAGATCCTGCACCAGGAATTCCGGGCGGTAGATGAACAACAGCGGGCGGTTGTCGATCTTCAGATAACTGGGATGGCGGAAGTAGTTGTCGATCCAGAACGGCAGCAAGTTGTTCATCAGGTCCGCTTCGTCGGCCACCCCGGCCCGGCCGCGCGACTGGTTCTCCCACATGATGGTGAACTTCATCTTGGACACGAACCGCGACTTGAACAGCGCGTCGTGGATCGCGCTGCCAAATCGCATTTTGACCGGCCCGCCTTGCCCGTCGCGATACCAGCAGTAGACGAAGTACGAGATCCCGTGCTCGACGGCCCACTTGGTTTCCCAGTCGGCGACTTCCGGATTTTCCTGCGAGTAGAACCCCAGGGCCGGCGTCCGCTCCGGATGCTTGACCACTTGGTTCCACATCTGCGGCTTGTCCGCTTCCCACAGCGGGCAGTGATGGGCCCCGATCAGAATCTCGGTGGGAGCGGGCTGGGGTTCCGGGATGGCGGGCTGGGGGGACTCCGCGGCGGCCGACAGAACGGCGAACGACAGGCACACGACGACAACGGCGAAACGGAAACGGCGGTAGATACTCATTGGATTCCCCCTATCTGTCGATGGGGTCAGGCGTACAGAATTCAATTTTGGCCGAGCAAGGTCTTTCCACATCGTTGGACTTTCTGTCGGCCAAAATTGAATTCTGTACGCCTGACCCCATTCAGAAAAGCGACTTCTGCGCTGCGCGTCGCTGCTTTCGGAAGCCGAACTGTTCGAGTTCGCCGGTGCGTCCAAAATGACCGGCGAGCTGCTGCAAGTCAAGCCGCCTCAGCACGTCCACGGTGATCGGACGCTTCGAGTCCCAAAACACGAAGGCGGATAGGAACTCGGCCGCCGGCTCGGAATTGAGCAGGCCGGCCAGCAGCTCCGCTTCGCGTTTCGAGCGGCAGGCCAGGAAGTTGACCGTGTCGTCAAACACGACCGGCTTGTCTTGATAGCTGCCGACGACTTCAAAGCTCAGCCGCTTGTAGAAGCCAGAGATCGCGACTTTGTAGGGGGCGAACGTGTACTCGCCGACGCCGAACACCGAGAACCGCGGCCGATTGCGGTAGATCGAACTGCGACGGCCATCGAGCAACTGGGCGTGAGCCAGCAGGTAAGCCCACGTCTTGGGGGCGGTCACCCGAATCACGTCCGTCGGCGCGTTGACGGCAAATTGCGTGACGATCATCCCACTGGCCGGATGCTCCGTGCGCCCCGCCGCGACCGCGGAGCTTTTCAGCATCGGAAACACGTACGCCGGTTCGATGTCCACGGACTCGCCGAGTTTATTGCGCCAACGGCCGTCGGCAAGGCGAAGTTCCATCGCCGCCGCGCAATCGTGCTTGACGCCCGAACGCCACACGTAGTCTTCGTCGGGTTCGCCGCGGACCAGGTGACTCCAGCGGTCCAGCGCTTCCACGTTCGCTACCACGCGGCCCACGCGCCAACCCAACTCGGAGACCGAGTTCCGGGCGTCGAGTGTTTCGTAAACGCCAGCGGTCTGCTGACGGCATCCGGGACGGAATTCGCAGACCAGCAGGCACGCCTCGACGCTGGCGCCGAAGTGCAGTTCCGCGTCCATGCCGTATATCGCGGCGGCCCCCAACGGGAAGTCGTGTTTCCAAGCGTGCAGCAGCAGTTTGCGAGCGACCGCCGTTTTGCACAACATGGCCAGCGTGCCGCGACGGCCGTCGAGCGATTCCATCAAGCGGATCAGCATCCACTCGGAGATATCGAAATTGCTCTTGCCGGTGAGGGCGTCGAGTCCGGCGTGCTTCTGAAAGTTGGACTTCACCGGCAGGTTCTTACTGCCCAACGATCCCAGTTGTGCATTGGTCACCCACGGCGGATTGCCGATCACCAGCAGCGGCTCCGGGAGGTCCGCCAACATCGCGGCCCAATCGGTGGCGAAAAAATCAGCGTGGACCAGCCGCACCTTGCGCCCGTCCGCCCGGCTTGCCAATTGCTGCTGGACACTCGCCAGATGGTCAGGATTGACGTCCAAACCGACTGCTGCGTCGAGCGTGTCAAACTGCTCCAGGGCCGACAGCAGCAGGCTGCCTTGTCCGCACGTGGGTTCCACGACCGAGGCCGGCTTCGTCCCGCGGCGCCGCAGCAAGCGGCACACCGCATCAGCCAGCGGCTGGGGCGTCTGGAAATCGCCGAATTCCGTTCGTTGGTTTGGTTTGGCCACGGGTACAGCCCTCAGAAGCCTTCCACATCTCCGGCCCGTTCGATACTCACCCTCAACGGAAGCCTCCATTCAGGGACTCTGGACATCGAGAGGCAGCCATGAAGCGAAGTCGCTTGAAATCGAGTATCCTAAACCAACGTGAAGGACTTGAGTTTATTCTCCCGAGCCGTTGGCGGACAATGAGGACTCCGTATGAAAGACGTTGATGTTTTGCCAGCCCCTGAACTCAGTCTGCCCGTCGTCGATCAAGACAAATGGGAGCGGGAACGCGCGGCGTTTGTCGAGATGCGTCCGGAACTCTTGAAGGGCTACCGGGATCAGTTCGTCGCCATTCACGAAGGTGAAGTCGTGGCGTCCGGCACGGACAAAATCACCGTCGCACTTCGGGCCTACGGCGAACACGGCCGAATCCCCATCTACGTCGGACTCGTTAGCGAGTCCGCGCCACCGCCGGCTCGCCTCCCGTCGCCTCGCCAACCGTTGAATCCGAGACCGCGGTAATGCGTTATCGATACAATCATCAAATCGTTCCGCCGGCGCCTTGCTTATACGTCTCCATCGCCGCTGCTGACGGCGATGATTGGACCTCTGGTTCTCTTGGGACGCGATGTCCTGAACTACTTCAAGCTCGTCCTGGACGGCCCACGTTTGGTTTTGGAAATCGAGGGCTTCGAAGATTGAGATATCCCGCGAGATCCGGCCGCTGGGGCAGTCTCGTTGGGTAGCACATAGCTGCCCGCCCGCTGGCTCTGGAAGGTCTGCTTGACCGACTTGGTCATAAACCGCGTCAGCTGGGGGCTGTCGAACACGGCCCCGGCCCCGCCCCAACTGCGGCCGTAGGACGTGTTGCCGTACGACGACGCTTCGTGGCGCGGGTAGCAGACGTACAGCCAGTCGGCGGCGCGCGTCAGGGCCACGTAAAACATGCGGCGTTCTTCTTCCACCTGGTCGGGATCGCCCAAGCTGCGTTCCAGCGGGATCTTGCCGTCCGTGGCGTGCAGCACGTACACGACTCGCCATTCCAGGCCCTTGGCGGAGTGCAGCGTGCTGAGCACCAACGTTGGCTCGAAATCGCCACCGCCGCGCGAATCGCCGTTGGGCGGATCGACCGTCAAATCGGCCAGTAATTCGGCGCGGTCCGTGAACTGACTGGCCATCTGCACCAGCTGTTCCAGGTCCGCCATCCGCTGCGTGGGATTGTCGAAGTTCTCCTCCAGAATCGGCTGATAGAACTCGATCGCGCGGCGGATTTGCGCCGGCAAGTCGCCGCTGGAACCGTTGCCGGCAAGATAGTTCATCAAAGACATCAACCCGGGCCAGATCTGCTTGCTCTTGGCCGGAATCTTGGCTTCGCGCCAAACGTCGAACCGACCCTCGGCAGCGTGCAAATCGCGCAGCAGGTCATGGGCCTTCTTCGGACCCACGCCGGGCAGCAGGCACAATGCCCGCTCGCCGGACACCACGTCGCGCGGGTTCTCGGCCAGCCGCAACAGCGACAGCAGGTCCTTGGCGTGGGCCGCTTCGACAAACTTCAGTCCGCCGTACTTGACGAATTGCAGCCCCTGCCTGGCCAACTGGCTTTCCAACAGGATGCTGTGGTGCGACGCGCGGAACAGCACGGCTTGTTGCGACAACGGGATGCCCGCCCGCTGATGCTCCAGGATCCGGCTGACGACGAAGCTTGCCTGCTCGTGCTCGTCTTCGCAGGTGATCAACTGCGGCGGCACGCCGCCGGCACGCGACGACCACAACTCCTTCGTGTACCGCTCGTCGGCCAGTGCGATCACGCGGTTGGTCGCCTCTAGGATGGGCTGCGTGCTGCGATAGTTCTGTTCGAGTTTGACGATGCTCGTGCCGGGGAACTGCTGGGGGAAATCCAGGATGTTGCGGACCGTCGCGGCGCGGAACGAGTAGATCGACTGGGCGTCGTCGCCGACCACCGTCAAGCCGCGGCCGTCCGGGCACAGACTCTCCAGCAGTCGGGCCTGCAACCGGTTCGTGTCCTGGTACTCGTCCACCAGCACGCAATCGAAGCGGCTGCGGATCGCCGGTCCGACTTCGCCGTGGTCCAGCAAGTCGCACCACTTGACCAGCAGATCGTCGTAATCGAAGACGTTCAGTTCGGCCTTGCGCTCGGCGTAGGCGGCGAACAGCTTCTTCAGTTCGTCCGCGTGGATTTCGTGCTGCGGATACTGCAGTTGGAGCACCTCGTCCAGTGGCAGTTCGGCGTTTACGCCGTAACTGTGAATGGCCAGGCAGGTGCGTTTTTTGGGAAAGTGCTTGTCGCCCTTGCCCAGTTCCAGTTTGGCGCAGACGGCTCCCATCAAGTCTTCGGCGTCGCTCTGGTCGTAGATCGTGAACCGCGGATGGACGCCGATCGCTTTGCCGTACTGCCGCAGCAGCCGTGTGCCGGTCCCGTGAAAAGTCCCGCCCCAGACGCTGCGGTCGACATCGGCGTCGCGCAACAAGGCGGCGACGCGTTCCAGCATCTGCGCGGCGGCGCGGCGGGTGAAGGTCAGCAGCAGAATCCGCTGCGGCGGCACGCCTTGCGAGATCAGGTGGGCGACGCGGTGGACCAAGGTCGTCGTCTTGCCCGTCCCCGCCCCGGCGATGATCAGCAGCGGCTCCAGTCCGTGGCAAGCCGCTTCGCGCTGCGGGGCGTTCAGGCGATCGAGCAGAACGTGGAGTTCGCGGCGGGGCATGGGAGCAAGGGGAGAACTGGGAGGAAGGGGACGGGATGAATGCTGGCGACCGGAAGCGCCTCTGGTGGTCGTTGTCCCGGGGTCTGCATAGGGACGATGGCCTTCCGCCGCCGTGAATTCGGCGGGCGTGGGAACCTCGATCGCGACCCGTTGCAGACTCACGGCGTACGGGTGGACCGCCGCAGCATCGGCCGTTGGTGCGACCGTCGGCGGCGCCGTGACTGCGACAAGGGCGGACGGTGATGCCTGGGGGCCGCCGGTTGGCGTCTTCTTGCCGCGGCGGCGTTTGGGCCGACTTTCGGGTGCCGCGATTGCGCCGTTGGCCAACTGCGGGGCGGGCAGCATCGGGCCCGGCTCCGCAGCGGCAGCCCCCTCCAACACGGCCGCCGGAAGCGGCGCCGCCGCGTGCGGTTGGTAGCAGTCCTGCGCCCGGTACACCGTCGCGCGGACGCCGTCGTCCAATTCGAACGCCAGGCTCTCGCCGCTGCGCGACACGGACTCGACCAATTCGCGCATGAAGGCCAGTCCGCGCGCCGCTTCGGGGACGTCCAACACCTGCGGCGGGGCATCGAGCAGCGGCCGCGGAAGGCAAACCACGCACTTGGAGCGGGCCCGCGTCACGGCGACGTTCAGCCGGTTCAAGCCGTAGATGAATTCTGCCTCCTCGGCGGCGAATTCCGGGTCTGAGACGCCATAGCTGACGATCACGGCGTCCGCCTCCTGCCCCTGCATCTTGTCCACCGTGTCGACCAGCGGCGGCGATTGCCAGCGGCGCTGGCGCCGTAGTTCGCGGCGAATCGCCCGGATCTGGGCGCGGTGCGGGCTGACCACGAACACGCCCTCGTGGAAGAAGACGCCGTCGTCGCCGTACAGCCGGCCGTCGGCCCGCCGCAGTGTGCTCCGGAGCCCGGCGACCAGTTGCGCCACCAGTTGCGCCTCCGGCGGATTCTCGCGGGCGGCCCACACGCCGTCCAAGACGACAAACACCAGCGGAAACTGCGGGTCCAGGCAAGCTTCGACAAACGGGTCCAGACAACGCTCCGGCACCAGATTCAGCCGCCGCCGGGAGACCGTGTTGTCAAAACTGCGGTATTTCGGCCCGTACAACAATCCGCCCGCAAAGCTGGTTAGCACGTCGTTCATGCGGAAGTTCTCTGTCAACTGATGCACCGCTCCGCTCGGCAAACCGGAACGCTGGGCGACGGCTTCAAAAATCGACCGGTGCAACAGCGGTTCGCCGAGCTGCGTCTCCGGGTACACGCCCACCACGATCGGCGGCAGTTGCAGATGGTCGCCGGCCAGCACGAGCCGGCCTTCCGGCCCGACCAACCCAATCGGGATCGACGCTTCGGGGACCCGCACTTGGGACGCCTCGTCGATCACCGCCAGATCGAACGGCGGCACTTGGCCGTATTGTTTCAGGCCGGAGTGGGCCGTGGCCCCAACGATCGCTTGCGGATGTTCGTGCAGCCACGCGCCCAAGCGGCCATCCTCGACGACCTCGATGCCCGGCACCTCCTCGCCTTGCCACCTCTTGGCCTTGCCGATGACCACGGCACGATCCGGCGGCAGTGCGGCCCGCAGTGCGGCAATCTTGCGGAGCAAGTTTTCGATCGCCGCGTGCGTGAACGCCGTGACCAGCACGCGGAACGGCTTGCCGGCGCGGGCAGCGGCGGCGGCCAAAGCCAGAATCGCGGCGGCCAGGAAGTGCGTCTTGCCCGTGCCAGGCGGTCCCCAGACGGGCGTCGCACGCTGCCGGCAGATGCGCCGAAACGCCTCCGTCTGGCTGTCCGTCAGGCCGAACACGGCGATCTCTTCCTCGGCCAACTGCTGGACCGATTCGGGCAGCGCCAACGGTTCGTCGCCGACGGCCGGATCTCGCAGCAGACGCAGCAACAATCCGTGCGTTTCCGCGCCGCCAGCCCGCAGGAACTCGACCACGCCGTCGGTCGTAAAGTCCGTAAACCGCGGGTGCAGCAGGAACCGTTGGCCGGGCCGCGGATCGCCGCCGTCAAACCCGTGCTGCGAAGTGACCGTCAACGCGGCGGGCGTGCCCAGCGGATCACGGTCCACCGTGGCGATGCCCACCAAAGCCAGCGCCGGCTGCTTGCGGCCTTGCCAGACCTGCGCCCGGCAAGCGTAATCGCGATACTCCAGCTGCGCCCGGCGCCCGGCTCCGTCATCCCGCACCAGCAGCCATTCGGGATAGCCGCCGGGCTCGACCTCCAGCGTCCCGCCGACGATCTTGAACCGCCCGTCGCCCTCGGCCTCCAGTTCCAGGGTCTTGCCCAGCAGCAGTTGCACCTCGCGTGGCTCGCATCGCATGTTCCGCACGTCCAGACACCGCAGCAGGCTCTCGTAGCGGGCGAAAAACGCCAATCGCGACAGCAGCGGATCGGCAAACTCCTTCCGCGCCGGCAGCGTGAACTTGGCGGACCAGGTGAAGATCGACTCCGCCGCGTGATGCCGCACGCCTTGCAGCAAGGACCAGGCGGCCTGCAGACGCGCAGCCGCTTGCCGGGCGATGTCCGCCAGCGTTTCCGTCTTGCCGCGATGCCACACCGCGTGGATCGACTCGGCCCGCATGGCCGGTCCCAGCGGAAAGTCGAAGTACTCGTTCCGCCGCAGCTTGGAGCGGCAGTTCAGGGCGATCAAGGTCTCCGGCAGCGTGTAGTTCACTTCGACCGGCAACGCTAACACCTGCCCCAGCGCGTCCAGCAGCACGACCAGCGGGAACGGCACTTCGCGGTCGGGATGCTCGTTGGCCGCCAACAACTCCGGCGCTTGGAAATGGAACAACAGCGTCATCGCCTGCTCGGCCAGTTCCGGATCTCGCAACGAATCCAGCAGCCACGCAACAGCCAGCGAGCGTTCCTGTTCCGACAACACGTAGGCTTGTAGGCTCAACTGGTCCTTCCACTCGCGGTCCCGGTTATAGCGGTGGACCTGCACGATCACCTCGTGCAGCAAACGGACCCAGCGGCGGCGGATCTCGTCCACCGCGTCCGGCCGTTCGGCCACCAGCACCAGCGGCTTCGTCCGGCTGCCGTCGAACAGGGCCTCGCGGACTTGATCCGAAAAGACCGCCTCGCGAAGCTCGTTCCGCGCCGTGACGTACATTCCGGCCAGATAGACCGATTCCCCCAGCGGTTCCTGTTGGAGCGTCAGGAACACGCCGATGTTTTCCCCGCGCGACAGCGAGGGCGACGCCGCGCCGTGCGACTGCGGCTGGCCCTGCTCCAGGGCCGCCAGTTGCTTCGCCAGCCGCGGCCGCGAGCCGGCCAACGACGCGCACCGGCTGAGCGTTTCGTCCGCCTCCGGCCGCTGCAGAAACTCGCCCAATTCGGCCGTCGTCCGCACGCCGACGCGTTCGTTCAAAAACCGCTTGCCCCACGACGTCAGCCGCGACAACCGCGACAGGTCGTCGCTGTGCTTCATTTGGCTCCAACAGTGCCGGAAGAAGTCGCACCATTCGCAGCGGTAGTGCAGGTGCCAGCGCGCCTCGTCGGCCGCCGTGCGCAGGATTCGCACCAGGTCGTGCCGCAGAAAACTCTCCAGGTGCGGCCGCAATTCGCCCAGGGCAAACTCCGTCGGCTCTGGATGCGCGCCCAGCCACACCGCGCCGGTTTCCAGGTCCACGTGGGCGTCGTCGATGCCTTCCTCGCGCAACACCGTGTCCAGTTCCAGCGCGTACAGCAGCACCTGCACGCGGTGCGTCAGTTCCAGCGACTCGCCGCGTTTCAGATCCGTCAGCCGTAGTTGCCGCCGGCCATCCGCGCCCGGCCGCACGGCAATCAAATCGGGATGATTGTCGCTGATGGTGACCAAACGCGAATCAACTCCGTACCGCGCGTAGAAGGCCGGCGGCAGGTGCAGCGTCGGCTGGTAGATCATCGATCCCGGCCGCGCCGTGCGGAGCAACTGGACCGTCTGCTGCCAGTCAAATCGCCGCGCATGGCAAGGCCCGTCACCGGGCGCGACGTGCACATCCGGCCCCGCGTACTGCTGGAGCACCGTCTGCTCCCATGCGTAGCCGCTTTCCAGCAGGGCCTTGGTGACCGGGCTGTGATCGAACTCGAGTTCGGGCAGTCCCTCTCTGCGGCGCAGTTCCGGGCGGGCGGCCAGAAAACGCAGGAACCGTTCGCAATCGTGAAAGAAGTACCGGGCAATCGCAGACGGGCTGGTGCGAAAAGGCGTGTCGGCCATGACGAATCCGTGTGTCCGTACGAACGAGGGAAGAAACCGCGGTCCCGCGGGCGTGGCGTAAATCTTGCCGTCAATTCGGCTTACGCAAGAATGATTCTATGCCCAGAGCCCCAAATGAAAAAGCCCAAATGGCTCAAATCGAGCGCACTCCTAAATCCCCTTCACGCCGCCCGACGGTTCTGCGGGTATCGCAGACCGGAGTCAGTTGCTGGGAAGCTGAACGTCATATCTCGTCCTCGAATCTTGCGCAGCCGGAACTATACTGGAAACTGCGTCGAAGTGGCTCCGTGAAACCAGGGAATGCAACGCCCAGATATGGCCGATTTTCCCGACTGCAAGTACGTCGAGACAATTCGTCGGGCTCTCTGGAATGGGAGTGAGTTCGGACGTGCGGCGGTCATGGTCGGTTCCGGATTCAGCCGAAACGCGGAGCCGGTGGCCGTCCGCACCGCCCGCTTTCCGCTCTGGGGAGACCTCGTCGAGCAACTCGTCGCTAGACTCTATCCCGCCGCCCTGCATTCGAACGAGGAACGCGTTCACATTGTCCGTCGAGCTTCCGCGACGAGTGTCGCCCTACGGTTAGCCGAGGAGTTCGAGTCGGCTTTCGGACGGCAGAAACTGGATGAGATGTTGCTGGAAGCGATTCCAGACAACGACTTTCGACCGGGGCGATTGCATCGGTTGCTGCTCGATCTGCCGTGGGTGGATGTGCTCACGACCAATTTACGACACGCTGTTGGAACGGTGCGCACGGACGCTTGTTGGCCGCAGCTACAGCGCTATTCGGACGGTGGACGATATCCCGCTGGCCATGCGGCCGAGGATCACGAAGTTGCACGGCACATTCCCGACGCATCGCCCGTTCATCCTGACCGAGGAAGATTTTCGGACGTACCCCAGCCGCTTTGCCGCCTTTGTCAATCTGGCCCAGCAAGCCTTCATGGAGAATGTGGTTTGCCTCGTGGGGTTTTCGGGCGATGACCCGAATTTTCTGCACTGGACGGGTTGGGTGCGGGACAACCTGGGCGACTCGGCGCCGTGGATCTATCTCTGCGGTCTGCTCGACTTGAATGATTCCCAGCGTCGCTTGTTGTATCGCCGCAATGTGACGCCGATCGATTTGACTCCGCTGTTTCCGACAGACAAGTTTCCCGATTCGGGCGAACGCCAGCGATTGGCCATCGAGTGGCTGCTTCTGAGTTTCGAGGCCGGTAGGCCGTTTGATCTCATGGATTGGCCATCGGAGCCGAGGCCTCTCAGTGAGCCGTCGCCTGGATTGCCTCCCGTCTTGCCGCCCAGCCACGATGTTCCACGGAAGGAGTCATGGCAGCCATGACGGAAACGTCCAACGAACGAGTTCTGCAGCAGGCTTCCATCTGGAGCCACAATCGGCGCCTGTACCCCGGCTGGTTGATCGCGCCGCACGAGGTCCGCGAAAGGATCTGGCATTCTACGCGGTGGTGGATAGGAGCGACCGTATCGGCAAGTCAACGGGTGGAGGCGGATGAGGGTCTCTGGTTGCTGTACGAACTGAATTGGCGGCTGGAAAGGTCGCTGCTGCCGATGTTTGAGGACGTGGCTGCGGCCGCCGAGAAGGTTCTGCTCACCTGGTGCCGAGGTGCAGATGATGCGAAGGGTCCTGCATGCGTGGAATTGCCCAGCGACGTTCCTGACGAGGCGCTCGCGAAGCCGCGTCCTGCCATCCGGACGATGTGGAAGGAATTGGCCTTTGCGGTTTTGCGGTTCCATCGCGAGGAGCGACACCGCGACGCATTCAGCACTTGGCTGGATCGGGCGGCGAAGGCTGAGCCCTTGTCTGAGGACGAGCGAGCTCGCGTCTGCTATGAACGTGCTCTTCACGCGCTGAGTGATCTGGACGACGACGGTGCGTTGGGGGCGCTGAGCGACTGGCGGGACAGCTGCCGAGATCCGATCTGGTCTGTACGGAAAGCCTCCCTGCACGCCGAACTGGGCGATCTGGCGGCGGGCGAGTCTTTGGCGACCGAAGCTCTGGACAAGTTTCGCCTGGGGGCAGCGCTTCAAACCCCCGACATCCCGAATCTGTCGCGAGAAGGCTGGACGATGCTCCTGCTGCAAAACCTTGAATTCGCGCGGCACCTGGAGAATCGAAGTCAGCCTTACTGGCAACACGCCAGCGGGCGGTTCTCGCAACTCGCGAGATTCCAATGCAATCCCTGGACCGAGTTGGCAACGTTTGAGTCTCGTCTCGATCAACCGGCACCCGTCACGCAGCCGAGCGTAACGCGTAGGGCCGGTTTTGAACCTGGAGAGTACAGGGAAACACGCCACGTCGACGATCAGGGGCTATGGCAGAAGTTGTGCATGGCGTATCAGTTCATGCGACTCTGCGAGGAGGCACCATACCCGCCGGGGTTCGGCAACGTGAGCCTGTCGCGATCAAAACTGCGACACGCCGCGGAATGGTTCATCGAGCACGATCCAGTCCGCACTCAGACGCTAGTCTTGCGTCTGCGAGACAAAGACCTGACGCACAACTATCTTTCGAGGCACCGGATCGCGGCCCTGTCCGCCGCCGACGTGGCGGAACTGCGCGAACTGGCCCAGCATTCGCTTGCGGACTCGTCTGCGAAATTGACCGGAGGCGAATCAAGGTCTGATGCCAAGGCCCAACGCAAACACCGTTGCCTATGCACCAGCATCGACGTCTTGGCTCGCACCGTCATCCGCGCACCGGTCGAGGAAGGGCTGAAACTGTGGGATACCGCGCTGCAGTTATACGAGTCGTCGGCTGTGCGTAGCGACAGTGACTCAACGGACGCCCTCGTTCGTCTTCTTCGCAGTCTGATCGCTTCGCTGCCGGATCGCGAACTGGCGTCGCGATTTCGGCAGATCATCGATTTGCCAATTGCGGGAACGAAGTCGTTTCCCTCAGGCTGGCTTGACTTGCCCGATTTGACGCACTTTTTCGAACAACGTTTGCCGTCACTTCCCGCCGGTGTCGTCGGTGAGAATTGGACGAGCGTGACGGACAGACTCTTGGACGCAGCACGCGACGAGCAGCCGGACGTCCGCCGACGCGCAATCGTTCGCTTGGCTGCGCTTCTTCGATACGGGTGTCTCGACGACAGCGCGAGCAAGAAACTGGCCGAGGCATACTGGTCGAAGTTGACCCCGGAAGGGCTTCCCCATGTCGTGGGATGGCTTCCCTCTGCATGCCTGTACTTGCCGGAACCGAAGCCCAATCTGTCCGAAGAGCGTTTTCGCGCTTACGCGTGTGCGCCTCGTCCAAGACCGGGCGCTGACGCTAATCTGCTGCATGACTGGATCCACGCGACCCGTGTGGCCGACGAATCGCCGGCTTCAAACAGACGCTATGTCGATTGGACGCGAGACGAAATCCGCTGCATGGTGGCACAGATGAATGACTGGTGGCATGCACTCGATATCGTTGCCGAGGAAGAACGTCAGGGCGGACCTGCAGGCGTCTGGCTACAGGCTTTGGGGCAGACGTCGTATCGGGAATACATATCCGAAATACTCGATGTCCTGCGTTTGGTTGTCATTCCCCGCATCCCAGACGATGCCGAAGCGATCAAGGCTGTCACCGATCTTGTGGACAGTCTTGCGAAGCACGGACTGCCCGTCGCTGCGGTTCTTCCGGCCATGCAGATCATTCAACCGGGTCGAGATGTTGCGCCGGAAATGCGCCGGGCCTTGGCCAGCTACGAGGGCGAGTTCTATACTTCGGCGTTAAGAGGATTCGTCCACTGGATGCAAATCTGCCGGCCGGGGCCGAAGTCATCTTCGGCGATCCGCCTGCCGCCGCCTCCTGTGGACCTGCTCAGAGAGTTGGGCATGATCGTCGCTACTCGCCGACAGCCAGGACTCCCCAAAGCCCTGGACGCGGTCGCCTGGGTGCTGGGGAACTGTCCAGAGACTGCCGCTGACAGGCACTTCCTGGAGTCCCTCGTTGTGGCGCTGGAGTATCTCTGGGCAGAAACGAAATACCGCTTGTTCGGAAGCGACAGCGATCGAATCCCGTACAACGACGTGCCGAGATGCCGCGAGCAAGCCGTGCGGATTGCAGCGCTCTTGCGGAGCACGCGAGCGGCGGAGAGGGAGACTGTCCACAAATGGCTCGAGGCCGCTTTGAGCGATCCGCTCCCAGAAGTACGGCGAGCCGTCGTTGAGGTCGCAGACGCCGCGCCGGGGTGTGGCGGAGCGGCAACGATGGACGAGTTGATTCGCCTGATCGAAACATCACTCCCGCGCCGGATTTCTTCCGAAGAGAAGGAGTTATTGCTTGCTTTTCTACCGCCGCTCTTGCAGCGAGTCGAATTCGCCTCGTCGCTGGGCGACGTTCCACCGGACGAACAAGTCCAGCTAACCGCCCTGCTGGTCGTCCGCATCTCGCAGACGCTTTCGTCGGCTGAGGCGGCGCGATCGGCGATCAAGGCGATCGTTTCCCAGATCATTCCCAGCCCACGTCGTTTGTCGGATGCCGAAACTGCCGAGCTGCATGACATCGCTGTCCGCGATGCCGGGGCTGAGTCGGACGAAACGCTGATTTGGCTGCGAAAGTGGACGTCGCGAACAAAAAACCGAGCAAAGGACCGCAAGCGATCCAACAAGCGCAAGCCGTCCGGTCGGCAATCGCGCCCCTCGTCCTAAGCCGCGTCTCGCATCAGGACTTTCCCCGTCAGGGCTTTCTCCAGACGCTGTCGAATGTCGGCAGCCTCAGTCGCGTAGCCCCTTTTCAGTTTCGCTGCCAACGCCTCTTGACGGTTCGGGGCTCGTCCCAACCGTTCCCAACACCCTTTGAACTCCGCTAACGACATCTGCCTGATTAGAAAACGCTCTGAGATCTCTGGGCCCCCGGGGCGAGTCAGCGCCTCGTGCAGTTGTTGAACGTAATTCAGGTAAAGCGGATAAAGCGTCTCTGCATCCATGCCGGTTCTGTCCTTCGTCGCTAATCGGCTGGCGAACCCACAGCCAGAAGTGCCGCCACCCGTCTGCCCACAGCGAGAACACGCACTAATCCACATCAATCATGGTGCGTTTTGGCGTCCGTTACAAGTCCGGATTGAGAACGTCACCCCGCTTGCTGAAAGATAGAGAAGACGCGCAGGTCGGGCAAGGCATCGTTGCGGTTATCGACGTCGCCCGCCGCTTCACCGCAGCGCACTGCCGTTTCGATTTGCCTGCAAATCCAAGTCTTGCACTGCAATTCTCGGCCGGTCCACGTGCTTCTCAGGCGTGGCAGACCGACTATAATGCCGCCGACTTTGCATCTGCTTACGGAAAGGGCGGAACGATGGAATGGAGTGTGTCACGTCGGGAAAATCAAGCGTTGGCTGGCGTATTGGGCTTGCTGACCCTGCTGGCCAACTCTGCCTGGGCTCAGGTTGAAGCATACGTGGGCCAGCCCTTCGGCGTCGGACTGGTCATGTTGAGCGTCCCGGAATCGGAGCGGGCCTCGGCGGCAGAACTGGACGGGTTTGCGTTCTCCGAAGCCAGCGGGCGAGCGTTCTATCCGGTGTTTACCGAAGGCCGGATTCTGCGGCTGCTGAACGAGGTCCTGGGGGACAACAGCCCCGTCGCGGCTCCCAACGTGTTGAACGTCTTGTTCTTGTTCACCGGCGATCAGCCGCTGGATGTGACGGTCTCCACGCCGGGCGCTCGATCGTTCCGCATCACGCCTCGGCAGGCACGCAATCCGCGGGGCCACCAACGGCTCCTGGAACGCTGGTGGCGCGAGTACAATGCCCTGGCCCGCCAGCAGATGCAGGATGGCGACTACCCGCCGATCGTCCAGACGTACCTGACTTCGATGCTCTCCCGCCGGCTGGGACTGGAACCTCCGCTGCTGAGCCGCGCCGCTGAACGCCCGCCCACCGAGCCGCAGAAGACGATGGAACTGATCTTGGGCGCGGAGAAGCTGCGTCTGGCGACGCTGCGGCAGACCAGCACCGCAGGGTACGCGTCCACGGGCTCCGCCGATCTGCCGGTTCCGGCCGAAATTCCTTGGCAGCCGCTGACGTCGCCCGCTGCCGACGAGTCGATCGACGTCGAGCCAATCGCGATGCGCGTCCCGGAGGAGTGTTTCTACATCCGCTTCGGCAGCTTCCAGAACTACCTCTGGTCCGAGAAGTTGCAGGCGGAATACGGCGGCGATCTGGAACGGATGATCACGCTCCGCGGCTTCGACGACCGGGCGGGCGAGCGGATGCAGCGGCAATTGGTCTTGGAATCGTCGCCGCTGGCCGACCTGCTGGGGCCCGCCGTGATTGCCGACGTGGCGCTCATCGGCCGCGACCTGTTCCTCCGCGAAGGCGCGGCGGTCGGCATGTTGTTCCAGGCCCGCAACGCCTTGTTGGGCAATGACCTGAACAACCAGCGCAAGGCCGCCTTGAAGGCCCAGCAGGCCAACGGGGCCAAGCTCGAGACGGTTCAGATCGGCGGCCGGGACGTGTCGTTTCTCTCGACCCCGGACTATCGCCTCCGTTCTTATTACCTGGTGGACGGGGACTACCATCTGGTCACGACGTCCCGCGCCATGGTCGAGCGTTTTCTGCAAGTCCGCGACGGCCGCGGTTCCCTGGGCGCCAGCCCCGAGTTCCGGCACGCACGGTCGGTCATGCCGACCAGCCGTCAGGACACCGTGTTCGTGTTCTTCTCGTCCGCGTTCCAGCAGGGCTTGCTTAGTCCCCAGTATCAAATCGAGCTGCGCCGGCGGCTGCAGGCTGCGACCGATCTGGAATTGGTCCAGCTGGCGCAATGGGCCGCGCGGACCGAAGGCCGGCCCGCCCGGACGATCGGCGATCTGGTGCAAGGCCAGCTCTTGCCCGCGGGGTTCGGCCGGCGTCCGGACGGCAGCGGCCCGGCCGTGGCCGACGGGCGGCTGGTTGATTCGCCGAACCGCTCGCGGAGCGAGCGGACTACGATGCCACGACTGGTCGATTCGCTGCGCGGCGTGCGCGGCAGTTTCACCCCGATTCCCGACGTGCCGGTCGTGTCCGTCACGCGCGACGAAGCGGCCCGGTATGCGGAATTGACGCAGTTCTACGGCGCCGGCTGGAAGCAGATGGACCCGCTGATGATCGGCGTGCGGCGAACGGCCTTGGATGGCGAGCGCATGGAACGCTTGGCGATCGACGCCCAACTGTCGCCATTTGCCGAGCAGAAGTACGGCCGGCTCACGTCGCTGCTGGGCCCGCCGACGCGTGTCCGCATCCGCTCGGCGGAGGGCGACGTGATCGCCGTTCAAGCCGCGGTGAAAGGCGGCCTGTTGGTTCCGTCGATTCCTGCCCATCATCTGTTTCTGGGAGTGCAGGACAACGAGCCGCTGACGAATTTGTCGGGCGGCGGATTCTTCAAGACGTTGATGATCCTGCAAAGCACGCCGGGCTATTTGGGCGCGTGGCCCAAGCCGGGATTCTTGGACTTGCTGCCGCTGGGACTGGTTCAGAGCCCGCCGGACGCCGCGGGTTACTCGCAGTTGCCGCTGGGGGTGTGGCGGCGCCAGTGGGATGCGTTTTCGGCGCTGGCCTTCGATCCCAATTTGCTGGCCCATGTCACGCCACAGTTGGCGGCGACCGAAGCCGAGGACGACGCCCAAGTCCGCGTCCACGTGAGCGACCTGTCGCAAGCCAAGCTGCAGACCTGGGTCAATGAACTTACGTACTCGCGCGCCCGCCAAGCTTCGCTGGGCAACGCCAAACTCCTGCACACGCTGTCCCAGCAGTTGTCCGTGCCACGGGACCGCGCGCTGGCCGCGGCCGAAGAATTGCTGGACGCCAAGCTGATCTGCTCGCTAGGCGGCGAGTACGCGTTGACCGAGGCGCCTGGCCAGATCGCTGTGTGGAAATCGGACAAGTGGCCGGATGCCGCCGCGGGTCCCGCCGCCGATTCGTATCGCGCGCCGCTGCTGGAGTGGTTCCGCGGCCTGGACGCGACTTTGACTATGTACCAGGACCGAGTCGTGCTGCACGCCACGCTGGACAGGCAACGGAAAGCGACGGAGCCCAAGGTGGAACTGCCGTTCTTCCACAACCTGTTCGGCGGCGGCAAACAGAAACCCGACGGCCCGGAACCGGTCGTGCCCCCGCCGCCGCCACCCGGAGACACGACACCGCTGGAGACGATCAAGACGCCGCCCGCGGAGAAGATGCAGCCGTAGCGACGGCGGCCGAAACGCTCGATGGGGTCAGGCACTTCAAACTTCACTCTTCGCCGCCCGAAGTTCTACCACGGGCAAGGTGTTTTCGCGGCGAAGATTGAAGTTTGAAGTGCCTGACCCGCGGACATTTACCCTTTTTCGAGACCCGCGGTTGTTACATCTGCGGAAAAACCTGCCAGCAGTTTCCGGGGCGCCCCGATGTCCAAGACATGTACTTGGCCCAGGTACTCCGCCGCCGCGAGAACCGCGAAGCCAAGCTTGGCGGCGATAAACGTACACGTGTGATCCGCGCGGAAGGTCGTCGGCGCGGGCTGGCCCGTGTCGCAATCCAGGCCGCTGGGCAAGTCCACGGCCAAGCGGCGGGCCGACTGCTGATTCAGACGCTCAATGACGCGGTCCAGCGGCGGACGGGGCTGCCCCCGTGCCCCCGTGCCTAGCAGGGCGTCCACGATCCAATCCGCGCCGGCCAAGTCGACTTCCCAGCTGCCGTCGTCCGCCCCCGTCACGATGTGGATGGGCACGCCGCACTTGGCCAGGATGGCATAGTTCGCCGCCGCGTCGCCGCGCAGATCCGCCGGATCGCAAAACACGATCACTCGCACTTCGTGGCCCCGCAGATCCAGATGCCGGGCGATCACAAAACCGTCGCCCGCATTGTTGCCCCGCCCGCAGCAGATCACCGCCGGACCGCGGACGCCGAACTCGCACAACTTGTCGACACACCCTCGCCCGGCGTTTTCCATCAACACCAACCCGGAGATCCCGTACTCCTCGATCGCCCGCCGATCCACTTCCCGGATCTGCTTGCGGCTCAGATAAGCCATCACAGTCCCCTTTCCTTCCTCGCCTTTGACCTGGAAACAAAGCTCCCACGACCACCAAAGCAGGAGCGCAGCGACCAATTGACTCAAAATAGTCTACTGCCTGAGCGAAGTTCTGACCAAGCCAGTTCAAATTCAGCGACAATTGCGGGCCCGGAATACCGGAAAAGGGGTCAACCGGAAAAGGAATCAGGGCTGTTTTCTCGGTTGCAAAAACAGTCCTGACCCGAAGGGCACTTCCACTTGTGAGATAAGAACTTGCGCTGACGGGGGGGCAAGCCGACGAGTTAGTCCGACAGACCGGCTAACTGGGATTCGAGCAGACGCTCGATTGACTCGTCGTCCAAGCGCGGCAGGCTGCCCAGTGATCGGGGCACGAACCGGCCGATCCCTCCGGCCCAGCCAGAAACAGGGGCACACCTGGTGTGTTCTGGCTGAGCCTGGTGTGTTCTGGCTGAGCCCAAGCCGCGCTGCGGCCAGCGCCGTTTGTGCCCTCGTGCCGGGACGCCGCGATCACCTTGAATTCGATACTGGCTCCAGGAATTCCGGGCGGAGCGGGCCCGGTCGGACGCTGACGGGATGTTCCGCTGCCGCGTCACTCCGCCGCGGGATGATGCGCAGCAGGAGCGATTTCGCGTCGAGCACCAGGCTGAATAAGAGGGGCACGACGAGCAGGGTGAACAGCGTCGAGAACACCAGTCCACCGACCACGACCGCTCCGAGGCCCCGGTACAGTTCGCTGCCGGCGCCGGGCGCCAGGACCAGGGGCAACATGCCGAAGACGCTGGTAGCCGTCGTCATGAAGATCGGACGGATGCGGCTCTTGACCGACTCGCAAATCGCCTCGCGCGGCGGCAGCGGCTCGCAGAAATCGTGCTCGCTTTCCCCCAGGCCGCGCATAAAGTTCAACGCCTGGTGCACCAGCAGGATGGCGTTGTTCACGACCACGCCGATCAGGATCACAAAGCCGAGCATGGTCAGCGTGTCCAGTTGCTGGGTGGGCTCCAGGTAACGGACCAGCCGCAGGCCGACGAAGCCGCCGACCGTGGCCAGCGGCACGCTGAACATGATCACGAAAGGATACAGCCAGCTTTCGAACAACGCGGCCATCAGCAGGTAGGTGATCACCAGGGCCAGGAACAGCCGGCTGAGTCCCACGCTTTTCAGCGAGGGCAGGTTCCAGCCGTCCCAGCGGCCCAGCAACGCCGTGCGGACCTGGGTGAGTTTGTCGGCGTTGCCCGCCAGGTTGACTTGCACGTCGGACGTCATGCCGCCGGTGCGGTGCAGTTCGGCGACCAGGTCCATAATGACCGCCTGGGCCTCTTCCAGCGCCATCTCCGGGGGCGGGTTGACCGTGAAGGTGACGGCCCGCCGTTGTTCCACGCGGCGGATGGATTGCGAGGCGTCGGCTTCCACGAAATGAATCAGCTCGCCCAAGGGCAGAATCGTCGCCCGGCCGCCGCTTTCCTGGATGGCCAACGGAGCGTCGGCCAACTGGTCGGGCGTCAGTTCCAGTCGCTGGTCGCGGATCAGCACCAGGTCGATGTTGTCGCCCTCGTAGCTGAAGTCGCCGACGATCGCCCCGTCGACCAGCGCGCGGGCGGCTAGCGCGAGCGACTGGACGTTTAATCCCAACTCCTTGGCGCGGACCTGGTCGATGACGATTTGACGCTCCGGCCCGGACTCGTTGAACGTCATCGGATCGCTGCGCACGGCGAACTTGGAAAACGTGGCCATCAGCCGCGCCTGCAGCGCGGCGGCGCTGCTCTTGAGCCGCGTCAGGTCGGTGCCGATGGTCTCGACCTCGACCGAGTTGGATCCGCCCGCATTGCGGCCGAAGATCGACCGTTGAGAGGCGTAGCCGTAACTGCCGGGGATCTGGCTCATGGCCCGGTTCAGGATGGCCTTGACGGGACGGACGTTTTCCGGGTCCTTGCTGGTGGTCATCATGAACACCCGCCCGCGGGAGACGACGAAGAAGAATTCGTCCAGCACCGGGACGTTGGCAATCGGCTTGCCGGTTTGCACGTCGACCAGGGGCGCGATCGCGCTGGCCTCTGCCGAGTTTCGGGCTTCCCAGTAGGGCCGGATCGCCGCCTCCAGCCGCTCGGCCACGAGCGTGTTCTGTTCCATCGAGTAGCTGGGCGGATTGAACATCATCCCGGAGGTGAAGTTCTTGTTGCCGTCCGGCAGGTAGCTGGCCGGCAGCATCAGCATCCAACTGGCAGCCACCGCGACGACGGTAATCACGGCAATGACGACCAGCCGCAGCCAGGCTCCGGCAAAACTGGGAAACGTCATCAGATGGATCAGGCGGGAGAACGCGTTGGTGCTCCACGCCAGCACGGGAGCCAGCCCGCACAGCGAATCCGCGGCCGCGGCCAGCGGACCGCGCGTTCCGCGGCGAGGGCGCAGGAACCTGGCGCCGGCCGTCGGAATGACGCTGATGGACACGACCAGCGACAGCACCACCGCGGCGCAGATGGCCAGCGCGATGTCGTAGAACAACTGGCCGACTTCTTCCTTGATCGTCAGCACGGGGGCGAACACGGCGACCGTGGTCAGCGTCGAAGACAGAATCGCGCCCCAGACCTCTTTCGTCGCACGATAGGCGGCCTCGGCGGGCCTCTCCCCCAACGCCAGGTGGCGGTCGATGTTCTCCAGCACGACGATGGCGTTGTCGACCACCATGCCGACGGCGAAACTCAACCCTGCCAGCGAGATCACGTTCAGATTGCGCCCCGTCAGGGCCATGACGACGAACGTCCCGATGACCGAAATCGGGATCGCGACGGCGATGATCAGCGTCGGCCGGGTGCTGCGGAGAAACAGGAGCAGAATGAGGACGGCCAGGCTGCCGCCCAACACCAGGTTCTCCTGGACCAGGCCGACGGCCCGATGGATATAGTAGGTGTCGTCCACGACCAGCCGCAGATTCAATCCGTAGCGGTCGTTCTGGTACGATTTCAGGACTCCGCCGGGAGCATTCAACTCGTCGATCGCCCGGCGAACTTGCTCCATGACGGTCAGAACGTTGGCCCCCGTCTCCCGCTTGACGAACAAGGTCATCGACGTCCGGCCCTTGCACTGGTCGAAATGGACCTTCTTTTCCAAAGACAAGGCCACTTCGGCGATGTCCGCGATCCGGATCGGCGCGCCCTGCTCGTCGTACTTGACGACCGTCTGGCGGAGCGGCTCGAGCGAATCGTACTGTCCGAGGACGCGGAAGCGGACGTCCTGGCGCCCGTGGGCCAGATCGCCGGCCGATTCGTTGACATTGTCCAGTTGCAGCGCGTTGCGCAGTTCCAGGACGCTGATCCCGCGCTGGGCCAGGGCCGCCGGATCAAACCGCACTTGCACCTGGTGCTCGCGGCCGCCGAAGATGCCGATCTCCGACACGCCGGGAATCCGCTCCAGGACCGGTTTCAGAAACCGATCGGCATGATCGTAGAAATCGGCGACTTCATACTTGGGATCTTCGGCTTGCAGCAGGCAGTAGCCCACGGCGTCGTCGCTGGCGGAATCGGAGGCCCGGATCACGGGGCGATCGACGTCGTCGGGATAGGACGGCACTTCGTCCAGCCGGTTGGCCACCTCCTGCAGCGCCCGCGAGATGGGAAATCCGATGTTGAATTCGAGCGTGATGTAGGCCTGGCCCAGTTGGGCCGTGGACGTCATCTTCCACAGCCCTTGAAGCGTCTTCAGCTTCTCCTCCTGCTCCACCAGGATCGACTTTTCCACTTCTTCCGGGCTGCGGCCCGGCCAGACCGTGCGGACCGTCACCACGGGGCGCTCGACGTCCGGGGTCAGCTGAATGGGGATTGCCGTCAGGGCGATGACCCCGAACAAAATCACCAGGATCACGCCGACCGCGACCTTGACCGGGTTCTGAATGGAAAAACGGATCAGATCCACGGTCAGCGCTCCTGCAAACTCACGATGCGGATCTGCTGCCCCGGCGTCAGCCGTTCCGCGCCTTCGATCACGACCTTCGTCCCGGCGGTCAGCAGTCGGCGTCCGGTGTCGGTTTCGGGCTCGATCGCATACTCCGTGGGCATCCGGGCACTGATCGTCACCGGCACAGGCTGCACGCGGATGTCTTCGCTCTGCTCTGCGGGCACGGCAACCCACACGGTCGAGCCGTCGGGGCGCACAAGGACGGCATCGCGGCTGACGACCAGCGCCTCGCGCTGCGAATCGGTGGCGATCGATGCGGTCACGCTCATGCCCACTTTGATGCGTCCGCCTTGATCGTCCAGACGCACGAGCACCGGAAAGGTCCGCGACGCTCCGGGGCCGTAGGGGGTCACCGAAACGACCGTGCCGCGGACTTCTTCCGCCAAGGCGTCGATCCGGATCGGCAGCGATTGTTCCAGCTCGATCAGATTGACCATCGACTCGGGGACCATCAGCTGCGCGTCCACTTGCCCGCGGGAAACGATGTCCACGATCGGATTGCCCGGCGAGACGTAGCCTCCCAGTTCCGCCCGCTTCTCCACGACGGTGCCGTCGAAGGGGGCCAGAATGACAGACCGCGACATCCGCTCCGTCTCCTCCGCCAAGGCCACCTCCGCCTCCGCCTGGGCCGCCTCCGCCTCCGCCGCTTTGGCCTCCAGGTCCTGGACCGACGCCTGCCGCGATTCCAGTTCGCTGTCCGTCACCACGTTGGTTTGGCTCAATCGCGTCTCGCGTCGCAGTTCCGCCTGTTGATAGGCCAGTTGCGCTTGGGCCGAAGCCCGTCGCGCTTTTGCGGAGGCCACTTGCGCCTTGCTGCGTTCCGCGGCCAGGCGGGACCAGACGTCGTCGACCCGCGCGAGCACCGTCTGGCCGGCGCTCACGGGCGTCCCTTGATCGACCGGCAGATCGACGATCTTCCCCGTCACTTCGCTGGCCACCGTGACCTTGCGGACTTCGACCAGGCGGCCGATGATCGAGCGTTGCGGCTGGATTTTCTTGCGCTCGGCCACGCTCACCCGAATCAGCGCCGGCGGCGCCGGCTTGGCCGCCTCGCCGCCTTGCGGAGCGACGCGTTCCAGTTGCTGGTTCAGAAAATTCGGGTCCTGCAGTTGCTCGTGCAAGGTGCGCCACACCGCCCAGCCGCCCGCCAGACCTCCCAGCAACAGCGCACTGAAGCCGAGCGAAGCCAACAGGACCAGCCATCTTTGGCGCGATTCATTCATCAGCAGCTAATCGAGAACCGGGCGGGGTAAGTCAGAGGCAGCCGACGTCTGTGCCGGGGCAGGGCGGCGCCTGTAGAGACGCGGCGTTGGTAAGAAATTTACTTTACCCACTGGCCGGCCGAGCGTCCAGCTTGAGGGGCCAGTATTTTTCGCCAGTTTCAAGAAACCGGGCGGCTGGAATCGGGAACGGATGCACCGCAGTGCGGCTCGGCCCCCGGTTGGCCGAATTGCCGGTGCAAGCGACGCTGTGACCGCAGCCAAACGGGCAGACAAAAAAGCGGCCGTGTTCCCTGAAGAGTTTTCGTTCCAGCCAGCGAGACTCAACTGCAAGAAAAAACGCCATGAACCGTTTTCTACAGCGGCACAAGGATGAAACTCGACGGGCCTTTGCGGTTTTGACCGTTTTCGGTTTCGGGGAAGCTTGCGGCTGCTCTCGCAGACGCGGGCGCGTGAACCAAGGGCTGACAGCCGATCCCGTGTCAAGAGGTTTCTGTCCGCTTTTGGCAAACGGTCGTTCAGCGGACGACCTGCGCCAGACGGACCACTTGACGGGCCGACGCGCGATCCGCGTTCCGCAAGACCAGATAGGTGCGGGCTCCCACGGGAACCTCGACGCCGCCGTCGCCGCGCACGCAGGTCAACGGCGTGCCGAAGGGGCGCATGGCGGCCAGCCGAGCGTCAGGAAATCGCAAACGCAACTGGCCTTCGACCGTCCAAATCAGAACGTAAGCGTCCTCCGGGTGCGCGGCGCGGCGGAACAGAAAAGCCTTCACAGCGCCCTGAGCGACGCCGGGCAACTCCTCGATCTCCACCAACTCGTAGCGGCCCTGTTCGTCCAGGAACAAATGATGTTCGCGGCGGTCGGCCAGGATGCGTCGCTGCGTCTCGCTCAGGTCGCGGTTCTGCCGCCAGTTTTCGTAAGTCTGCCGCTGGTCGTAGCACGGGACATAGTGCGCGTCCTCGGGCGCGACGTTGCGCAGCAGCCGGCGGTCCTCGTCGGACAAGTGATTGCCCACCCGCGCGTCTTCCCAGATCTTGATTGCCGCCAGGCAGTCTTCCGCCCTGGGGTTGACGGCCAGTTCCTCCAGGCGCGCATGCAGCGAAAGCGGACAGTCCCAGGCCGCCGCCCGGCTGGCGACGTATTCGAACACGTCGGGACCGGCGTACCCGCCCTCGCGGCGCCCCAGACGGCCCAGCCAGCCGAACTGGACCCGCGAGAAATCCAGCTCGCGGACGGCCGCCGTCGGGCAGGGCATCAGCCGGCAAAAGTCCTTCATGCCGTCCGGCGAAGCCACGACGTCGTAGGCGTTGCTGCGGCTGATCATGTGCCAACTGAAGTGCGTGTAGTGGGCCGATTCGCAAACCGGCGGCGGCGGCTCCAGCAGCCGGAACACCCGGTACTGGGCCGCGGCCACGTGATACCAGAAGGGCGCGTGGACGTCTTCCGCGCCGTCGAAGTAGACCATGGCGTACGGTCCGGTCTGGCGGTAGATGTCGGCGATCCGTCGAGCGACTTCGTCCTGAATGTCCGTGTTCTGGTCAAAGCGGATGAAGACGTCCCAGCTGTCCACGTTCAGCAACCCGACTTCGGCTCCAGCCGGATGAACCGTCGCGGTGGTCAGCAAATGCCCGCGCTCGCAACCCGTAAACTGGTACGGCGGCCGAGTGGTGTAGTTCTGGTAAGCGATCAACTCCTGGCCGACCATCAGAATGCGGCGTCCCTTGTCCAGCGTGCTGCCCGAAGGATCTTCGCGGACGGTGAGCGTGTCCGTCGCGCCGTCCAGCGGTGCGGCGAGCGTAAACCGCCGCAACTTGTGCAGTCGTCCGTCGGGCACAGGCGTCGTGTACCGGCCGCCTTTGCGCGTCTTGCTGTAGTGGATGTGCAGTCCGGCGTGCAGTCCGGCAGCGCGAATCGCATCGGTAACCCGCTTCAAGTCCGCCATGCCGTTCGGATAGTGCGCGTTCCAGGGAAAATGGCCGGGGCTCTTCGAGAACGCCGTATAGGACAGCAGCAGAACGCGAAACCCGCCCCGCTTGGCCCAGTGGATGTATTGGTCGATGTTCTGCGGCGTGGGCTGAGTGGCCCAGAAATAAGAGAGCTTTTGCAGCGGCAAGCGGCGAAAGTCGGCGCCGGCCGGCAGACGGAAATCACGTTCCACCTTGGCCAGCACGTCCAACATCGCCGTTCTCGGCTCGCGGCATCCGAACAACACCGCCGTCGCGCCGCGGAACCCCACAGCGGCCTCGGCGGCGGCCGTCAGCAGCACACGCTCCGCCTCCGGCAGCGTTTCCATGTTCGTCTGCAAACTGCCGCCGCACAAGCAAACACCGAACCGGTCGTCGTACACAGCGCCCAGCCACTGACCCACTCTCGGCAAGCGACGGACGGCCAGTCGTAGGAATTCGATCCGGTCGATCGCCTCGCCGTCCACGCCGAGCAACTCGAACGCCAGGTAGTCGTCGGTGCTCCGCACGCGATACGCCGCCTTGACCCCCGCCGAGCCGAACTCGACGGTCAGCTGGTCGCCCGCCAGGACCACCCGCGTCGCGGGCAACGGCGTTCCGCCTTGGTACACCCAGCGTTTCGTCGCCGCCCCGAATTCCCCCTCCACCGTCGGCGCCATCCGCCCGCCGCGATAGGCGACGGCCACCGGGCAAGGCGGCGTGGCGACCGCGTACTCGACGCCGGCCGGTTTCGCGACGAGCCGCCGGACCAGGCCGTCCGGCCCGATTTCCAGCCGTAGGGCATCGGTCTCGAACACCGCAGCCGCCGACGTATCGGGCGGTTCGCCCGACGGACGATCCTCCTGTGCTGCGCCGATCAGCAACGCCACGGCCAGCGTGGACAGCCATGCAGACATGATACGTGCTCCCTGTCGAGTTCAAGCGTGAACGAGGCCCCCGTTCACTTGACTTCGTCCCAGCGGTACTCGTGCCGAAGGATGTTCGGCCCCGGCTGCCCCTGGATCATCTTGTAGTTGACGACGTACAGCATCGTGTCGCCGGCCACGTCCCGGAAATACGGCATCGCGTAGTATCCGTCGCTGACGTGCGCCCGGTCGGCGTTGTCGAGGACCGCGTACGACGCCACGGTCAGCGTGGCCGGGTCCAGCCGGAACAGGCCCAACTGCATCGCGCGTGGCGGGGGCGTCCAGTTTCGGCCGAGCAGATAGACCTGCCCGTCGCGGGCCACCAGGCGTGGGCGTCCGACGTAGCTGGCGATGAACGGATGCAGGGCCGTCAGATCCGTCTGGCGGAGCACGCGGAAGTCGGCCTCGGTCCGATGCACGCGCTGCCGGCTGTCGTAGCCGCGGGTGCTCACCAGGAACCCGTCCTCCCAGCGGAGGAACGTGCTTTCGTTGATGGGCACCTTGCCGAACTCGCGGCTCAGATTGCGCACGAACCGCCAAGTGCGGCCGTCGTCGTCGGAGCGGATCACGTCCACGGACCCCGCGTGGGGCGGCCGCGGCTTTTCCGATTTGCCGCCCGTCAGGTTCGAGAACGTCATCACCAGCAGCCAGGTCGTGCGGCCTTCGACGATCGCCTCGAAGGCGTACCCGTATTCCACGCCGTCCACGACGCCGACGCGTTCGACGGGTCCGAACGTCTGGCCGCCGTCCGTCGACCGCACGACGCGCAAGCCGACGCGGGCCGTGGAGGAGTTGCTCTTGCCCTGCGCGTCGATGTAGTTCGCAAGGTGGCCGTTGGGAAAACGGACCCACTCGCCCATTTGCATGATGTGGTCACCCAGCTGCGCCAGCGTCCGGCGCTGGTGGACTCGCCCGCTGATCGGGTCCAGCCGCACGAGTTCCAAGCTGGCTCCGTTGTCCGCCGCGTGCGCTCGGCCGCGTTTGAAGGACACGAGCACTTCGTCGCCCAAATCGAGCAGCGCAGGAAAGGCCAGGTACCGCCGGTCCTCCAGTTCCGCCGACGCAACCAGCACGTCGATTCGGTGATGCACCGGCCGCCGTTCGAGCGCCGCTGGCGTTTCCTCGGCGGCCAGGCACGCCGGCGCCAGCCAGGCTGCGGCCAGCATCGCCGTCACCACGGCCATGCCGGGCACCGCTGCCGGAACGCTGCTGGGGCGAGAACCACGCAAGGCTTGCATGAGATTTTCTCCAGGCGTTTTCCACACGCTGACTCGATCGGCTCCGCCACGGCTCGCCGGGCACGTCAGGCCCGGCTCTCCCACACGGCGCGAGCCACGCGCAGGATGTTGCCGCCCAGGATTTTCTGGATCACGTCGTCGCTGTGACCCCGCTGGACCAGGCCGACGGTGAACAGGGGCCAATTGGTCCAAGCCAGGCTGGGCGCGGCGCGGCCTCCCAGCGAGCCTTCGGGCCAGAGCGCTTCCCAACGCGGCGCGCGGCGCGGGGCTCCCGTCACTTTCGGGATCTTCGCGGCTTCCGCTGCCGCGTTCCGCGATTGATAAGCGATGTCGGTCCCGATGGCGACGTGGTCCGCGCCGAATTTCTTGACCACATAATCGATGTGGTCCAGGAACGTGCCGATGTGGCCCTCGCCGCCGAGGAACCCGGAGATGCAGCAGATGCCCACCAACCCGCCCGTGTCGCAGATGGCGCGGATCACTTCGTCCGGTTTGGAGCGGATGTGGCGGTGCAGCGCCGCGGCGGTCGTGTGGCTGGCCACCATCGGCTGCTGCGATGCCTGGGCCGCTTCCAGACTCGTGCGCCAGCCGGAATGGGCCACGTCCACGATCACGCCCACGCGGTTCATCTCGGCGACGGCCGCGCGGCCGAAATCGCTCAACCCGCCGTCGGTCGCCTCGCCACAGCCGTCGCCCAGCACGTTGCGGCGGTTATAGGTCACGTGCATCATGCGGATGCCCAACTGGTGGAACACGCGGATGAAGCCCAGTTCGTCGCGCACGTGGTTCCACTGCTGACGCAGCGGCACGCCGTTGGCCGTGAAGTACAGACACAGCCGGTTCTGCTTCTTGGCCGCCACAATGTCGTCCGGCGTGGCGGCTTTGAATAACTCGTCGCGCAGCAGGTCGGTGGCGTAGGTGAATCGCGCCAGCCGCTTGATCAGCCGCAGCGGGTCGTTCCCTTCCTCGCCCGCATTCTGGAATACGCACGTCACGCCGGCAGCGCGGAACGCTTCCAGGAACTCCTTCCGTTCGGCCGGATCGGTCGCGGTGCGGATCATCGGCAGCTCTTCGCGCAGGTCGTTCAACTCCGCCTCCGACGCGCCCGCCTCCATCGCCTTGGCGATCCGCTGGCCATCTACGGCCGCGCGCGGGGCAAAACCGTACGACTCGAACACCAGCGAGTTGGCGTGGAGTTCCAGGCCGTGTTCCAGGTCCTTCTGGCTCGGCTGCAGCACCTCCAGCGCCGCCGCGCGGGCCTTCTGGATGACCTCGTTCGGCGGCGAAAGGGGCGCAGCCTCCGCGGCGGCGGCCGTCCGCACGTGGCGGGACGAAGCGCCCGCGGCGCCGAGCACCGAGAGGGCCGCAGCCGTCTTCAGGAAACGTCGTCGGTTGGTTGGAAAATTCGAGTCTCCGGCCCTCATGGGTGTTCCTCCCTCGTCTCAGGTTCATCGTCTCAGGTTGCTACGAAACGTCCGTCCCCCGTCGGGCTGATTGTAACCGACTTGCCTGGGATCGCAAGATTGCAGGGTCCCCTCCGCGGAATCGTCGCCCGCCGGCGCCGCCTGGCGCGCCGGTCGCTGGCCGGGGCCTCTTCCGGGAACGAGACGCGCCGGCGGGCATGCTCCCGGCCCGATCTGCGAACGCCACGGCGAATCGGCGGGGCTCCTGCGGGAGTCCTTCGCGGCGTCGACAACAGCGTGGTGATGCGGACGTCATGGCGATATCCTGACGCCCGGAAACCTGTGAGTCCGGATACGTCTGCAGCCTTTTGCGTCGCCCTTGACGCGAAACACGTGAACATGGTCGAATAGCTGGCAACCGAAGGTCCGAGACAGGAGGTCTGAAAAATGCTGCGTACCGTCAAGCCGAGTTGGGGTTTCTGGTGGGTCGTTTTGGCAACCGGCGTCTCGCTCGCCGCCGGAGCCGACGCGCCGGCTCCCGGACTGTTGGCGTTTCTGAAGGAGCGGCAAGCGGTTCGTTACCAGCGCGTGCCGCGCGAGGTGCTGGCTTTTTACTACACGTGGTACGGCCGGCCGGAGCGGCACGGGCGCTGGGTGCATTGGGGCACGGTGGACCCCGCCGCCCACGACATCTCGGAATCGACGCACTACCCGGCCGCCGGCGCCTACGATTCACACGACCCGGAGATCATCGACGCGCACCTCGAGCAGGCAAAACAGCACGGGCTGACGGGGTTCATCGCCACGTGGTGGGGGCAGGGCACCTTCGACGACCGGGCCTTCGTGACGCTGCTGGAACGCGCCGCGCTCAAGGATTTCAAAGCGACCGTTTACTGGGAAACGGCGCCTGGCACGGGAGCCAGGCAGATCGAACGGGCCGTCGACGATTTGCTGTACGTGTTGCAGCGGTACGGGAGTTCGACCGCCTTTCTGAAACTGGACGGCAAACCGGTGGTGTTCGTCTACGGGCGCGTCCTGGGCGAGGTGCCGCTGACCTCGTGGCCTGCGATCATCCACGGCGTCCGCCAGCGGTACGGCCGCGAGTTCCTGCTGATCGCCGACGGCTACAACGAATCGTATGCCCGGCTGTTCGACGGCGTCCACACGTACAACATCTGCGGCTGGGTGCGCGATCAAAGCCCCGATCAGCTGCGGCGGTCGAGTGCGGCGTCGTTCTCCGCCGCCGTGCAACTGGCCAAAACGCACGGCAAGGTCAGCTGCCTGACGGTCATCCCCGGTTACGACGACACGAAGATCCGCAAACCGGGCCTGAAGGCCGAACGTCAGGACGGAAAGACCTACCAGGTGCTGTGGGAGGAGGCCATCCGGGCCGATCCTGATTGGGTGCTGGTCACGTCGTGGAACGAATGGCACGAAGGTTCGGAGATCGAACCGAGCTGGGAGGACGGCGACAAGTACCTGCGGCTGACGAAGCCTTATGCGGAACAGTTTCGAGCCGGCCCATACAGCCGCGTACCGGCGCCGGAGTCGCCGGCGGGATGGACCGCCGAACAGGCGCAGTCGCTGCGCGAGTTGTACCGCGGCCGGACGATCGGCGTGCTGCCCAACGACGGCCACCAGGTCGTGTTCTGGCTGGCCGACCTCGGTGTTTCACTGCGGGAACTGAACTGGCACGACGCGCTCGATCCCGCGGTGCTGGACGCAAAGCGTCTGCCGATCCTGCTGGTCGCCGGGGGCGAGCAGTATGTGCGGACGGTGCATCAAGACGGCGACGTGGAAACGGCGCTGCGGCGCTATTTGCAGGGCGGCGGTCTGCTGATGGCCTTCTCGCACGAACCGTATCCGTTTTTCTACGACGAGACCGGCCGGCCGAACGTCGCCGCCGGCCGGCTGGGGTTTCCGATCCTGGGCAGCGGGCGGCCGCGGCGGAGCGGACCTTCGGAGCGGACCTTCGTCCGGGCCTGGGAATCGCCGCCGCCAGGGGTTGAGTTGACGTTTCACGTCGACCGCCAGCGACTGCCCGAACTGCCGGCCACCGCGGCGTTTCCCGCGGGCGGCGACCGGCGTTGGCGGCCGGCGACGGAAGCCCTGGCCGCGCCGGGGGACAGGTACCTGCCGCTGGCCAGTTTGCGCGACGCTGCAGGGAACGGGTACGGCGACGGCATCGCGTACGTCGAGCACCGCGAATCGGAGCCCAAGGGCGGGCGAAACCTGTACGTCTGGATGCGCATGCCGGACGTGCTGGGAGCCAACGAGACGCTGCTGGCGATCTTCCGCTTCGCGGCAGGCGAGTTTTAGCAGCCTGTGGAAAAAAGGAGACTGGCTCCGAACTGCGGCGGAAAAACGCAAGAGAGAACGACGGCCGCGAGGTGCCTGTCCCCTTTTTTCAACAGGCTCTGGGGGCCAGTCGGCCTGCGAGGGAGGACGTTTTGAGAGCATTCCGTGATTCAACGTACTGCGGGTTTCTGTTGTGGGCACTGCTCGCTGTAACTCCGGCGTCCGGTGCCGACTGGCCGACTTACCAGCACGACGTGCGGCGCAGCGGCTCTTCGGACGAACACTTGGACGCCAGCCGACTGCGGCCTGCCTGGACCTGGCGGTCTCCGCAGCCGCCGCAACCGGCGTGGGGCGGTCCGGCGCGGTGGGATGCCTACGCGGGTCATCGCGATCTGCCGTCGATGCGCAACTACGATTTGGCGTTTCACGCGATCGCGGTCGGTGACGCGGTCTACTTCGGATCGTCGGCCGACGACACCGTCCGGTGCCTGGATGCCGCCACGGGCCGGGTCGCCTGGTCCTGTACCACGGGCGGCCCGGTGCGTCTGGCGCCGGCCTGGTCCGAGGGGCGAATCTACTTCGGGTCCGACGACGGCCAGGTGTATTGTTTGCGCGCGGACACGGGCCGATTGGTGTGGAAGTTCCGGCCGCCGGGACTGGAACGCGGACAACAGATACTGCACGACGGCCGGCTGATTCCGCTGCACCCGTGCCGCACCGGCGTGCTGGTGGACGGTCCGACGGCATACTGCGGATTTGGACTGCTGCCCTGGGAAGACACGTATCTGTGCGCGCTGGACGCAGCGACGGGACAGCCCACGGGGAGCGGCCGATACGTCCAGAAATTGCAGGGGCTGACGTTGGAGGCTTCGCCGGCCGCGACGTCCGATAGGCTCGTGTTTCCCCAAGGCCGCGTCGCGCCCCAGTTGTTCCGCCGCGAGGACGGGGCGAATCAAGGCCAATTGAAAAAGAGCGGCGGCGGCTCGCTGGTGGTCGTCGCCCTGGATTCGACCATTTTCCACGGGCCCGCGGCCGAACCGCGCCAAGGCGAACTCCGCCGCAGCGATCCGGGCACGCTGGAAATGATCGTCGGCCACGGTCGCGGGAAGGCACTCGTGTGCGCCGGCCCGGTCTGTTACATGCTGACCGACGACTCGCTGGTCGCGTCGGACCTGGCCAGCCGCCGACAGTTGTGGCTCGTGCCGTGCGAATTCCCGTACGCCTTGATCGCCGCGGGTCAGACGCTGTTCGCCGGCGGCCGCGACGAAGTCGCCGCCCTGGACGCGCGCGACGGCCGGCTCGTCTGGCGTCATCCGGTGCAGGGCCGCGCCTACGGCCTGACGGTGGCTGCGGGACGACTGTTGGTCAGCACCGACGAAGGCGTCCTGCATGGTTTCGACGCTTCGGCTGCGGCAGCCCTCGCCGCGGAATCGAAGTCCGCAGTCGGCGCTCCCGCCGGCCCGGATTCGGCGGCTCCGCGTCCGGAAGAACCGCTTGCGGAGATCGAACCGCTGGAAGACCCCGACTTGCTCGGCCGCTGGGTCTTTCAGACGCCGCACGTCCAGGGCAACATCGTCCGCGACCTGGCGGGCCGGGCAGCCGCGCAAGCGCTGAGCGGCGTTCGGCTCGAACGGTTCGGCCGCTATCAGGCGCTCGTCGCCGACGGCCGCACGCAGAGCGTCCGCATCGCCGACGATCACCATCGCGTTCCTGTGCCCGGCGGCCCGATGACGGCCGAGGCCTGGGTGCGCGTCGACCGGCCGCTGAGCTGGGGCGGCATCGTCGGCGCACTCCAAGACAACGGCAACGACGAACACGGCTGGCTGCTGGGCTACTGCGACGCGCGCTTCAGTTTCGCCGTGGCCGGCGCCCAGGGCATCGGACGGCTGACCTACCTGAAGGCGGACGCGGACTTTGTTCCGGGGCGCTGGTACCACGTGGTGGGCACGTACGACGCAGCGGCGATGAAGGTCTACGTCGACGGCGTCCTGGCCGGTTCGTCGTCCCAGCAGCGGGGCGAGATCCGCTATCCGCAACAGGCGTTCTACGAGATCGGCGCGTATCACGACCGGGACGAGTACTTCCGGCTGACGGGGCGGATTCACGAAGTGCGCGTGTACCACGGCGCGCTGACGGCCGAACAGGTGGCCGCTCATTACGCTGCGGCGGCCGATCGGTTTCCTCTGCCGGAGCCGGCGGCGCCGCGTCATCCGCTGCGGCTGGCCGCCGGCCCGTGGCTGCAGTTCGTCGAGCCCGGCGTGGCCGTGGTGCGCTGGAAATCTCGTGCGGCCACGGCCAGCGTGTTGGAGTACGGATTGGACGACGCCGTCCAACGCGTTGTCGAGGGCGTCCCAAGGACTGAACACGAACTGCGGCTGACCGGCTTGCGGCCGAACCGCAGGTACTGGTACGCGATCCGCAACGAGGCGGACGATCCGCCGGCGGCGACCGAGCGCTTCGAGTGCGACACGTTTCACCAGTACACGCTGCCGCCGATCGCGGGCGAGTCCGATCCGCGGTTCGACGACGTGTCCGGCACGTTTTCGCGGGCGGCGGAAGAGATTTTGAAGCGGACCCAGGCACGCCGCGGGATCTGCCTGGTGTACGGTTCCGGCGAGGGCCGGCTGGCGTACCACTTGGCCCGCCGCAGCGACTTGCGGGTGATCGGCGTGGATGATGATCGGGCACGCGTCGAGGCCTCGCGGACGGCGCTGCTGGCCGCCGGAATCTACGGGTCGCGCGTGGCGCTGTACCACGTACCGAGCCTGGACGAATTGCCCACGATCGGCCAGTTTGCCAATCTGGTCGTGTCCGAACGCCTGATCGCGGACGGCGCGTGTTGCGGGCGGGCGACGGAGGTGCGGCGCGTGGTGCGTCCCGACGGCGGCCTGGTCTGTCTGGGGCGACCGGCGGGGACGGGCCAGACGCTGACCGCCGAAACGCTGCAAGACTGGTTGGCCGCGGGTTCGGTTTCCGCCGACGTCTCGGCGGACGAGGCGGGCGTCTGGACGCTGTACGCGCGACCGCCGTTGGCCGGCATCGGCCAGTGGACGCACTTGTACGGCAGCGCCGACAATTCGGGCTACGGCGGGGAACAGCTGGGCGGAGCCGGCAGCACGCGGGATCTGGCGGTCCAGTGGTTGGGGCGGCCGGGGCCGAGCTACCAGGCCGACCGGAACGGCCGCAAGCCGTCGCCGCTCTCCGCCGCGGGACGATTGTACCTGCAGGGCCTGCACCGCATCCTCGCCCTGGACGCCTACAACGGCGCGCCGTTGTGGTCGCTGGAGATCCCGGACTTCGAGCGCTTCAACATGCCTCGCGATTGCGGCAACTGGTGCGCGGATCGCGACTACGTCTATGCCGCCGTGCGAGACAAGTGCTGGCGGATCGACGGCGCCAGCGGCCGCGTGGTCGATCAACGGGCCGTCGTCCCGGCGGACAACGCCGAGGGGCAGTCCGATTGGGGCTACCTGGCCAGCGACGGTCCGCGACTGATCGGCAGCGCCGTGAAACAGGGCACGAGCTGGACCAATTTCTGGGGCGGCGCGAATGCCGGCTGGTACGACGCCCGCAGCGGCGAGGTGACGTTTCCGGTCTGCAGCGACAACCTGTTCTCGCTCGACAAGGCGACGGGGCAACCCGCCTGGAAGTACGCCGGGGGCGTCATTCTGAATTCGACGATCACCGTGGCTGACGGCCGGATCTTTTTCGTCGAGAGCCGGCACCCGGACGTAAAAGCCGCACCCGAACGGCGCGTGGGCCGGCCGGAGCTGTGGCAACAGCAGTTCCTGGTGGCCCTGGACGCCCAAACCGGCTCCGCCGTCTGGCAACAGCCGATCGATACGGAAAACGGCGACGTGGTGTTCTACATGGCACACAGCCAGGACCGGCTGGTGATCGTCGCTTCGACCAACGGCCGCTACCACGTGTACGGGTTCTCGACGGAACACGGCGACCAGGTTTGGAAGCAGGAGGTGGCCTGGCCTGGAGGCAAGGGCGATCACGGCAAGGCGATGTCCCGGCCGGCAATCGTCGGCGGGCAGGTCTACGTGCGGCCGGGCGCGTTCGCGCTGGCCGACGGCAAGCCGCTGCCGCAGACCGTTCCCCTGGGCGGCTGCGGCACCTACGCTTGCACCGCGAACACCCTCGTGTTCCGCTCCGGCACGGTCACGCTCTGGAACCGCGCGACGGGGACCGTCAGCGGCTGGTCGCGACTGCGGCCCGATTGCTGGCTGAGCACCATTCCCGCCGCGGGCATGCTGCTGTCGCCCGAAGGCGGCGGCGGCTGCAGCTGCGGCAGCTGGCTGGAAACCTCGATCGGTTTCCTGCCGCGCCAGACGCCGAGCGAGCCGTAAGCATCGTTCGAGAAATAACGGTCGCCTCGTCAAAGTAGCCATCACACTCCGCGGCAACGGACGCCGAAACAACTTCCCCCTGGCATGTCGCCCCCCAAACACAAGAACAAGAAAGAAAGGGCCATTTCGGCTTTTCAGCGGAACCCGGCAGCAAGCCAAGGCACTCGCTGACTCGCAAGGTGGAGTCTACAGCGACTTTTTTTGCGGGGGGTATCGCCTCCTCTTCGCCACCACGCTGGCAAGCAGCGTGGTGGCCGAAATCCGGGAAGTTATTTCGGCCACCGTCTGGGGTCAGGCTTACAAATTTCAGTTTTCGCGGGGCAGTCGCTTTCCAAGTGGTAAGTCCTGGGACCGCGAAAACTGAAATCTGTAAGCCTGACCCCTTACTCCGCGGAAACCGGGAAGTTATCTCGGTCACCGTTGCAAGTACGAGGGAGGCTGACGCCGCAAGAAACTCGCGACCGTGCAAATCGGTTTGTGACCCACGGGCGAAGCTCATCCGCCCGTGCCGTACCGGATCGACAAGGCCACGTCCAGCAGCGACACCGCCGGGTTTCGGATGCGGACGGACTCCCACAGGGCCTCGCCGACGGAGGGGCTGTTCGCGCCGCCGAAGGCGACGCCGCTGCGGCCGTTGGGCGCCGGGTGCGTGAATCGCCGGGTGCCGTCCAGGCAGAGCTGACCGTCCGCGTAGACCTTTAGGTCCTGCTGGTGGATGACGATCCGGTACGTGTGAAAGGCGTCCGTCGTCTGCAGCGGACTCGACAGGCCGTCGTGACGCAGCATGACGCGATCGGGATGGAACATGATCTCCTCGCCCGCCACGCCGTTCTCGATCAGCACGCTGCTCCAGCCGGACAGCAGCTTCAGGCGGACTTCGACGACGACCTCGTCGTCCGGACTGACGGCGCCCAGGTGCTGGAAGTAAGCATAGCTGCCCGGCGCCGTGCCGCGATCGGCCAGCAGCAAGTTGCCATCGCGGATTTCGGCGACGCAGTCTCGGACAAAGCCCATTTTCTTCCACGGGGGACCGGGCAGGCTCGGACTTTGCCAGACGAGCGTCCAGTCGTCCGCCGCGGCACCGGCCTGTTCCGGCGGCCGCGCCCGGAATGCCAGGCGGTTGTTTCCCTTCTTCAGCAACTCCGGCGGAACGGCAAAATCGAGCCAGTCGTCCTGGGGTGTGGGCTGACCCAACCGCTGGCCGTTCATTGTCATCTCCAGATTTCGCCTCGTGGCCCGCACGTGGCACGTGGCCTGCGGCTTCAGCCCGGCCGCTGTCGCCTCGGCCGGGTCGTCGGCGACGGACAGTTCGACTTCGCGGAACTCCTTCGTGGGGACCAGCCAGGGATCGGCGGGCGTCAGGATGGGCACGTGCCGATGGCTGCGACCGCCGGCCAGATAGCGTTCCGGGTCGCCGTTGCGCACGGTGACGAAATAGCGTTTGTCCAGGCGCTGCAGGGCCACCGCGTCGCCCAACTCGCGCCACACCGCGCCGCGCGGGTCGAAGTAGTTGAACAGATAAATCCCGTCCGCGCCGGCAGCCCAAGCTCGCGCCGCCCGGGCGCGATAGCTCTCGATCGACCGGCGCGAAAAACGGGTTTCGCCCAGGACCCGCGATTCGCTCAGGCACGGGTACACGGGCACGCCATGCCGATGCCCCAATTCGACCAGGTACTCCCAGGGATTGCACTGGAAGTAGCACGTTCCGATCAGCAGGTCGGTCAGTCCCTCAGCCAGCCACTTCTCCAGATCCAGCCCGATTCCCCGGCAATACTCGACCGAATCGGGAACGCGGATGGCGATCAGGATCGGCCGGCCGCGGCGCAGGCCCTCGCGTTCGGTCATCTGGCGGATGCGCCGCAGCAGATCGGTCATCATGTCGAGTTCTTCACGGCTGGCGCGGCCTCCTTCGGCTACGCTCTTGAAGAAACAGGCGTGACGGAAGAAGTCCAGTTCGACGCCGTCGACGTCGAACTTCTGACACACTTCTTCGACGAAACGGTAAGCCAGATCGCGGACTTCCGGCACGGCGAAGTTGACCGACGACCACGTGCCGTACTTGGGCGGCTTCTGGCCCGTCCCCACCAGGTACTCTGGGTGATCGCGCTTCAGTTTCGGAACCAGGTAGGGTCCGTAGCCGTCGAGCCCCGCGTCGTGCGTGTCGTTCATCCGCAGGTCCCAAAACACCTCCATGCCGTGGCGGCGGCCGAAATCGACCATCACGCGGATCGGGTCGATGCCGCGCTGGAGCAGTTGCGGCAAGCCGTTGTCTTTGAAGATGTACTCGGTCGACAGAAAGGGCTCCATGACCCGGCTCTGGTGCAGGGCGTGACCGAAGCACATCGAGTTGCTGTAGAAGATGCTGTCCACCTGGCTGCCCACCAGCGGCGTGGTCCGCAGGGCCAGCAAAGCCTCGGCCGTGGGAGGTTTCTTCGTGTAGATGACGTCGTCGCCGTCGTTGTTGAAGATCATCCGCCGCTGGCGGCGCGCGGCTTCCCGGCGGGCTTGACGCAGGGCGTCCAGTTGGCTGCCGGAGGCGGGCTGGTCCGAGGCCGGTGTTGAAGTTGGAGAGATCAACACAAATCCGAGGACCAGGAGGAGTGTGACGTGGCGCATGATAACCTCCCGCGAGCCAAGGGATGGGCGAAATGTGGCCGTGTAGTGGGAAACCGAACGATCCGCCGGGCGAGCCGGCGGGATTGCCTCGCTTCTTAGTGGGAAACCGAACGATCCGCCGGGCGAGCCGGCGGAATTGGGAACGCTGGGGTCACATTCCGAACACGCGGGCCAACCACGGGACGGCGTGGTGGGGCCGGAAGCGGTGGCGGGCGGCATCGACGTAGGCATAGGCGAAGTACTGTTCGTTGTCGATGCCCACGGGCAGTTCCGCGTCGTCCAACGTGCGGGAGGCCGGGTCTTCGTACTTCTCGTAATGGTACACTTTCACCATCTCGGCGGCGTCCAGCAGCCCGTAGGCCCGGCGGATCTTGGCGATCTGGTTGGGTCGCCCGCCCTCGGTGAACAGCAGCGGCCGGGGCGCCAGCGCGGCTTCCAGATCGGTATAGTCGAACCACGGAACCATGCCCGGCACGACCTGGTGCCCGCCCGGATGGTACAGGTTCATCGCCACGGCCCGCTCCTGCCAGTGGCACACGAAATCGTTGTGGACCACGGCTTTCACCAAGTCAGGATACAGCACGCCCAGGATATCGGCCGGCTTGGCGCCCAGCGAATGGCCGCTGGTCGCCAAGCGTTTCGCGTCGACGTAGGGCTGCGCGACAAGCCACCGCAGGACGCACGCTTTCTGGAACACCGAGATCGCTTCGTAGCAGCGGCCCATCCAAATCGCGCACAGCGACAACGCTTCGCGATTGAGCATGGGACTTGCCAGTTCGTTGGTGGCCGGGCTGTCGAAAGCCGCCGCCACCAGTCCGCGACGGACGAAGTGATAGGCCATCCGGTTGTCGGACCACTTGACCTTGTCCGGCGCCGGAGAACCGGGCAACTCGGGTTCGCCAGCGAGCGTTTCCTTGCTGCCCGTGGAGCCGGGAAAGCAGAGGACGGCGGGCGCGGGCGAGTTGGAGCTGACCCCGTCGGGAACCAGCAGCAGAAAGGGCACCACGCTGAACGGCTCCGGATAGGCCTCCCAACGTTCCAGCCGATAGCCCTCGCGGGCCTGCGCCCAGATCCGCTTCGGCTCCGGCTGGCCGGGAGCTTCCGGAAAGCACATCAGTTCCAGCAGCTTTTCGCGGACGGCCTGTTGCCACGCCGGGAATGCCTCGCGGGTCATGTCGAGACGAAAGGCCAGCTGGGGTTGAATCGCCTGCATGTATTTGTGGACAAACGCCGCGGTCTGGAGGAAACGCCCGTCTTCCCGCCCGCTGGCATACGTCTGTACGTCCGCTGGCTTGGCCGCCGCCGCGGTCTTTTGCGTCTCCTCCGCAGCCATTCCCGTCGTGGCTCCCCACGTGGCCCCCGCCCCTACGATTCCCAGAAACTCGCGCCGCCTCAACTCTTTCATGGCACCTCTCCCTATGCTTCGTGGCAGTCGCACGCCGCTGATCAACCAACCGCGGCACCCGCAAGAGACCGACCGATTTTACTGGACCCAGCGGCAGTGCAATATCCCGGTCAAGAACCGCCAGCTTTCCTCGCTCGAACCGTTCGACCTGAGCGACTTCCCAGGCGAGCGGGGCCGCACGTCCCGCAAGCGTTGTTCGACCCAGTGAAGGTCCCTGAACCTCCCCGGTCTTTCCCTGTACTGCTGCAGCAGTCGCCGGCGAAGGGGTCAGGCTTACAGAATTCAATTTTGGTCGATCGTGGCGCCAGCCATCTGGTACGAGCCTGCTCGACCAAAATTGAATTCTGGAAGCCTGACCCCAGCACCGAAACGGTGACTTTATCAACGGCGCGGAACTGCCGAAATTCCGTTTGGTGCTAGGGGTCTCGGACGCGGCCGGCCCAGTCGCACAGTGACTGCTGCAACTGCTGGACGACGTCCGGCGACGTGGCGGCCAAGTTCGTGGTTTCACTCGGATCGGACGTCAGGTCGTAGAGTTCCGGAGCGCGTTTTCTGGGAAGGACCAGTTTGTGCTGGCCGCGGCGGACGGCTTTCGATCCGGAGTAGTCCCAGAACAGTTCCAGGTGGCGCGAAGGCGACTCGCCGGCCAGAACGGCGGTGGGGTCCCGGCCGTCGATCGTGCGGTCGGTGGGAAGCGGAGCGCCCGCGGCGGCGAGAATCATGGGAAAGAAATCGAGGCTGATGAGCAATTCGTCGCACACTCGCCCCGGCGCGAGCCGGCCGGGCCAGCGAGCGATGGCCATCACGCGAAGACTTCCCTCGTAGATCATCTCCGTCTCGGTCCGGAACGGCGCGTTCGAGGCGTATTCGATCTGCGCTTTGAAAGCGCCGTTGTCGGAAAACAGGATCACCAGCGTGTTCTTCGCCAGGCCCAGCGAATTCAGCTGGCCCAGCACGCGGCCGACGCCCGTGTCCAACGCAGTGACCGTGGCATCGTAACGCTGTTTCTCGTCACGGGTCTGGGGCGAGTAGCCGTAGGCCGCAAACGCCTCGTCCGGAGCTTGCCATACGCACTCGACGCCCGGCGCCGTGTTCGCCGGATTGTTGTAATGGACGGCATTGAAGGCCAGATACAGGAAGAATGGCTGGCCGGCCTTGCGGCGAATAAAATCGCAGGCGGTGTCGGCATACAGATCGGTGCTGTACCGGCCCTGGTTCGGCTCCGGCTCGGTGCCGCGGTACATGTCGTTGCGGCCTTTGTAGACGTGCGTGTAGTAGTCCATATTGCCCGAGGCGTTGCCCAGGAACTCATCGAAACCGCGCTCCGTCGGCCGGCTGCCGGGGGCAAAGCCGATGTTCCACTTGCCTACACAGGCGGTGGCGTAGCCTTGGGGCTTGAGGAACTGCGGGATCAGTTGTTCCGTCTGCCGCAGCCCGGGACCGAGATTCTCGTCGACCTTCAGGCCCACGCGGGTGGTCAGTTGCTTTACCAACCCGTGCCGCTGCGGATACCGCCCGGTCAGGAACGAAGCGCGGGAGACCGTACACGTGGGTGAGGCCGAGTAAAAATTGGTGCAGCGCACGCCCTCGGCAGCCAGTCGGTCGATATGCGGTGTCTTGATTTCCCGGTTGCCGTAGCAGCCCGTGTCGCGGAAGCCCAGGTTGTCGATGGCGATCAACACCAGGTTGGGCCGCTGCGCTCCGGCCGCCAGCTCGGTGCTCAGTGCGAAACCAATTCCAGCCGCGACGCCGACGGGCAACCAGCAGAGCAGAAATGCAGTGCGCACGGTGTTCTCCTTGTCCTGCGTGGTTTCAACGGCGCGAGCGCTTCGTCTGGCCGGACCCGCAGTAGGCGGCCATCGCCGGGAGACAGACGCGCACGCTGAGATTCATGGCGGACCACAACGTGGTTTCAACAGGCTGCTAGTGATCGATCTTCTTCCAATAGCGGTCGAAGGCGCCCGGTTCGTGGAATTCGGGGCTGTTGTCCAGGTCGTGGCACTCCATGCACTTTTTCTCGGCTTCGGGCAGCGGCAGCTGGGCCTCTTCGCGAAGCTGGTTGAGTGTTTCCGCGGGAGCGCCGGCGTTTTCGGCTTCCACGTGAGCCGAACCCGGACCGTGGCAGTTCTCGCAGCCCACGTGATGCATCAACGGCGTCTGGTCGACACCCAGATAGCCGGACACGTAGGGGAAGTACTTCTGTGGATTCCAGCCGATCACGTGACAGCTGATGCATTCGGGATCGAAATGCCGCGGGATTTCGCTGCGTTCGCCGGGGTGGATCAGCGTCTCCAACGCGTGGGCGTGAGTCGTTTTCTCCCAGATTTTGTACTCGGCCTCGTGACAGTCGAGGCACGCCTCCGAACCGACGAACTTGCGTTCGGTGGGGTGCGGGATGGGCTTGATCCCCAGCCCTTCCAGCCCGGCCGCCTTGAGCTGGTCCTGGTACGAAGCCAGCAACTGGAGCATTTCCGGCGAATCCGGAAAGCGGTCGTCCAGCGGCACTCGCTGGTAACGCAGCGGCTGGGCCGGATCGTCAAACAGGCCGATCACGCCCGCGTACATCCCCTTCGTGCCCACCTGGACCAGGACTCCGCGGGTGCCGGCGATCTTCTCGGCCTCGTACGTCGGTTCGCCGGCCCCGCCGGCCGTCACGACGACGTGGAAATGCGGGAACTTCTGGGCCAATTCCGCCGACTCGCCAAGCGAGGCGTGGGCCAACAAGACGTACAGATCACACGCCTGTTTCTCCAACTCCGGCCAGACCTCGCGAAGCGCGTCGGCTGGCGGCTGCTTGATGATCTCATCGCTGGTGATCTGGGCCAGTTCCTCCGTGCCCAACACGGCAGTCACGCCGATTTTCTTCCCGGCGGCCTCGATCACGTGATGCCGGGGCGTCAGTTCCCGATCGATGATCGCGGCGTTGGCGCACACGAAAGGCGAACTCGCGGTGCCGTCTTCCGCGGTAATGGCGACCAGTTCCCCGGCCGACAGACGCAAATCGTCGGGACCGAAGCCGATCGCCCGGTACTTCATCTTCTTCAGGCCCTCGGCGGTCATCTGGAACTTGATCTCCGCCTGACGGCCGAACCGCCGCACCTGGCTGCCGACGTCCAGCGCCACCACCTCCCAGCCCTGCTGCTCCAGTTGCCGCTTGCACGCATAACGGCGGACCAGCCCGCCTTTCTGATTCGTGAGGCCGGAGCAGCCGCAGGGTTCGATGTAGCCGTGCTGCTGTCCCGTGATGAACAGGGTCAAGACAGGCTGTGGCCAACCGACGTACAACGGTTCCCGCTGGGAGTCTTGCGCGGGCTCGACCGCCGACGGACTTGCCGCCGTCGTGCCTGCCGTCGCGGCCGGCGTCGCGGTGTCAACCGGAGCCGGGTCGCCGGAATGCGGCGGCGCTGAGGCGGGCGTTGCGGACGGCCGGGGCGCCGCGACGGGCGCGGTCGCATCGGCCAAAGGGCGGTCGCTGCACCCTGCAAGCCATGCGACCGACAGGGCGGACAGCCAGACTGAGGCCCAAGTCCATGACGAGTAAGGCAAACGCGTACGGTGCGAATGAATCATAGCGGCTCCCTCCGTGCAGTCGCAGGCGGTCACTCGACCGCAAACCTGACTTGGATCGGTACGGTTTTCATGGTGGGATGGGTGGTTTCAATGACGATCTTTCCCGCTTTCGCCTGGTCGGTGCCCAAGCGATTCACCAACCGCGTCCCCGGCGGAATCTCGACCTGCAGAGGATACATGTACACGGCCCCGGCGTTGATTTCCTGGGCCTCGCCCAGTTTCACGGCCAGGACATCCTCCGGATCGACTTTCTGCAACGTCAACTTCGTGTCTGCCCGACGCGGGCCCTTGACCAGAATACGCAACGTCGCCTTGGCTCCGCGATCCCGCTCGACGGTGCCAAACGTCAGCGTACTGCGTTTCTCGCTGAACTGGGCGGGGCCGACAATCGAGATGTCGCTGATCACGGAACCGTTGACAGCCAACTCCAGCTGTTGGGCTTCCGGGACGTTGGTCTTCAGCTGGATTGTCTGGTTTATCGGCCCCAGAGGCAAGCCGGGTTTGACGGTCACGGTGCCCGCCAGTCCGCACGTGGCGCCGGGCTTGGTCTTCAGTTCTTCGGCCGTCGCAGACCGCCAGGTCAGCGTGAAGAAGGGGGCGGTGTCGGAGTTGACAAAATCCTGTGACAGAATCTGCAGATCTTGGGTCGCAAAGCCATAAACGTACACGGTTGCCGTCGTTCCCTCGTCGGCGGCGATGCCGCTGAACGTCAATTCCTGAGGATCCAGACGCACCAGGTCGGTCACCGTGCCGTGGACCGCCAAGACAACGGTCCGTTGCAGCGGGTCGTTCGTTTGGATCTCGGCCGTCTGGCGAAACTCCTCGCCCAGTGTCTCCAATTTCCAGTCCAACCGGATCTCGACCGTCTCGCCCGGCAGGACTTCCGACTTCTTGATGTCGCTCAGCGTACACTTGCAGCTTGTACCGCCCTTTTCCAGCCGCAGCGGCTCATCGCCGTCATTGCGGATTTGGAAGGTATGATTCAGGGTGCTATTGCGCTGTCCCACGCCAAAATCGAAATCCGTCCCCGCGACGACGACCGCCTGGGGGCCCTTTCGCTCCAGTCCGGCCGACGCGACCGCGCCGGCCGCTTGGTTATGAGGTTCGAATTGGCTGGCCACCCCGGAGAATTCCAACCACACGCTCGCGAACCCAGCCGCAACTCCAACTCCCGCCGCTCCGATTGCCAACAACCAGACTTTCATGGTTACCAAAAATAATGAGAAACCCTGCTTCCAAGTAAAACCGCAAACAATACGCTACAACTCATTATCTACGCAAGCCTTGCATGATTTGTTCGGCATTTTCCGGCGGTTCGCCCGATTTGCCTGAGGGATCGTAAAGCCTTTGATGGCAAAGCTTTTTCTCGCGGTGCGGGTTCAGCGAATCCAACCGCAGTGCCTCGGTCGCCTCGCGGTTGGCGGAACGTTCATCACCCCCCAAGTGATAGGCCCAGGCCAACTGGGCGTGGCCGTAAGCGTGATTCGGATACAGCTGGAGCGATTGGATGTAGGCGCCAATCGCTTCGTCCCACTGACGGCGCTCGCCCCACCGCGCAAACAAGGCCAGTCGCCAATCGCCGCTCGCCTTGCGGAGCGAGTGGGCATGTGGGTTCCGCCGCAGCGTTTCCTCCAAAGCCGTCTCGAATCGCGCCAACGCCTCAGGCACGCCGCTGTCCAGAGCCACACTGTGGTAGAGCGTCGTCAGACTCTCCCACGGTGCCGCCGCATAAGGGTCCACCTCGGCCGACTCGCGGAAGGCCGCTTCCGCCTCCGCAAAACGCGACGCCCGCAGCAAGGCCAATCCTTCATCAACCTTGGCGCGGCAGCGCAAGACCGGCGCGTACAGCGTCAGAAAGCAGACCACGACCAGCGACAGGACCCCCGCCGCCAAAAGCCCGACAACGACTGGCGGCAGGCTCCGTCTTGAGCCCGCCGCCTCGGTCGAATTGACCGCCACGGCCAACAGCAGCCACCAACTGGGCGCCGTACCAGCAAAACTGATGCCGCCCGCGGCCAAGAAGTTGACGGTCAGCACCAGCAGGGCCAGCCAGGGAATTGTGGCCGGCATCCGCCCTCGGACGGTCCACGGATGCAACGCCGCCGCCAGCAGCGCAGCAACCGGCACGCCCCAGATGAACAACCCGACGTCCGGAGCCAGGCCAAACACGAACCCGGTCCACCAACCCAACACAACGCCGGCCAGCGATCCGACGTAGACCCCCGCGGCAATCGTCGGCGCGGTCGCTGCCGAAGCCGCGGAAACGGGATCCGCAGCCTGCCGATGCGGCGGATCGTCCCGCGTGCCGGAGTGATTGGAACCCGTTCCAGAGCCCGCTTCGGAGCGCCCATTCGCCGCCCCGGACGCGACCCAGCACCGCCATCCCGCGATGGCCAACGCGGCGACTAGAGCCAGCAGCGCAGGCAGGCCGGCCGTGGCCGCGACCTCGAAGAACAAGTTGTGCGGGTCGGCGATCGATTCGCTGGCCTCCGGCAATTTGTACTGCGTGTAGTAATGCTGGAAGTTGCCCGGACCGCAACCGAACCACGGATGATCCGCAATCATGGCCGCCGTCGCTCGCCAGTATTCAAGGCGATACAACAGCGACTTGGGTGTCTCCGTCAGCACCAGACGATCCCAGACTCCCGCCGCGATCGCTCCCCCCACCAGTCCGCCGATCACGACCGCGGCCAGCAACAGCCGCCACGTGAACAGGCGGCGGACAGGCCGTCGCGAGGCCGCCAGCAGACACACACCGAGGCCGAGTGCCAACAACGCGGTCCGGCTCTTGGTCAGCAGCACGCACAGGCCGATGCAGACGACCGCCGCGCCCGCGGCCAGCACCACGCCCGCTCGCCGCGCGTCCATCAACGGGGACTGGCTCCGATCAGGACGATCGGTGCCTGAAAACGGGGACTGGCTCCGATCAGGACGATCGGTGCCTGTCCCCGTTTTCAGGCCGGTCGGGCTCCTCGTTTTCGCACTCCCCCACTCCGCCACGGCGATCCCCATCGCGACGATCAGCCACGGCGCCAGCAGGCCGGCCAGGGAATTGGCCAGGGCAAAGGTCGCCAGCGGCTCGGTGCTGTTCAGCCGATCCTCGAACAATTTGCGTTCCGGCGAACCCGGCGTCGGGTTCACCCCGGCCTCGCGGAGCATGGCTTCGGGATTTCGGGCAAACTCGGCGCGCGTGGCCGGCATGCTGTAGAAGTACTGGTAGAAACCGAGCGCCGACAGGCAAACCGCCAGGCCGATCATCACCGCGCACACCGCCCGGACCGCCGCCGGCTCGCGCAGCAAGTGCCGGCCCAGAAAAAACAAGACTCCGAAACCGGCCCACTGCCACGCCATGTTGATCGTCGCCCGCGCGTGGCCCTGCCCTGCCATGACCAGCGCACTGACCGCGACCCAAGCGAACAGCACGGCTGCCAGCGCATCGATTCCGCCAAAGCCGACGTCAGTCCGCCGGAGGATCAGAGCGGCCAGGAGCCCGCCGGCGCAGACGAGCAGCGCGACCATCACCCAAATCGACCCCACGCCCAACTCGGCTGTCCCCTCGCTGGGGACCAGCGGCGCAGCGACCAGCAAAGCGGCCAGTCCGGCCAAGGGAAGCATTTTGCCGTAGGACTGGTTTCCAACCCGTCCCTCCCGGCCCTGGCTGCGGCTCGCCGCCACCGTTCTCCTGGTGTTACGTTTGGTCATGCGATTCACTGAAAGTCACTGACGACCGCACGCAGAGGCGAGATCCTGGGCCAGATCCGTTTCGTCGTAGTGCATCCGCACGTATCGGTGTCTCCGCTCTTCTTCAAAACGCAGCGGGGGGTAGCCGGCCAATTCGGCAGCTTTGCCAAGCCCCAGAATCCTCCGGGCAGCCAGGGCCGCCGCCAATTCCAGCCGCAATCGGGATTCACATTCCGGCGGCGGCAAGCGAAGCGCCTGGGCGATGTCGCCGGGGATTTCGAGCGTGACTGCGTTCATGCGGTTAATGATAGCCCAACATCCGCGTCAAGGACAGGGCTAGAAACTCGGGGTACGGACGCCAATCCAGCTAGTCAATCGCTCCTCGATCCCTGGCCGTCCCACCACGCGTCCTTCGCAAAGACCAGATCCACCAGCTTCGCCGTTTCCGGGTTCTCTTCCGTCTCGCGGTCCTCCGTACCACGGGAGAACGCGAATTGCGAGCCTCTGGCCGCGGTGCGGTCAGCCGCTTGGACGGCGACCGGAGCAAGGCGATTGCCCTCCCCGCGAGCGACGGCGGGTTCCCGGCGGAGGGAACCGGCGGGGAGCACCGGGTGACGCGCATCTGGACTCTCTGTACCCACAAGCATTGCCGCCGGTGGCGGACCGGCATGGATGGAAGCGACTCGGGATCTCGATCCAGAACCCGTCGCGATCGCTGGCGCAGCTCGCGACACGGATTGTGCTGCGTAGTCGGACGCCGTCGCCACGCTCGCGGTTTCGGCTGGCGGAGCAACCTGCCACGCTGCGGTCTTTCGAACGGGCGGCATCGCGGCCGCAGCCGGCGGCACGGCAGCTTCGCCTTCGCCTTCTGGGGCCACTGTTTCCGGGGCCACTGTTTCCGGGGCGGCTTCGCCGGCGGCGAGTTCAGCGGCATCCGTTGCCACGCTGGTCAGCACGTCCGATGCCTCGCCCGATGCCTCGCCCGATGCCTCGGCTAGCGACGCGTTTTGTGTCAGCGGCGCGCTGGCCGTGGAATTCGCACTGACCTCCGACGGAATGCTCGCCTCGCGAATGGCCTTGGCGCCGTCGGCGTCGCCGGCGCGTTGCTTCGCCAGAGTGTTGACCGTCCGCAGGTACACGTCCGTGGCGGGCGTGGAAGCCAGGAACTGGCGTTTGGAGACGAATTGCGGCTGCAGCGTGCGCTCGCCGAAGCTGTAATCGACGGCTTGTTGGCCGGGCGTCAGGACGAGGTTGGAGTACGCGTCGTTGACGGTGCTCGATGTCAGCATCTCCTGGCCGTCGATCCAAGCGGCGGGTTGTTCTTCGCGGATCTCGTACGTGCCGGCGGGCAGATCGACAAAGCGGTAGGCTCCGTCGTCGTCCGTCATTGCCTCCAGCGCCAGCGTGATGCCGTCGCGGGCCGTTCCGCTCAGCCGCACGATCACGCCGGGAATGCCGGGTTCCAGCACATTGCCGGAGGTTTCCTTCTTCTGCTGGTGGTCGTTGTCCGCATCGATCCACACCAGGCCGGAGATCGACGCGTTCCGCAGATCGTCCGCTGCGATGGTGACCGTGGCGGAGCGGTTGTCCGTGCTGAGCGTCACGCTGGGATGATCGGCGGAGGTCAATGTGACCACGACGGTCTCGGCCGGTTCGTCCGCTGTCGTGTCGTCGATCACGTTCACGGCGATGATTGCGGACGAGGCCCCCGCGGGAATCGTCACGGTGCCGGCCAGCGCCGTGTAGTCGCTGCCTGATGTCGCGGAGCCCGCGGTGGTGTACGTGACCACGATGCCGCCGGCCGGGGCGACTTTGTCGTTGTCCAGCGTCACGCTGAATTGGCCGTTGTTACTTGGTTCGCCCGCGGTAGCGTCGCTGGCAGTGATCGAGACGGTGGTCGCGTCGTCGTCCGCGATCGCCACCGTGGCCGTGACGCCCGTCGCCGCAACAGTCGCGCCGGCGTGATTCGTGCCGGTCAAGGCGACCACCACCGTCTCGGACGTCTCGACGACGTTGTCCGCGAGGACGTCCACGGTGATGGTCGCCGACGAGGCTCCCGTGGGGATCGTCACGCTTCCGGTCAAGGCCGTGTAGTCCGAGCCGGCCGTGGCCGTGCCGCCGATCGTGTAGTTCACCACGATGCCGCCGGCCGGCGCGATTTTTCCGCCGCTCAGCGTGACTGTGAACTGCGCGTCGTCCGTGCCCGGCTCGCTGCCCGTCGCGTCGGTCGCGGCGATCGAGACCGTGGCGTTGTCTTCGGTGCTGTCGATGGTCACGGTGGCCGTCTTGTTGGTCGCGTGAATCGTCGCCCCGGCGTGGTTGGTGCCGGTGAGCGTCACCTCGACTGTCTCCGCGGCCTCGACGACGTTGTCGTCGAGCACGTCGACCGTAATCGTGGCTGAGGACTGGCCGGGGAGGATCGTAACGGTGCCGGGTAGCGTAGTGTAATCCGTCCCGGCCGTGGCATTTCCGGCGACGGTGTAGGTGACCGCGATCCCGCCGGTGGGCGCGACCTTGCCATTGTCCAGCGTCACGGTCAACAAGCCGTCATCGGTCCCAGGCTCGCTGCCGGTCGCGTCGCTGGCAGCGATCGAGACCGTGGTGGGGTAGTCAGTGATCGTCACGGTAGCTGTGTTGTTGGCAGTGCCCACCGTCACGCCGGTATTGTTGGTGCCGGTCAGCGTGACGATCACAGTTTCCGGCACCTCGACCACGTTGTCGTCCAGCACGGCGACCTGAATTGTCGTCGAGGACGCTCCTGCGGGAATCGTCGCGGTTCCAGTTAGCGCCGCAAAGTCTGAACCAGCCGTCGCAGTGCCGGCGGAGGTGTAGCTGACCGTGATTCCCTCCGGCGGGGCGACTTTGCCGTTGTTTAGCGCGACCGTGAACTGGCCACTGTCGCTCGGCTCCGCGGCGTTGGCATCGCTGGCGCTGATCGACACGGTCGTCGGGTCGTCGTCTTGGATGGTGGCCGTCGCGGTATTGTTGGTCGCGCCGATCGCGGCTCCCGCGTTGTTGGTGCCGGCCAGCGTGACACTCACGGTCTCTGCGGATTCGACCACGTTGTCGTCGAGGACATCCACCGCAATCGTCGCCGAAGAAGCTCCGGCGGGGATGGTAACCGTTCCCGGCAGGGTCGTGTAATCGGAACCCGCCGTGGCGCCGCCGCCGATCGAGTAGTTGACCACGATGCCGCCCGCCGGGGCGACTTTGCCGCCGACCAGCGTCACGGTGAACTGAGCGTCGTCCGTCCCCGGCTCGCGGCCGGTCGCATCGGTCGCGCTGATCGAGACGGTGGTGTTGTCTTCAGTGCTGTCGATCGTGACCGTCGCGGTGGCGGCCGTGGCTGCGACCGTCACGCCCGGATGGTTCGTACCGGTGAGTGCCAAATGCACGGTCTCCGGCAGTTCCACCACGTCGTCGTCGAGGACGTCCACGAGGATCGTCGCGGACGACGCTCCGGCGGGAATCGTCACCGTGCCTGACAAGGCCACATAATCCGCGCCGCCGCTGGCCGTGCCGCTGACCGTATAGCTGACGGCGATGCCGGTCTCCGGCGCAACCCTGCCGCCGCCCAGCGTTACGGCGAACTCGCCGTCGTCGCTCCCCGGTTCGCTGCCGCTGTCGTCGCTGGCCGTCAGCGAGACGGTCGTCGGATCGTCGTCGTTGATCGTCACCGTGTCTTGGTTCGCCTCGCTGTCGATCGCGACGTTCGGGTGATTGACGCCGGTAAGCGTCACGGTGACCGGTTCCGGCAACTCCACCACGTTGTCGTCCACGACGGCGACGAAAATGGCCACCGACGACTGGCCTGCCGGGATCGTCGCCACGCCGGACAAGGCGGTGTAGTCCGCTCCCGGAGTCGCATCGCCGCTGACCGTATAGCTCACCTGGATTCCGCCCGGCGGGGCCTGCCGCCCGCCTGCCAACACCACCAGGAACTGCCCTTGGTCCGCGCCCGGTTCGCTGGCCGCGGCATCGCTGGCCGTGATCGAGACGGCCGTGATCTCGTCCAGGATCGACACCGTGGCCGTCTTGTTCGTCTGGTCGATGCTGATATCCGTGTCGCCGCTGGTGACAGCGGCCAGAGTCAGTACGACCGTCTCGGTCTGCTCCACGAGCAAATCGTTCAGGACCTGGACCACGATGTCGGCCGTGGTTTGCCCGGCTGCGATCGTCACCGTGCCGGCCAGCGGCGTATAGTCGTCCGCGTCGCCCGGTGTCGCCGTTCCGGCCACCTGGTAACTCACGACAGTGTCCGTCGTGCTGGCCTTGCTTTGCCTCACGCGGAAACGCCCGTCGGCAGGCACATCTGCCTCGGCCCCGTCGTTGACTTTCGCGATCGACAGCGTGGCCGTGTCGTTGTCCACGATGTCCAGCGAAGCTGTCTGGGCGGCGCTGTCCAGCGACACGCCGGGCGTGCCGCTGGTGATGCCGGTCAGCGTCACACTTACCGTCTCGGTGGCTTCGACCAGGTCATCGTCGAGCACGGCCACCTCGATGTCCGCGTCAAACGCCCCGGCCGGGATCGTAACCGTCCCAGACAGCGGCGTATAATCCTCGCCAGCCACGGCCGGGCCGGTCACCGTGTACTGGAGCACGGTGTCCGTTGCGCTAGTTTGGGTTTGGGTCACGCGGAACTTGCCGTTGACGGGGATTTCCTCCTCGCTGCCGTCCCGGTCCTTGGCGATGGACACCTCGGCCGTGTCGTCGCTCTGGATCGAGATGGTGGCCGTGTCGCTGCCCGCGTCGACGTTGGTCCCCGCGTTATCGGTGCCGAGTAAGGTGACGATGACCGTTTCGGTGGGCTCGACGACGCTGTCGTCCAGCACCGGGAGTGAGATCGGGGCCGAAGTCTGTCCTGCCGGGATCAGCACGCTGCCCGGCAGCGCCGTGTAGTCCTCGCCTGCCGCCGCGCTGCCGCTGACGGTATAGCTGACCAGGATCCCCTGCGGCGGCGCGAGTTTGTCGCCTGCCAAGCTGACGACGAACTCGCCGCCGTCCGCCGGTTCGGCAGCGGCGTCATCACTCGCCGCGATCGAAACGGTGGTCGCATCCTCGTCGGCAATCGTCAAGGTTGCCGAGTCGGGCGCGCCGGGGCGGGCCGCCGGATCGCTGGTCGCCACGATCCGGACGATGACGGTCTCCTCGCCTTCGATCAACGCGTCCGGCAGCACGGTCAGCGGCACGGTCACGCTGGGCGTGTCGGCGGGAAACGTCAGCGTCGTACTCAAGGCCACGTAGTCGGCGTCCGGCGTCGCCGTTCCGGAAACGGCCAACGTGAGTTGGATCGGCTGCGACAACAGTTTGTCGATGTTGACGGTGAACAGCCCGTGCGTGGCGTCTTCGGCAGCGTGTTGCGTCACGACGATTGTCAGCCGGGCCGCGTCGTCATCGGCGATGGTCGCGATCGCCGCGTCGTCGCCGAGGGACACGTTTCGGGCTGGCGTCCCGGCCTGCAGATTGCCGAGCACGACCTGAAATGTCTCGTCAGGTTCCAGCACCGCGTCGCCGCGGACCGCGACGGTGACGGTTTGCGTCAACTCGCCGCCCGGCAGGAACGTCAGCGTTCCCTGAGCGGACTGATAGTCGTGCTCGCCGTTCTCGTCCTGTGCGGTGCCGTCGGTCGTGGCGTAATCCACGCTCACCGGGACATCGACGGGCGCGGAAAGCGTCACGGTGAACTCCGCGGGGGCCGTCCCGGCGTTTCCTTCGTCCGTCGGCAACGGGCCGGTGATATTAACTACCGCCGCGTCGTCGTTGACGATCGAGCCGACGGCCGCAGGCGTGACGATCTGCGTCCCGCCCGAGGCGTTCTCCAGGGTGACGGTAAAGCCCTCGTCCGCTTCGACGGTCGTGTCGCCGCTGACGTTCACGGTCAGCGTCTTGCTGGTCTCGCCCGCCGCAAAGCTGACCGTCCCGCCGGTCAGCGTCCCGCCGAAGTCGGCCGCGCCGGCCGGACTGGCGCCCGTTCCCGCGACCGCGTAGTCCACGGTCGTTGTGCCGGCCGTCAGCCCCGTCCGCGTCAGCGTGAACGTGAACGCGGTGCTGCCCGCGTTGCCTTCGGGCTTGGTGGCGTCCGCGGCGGCAATCGTCAACACGGTGTCGTCGTTGGCAATCGTGCCGCCGGCCGTCGCCGTGGCTAGTTGGGCGCCGTCCGTGGCGTCGGACAGCGTCACGGAGAAACTCTCGTCGGGTTCGACCGCCGTATCACCGCGGACGTTGACGATGATCGTCTTGCTCGCCTCGCCCGCCGCAAAGCTGACGGTCCCGTCGGGCAGCGTCCCGCCGAAATCAGCCGCGTCGGCCGCGTTCGTCCCGCTGCCGGCCACCGTGTAGTTCATCGCCGTGGTCCCGGTGGTCAAACCCGTCCGCGTGACGGTGAACGTGAACGCCGTGTTGCCGGTATTCCCCTCCGCCTTGGCCGCATCGGCGGCGGCAATCGCCAGGGCCGTGTCGTCGTTGACGATCGTGCCGGAGGCTGCTGGGATCGTGATTTGGCCCCCGCCCGAGGCGTTGGAGAGGGTGACGGAGAAGCCTTCGTCCCGTTCGACCGCCTTGTCGCCGCTGACGGTGACGGAGACGGTCTTGCTGGTCTCGCCCGCCGCAAAGCTGACGATTCCACTGGGCAGCGTCCCGCCGAAGTCGGCCGCGTCAGCCGGATGGGAGCCCGTGCCCGTCACGGCATAGTCCACGGTCGTGGTTCCGCTGGCCGTGCCGTCTCGCGTGACCGTAAAGGTGAACGACGCGTTGCCCGAGTTGCCCTCCGCTTTGACGGCATCGGCCGCGGCAATGGCCAGTCCGGTGTCGTCGTTTTGGATCGTGCCAATTACTGTCGCGGTCGCAATCTGCGCCCCGCCCGAGGCGTTGGAAAGCGTCACGGAAAACCCTTCGTCCGGCTCGGCCGCCGTGTCGCCGCTGACGCTGACCGTGATGGTCTTGGCCGTCTCGCCGGCGGCGAAACTGACCGTTCCGCCCGGCAGCGTCCCGCCGAAGTCCGCCGCGTTGGCCGGATTGGGTTCGCTGCCGGTGACGGCATAGTTGACGGTTGTCGTCCCCGTCGTCAAGCCGATCCGCGTGACCGTGAACATCAACGGCGTGCTGCCCGAATTCCCCTCCCCTTTGGCCGCATCCGCGGCGGCAATCGCGAGAAGCGTGTCGTCGTTCAGGATGGTGCCGCCCGCCGATGGACTCGTGATTTGCGCCTCGCCGGATGCGTTCGACAGCGTGACGGAAAAGCCCTCGTCCGGTTCGACGGCCGTGTCGCCGCTGACGTTCACCGTGATGGTTTTGCTGATCTCGCCCGCTGCAAAGTTGACCGTCCCGCTGGGCAGCGTGCCGCCGAAATCGGCCGCATTGGCCGGATTGACGCCGCTGCCGGTCACCGCGTAACTGACCGTCGTGGTCCCGGTCGTCAGGCCGTCTCGCGTCACCGTGAAGGTGAACGCCGTACTGCCCGAATTCCCCTCTGCCCTGTTCGCGTCGGTGGCGGCAATCGCCCACGCGATGTCTTCATCGAGAATCGTGCCGGCGGCGGTCTCGGTCGTGATTTGGGCTCCGGCGGAAGCGTTTGAGAGCGTGACGGAGAAGTCTTCATTTGGCTCGATGACCGCGTCGCCGCTGACGTTCACCGTGATCGTCTTGTTGGTCTCGCCAGCCGCAAAACTAACTTGGCCGCTGGGCAGCGTGCCGCCGAAGTCCGCCGCGTTGGCCGGATTGGTACCGTTGCCGGTCACCGCGTAATTGGCCGTCGTGGTCCCGGTGGTGAGGCCTGTTCGCGTCACCGTGAAGGTGAACGGAGTGCTGCCCGAATTGCCTTCGAACTTGACCGCGTCGGTGGCGGCGATCTGCAGCGCCGTGTCGTCGTTGGCAATCGTTCCGGAGGCCGTCGCGGTTGTGATCGTCGCCCCGCCCGAAGCATTGGACAGCGTCACGGAAAAGCCCTCGTCCGACTCCACGGCCGCATCGCCGCTGACGCTCACGGTGATCGTCTTGGCCGTTTCGCCCGAGGCGAAGCTGACGGCGCCGCTGGGCAGCGTGCCGCCAAAGTCGGCCGCGTTGGCCGGAGTGCCTCCGCTGCCCGTGACGGCGTAACTGGCGGTCGTTGTGCCGGTGAGCAGGCCCGTCCGCGTGACGGTGAACGTCAGCGCGGTGCTGCCCGAATTTCCCTCAGGTTGGGCCGCATCGGCGGCGGCAATTGCCAAGGCGACGTCGTCGTTGTCGATTGTGCCGATGGCCGCGGCCGTCGTGATTTGGGCGTCGCCGGAGGCGTTGGAGAGCGTAATGGAAAATCCTTCGTCCGGTTCGATCGTCGTGTCGCCGCTGACGTTCACCGTGATCGTCTGGCTGGTCTCGCCGGCGGCAAAGCTGATCTGGCCGCCGGGCAGGGTCCCGCCGAAGTCGGCCGCGTTGGCCGGATTGGCGCCCGTGCCTGCGACGGCGTAGTCCACGGTCGTGGATCCGGTTGTTACGCCCGACCGAGTGACGGTGAAGGTGAACGGCGCGTTACCGGAGTTGCCTTCCGGCCGCTCCGCGTCGGTGGCGGCAATCGCCAGCAGCGTCGCGTTGGGATTGACGATCTCCATGGGCGGCTGTTGGCCGAAGCCGGGCCCGCGGAGATCGATTTTGTTCAACGGCAGGCCTTGCACCGTGTCGAAGAACTGAACGATCCGGTCCGCTCGATCGGCCTCGCCGACGGTCAGGGTCACGGTGCCGACCTGATCGGCGTGCAGCGGCGCGCTGAACAGCAGCAATTCAGCGTTCAGCGGCGTGGGCCGGAACTGGTTGGTGTCCTGGCCGCCGACGTCATCGATCAAGCCGGGGGTGTCGAGATCGCCCGACGTCGTGCCGGCCGCCGAGTATTCCGGTCCGTGACTGATTGTCCCGTTGGCCGAGACCAGGCTGGACGGATAGTTGACGTCGAAATACGCCTGGAACACGCCCTGCGGATCGCTGCGGATGTCCTGGACGTATAGCCGCAGCTGGAATTCTTGCCCGACCTGCAGCGAGGGGAGGACGTTGCCGCCCAGATCCGCAAACTCAAAGCGTGCCGCCAGGTCTCCTGCCAGCAATTGCCGGCTCTCCAACGGTTCAAACTGCAACCGGCGGTTGGAAGAATTCCGGCCAGGCCGGCGCCGCGCTCGCTTGCGCAGGCCCCCCTGGTCGCCGACGGACGACCCCGACTTGACTTTGTGTACGTTTCTGCCCACGTTCTTGCCACCTCCCCACTGCGAGTCGCCACAGATACCTTCCCAAGATTCATGCTAGGACTGCTTTTGGACGGCGGCAAGCAATTGGCGGTTCCGGGAACCGGATGGGGGCGACTGGGCGGCAAGTCGGTGCCGAACGTCCTGATTACGACCGCGGAGTTGGATTGCGCGGATTGTGCTCGCGGTGAGGGTTGCCGGACGGCTGCGGGCGCAAACAAAAAGGGCGCCGTGCCAATCGCACGGCGCCCCGGCTCAAACCAACGATCCCGCCTGCTGGCTCAAGGCACGAAGACCTCGAAGCCGAGCGCGCCCAGCGCCAGGGCGCTCAGGTTCGTCGTGTCCACGCCGATTTCGCCATCGATGTCGATCGATCCCAGCAAGGCGCTGGGCCACTCCGTCGCCGGATCGACGTTCCTCACGATGAACGTATCCGCACCGGAGCCGAGACGCACGTAGATCGACACCGCGATGGCCGCGTCGTCGATCAACAGGGTGTCGTTGCCACCCAGGGTCACCACGTACAGGGCGTCCATCCGCGTCTGGCTGGTCAGGTTCACCTCGTTGTTGCCGGCGTACAGTTCCAGGCCCAGGATGCCGTCGACCGTGGTGCCGCTGAGGTTGACCAGGTCCCGTCCGTTGTCACCCCGCATGCCGAACGCGACACCGGGGAAGCCGGGGATGGCCGGACCGAACGGGGCGGTGCCGATCTGGCTGTTGGTGATCTGCGTCACGCTGCCCCAGACGTTGGTGTTCGCGCCGAAGTCGTTGTCAATCCCCACGCCCCAGGGCGCCGACGAGTTCGTCATCGAAAGCTGGTCGAACCCGGCCCCGTTGGCGACCAACAGCGGCCCACCGATCACTCCGGGAAACGGCGCGGCGACCAGGTGGCTGCCCAGCGTGCTGTTGGTGACCGTCACGGACGTGTTGCCGTCGCCGTTGGTCACCAGCACGTCGCCCAGCACGTTCGAGCCGTTGAAGGTCACCGTATCGAGCGTCCCCGGCAGGTTGGTGCCGTTGCTGATGTACATGTCGCCGTACACGGTGGTCGTGCCGAACCCGGCGGCTGCGCCGGAGCCGGTGAACGTCGTGCGGCTGCCGCCGGCGGCGTTGCTAATCATCACGACGGCTCCCGGAAACGGTCCGGTGCCGAATTGGGAATTGCCCTGCACGTCGATGATGTCCTTGCCGTCGCCGTTGGACAGCGTGAAGGCTGGCCCCGCCGCACCGTTGCCTTGCAGCGAGCTGTTGTTGATCACCGTCCACGTGTCGCCCCCGGTACCGCCAGCGGTGTTATCCACCACGGTGTAACCGATCACGAAGGTGTTGACAATCTGCAATTCGCTGTAGCCGCTGGTGCCCAGCACCTTGCTCACGAGGAGGTCCCCGTTGATCAAGAGGTCGGACAGGACGTTCTGATTGCTGCCGTCGTCGTTGTCGATGATCAGGTGATTCGGCACGTTGGAGGGTTGTCCGGCGGCCGCGTAGGTGTTGTCGAACGTGAAGATGTCGTTGCCCGTGGCGAGGTCCACCGAAATGTCTCCGGTGATACCGTTGACCGTCACGGTGGGCATGGTGACGCCGGCACCGTTCACCTGCAGCAGCGTCCCGTTCAGTCCGTCGATGCGGTACTCGCCGACGTTGACGGTCTGGCTGATCCGGACCTCGTTGTTGGACAGGTCGCCGATCAGGTCCAATTCTCCCGCCGCCAGGAGCGGAGAGACCTGCACGTCGACGACGCCCGCCGCCAGGAGATTTCTGTTCTCCAGGCCTTCGAACAGCAGCCGCCTGGAACTACCGCGGCGGTTCCTGTTCTTTGCTTGATTGACTTTCTTTTTGCGTTGGAGGGGCCAAAACATAATCTGTACCTCGGTGGAAATGGAACTGTTGTCTGCCCCATCCGTAAGGGTACACTACCGGACTCCCTCCCTGCGAATCCGCAACTTGGGACCGCCCATCGCGGCCTTGACTTGCCAGACGCTGACGGCACCGCTGATACCGGCTGAGAGTTCCACTGTAAAGAAGAACAGAAACCTCGACGTGCAACAGCGGTAGCAAAGCCAATGTCGGTTATAGTTCGAGCGGGGTAAACCGTCAACGATCTCATAAACCGTTTTACAGGTTTCCTCGCTGAATCCGTCGATCGCCCCGTCGCACAAACGCTAGAATCGCCCTTCTTTTCCAGCCTTCGCGCCGGCAAGACCGGCACGACCCGCACACGCTGCCTGAGTTTTCCAATTTCCGCAGGCGACGAAGATGCGCGGAGCCGATAAAGACGGACCCGGACGGCCGGGAAACCGTCCGGAACTGCAACGCGCCGATAGAATTGGCTTGCCGGCTGGCTTATAGTTGAAAGCGCATCGCGTCGGCGTTCTGCTGCGCGCACAAGCGGCTTGTCAGGAAGAAGATTTGCGAGTCGGAGGGAGTCGCTGGGACACACTGAACCTCGGAAGCGGACTTTCATGAGCATGTACCGCCGGTCGTCGAGTCCCGCCCAACCAGCGCGCGTGCGCGGCCGTCGGTCCCGGCGCCTACTCCTCGAATCGCTCGAGACGCGTTGCCTGCTGGCAGCCGCGGGAGAACTGGGCCATCTGTTGTACGCCGGCATCGCCGAGCCGTCCTCCAGCCCGACCAATCCGGGCCTGTTGATGCTGGTCGACACGGCGTCGGGACGTGTGGCGCCATGGCAGGCGACGTTTTCTTCGCCGGCGAACACGCTGGCGGCCAGCGAAGGTTGGGCCGGATTGGCGTTCAGTCCCTCGGGCCGGCTGTACGGCGCGACCGGCGGGAACTCGTCCAGTCGCCTCGTGGAGATCGATCCGGTGACGGGAACGCCGCGGGGAACGCCCGTGGCCATTCGCGCCGGCGCCCAGTCGGTGAACATCTTCGATCTGGCCGCCGGTCCGGGCTCCGCTTTTCAACTGTACGGCGTCGGCGAACCGGCTGGTCCGAGCGGCGGACCAAGTCAGCTGTACGTGATCGATCCGGGTACGGGCCAAGCGGTCGCGGCGCCGAATGCGCCGGCCTGGCTGACACAACTGAGTCCCGCGGACGGACTGGCCTGGGGGCCTGACGGCACGCTGTACGTCACGGGACGGGACGCCGTCGACGGCAGCTTCAAATTGTACGTCAGCGACCCGCACAGCGCGCAGGCTGCGCCCACCGTTCACACGCTGACGGAACGCATCGTCGGGCTGGACGTGATCGCTGTCAACGGTTCGGCAGGCGTGTCGCTGGTCGGTTCGCTCCAGACCGGCGCGAACGCAACCACCGGCGCCTTGATGGAGCTCGATCCGGCCACGGGCCGGTTCGCTCGCCGCGTGGACCAGAGCGCGCCCACGCGCGGCGTCGTCGGCGACGTGGCCGTCCATCCCGATCCCCAGTCGCTGAGCCTGCAGATCGATCCCCCGCAGGACTTTGAGGAAGGAAACGGAGGCTACTGGGCGGACAACGGCGGCGGGACGATTCCCGGTTTGTGGCACGACTCCGCGGGCCGGCACAACGACAAACGGCTCAATCACACACCGTTTCGCAACTGGTACTACGGCCAGTTCGAGACGTCCACCGGCGGTGGGACCTATTTGACCGGTTATGACCACCAGGGAATCCTGAACTCGCCGCCGCTCTCGGTCCCCCCGTGCGCCACAACGGTCCTCAGCTTCAGCTACTTGCTGGGCACGCGAGAATCGCTGAACGTGGATTTCGTGGAAGTTCGCGTTCAGTACACGGACGACGCCGGTCGGACGCAAACGGACGTGGTGCTCAGCCGCGCGGCGGGCACGTTGCCGCAGACCGGCAACCGCTGGCTGACGGCCACCGTTGATCTGTCGCCGTATGCCGGCCGGCAAGTGGTCGTGCAGTACTCCTTCGACACAGGGGACACGCCGCTGGTCGACCCCGAAGGCTGGTACGTGGACGACGTGGTGGTGGCGTCGATACCGCACGCCGTCTGCGGTTACAAGTGGCTCGCTGAGAACCAGGACAAAGTGTGGGACGCGAGCGAGCCGGGACGGAACGGCACGACGGTCTACGCGGACGTTGACGGCAATCGCGCGTTCACCGCGGCCCAGCCGGACCAGGCGTTCTACGGCGCCGTCGACGCCAACGCTTTCGCCGCGGGCAACCAGGCTCTGGACGCCCGGCGAAGGGCCGCGTTGTCGTGGTCGGCGGCCGGGTCGCCCGTCTGGGCGATGCCGAATCCCGAGGCGGCGGCCGGCCGGGTGCTGGCCTGGGGAGCGGCCCCTGGAGAGGCGGTCTGGCAGGTGGGGCAAAAGCTGCGCATCGATTTCGCTGCGCCGGTACACACGGTGTCTCTCCAATTCGCCCGCGGTGGCTCGGCTCCCGTCCAGGTCGCCGTGTTGGAAGCCTTCGATGCCAACGGCAACCATCTGGGCGAACGTCCGCAAACGCTCGCCGACGGCGACTGGCACACGGTGACGTTCTCCGACGGCGACGGCGCCATCGCGTACGTCCTGGCCTCGGCTCATCAAGGCGCCGTGCTGATCAACGGCTTGCAGTACTGGGGCACGCAGCCCGCCGTGGACGGCGATCCCTGGGTGGTGACCGCCAACGATGGCCGGCACGACGGCGCGTTCGCCTTCGACCGGCTGCCGCCCGGCACGTACGAGATCCGCGAAGTCTTGCCGGAGGGCTGGAAGCAAGCTTCGCCCGGCGAGCCGGACTTTGCGCATACGGTTACGATCGCCCCCGGCCAGAGCGTCGTGGGAAATTGGCAGCAGGCGGAGTCGCCCAACTTCGGCAACTTCCAGCCGCAGATCTCCGGCTACAAGTGGCTGGACGAGAACCGCAACGGCGTCTGGGATGCGGCCGCCGAGCACACGGGGCTGAACGGCTGGACGATCTACGTGGATCTGGACCAGAACGGCTCGCTCGACAGGGCGACGGAGCCGTTCTTCGAGACCCGCTGGGACGGCGAACATGACGGCGCGTTCTGGTTCGACGGCCTGCCGCCGGGGACCTACGTCGTCCGCGAGGAAGTGCCGGAGTTGTGGAAGCAGAGCTATCCCGGCGCGGGGACGCAACAGCATCAGGTTGTGGTCAGCGGCCCCGGTTCGGCCGTCGGCAGTTGGCAGGACACCGAATCGCCCAACTTCGGAAACTACCAGCAAACGCGGCTCCGCGGAGTCAAATGGGACGACGGCTACGCGAACGGACAGTGGGACACGAACGTCGAACGCGGCTTGTCGGGCTGGGTGATCCAGGCCTACCGCGACGCGGACGGGGACCATGTCCTGGACGAAGTAGAGTTGGCTCAGGGCCCCGCCGCATCGAAGGCAACCGACACTGCAGGGCAGTACGAACTGTTGCTCGATCCCGGCGATTACGTGATTGTCGAAATCTGGCAGGACGGCTGGGTTCAATCGTTTCCCCAGGTCTCGGCCTTTGATTCCTCGGTGGACCTGGCGGCCTGGCCGTTCGGCGCGTCGGGACACGCCGTGACGGCGGCCGCAGGCCAGACGTACGCCGATCTGAACTTCGGGAACTACCAGGCGGTGGACCTTCGGCTGACCAAGACGGAATCGGCAGACCCGGTCATCGCCGGCTCGGGACCGTGCAATCTAACTTACGTCGTAACCGTCACAAACCTGGGCCCTCTGGATGCGTCGGGTGTCGAAATCAGCGAGGACTTGAGCCTGCCGGCCGGGGTGACGGTGTGCTCGATCACGCCCAGCCAGGGGAGCTTTGTGCCGGAAGCGGGGCCGGACGGGATTTGGAGCGTGGGCAGTCTGGCCGCGAACGCGCAGGCCACGCTGACCGTGGTGTTGACGGTGGATTCATCGGCCAACGCCGGCGATGTGATTGGCGACACGGCTACGGTGACGGCCGCCAACGAGACTCGGATCAATCAGGAGGACGACACGGTAACGGAGGACACCACGGTACGCCGGGAGGTCGACTTGCGGCTGACGAAGTCGGAGTCGGTGGAGCCCGTCGTAGCGGGTTCCGGCCCGGGAAATTTGACGTACGTCGTGACGGTAGTTAACTCGGGGCCGTCGGACGCAACGGGCGTGGAAATCAGCGAATCCCTGGTGCTGCCCGAGTGCGTGACCGTCGCCGACGCGCAGGTGAGCCGAGGAGTGCTGCGGGGCCAGGCCCCGGACTACCTTTGGGACCTGGGCAACCTGCCGGCGGGCGACGACGCGCAGCTGACGGTGACGGTGACCGCCTCGGCATGTGCATCCGCGGGTGCCGTTGTGGGCGATACCGCTAGCGTGACGCAGGCCAACGAACCGGACCGCGATCCGAACAACGATACGGTGAGCGAAGAGACGACCGTGCGCCGGGAAACGGACCTGTCGCTGGACAAGTCGGACGACGGGTCCGACGCGGTGGCCGGGACGGACTTCACGTATGTGTTGAAGGTGACCAACCACGGCCCGTCCGATTCCACCGCAGCGACGGTCGTCGACACGCTGCCGACAGGCTGGCGGCTTGCGCCCTCGTACAACCCCCGATGCCGCGCGGACGCAAGCGACGCGCATCTCGTTACGTGCATGGTGGAGCCGTTGCGAGTCGGCCAAACGGCGACGTTCACCGTCACGGCCAGCGTGCCGCCCGGCGCGGCCCCCGCAACGGCGACCAACGTCGCCCAGGTGACGGCGCACGAGCCCGATCCGAAGGACGGCAACGATGAAGACCGCGAGCCGACGGACGTGATCCGGCAAACCGACCTGGCCCTGAGCAAGTCGGACGACGGTTCGGATGCGGTGGCCGGCCAGAACTACACGTACACGCTCGAAGTGACGAACCTGGGGCCGTCGGACTCCACGGGGGCGACGGTCGTCGACGTCTTGCCGCCGGGCTGGACGCTGGCCGAATCGTCCAACTCCACCTGCCTCGGCGATTCGAACGATCCCCAAAGCGTGACCTGTACCGTGGGAGTGCTGCCGATCGGCGCGAAGGCCAGCTTTACCATCACGGCCAGCCTGCCGCCCGGCGCCGTGCCCGAAACGGTAACCAATCTTGCCACGGTGACGGCGCACGAGGACGATCCGGACGACGGGAACAATCGGGATGGCGAAGAAGCCCAGGTGCAGCGGGAGACGGACCTGGCGCTGGACAAGTCGGACGACGGCTCCACGGCGGCGGCGGGCGCGGAGTACACCTATACCCTGAAGGTGACGAACCACGGCCCATCGGACTCGACCGGGGCCACGGTCACCGACGTCTTGCCGCCAGGCTGGACGTTTGCCGCGTCGTCCAACCCGACCTGCGCGGGCGATGCGAACGATCCGCAAACCGTGACGTGTACGATTGGCTCGCTGGCCGCTGACTCGACCGCCACGTTCACTATCAGCGCTGCGGTGCCGCTCGGCGCCGCGTCCGGAACGGTGACCAACTGGGCGGAGGTGGAGGCGAACGAAACCGATCGCGACGGCAGCAACAATCGGGACAGCGAGCAGACCGCGGTCAGCCCGCGTGCCGAATCGGTCATCCAGTTCATCACGCCGCTGAGCGTCTTCCGGCCCGACTTGTTACTCCCAGCCAACATGCCGGACTTCACGGACTCGCAGCACGGACACGTGCTGGGATCTCTGTGGTACGACGTGAACCAGGATGGGGCCTGGGAAGAGAACGAGCCGCCGCTGAGCGGTTGGACTGTGTATGCGGACGCCAATGGCAACGGCGTACTCGATGACGGCGAAACGTCGGACACAACGCGGGACGACGGCAGGTACGTACTGTCCAATCTGCCGCAAGAATCGCACCTCATCCGCCCGGTCGTCCAGCCGGGCTGGACTCCGACCTCGCCGGCCGATCCGGCCGAACGCCAGGTCCTTGTACGGGGGTATGCAACGCTTCCCGACGTGAATTTCGGCGTCTACCGCAGTTGGGACGTTCACGGCTACAAGTGGAGCGACCTGGACCAGGACGGCGTCTGGGACGCGGACGAGCCGGGGATGGCGGGCTGGCCGATCAGTCTGGAAACGGCCCTGCAGCCCGACGACTTCCCCGTCGGCACGGCGTTGAACGAGGTCTACGCCCAACTGACACTGAGCGCCGTCGGCAGCGACGGCAACCCGGTCGCGGACCCTGCCGTGGTCTCGGCGGAAGGACTGCACCCGGAGAGCGGAACAGCCGACCCGGACAACCGGGTGTTCGGACACGCGGCAGGCCAGGTCTGGAGCAGCGACGGGCCGCGGCTGCGGATCGACTTCGACCAGTCGCAGCGCGAGGTCAGCATCGACGTTCTGGCCGTCGGCAGCGGCACCTCGATCGGCCGGCTGGAAGTGTACGATGCAGCGGGAAATCTGCTGACCTCCCGGACCACCTTCTTGCTGAGTGCCGACGGGCTGACTCTGCAGAGAATCACGATTCCCCGCTCTGCCGGCGACATCCAGTATGCCGTCGTCAGCGCCCAGCAAGGCAGCGTGCAACTGGACGCACTGCGCTCCGCGGGGCCGTTCGAAGCCAGCCAGGCCACGACGGCTGCGGATGGGGGCTACTACTTCACCGGCGTCGTCGCCGGGAGGTACGCCCTTGCCGACGCCGTGCCGGCTGCCATCCAAACCTATCCCGCCTCGTCTGCCGGGCACGCGATCGAGTTGGCGTCGGGCCAGACCGTCGCGGGCAACTCGCAGACGGCGGAAACGCCGAACTTCGGCGTGTTCGATTACAGCCCCTTCGTGCGCCCGGCGGACAATCCTCCGGAGAATTGGCTGACCTACTGGTGCCAACCGGGTGAGGAATGCGGCGAGGGCTGGTCCGCCCTGGAAACGGTGCTCGCCCCCTGGCAGTCGTTCAGCGTGACGAATTCCGCCACGGAAAACGTACCCCTGGACATCAGCCTTGTCTCTGCGGTCGGCGGCGAAGCTTCCAGCGAGCTCGAACCGCTCGTGCAGGTTTACCTCGACCGGGAGAGGATCGCCTGGAATGCGTTCCCCGTCAGCCTGCCGCCGGGCGAGCATCAGTTCTATGCGTTCTACACGCCCAACAAGCCGGATTGGCTGCCCCATTCGCCGCAGGCGCACACGTTCGCTCCCGGCGATCGTTTCGAGATCGTGTTGGACGGCATCCACACGTCAAGCGTCTTGCTGGTAGGAGCGTCCACCTACGATAGCGACATCCTGTACGACGGCACGGCGGATGATCTGGATGCCTCCCGGCTTGATGACGTGCTCTTGAGCGCCGACTGGCCGATCGAGCCGGGCGAACCGAACTGGGACCCGACTTCCGACATCAACGTGAGGCATCCCAACGGCGCCCCGAACATGCCCGAGATTGCCCTCGGTGACTTCGGGCCGCTGAACGTCGAGTTCGACTGGCGACGCGCCCCGTTCCTGGATCTCGATCGGAACAACAACTCGGGAGCGCGGGGCACCGGCTACGCGACGGCGTTTTTGGCCGGTGGCACGCCCGTGCCGGTCGCCGATCCGGCCGACGCCGCCTTCGCCAACGCCGCGTTCGCCAACTTCGACGAACTCCGCTTGCAGTTCGTCACAGTCAGGGTCACCAACCTGCGGGATGCCGGGCACGAGTTCCTGACGGCCGACACGAGAGGAACCAACCTCAAAGCGGACTACGATCCGGCCAGCGGCACGTTGACGCTCTCGACCAGGAGCAGCGCCCCGTTCACCAACGAGACGATTTCGAACTTCACCAGGGTGCTGCGGACGGTCAAGTATTCCAACACCAGCGAGACTCCCGATCCGGCGACCCGCAGCATCGCCTTCACCGCTGTCGGTGACGAGATGTTTGGCAGCCAGCGGGACGGGAACGTTGCCACGGCGATGGTCCGGATAGAAGTCCCGCAAGCCGCCGGCCTGTCGGCGAGTCTCCTGGCCCTGGCTGTCGGCGAGGGTCCCACGGTCGAGCAGGCCTCGGCGCCGGACGCTGCGGCGGCTTCCTCTAGCAGTTGGCACAACGCCGCCCACCCGTGTGATGTCAACGGCGCGGACGGCGTCACGCCACGCGATGCGCTCGCCGTCATCAACTACCTGGACGCCCATCCGGCGGAGACGTCGCTGCCAAACCGCAGCACGGCGGAGCCTCCTTTCTATGATGTGAACGAGGACGGAGCCTGCACTCCCCTCGATGCCCTTCGGGTGATCAACTTCCTGGATCAGGCCCGGCTTGCGACGGCGGAAGGCGAGGCGGATGCATTGCTAGCGGTGGTAGACGAAGAGTACTTGGAAATCGGCAGATCCCCGGCAGCCGAGACTTCGAAAACGCTGTCTGACACCTCTCCGCCGCGCCGTCCGACCTCATCCGAGAACGCCCCCCAACTCCTCGCCAAGCCCCACCGCCTTGCGCAAGATCAAGGATCGGCGGTGTGGGGCGAGATATCGCTTGACGATTCCGGACTTGGGCTGGATGCGGTGTTCCCCGACCTCGACGCGGTGCTAGCCCTGGTAGCTCAGGGACCAACCGGCAGGTGAGCACAGCGTGTGCCGAGAGGCGTCCGCTTCCGCCCTCGCGGGCGGGAAATGAGAAGCGCGCAGGGCGTCAAGGATGGCTCGTGCGTCGTCCGGAGAACTCAGGGTTGAACCGATCAGGCGAAGGCCTTTTCGCGATTCCTGCGGCGATTCGTCAGCAGGCCGGCCAACTGATCTCGACAACTTGCCCGGAATCGCTAAAGTTCTGCGCCGCCGCTGCCGAGGGCGTGCGGACCTGTACACTCCTTGACGGAACCTCAACACTCGTTGACGGATGGAAACGGCATGGACGCCGAAAGACTTGGAACGCAGAGATCCGGCCCGCGCTGTTCTGCAGGTGCGCGGCGAGTTGGCCGTCGCTTGGCTTTTGAAGCACTGGAGGGCCGCCGTCTCTTGGCCGCACAATACGACTTTGCCGTGAACCTGTACGCCGATGGCGGCGGTGTACCCGGTGAACTGATCGGAAACGACACGGTTCAAACCGGGGACGCGTTCTTTGTGGAAATCACAGCGGAGGACTTGCGGCCCGGCGCGTTGGGGCTGCGGTCGCTCACCCTGGACATCGCCTGGGACCCGCAAGTTTTCCAGGTCCTTGATGACCCGTTCGATCCGCTCGATCCCGCCAGCCCGCTGGTGACCTCCGCCTTTCCGTTGTGGCGCCGCGGCTTGTTGGACAACGAATCCGGCGAGATCGACCGGCTGAGGGGCGGCGCGTTGCTCTCCGTGGACGCGGGCCGGCCGATTGGCGCCGACGGCGCGGAACGTTTCTGTCTGCTTCATTTCCGGGCGCTGGAGCCAGCCGAGTATTCGCCGCTGCATGTGCGCAGCGGCACCGTCGGCTTCATCCCCGTGCGCCGCTACTCCCAGGCGGACTTGAGCTTCGAGTCCCAGTTGATTACCGTCGTCGAGAGATCCGCGGCCGATCCGGCCGTCTCGCTCGTGACTGCGTCGGCGGAAGAAGACCATGCCTTGGCGGAGACAGATGGCGTCTCTGCGGAGGCGGAGGCAACACCGCCGGTTTCCTGGCAGAATCCGCTGAGTCCAAGCGATGTGAACGGCAGGGACGGCACGACGCCGTTGGACGCGTTGATCGCGATCAACTACATCAACGAGCGTGACGGCGATCCCACGCTGCCCGAGATCCAGGCGGCGCCGCCGCCGTTCTACGATGTGAACGGGGACCATCGGTGTACGGCCAACGACGCGCTGCTGATCCTCAACGCGCTGGAGACCCAGACCAATCACTCGGCGGAGGGCGAGGCCTTCGAGTTGCCGGATCAGGCAGCCGCCGCGACAGAAAGCGACGCCGTCCCGCCGGCGGCCGGCACGACGACTCAAGTGGCGTACGTGAAGACGCCGGAGGTTGCTGCGCCGGGTGCGGACGCCGGCCTCCCCGAATGGAGACAGCTTGCGGATCCCTGGATCGGCATGCCGATGCCGTTCCCAGTGGACGGCGCCCGCCCTGGGGACTCGCTGCCGGGCCGGCCAGAACACACGTGCCTGCGGCCAGATCGTGCTTCGGCGGCTGCCGCGATCCTGCGGAGGCAAGAGAGGCAGCAGCGTGGGCACGCCGTACGATTGGCGCGTGCCGCGGACGGGTCCCCATCGTCGCTGGCATGGCTCCCCTTGGCCCCGGATCTTGAAGACGTCCTGGACACGCTGGCCGCCGCCCAGGCGCGCGGCCGGGACGGCGAGATTTGCGTTTGGGACAGGGCCTGACCCCAAGCGAACGGTACGAGTAGAAGTCATGAGCACGGGTTGTCGAGATCTGCTTCCCGACGCACGCACGGCGCGCTGCCCAACACGCGTGTCCGTTGCCCTGCTCTTGCTCGGCTCCTGGCTTTGGGCGCCGGCCGGAATTGGGCAGGAACTCGTCGCCGGCCGTGCAAACCAATCCCCCAGGTTTGTCCGGCAGGGCAGCCGCTTGTACCGGACCGCCAGCTTTACCGACCAAGAGGAAGGGCTCGCCGATGAAGCGTTGGCGGTGGAAATCCTGGGCGAGGAGATCGAGGAAACGGTCGCCACGCCGCACGCCGCCGGCCGGCCGCGAGCCGCCGTCTCTCACGGGCCTAACTGGTCGCCGCGCGGATGGTGGGCGCGGCCCGAGTTTCTGCTCTGGTGGCTCGACGGCTACGACGCTCCCCCGCTGGTCACCACCAGCCCGCTGGGCACCAGCCGCGACATCGCCGGCGAACTGGAACAGACGTCCACGGACGTGCTGTTCGGCGGCGAGGCGTTGGACGCGGAGGTTCGTCCCGGCGGCCGCTTCCGGCTGGGCTACTGGTTCGACCGGTGTGCGGAGTACGGTCTGGAAGCGAGCTACCTGCGTCTGGCAAAAAAATCCTCGATGTTCTCGGCAGACAGTTCGCTTGACCCTGTCTTGGCGCGACCGTTTTTCAACATCGAACCGGGCGCCGAGGGGCAGGACGTCGAGTTGGTGGCCTTTCCCGGACTGCTGGACGGCCACATCCGCGTGGACACTCAGACGCAACTGCAGGGCGTCGAAATCCTGTCTCGGCAACTGCTGTGCCAGGACTGCACGCGCCGCGTCGACTGGCTGGCCGGCTATCGCTACCTCCAATTGGACGACGAGTTGGTCATCTCGGATTTCAAACGGTTCGTCGCCACCGGCACGGGGTTGCAAGTGGGTACGACGATCGAAGAGTTTGACCGGTTTGCGACGCAGAACGACTTTCACGGCGGCGAGCTGGGGCTTGTCGCCGAACTGCGCCGCCGCCGCTGGACGCTGGAAGTGCTGGGCAAAGTGGCGATCGGCACCAACCGTTCGCGGGCCACCGTCAACGGCTCGACGACCGTCATCGTGCCCGACCCGGACGAAGCCACCACGCCGTACGGCTTGCTCGCCCTGCCCGGCAACAGCGGCACGCACGCGCACGACGCGCTGGCCGTGATTCCCGAGATCGGCATCACGCTGAGCTACCAATTCACGCCGCAGTTGCGAGGTATGCTGGGCTATACGTTCCTGTATTGGAGCCAGGTGGCCCGCCCCGGCGACCAGATCGACCTGGACCTGAACCTGTCCCAAATCAAGCCGGATGGCCTGACGGGCCCGGCCCGCCCAGAGTTCATCTGGACCGACACGGCCGTCTGGGCGCAGGGTTTAAGCCTGGGGTTGGACTGCCGGTTTTAGTCATGGACCTTGGGGCTGGGGTCAGGCTTACAGAATTCAATTTTTGGCCGATAGAAAGTCCAGCTACGTGGAACGACCTTGCTCGGCCAAAAATTGAATTCTGTAAGCCTGACCCCAGCTCGAAAGTCAGCCCAGCTACGGCCTGCTCCAATCGCCGAGCAGTTCCAGTTCGAACTCCCGCGACTCGATCGCCTCGGCCTGATCGTCGCCGCCCCGCGTCGAGATCGCCCGCACCCGCTCGAAGGCCAGGAGGTCGAGATCCCGGTCGCTCAGTCCGATCGTCGCCTGATTTCCCGCCGCGTTTAGCGTGTCGGCGCCGGCGGAATCCCGGACGACGGCCAGATCCCGGCCCGCGGCCGCGTCGACGTTCACGGCTTCGACACCAACCGCCTTCACTGCCCAATCCCAATCGCACCGCGTTCCCGTGTCGGGCTCCGCCACGCAGACGGCGTTGCGATAGGTGAATTGGGCGCCTTGGAAATGGGCCGAATCGTCGCCGGCCGAGCCCGTCACGATGACCGTGTCCCGGCCCTCCAGGCCGTCGATCGAAACGGTTTGACCCGCCGTCAGCGGAAACGTCTGCGGCGCGCCGTCGTTCACGGTGACGCGGATCGCAGCCGCGTCGATCGTCACGTTGATCGTGTCGTCCTGGTCCGTGCCTCGCACGTCGACGGAGGGGACACCCAGGGGATCGTGGACGGTCGCCTGCTGCAAATCCGCAGACCCCAAAAACATCGCCTTGTTGACGCACGCGGCCTTCAGCCCCAGCTCGCCGAAGTTATAGTCGATCCCCGCCTCGCCGGCCCGCAATTCGATGCCGGTGAAGCCGTCGTTGCCCGCCGTGCCGCGCGCTTCCCCGGCCGGCAGGATCGTGCCCAGCGTCTCGGTGCCGTCGAGGAAGCACTCCGGTTGCGCACGCTGACGGATCTCGTACGTGCCGGGCGGCAAGTCCTCGAAATGGTACCAGCCGTCGGGTCCGGTGTGGTCGCTCCGCAGGAACTCGCCATCCAGGTACAGCTCGATTTCCACCTCGGGCAACCCCGCTTCGGCCGGCTCGCCGTCAGCATCCACGTCGCGCACGCCGTCCTTGTCGGCATCGGCGTAGACAAAACCGGAAAGACTGGCCGTGCCGACGTCGGGCGCGCGCACTCGGATCACCACTTCCGCCGTCGGATCGTTGTCCAGCGGGGCCGCGTCGGCAAAGGACATGGAGCCGTCCAGCTCAGCCTGGAAGTTCGTGTCGCCGACGTTGATGGCCTCGAATCGCAGCAGGCTGAACTCGCGGCACGAGTCGTCCCCGCCGTCGGGATTGCAGCCTTGAATCCCAATCGGGCTCGTTTCGTCCGAGGCGGGAATCGTCCCTCCTCGCAGGTCGTCGGCGCCGCAATGCAGCGAGAACCCGTTGACAAAGCGATGGGCGTTGAACTCGAAGGTCACCAGGGAATCGGCTCGAGGGATGGCGTCGGGGAACAGGGGCGGGGCGGGATCGGCATAACGGATCAGGCCCGCCGCGTCCGATTCCGGCAACGCACCGTTGGCGCAGAAATCGGTGTTCCAGTGGAGGTCCAGCGGCAGGGCCACCACGCCCGCCGAGTCGCGGCCGGTTTCGGTTTCCGCGGATTGATCCTCCACCAGCACTTGCACCAAGAAGGCGTCGTCGCGCTGGACCTGGTACACCTTCGTCCCGTTCTCCATCTGGTACGGAATCCGCTGGCCCTTGACGGCCGCGTCACCCGCCCCGTCGGCGACCGTCCAGAGTTCGATGTCCAGGATCAGGTTCGCCAGCAAGCGGCGGTCTTCCAGACGCTCGAAACGCAGACCACGGCCACCGTCTGTGCGGCGCTTCCCGCGGTTCGCTGTCCGGCACCGGCGGCTTCGATCCGAATCCGGCTGGCTATGGCGCATACACCCGTCCCTTGTCCCTTGGGAGTCTCGGTTCGAAACCGGCGCAGAAACTGCGCCCTTAACCTCCAACCTTAGCTCCCGGAAGGGCCGTTTTCCAACGAAATCCGGCGATCGAGGAACGCCCCTGCGGCCCGGTCCGCTGGTTGGCCGTGTCGGAGGCCGGACTTGCCGGCCGTAGCGATTGTGACGACGCGAAGGATCCGCAATCAGACCCCCAACCCGCGCTGCCGCCGGTGCTGCCCGCCGTCGAAGCGGGCCGCTGCATGACAGGCGTGAACTGGATCACGCGAGGCCTGCCGGTCTTGCCAGCCGTTGGCCCGCTCCACGCGTTTTTCGGCCACCACGCTGCTTGCCAGCGTGGAGCCATGTTCAGCCCCAGCCGTCGGCCCAGCCCGAGCCGTCGTCCAGCATCTTGAAGACCGCTCCACGCTGGCAAGCAGCGTGGTGGCGAAGCAGCCGATTTCGTGGAGATATCTGGTCTTGAACACCGCTCCACGCTGGCAAGCAGCGTGGTGGCGAAGAGGAGGCGATCCCGCCCCAAGGTTGCTGTAGAATGCAGACTGGGCCTTTGCGTGCATCAGGCCAGGCGGCGTGCCGTTGGTTTTGCGACTGCCGAAACGGACCGTCACTCCGTGGCCGGCCGAAGGCGGCCGATGAAGCATCCGTACAATTTGCCCGGATCGTTCCGGCCGCCGTAGAGGTGTTCGAATTTGTTGTAGACGTACACCAGGCAGTCGTTGTGCCGCGTGATGTCGGGGCTGGAGTTGTACTTGACGTCGTCCACCAGCGAGGTCTTTTCCACGGCGCCGGTCTTTGGATCGACCAGCGCCAGGCCGACGTCGTGGAACATGTAGCTGCCGAAGATCCGCGCAGGATACGGCTCGCCGTACTTCCACACCAGGGCCAGCCGGTCGCCCACCTGGACGCCTTTGGCATACTGGTTGAACCCGCCCGAACTGACCGTGACCAGGTCGTGAAACCGCGTGCCGTCGAACCGCACGAGCCAAAGCGGCTGTCTGTCGGTCTTGGCCGCCGAGTCGGTGAAAGCGACGACCAACTCGCCGTCGAAGACGCTGAGGAACGGCGTGTAGGGCGTTTCGGTCGGTTGCGGGTTCAGCTCATGGGGCGGCCCCAGTTTCGCCAGGCCGGGATCGAGCGTGCGGACCGTGACGGTCGTGCGATATCCTTCCGGGAGTTCGCGCCAGCGGCAGTAGCTGACCCAGAGTTGGCCGTCCACCGCCGCGATGCCGCCGTTCCAGGTGCTTTCCGCAGCGTCTTTCGGCTCGATCACAAACGGCCCGGCGATCTTGCCCGTGCGGGTGTCGTACGACGCGATGCACTGGCGCGCGTAGGGAGCGTCGCCGCGATAGGCCCGCTTCCAGGAAAGGTACAACGTGCCGTCGAGGACGGCCGATTGGGTTTGCCCTTGGTAGCACGGTTTCCCATCGACCAGGAACGGTTCGACCCAGGGTTTGGTCCAGACCGGCCGGAGGCTCTCGTCCAACTGGCTCAGCCAGATCGTGCCGCCGCGGCACTCGCTGTAGTAGAGCTTGCCGGCGACGCTCTCGATGCAGGGGTAGACAGCCGGCTGCGTCGCCATCCGTTGGTCCGGCGGGATTTGGAAGCCGTTCCAGACGCGCCGTTCCGCAGCCTTGGTCGATGCGGCCAGCACCTGGCTCTCCGCCCGGACGGTTCCCTCGGGGGCAACCCGCCGGACCAGGAATTCGTACTCGGTGGCCGGCTCGAGAAAGATCACGTGGTGGAACCGCTCCAGGACCACGGCGTCGACCGGCTGCCAATCCGCCTCGCCTTTCTTGCGGTAGAGCACTCGCCAACTCTCGATGCCGTCGAATCCGGGATCGCCCAGCAGATTCGCCGGCGAACTCTCGGACGCGATCCGCACGTCGTCAAACCAGCTTGTTCCTTTTCCGACCTGATACACCAGGCATCGCAGGAGCTGAACCCCTTCGGGAAGCTCGAACGCCCCGGAGACGGGCGACCAGTCTTCCGCGGCCGGCAGATCGCGCGAGACCAAGCCGTGATGCGTTCGCGTGGGACCGAGATAGCAGTCGATCACCAGCCGAGCCTTGCCGGCCTGCTGTTCGATCGAACGGTAGAAGAGCTGGTACTCATAGCGGCCGGCCGCGTGCGCGGCTTCCAAGTTCTGGATGACGCAACCGCGGGCGTTTCCCTCCGAGGCATTCCCGCGGATCCTGGCGGCGGCGGAACCGCCCCGGCCCTCGCCGGGCACGATCGCCGCTTCGTGGGGCGGGTCCGTCGGCGTGCTGGAATTCCACTGGCAGGAATTCCGCACGGTGCGGACCTCCTGGTCCGGCTCCCAGGCGAGCATCACGCTGCGGTCGGTTTGCCGCGGGCTGGTGATCGGAAACGAATCGGCCGCAGCCGCTGCCGCGACAAACAAGAGCTCGAACACAAGACCGATGGTCAGAATCATGGTATGCCTCGCAAGCTTCCTCATTGGCCAGAGCCACTTGGGCAGATGATCGCATCGTCAAGTCGCGCGCGTTCTTCCCCGGAAAGCCAGAATGCGCCCTTTTCTTCCGGCTCATGGCCGTCACGTTCAGGCTTTCGAGGGTGGCTCCGAAGAAGGCGCAGACGGCTTGTCTGGGCTTGGATCGGCGTCGGTCGGCGCGGCGGCTCCTTGGTTCGTCCCCTCGTCCCGGTAGGAGCGGATCATCAGGGCGGCGCCGGCGGCGAACAGCACGATCATGCCCAGCAGATGCGTGGTCTTCATGTTCAGGAAGAAGCGGATGCGGCTGAGGATCTCGATCACCAGCACGGCCACGCCGAACCACATCAGGCCCCAAGCCCACTTCAGCCGCGAGTCGTAGAACAGGGCCAGCACGCCGAGAAAAAACGGGACGAACAGCAGTCCCATAGAAGTCGTCTCCCACAGGCCGCCGCCGCTGTGCCGCCGTGCCAGGCCGCTGAACAAACCCAAGTCGCCCGTCGCGACGCGGACGCTGTCGAAAAACAGGTACAGCGCCAGCGCAGCCAGCCCGAAGCCGAACACGAATTTCCCGGCGCCGCCTTCTGTCCCGCCCGAACCACGCATCGCATCACCCTTTCTCAGCAGTCCCGGAAGGCCGGCTTCTTCAGAGAAGCGGGGCTTTTCTGGCCGAGCCCCAGGAATCGCAACGGCCGCCGCTTGCCGACGACTTCATTATCGAACAAACTGCGGCCGGTTCAAGCCGGCAGGGACCGGCAAGGTCGCGCGTCGGCACTTGCCGGGCGACCAGGGCGGCGATAAGGTTGCTTGACGCAAGTCGCTCGCCTCGCGGGCCCGTTTGGCGGCAACAAGTCGACGGGGCGAGCCGGCGTGCAATTCAGCTGAAGGTGGCAATCGTGACAACTCTCCCAAGCGATTTTTCTGGCCCCAGGTTTTTGCCAGTGCCGAATTCACCGCACCTGACGGCGTGGGCCGTGTGGCTGGCCTGTCTGGTCTCCGTCGCGGGCGCCGACGAGGTCCAGTTGCTGCAGAAGAAGCCGGACCCGTACGGATATCCGCGCCCCGCAGCGGCCGAAATCCACGTGCCCACGCGCACGAGTCTGTTCTTCCAACTCGGTTTTCGAGAGAAGAACACAACTGACACGGTCGACGCAGACTCGGTGACCGTCCGCATCGGCCCATCCGGCGGAAGCGGTGTAAACGTGCTCCTGCCGGGACAACGGTTTGCTGACGGGTATTCGGGCAAGCTCTTTGCCAGCGGCAACCCGCGCCAGACGCTGGCGGTCTATATCGACAGCCGGGCCGAACTGCAGCCGGCGACGAAGTACACGGTGACGGTCAGCGCCCGCTCCAAACAGGGTGGCGTCTTGCCGCCGGCCAAAGGTTCGTGGCAGTTCACGACCGCCGCTGCAGCGGCGACGCACGCCGTGCAGTTTCCGCTGGACCTGTCCGCCGCACCCGTCCGCTGGCACGGCGGCTTTTTCACCGGGTTCTGCAAACCAAGTTTCTGCACCAGCGCCGGCAACCGCATCCCGGCCTACGAGTTGATGGACCAGGCACGGAAAACGGGGCCCCATGCCTCCCGGCCGTCGAAAGCCTGGAGCCTGCAGCGGGATTTCTGGATGACGGGCATGGAGCACCGGCCGGGGTTCATCACGGGGGGCCTGCCCAACGTGGTCCGCGAACGCGAAACGCGGCGGATCACCGCGATCGAGAAACGCGAGGACGGAGTCCTGCTGCGCGTCGAGGATTTCTTTGGGCACGCGCAGTACGGGATCGCTGCCGGCCGGCCGCTGGCAGACGACTATCATCCGGGCGATGAGATCCTGATCGCCGACGGCGTGAGCCACGCGCGAGCCAAAGTTGTGGCGGTGGTGGACGACACGCAGGAATTTCGCAGCCTGTTGGTCAGCTCGTTGGCAGAACCAGCCAGCCCCTGGAACATCGCCTACGCCAAACCGTTGCCCAAGGCGGAAGACCCGCACGCCCCCGGCCTGTTCCCGCGCGGCGGCTGTTACCTGCGCAAGTTCCGCCCGTCCGGGACGCCGCATTACTACTGGGGCAGGATCGACAAGGAATTCGACATCGCCCACCGCCGCTTCGGCCGCCGCCTGGCGGTCAACTTTGCCGACGCGCCGGGCGACCTGGCGATCGATGGCCAGAACTGGACGTACCCCAAGGACTATGCCGAATATCACGAGGTCGTGCGGACTTACACCATGCACTTGATCGAGCGGTACGGCGATGCCTGCCTGGACTTCGTGTGGAGCGTGTTCAACGAGCCGGACCTGGCCGCCGCGTTCTGGCGCAGCCGCGACTGGAACGAACTGCAAAGGTTTTACGACTACACGGTGGACGGCATCCTCCGCGCCTTTGAGGATCGGGGTTACGATTCCGAGCGGGTCTTCGTCGGCGGACTGGAAATCGGCGCGATCTTTGGCGAACGCATCGAAGGTCCCATTCTGAAGATCTTCTTGAATCACTGTTCGCCCACGGCCGAGTGTGAGGGCGAAGAGCCGCTGAACGCCGCGGTGGCCGACTCGCGACTGGACGGCAAACGTTCGCGGCGAGTCGAGACGCTGTGCCGCGCCCACGGCGGCAAGGGCAGCCCGTGCGATTTCATTTCGGTTCACAGTTACAACGCCTCGCCAGTGACGGCTGCCAAGCTGATCCGCGCCAAGCAACTCGCGCTGGAAACGGACGCCGGGTACTACGCCGATCTGTGGGTGAATTGCTTTGAGTCGTGTCCGGACTGGTCCCCGCCGCCGGACGTGGCGGCCGCAGACAGCTACCTGGGCAACGGCTATTTTCCCACCTGGTGCGGCGACGTGGCGCGGCGACTCTTGGCCCAGGCGGCGAAGGACTCTCGGTTCGCGTACGGCGAGTCGATCCTCACGCTTTGGCCCTGGCCGAACCAGAATTTCGGCGGCCACAATAACGACGTGCGGATGATCGCCGTGGACGAAAACGGCGACGGCCGGAAAGACCGCGACGAGGCAGTCGCCATGCCGATCCTGAATTTTCTGGGCTTGCTCGCGGCGATGGGAAACAACTACTGGCTGCTGCCCGAACACACGGTCGGCGGGCATGTCGTGTCCGGCTTCGCCGCGAAGGCGGACGAGTCGCTGCGCGTCCTGCTGTACGCGCACCATCCGCAGGACACCCAGTCCCGCGCGGAGGCCGCCTTTGACGTGACGCTGGACTTGTCCGCCTTGCCGTGGCGCAACGTCCGCGTCCGCGAGTATCGCTTCGACCAGGACCACAACTCGTATTTCCGCTTGGGCCGCGAGCTGCGGGACCGGCCGGCGGGCGGCGGCAAGGTGCGAGCGCCGCGGGCGGACGAAGTCGAGCGGCTGATCGCAGATCTGACCGGCAGCGACCGGGCGGTCCAGTTGGCGGCCGTGCGCCGGGCCGCGGCGTTCAGCGAAGTGCCGCAGAACGTCATCGCCGCCGCATTCGAACTGCACCAGAAGACCCAAGACGCCGAGGTGCGGACGGCGATCGAGGACGTGGGACGCCGGGTCATGACGCGGAAACCGGTGTACGCGCCCGACGAGGTGGCTCGGATCAAGGAGCTGTCGCAGTTGCGCGTGACCGGCGAGTCCCACCTCGCCGCGGGCGCCGACGGCCAACTGCCTCTGTCCCTGACGGTCGCCGCCAACGGCGCCAATTTCCTGGTGATCGGGCCGGTCGCTATTGCTCCCACTGCTGGAGCCGCCGCACCCCAGCCGTGATTTCGGTCCGCTTCTTCTCGAACAGGCCGAAGATCACCAGGATGCCGATGCCCAAGCCAATGCCAAAGGCCCACCACGGCCAGACGTGGTCGATCGCCCGCTGCGCGTGCCACACCATGCTGATGACCGACAGCATGACGAAACTGGTCCCCAGGTACAGGAACGCCCGCACCTGGAGAATGATCCCGACGAACACGCCCGCCACCGACAAGGCCGCCAAAATCATCGGCGGCCAGAGGCTTTCGCCGACGCCGCGCAGGAAGATCTCGCTGGTCGAACTTAGGTAGATGACCAGCACGCCAGCGTAACGCAACGCAGCCAGCTGGGCCGGTTTCAAACGCCGGCGATTGATCTGCCCGGCGATCAGGGCCGACGCGGCCGGCGGAACGAGCCAGAACTGCGGATGCTGCCAGAACGCCAGGCCGCTGTCGGCCAGCAGCGACCACAGGCCCGCGTTGCCGGCCATGACTGCCGCCACGCCGCTCAACGCCGAACGCCGCAGCGCGCTCAGCAACACGTACACCACCCCGGCTGCGAAGAGCACCATCGAGTAGTCCGTTTTTTCGGCGACCACGATCCAGAATCCCAAGGCCGGAATCAAGGGCAGAAAGGCACTCGTCCGCTGCAGCGGATCGGACAGCACGCGAAGGCCGCTCCGCTGGAACAACTCGCCCACCGCCACGCCGGCAAACGCAAGGGCCATCACGACATACGGCCAGTACGGCCGGAAGAAACCGGCAAACAGCGCCGGCTTGCACATGTACACATGGGCAAAGAGCAACGTGGCGACCACCTCCGCAGCGTACACGCAGATCCGCCGCTGACGATCGTTCAGCTCCCGCCACACCCGACTCGGCAACAGGGCCAGCGAGATGAGACCGGCGGCCATCGCGACCAGGACCACGACCACCGCCAACATCCGCGGCGTGTCGACCGGGGCTCCCACGCCGGGCTCGTAGTAGAACCGCTCCAACAGCAGCACGCCCAGCAACACCGCCAGGGCGCCGCCGCCAAACGTGACCGCGATCCGTTGCACGGGCAGCCGCCAGGAACTCGTTTCCGGCACCCGACGCACGACGATCACCGCGTAGACGAACGACATCCCGGCCAGGGCAATCAGCATGTGGATCAGACGCAGCAGGATCCGCTGCTCGTTCCAGTCCGGCTGCAGGTCGGCCCAACTCAAGCACACCGCCGCCACGCCCGTCATCAGCAGCGACACGAACTGCAGCAGCGTGCGACGCTCTTTCTGCGCTAAGGCAGCCAGGCCGACGGCCAGCGCGGCCGGAATCATGCCGGCGCTGATCCGCATCCACCGCTCCGGAAACGCCAGGACGACGATCAACGTCGCCAACGTCGAGCCGGCGGCCACCAGCAGGTTGACGACCGGCAGCCACGCCGCCGTCCGCCTCAATCCGGACACCGGATCCCGAATTCCCCACCGGCTGCCGACGGCCGCCAACAGCGCCCCTTGCCGCCAAATCAAACCGGTCACCGTCGCGTACCCGCCGGCCGCCATGCCGATGGCCCACAAGGCCAAGTGGTCTTTGATCGCCAGCCGGTCGAGCACCACCGCCACGACCGCCGCGCCCCACACGTACAGACAGGGAATTCCGTAGCCGCGGCGTATTTCCCACAGGGACCCGATCAGCAGCGCGCCCAACACGCCAATCGCCAGGATGCCGCCCAAGTCCGTCGCCGCCAAGCCCGAACCCGACGACGTGCTTCGGACGACGCTGTTGATGAGCAGCGAACCGGAGCAGAACAGGGCCGCCACCACGACACCGACCAGGCAGGCGACGACGTGGACTGCGGGCAGCCGGGTCCCGATATCGAACCCCGCCCGCTGGCCGCGGCGCTGGTGCCAGAGATCGACCGACAACCAAAATGCACCCGCGGCGGAAAGGGCAAGCAGATTGGCCTGGATGAAGTCGACGACCAAGTGATGGCTCACGCCGGACAAAGTCCTGTCGTACAGGCCGATCACGCCGACGCTGGTCGCCAATAACGCAAAGAGCACGGCGGGGTAGGCGAGATTCTGGCTGCGGCGGACCAGCGCAAGGACGGCAACCAGCGCCGCCGCGCCCCCCGCCGCACATACGGACCACCACGGCGCCAGCGGATCCGGATCAGCGGTCGTGCCGCGGAGGGCCAGGATGGCGATCAGGACGCAAACCGGCAACGCTTCGCGGCCCAACTTCGGCCAACGGAAACTGGCCGCCGTCCAGCCAACTGCGACCGCCAGCCACCCGTACGTCAACAGGTGGTAGGCGTACCAGACCCGCGTCGCGTCCAGCCGATCCACGCTTACCGCCAGAAAACCGACCAGCATCAGCCCGAAATAGCCCGCCCAGCGCACCCTCTGCTCGGCCGTGGGGCGGTACGCGCAGCCAAGGCAGGCTTCGAGGGCAAAGAGCCACGCGACGTAGCTCGGCACATCGCCCAACGGCCTGCAAGGCACGGGCAATTGACCGGGAGTAAGAAAGACCTTGACCGCAGCCCAAACCGCCAGCATGATCAGAACGACCATCGTGGCCGCGATTTGCACGGTCAGCGGCAGATCGCCGACGGAAGATCGAAGCGGAAGTCTGGCCAGCGGCCCGCTTCCCGCCGGCGCATCACCGGTCGCGGTTGCGCCGAGCCGCACCGGGTACAACCACCGCTGCAATCGCAGCCAGACCAGGGCAAACCCGCCCAACGCCACGACGTTCCACTGCAGCAATTCGACCCAGAAACCCGGCGACGCAACCGGGGTCTTCAGCGCGAACGCCAGGCACGTTACGAATTGCAGCAGCACCGAACCGGCCAGCATATAGACCGTCCGCTTCTCGCAAATCGCATGACCGACCAGGACCGCGACCAACACCAGCAACGGCACGGCATAGGACACCAGCGGGCCCATCTGGCCGAAAACCGTCTGGGCGTCTGGGAAACCAACGGGCGCACCGGAAATCCGGCGGCAGGCCACGATGGTTGTCAGCAGCACGATCGGCACACCGCCGATCACCATCGACGCCTCTCGGACGACGCTTCCCAGCCGTTCCGGAATCCGCTCCCACCCCAGCCACGGCAGCGAACGCACACCTGATTCGAGCCGGAACCGCAGCCAAACGCAGACGCCGGTGAGGAGCACATAGGCGGCCAGCGACCAACGGAGCGCCGAAGCCGTCGCGCTGCCCGCCGCCCAGTGCGGCGCAATCAACAACGGGATCACCGCATAGCCCAGCAGCAGTTCCACCAGGCCCTCGACCGACAAACGATTCCACAATTGGGCTCCCAGTGCGGCCAGCAGCATCGCCAGGCAGAACCAGGTCCCGCCGCCAGCAAACCAATGCCAGGCGTCCGTGGCCCGGCAGACGTCGAAGCCCAGCTCGAGCGCCAATCCAGGCCGGCACGCCACAAACCCCAGCAGCAACGTGGCCAGCAAAGCCAACGCCACCACGGCTTCATTCACCGTGAGCCACTGGGGGCCTAACACGTTCGCAATCGCCGGGTTTCGGGCCGGACGCCGGGCTTTCCCCAAAAAACCGGGCTTCTCGGCACGAACCCACGGGACGCCCGCCGTCAGCCTCCGCACGACGCTCCAAACCGCGCACCAGGCGGCCAACGCGAACACCTGGGTCTGCACATGGCGCGGATCCGACCACCAATCCGCGCTCCAGGCCTGGCTCCGGCAATACGCGGCCACGAGGAATCCGACGCCCACGGTCGCCAAGGCATGAAACACGGCCGCAAGGTCGTCGCGGCGATACAGCACGGCCGCGGCCAGCCACGCGACCGCCGCTGCCAACACGTAACCCGCGTGCAAGGCAAACGCCTGGTCGCGAACCCACACGGCAGTGGGCACCGCCAACGTCGCCGTCGCCAACGCCGACCACGCCAACGGATTGACGAGCGACGGCCACCAGCCGCTCCGCCGCGGATCGCCGGGCAACGCAATCTGCCGGCCAGCCAACAGCAAAGCCAGCACGGCGCAGATGTCTGCATGCGACACCAAGGCCGTTAACAGCGGGCGCTGCGGACGCCACAACAGCCCGGTCAGCCATTGGCTCACCGTCGCGTTGAGCCACAGGCCGTGGACCAGCGTCACCAGCAGCAGACTCGATCCCAACCAGGTGAGCGTTTGGCGAGTGGGCAATTTCTTGCGGCCCAGCGGCAGCGGCAGGAAGGCCGCGGCCAACATCGTCGCCGCCGCATAGAAGGCGAACACCGGCGTCGTCAGATCGCGGTCGCCGCCGGAGACGAAGCCGGCGTAAACAGCCACAGCCAGACTGACCGCAGCCAGCCCAGCCGCCCCCAGCAGATAGCCGAGCCCGTCCTGCCGGCGCTCCCAGCGGTTCCAAGCCAACGCCGCGCCGAAACTCGCCAGCGCCAACCCTGTCAGCACCAGACTGCTGCGACCCAACAGCAGTGCTTCCAACAACTGCCGGCCGAGTGCATCGCTCTCGGCAGGCAGATTCCCTTGGACCGCGTGAAATCCGACCAGCAGCGCCAGCGCCAAACAGCCGACCGCGACCGGGTGCAGGATCGGCAACCCGCCTCGCAGGGCCAACAGGATCAGGATCGCAGCGTTGGTGAGCCCCACGGCGATTAACAGCTCGGACCGGGGCCACGCGACGACGACCGCGGCGCCCATCATCATCGCTCCGGCCAGGGCCAGGGTGGTGCCGACCGTACGCAGCGCGGCCAATCGCGGTGCCGTGATCCGCCGATGAATCAAGAGCCCCGTCGCCAGGATCACGGCGGCCACCAGGCTGAAGGTCGGACCCAGCTGGGCGATCGCCGCGTGCAGCGGCCCGCTTTCCGAGATCAGTAGCCCCAACGGCGCGGCCAGCGCAAAGGCCGAAACACCCAGCACCAGCAGCAACTGCCGCGCCCGACGCCCGGACAGATGCCACCACGGCATCGCGCGGCCGATCTGCGTGACGGTGGCCACCAGAAAACCGCCCAGCGGCAGCGCCGCCAGCAACGACGTTTCGGCTAGGTTCAGGCCCGGCCGCCCCAGCCGATCGATCAACAGCTGGCCGGCCGAGGTGGCCAGAATCACGCTGGTCAACCGCCACCAGTCGTGCGGCAACAGGGCGCGGCCGGCGGAATACGTCACCCAGCCGCCCGCCAGCAGTCCCAGGCCCACCGCCAACGCGTAGGCAAGCGGATCGTCCGGTGCGGGCATGATGATCGCCGCCAGGAAGTTCAGCGGCATCAACAGCAGCGAGATGGTCAGCACGCCGCGACTGGTCGCGCGCAGATTCCAACGCCGCAGCGTGTAGATTCCGGCACCGTAGATCGCCAGCGTGATCGCCATGAAGATCAAGGCCGGAAAGTAAGGGATCGTTTGTTCGAGCGTTTTCCGCAGACTGATCACCAGCCCCACCGCGCTGCCCACGATCAGCAACCCCGCGACTAACTCGCCCCAGCGGATGTTCTTCTCGGCCATGAACGACTGCAGCACTTCGGCCAACTGCCGGCGGACGGCGCCGGGCGCAGCCGGCTGTTCCGCGTAGTCGCGATCTAGCGCATGGGCCGTCCCGGTCGTCGCGGGGCTCTCCAGAGCCGCGCCTGCAGCGAGTTTTGCGCCAACACCGTGCTCGTGCTCTGCACGGCGGGGGAGAGGGATGCTACGGCCCGCCGCCGCTGGTCCGGCAAGCATGATGGCGTCCACGATCTCGTCGCTGTCCGGAGTTGTCCCGGCGTCGGGCGAGGCGTCGGCTGTCGCTGACGCCGGAATAGCCGGTTGCTTCACCCGCGGCAGCGGGGCCGCGGGCTTGGACGCGGCGGGCGGCCGCTTCGCCCCCGCCTCGTCCTGCCGCATCAGGCGGACCAGGCGGTCGTATTCGGCGGTCCCAATCCAGCCGCGGCCGTGCAGTCGCGCCAAGTGCCGCAGCGCCGCCGCCAGATCGTCCGCGGTTTGCGGAACGGGCAACGGTACCAGTTCGCGGCCACAGTTGCGGCAGCGGATCGCGTCTGCTGAAATCTCCCCATGACACGCCGGACACCGGCGTGTCGGGCTCGAAAGATCGCCGCCGCCCCCCGCCAGCCAGCGGATGATCGCCGCCGCCGCAACCCAGACGCCATGTCCCAGCACCGTAATGATGGCGACGACGATCATTGCGACGCACAGAAAGCCTACGACGTCGTCCATCGGTGTGTCTCGTCTCAAAAGGGTTGCAAAGACATCCGCACGCGAGTGCCAGGAGACGGTTCAGCCAACGTTCCCGTCCTGACCAATCGATCGGACGACCCCGTTCGGACCAAGGATCTCACAAGCAATCGCGTATTCCGGCCTTTGTGCGGCTAAACGGCCGAGACAATTCATTAGCGCCTGTGGGCAACTTCATTATGCTTTGCCCCTCCGGCAGACGCCATCCAGCGGACGATTCACGTTCCGCAGCAACGGAGGCCAATACAACTTCCCGGTTTCAACGGAAACTGGCGGCATGCCGAAAGCCTCGCCGGTTCAGATCGCGGAGTCCGAGGCAACTTTGCGGGGCAGTCTGGCCTACGCCACCACGCTGCTCGCCAGCGTGGAGCAGTGTTCAAGACCAGAGCGAATCCGACAACAAATCCGTTGCTGCGCCACCACGCTGCTTGCCAGCGTGGAGCGGTGTTCAAGACCAGAAATGACTCCTCGAACAATGCACTGCGGCGTCTGCCGGGCGAATCATCCCCTGGGGGGCTTGGCGCAGCACACCGGCCCGGATAGGAAACTAACATCCGTCGCCAGTGGGTGCAAGGAAAGCGGGACAGGACCGCTTTCCCAGACCAGTCCGCAGGGGGCTTCGCACAAAGCGGTCCTGTCCCCCTTTCGCGAATCGAGTGCCGGAGGACGTATCATGAAGCGGCAGATTCGGATCGTGCGAACGGTGGTGTTGGTCTCGGGGCTTTTGTCGTCGGTCTTCGGCGGGCAGGGGATGGCGGCGGGCGGCGCGGCGGCGCTGAGACCGCGGGATTACAGCACGGATTTGGCGTCGCCGGTGGCGGCGGTCCGTGTCCAGGCGGCGGTAGACTTGGGTCGCGGTGGGGACAAGGCAGCGACGACGCTGCTGACGCCGGCGCTGAAGGACCGCGAGCCGGCGGTGCGGCGCGAAGCGGCCAAGGCGCTGGGGGCGATCAAAGATGCTCGCGCCGTGCCGGCGCTGATCGAGGTTCTGCGGGACGACGATGCAAACGTCCGGATGTACGCGGCGTATGCGTTGGGCGAGATCAAGGACGTGCGGGCGGCAGACGAGTTGCTGGGGGCGGTGCGAGATGCCCAATGGTGCGTGCGGGACCAGGCGGCCTGGGCGCTCCGCGAACTGCGCGATCCGTCGCTGGCCGAAAAGTACGCCGCCTTGCTCCAGGACGAGCGTGTCGAGGTGGCCACGGCGACGTGGATCTTACGAGGGCTGGGGGACGGCGTGGCGCTGAAAGCGGTGACGGCGCTGCTTCGCGCTCCGCAGCCGGCCGCGCGGCTTCGCGCCGTGCGGGCGCTGCGCGAATGGAAAGCCGCCTCGCTCGAGCCGCTGTTCGCCGCGCTGGATGACCCGGAGGCGTCCGTGCGGCAGAGCGCAGTCGAGGCCTTGGCCAAGACTCCCGCGCCGCAGGTCAAGCAGGCGCTGACGGCGCGGCTGGCCGGCGAGCCGAACGCGGCGGTGCAGGCGGCGATCGAGCGGCTGCTCCAAGAATCATACCCGCCGGCGGAACCGGCGGCGTGGTGGAGTTTCGACGACCAGAACTCGCAAACCGCTCGCGATGTGACAGGCCGCGGCAGCGATGGCGAGATCCGCCGCTGCACGCCCGTACCGGGTCAAGTCGGCGCGGCGTTGAAGTTCGGCCAAGGGGCGTGCGTCAGTCTGGGAAAGGTACCGAAGTTGCCGATGGCTCATCAGCCGATGACCGTGATGGCCTGGGTCAAAGCGGATGCGGACCGCGGCGTCGTAGTCGCTCGCGGCGGGGCGTTCTGCGGATACTCGTTGTACCTGCTGGACGGAGTGGCCAAGTTCGGCATTCACCGCGTGCAGGACGGCCCGACCCACATCGCCGTGGGACGCGAGCCGGTCGGACGCGATTGGGTACACCTGGCCGGCGTGATCCGCAGCGACCGGATCGAGTTGTACGTCAACGGGAAACTGGCAGCCCAGACCAAGACCGAAGGACTGATGCCCGGAAACGCGGGCCAGGGGATGGAGATCGGCGGCGACTTGGGTAACAGCCCGGTGGAGACTACGAACTCGTTGAACGGTATCATCGACGAGGTCAAGGTCTTCCTATCGGCTTTGAGCGAAGAGGAGATTGCGGAGCAATGGACAAAGCACTAGCGCGGCGGGGGCACGGCCACCGTAGACCGCACACTCCGTGGGTGGCCGGTTTCCGCCCATGGAGTGTGCGGTCCGCGGTGAAGCTGTCTGCGGTGATCTGGCTCGTCCTGACCGGCCTGGCCGTGGGCGGCGAACCGGCTCGCCAGAGTACAGATGACGCTGCGGTCGCGAGCGTGCGGTTCAGCGGCGCGCCGGGCGGGATCATCGCCGTCGTCGAGCCGACGGAGGCGGATCTCGCCGTGGCGTTGGCCAAGCGGGGGAGTTACGTGGTCCACTGTTTGACCGCAGACGCGGAACGCTGCGACACGTTGCGGCAGGCGATTCGCGCCGAGGGCCTGTACGGTACGGTGTCGGTCAGCCGGTGGGACGAGACGCGGCTGCCGTATGCGGGGAACCTGATCAACATCGTGGTGATTCCCGCGGCGGCGCGTGCCGCTGAGCACGGCCTTCCGCCGCAGGAAGTCGAACGCGTCCTAGCGCCGCTCGGAACGGCGTTCGTCGTTGATCCGGACGCAGCGGGCGAATGGACGGCGAAGTTGGACGACGGCGGTCGTTTGCAGCCGCTGCCGATCGAGGCGGGCGTCGCGTGGCGAGGCTTCCGGAAACCCTGGCCGCCCGACATCGACCAGTGGACGCACTATCTGCACGGCTCGGACGGCAATCCGGTCGCGCGGGATACGGTCGTCGGGCAGCCCGCGCATCTGCAATGGGTCGGCGGCCCGCGCTGGCTGCGCTGCCACGAAACGGACTCCAGCGTGAGCACCCTGGTGACCGCCCGCGGCCGGCTGTTCGCCATCGTCGACGATGCGCCGATCAGTCTGGCGGGGCAGCACGCGCTGCCCGACAAGTGGTTCCTGATCGCCCGCGATGCGTTCAACGGCACGCTGCTGTGGAAGGTGCCCATCCGCCGCTGGGGCTGGCGGGAATGGAAACCGATTTGGTTCAACACGCGGCCCGGCGACATTCCGCTGAACGTGCAGAAGCGACTGGTCGCGGTCGACGATTTCGTCTACGTGACGCTGGGATACCAGGCTCCGGTCGTGCAGTTGGACGCCCGCAGCGGCGAGATCGTGCAGACGTACGAAGGCACTGAACGGACGGGCGAAATCCTTCATCGCGACGGGACGCTGTTCCTGTCGGTGCGAGACGGCTCGCAGGTCCGCGTCGCAGCCGTCGAAGCCGCCACCGGCAAGCGGCTGTGGACCTCGCCGAAAACCTACCGCGGCAGCACGGTGGACTACATCAAGTGGAAAGAGATGCACGGCGGCAGCGAGCCGGTCGAGTTGGACCCGTCGCTGAACACGGCCACCGACGGCCGGACGATCGCCCTGATCGACGGATCGGAGATTGTGGGTTTGGACGCCGGTTCGGGTACCGAGCGATGGCGGACCTCGTTCCCGCAAGACGAGGCCGACCAGACCGCCGGCGGCATCCGTTCGGCGGGCAACCTCTGGATCGGAACGATGATCGTGAGGGACGGAGTCGTCGTCCATGCCAGCCCGAACAAGCTGGCCGGATTCGCTGCGGACACCGGCCGGCTGCTGTGGAGCCAGCCGAAGAAGTACATCGGCCACTTGTGGTACGAATGGAAAGACGTGTTCGCGATCGGCGAGCTGGTCTGGACGTGGAGCGCCGAATTGGAAATCGGGACCAGTACGGCGGGCAGGACCAAGGACCGGGCGATCTACCCCACGAGTGCCAACGGCTACGACCTGCACACCGGCGAGTTGAAGAAGCAGATGCCGCTGGGGGCAATCTTCAAAGCCAACCACCATCACCGCTGCTATCGGAACAAGGCCACGACGCAGTTCATCCTGGCCAGTCGGCGCGGCACCGAGTTCGTCGATCTGGAGCATGGCCGGCACACCGTGGACAACTGGGTCCGCAGCACGTGCCACGTGGGCATGATGCCGGCTAACGGGCTGCAGTACGTGCCGCCGCATCCCTGTCAGTGCTACATCGAAGAGAAGCTGAACGGCTTTCTGGCGTTGGCGGCCCGCCGCGAGGCCGAGACGTTCGACTGGTCCGCCTCGCCGCGTCGGGAAAAAGGTCCGGCCTACGAAGCGACGCTTCATCCTTCAGCCTTCACCCTTCCTCCTTCCGACGACTGGCCCGCGTATCGCCACGACGGGATGCGGACCGGGGCGAGCAAGTCTCCCTTGCCGAAGGAACTCGCCGAATTGTGGCGAGTCCGGATCGGCACGCGTCTGACGCCGCCGATCGCGGTCGGCGACAGCGTGTTCGTCGCCTCGCCGGAAGACCATCGGGTGCTGAGTTTCGACGCCCGCAACGGCGCGAAGCGGTGGGAATTCACCGCAGGCGGCCGCGTGGATTCGCCTCCGACGTATCACGAAGGCAGGCTGTTGTTCGGCTGCGTCGACGGCTGGATGTACTGCCTGAACGCCGGCGACGGCAGACTGGCCTGGCGGTTCCGCGCCGCAGCGGGCGAGCGACTGATCGGCGCCGACGGCCAACTCGAATCGGCGTGGCCCGTCCACGGCAGCGTGCTGGTGCAAAACGGCGCGGCGTACTTCACCGCCGGGCGCAGTTCCCACTTGGACGGCGGGCTGAGCGTGTACGGCGTCGCAGCCGATACGGGCCAACTTCGCTGCCACACGCTGTTTTCAGGTCCGCATTACACGGTGGAGAATTTACAGGAGAACTTCCTGCCGCCGACGGGCATCCTGCCCGACATCCTGATGGGCGACGGCGAACGGATCTACCTGCGCGGGACCACGCTGGACAACGAATTGAAACCGGCCAGTGGCAAGCCGCAACTGCAGGTCAAAGGCGGCTTCCTGGACGACAGCTACTTCAAACGCACGCCGTGGACGTTCGGCGCGGCGCAGAACTACGGCCGCCTGATCGTGCATGACGACCAACGTTTCTACGTAGTCCGCATGTTCGACAGCCTCCGCGGCCTGGACCCCACCGTGTTTTTCACGCCGGGCGACAAGGGCTATCTGCTGTTTGCCAGCCCCTTGGACAGCCGGGTCAGCGACTGGTCGTACCGTGTTCCCGTGCGGATTCGCGCCATGCTGCTGGCCGGCGACCGGCTGATCGTCGCCGGACCGCCGGATGTCGTTGATCCTGGGGATCCGTTGGGCGCATTCGAGGGCCGACAGGGCGGCCTGTTATACGCCATCGATGCGGCCAGCGGCCAGCGGCTGGCCGAGCAGACTCTGCCTTCGCCGCCTGTCTTCAACGGCGCTGCCGCCGCCCGCGGGCGATTGTTCCTGGCCGCGGAGAGCGGCGAATTGTCTGGTTACGGAAAGCGCTGAATACGATTCTTTTGAGAAGGAGGAAACCGATGCGTTCCCGATGTTTACCTGCCGTCGCGTGGTTCTTTTTCGGGCTGACTGCGTTCTGCTCCGCCGCGGCCCCCAATCCCGCTGTGCAGCCGCCCAAGGACGCTCTGGATTATCCAGCGCCGCCGCGGCCCACCGACGGCGCGAACATGGCCCTCACCGTGCAGAAGTTGGAGCGGGGTTTCGACCCGGACCGGCCGCTGTTGATTTGGGCCATCGGCTCCAGCTTTACCAACGGGCTGGGCAACGGCGATTTGCTGATCGAGTTGATCCGCCAGCGGTTTCCCCACGCGCCGCCGATGGTCTACAAACGCATGGCAGGCAACTCGACCTCCTACCACTTTTCCCACGGCTGGGCGCGGCACCTGGTGATTCCCGATCAGCCCGACGTGGTGCTGATCTACAACTTTGGCAAGACGGAAGACGTGGACGCGATGATCGCGGAACTGCGCCGCCACACCACGGCGGACATCCTGGTCGGCAGCCTGCACTGGTGCCTGCCCCACAAGCCGGTGTGGCCGGACCCGGAGGCCCGCAACGGCCATCAGGAGCCCGCGGCCCTGCGGGCGATGTGCGAAAAATACGGCGTCGAGTTTGTCGAAAACCGCCGCGAGATGACGCAGTACATGGTCGACAACGGCCTGGTGCCCGAGGACCTGTTGGCCGATTCGGTCCACGAGAACCGGTACGCCTCGAAGATGACTGTCATGAACATCGCCAGGCACTTCCACCGGGCCGAGAAGTTCGCCTACGATCCGCAGTCGCGCGAACGGCGGGTCGAGGTGGAATCGCCGGCGGGCGTCGAAATGGACGCTGGCCAATGGACCGCGGCGGAAGGCGGAGCAGCCCGCACCGCGACGGGGCAGGGCAGCGAGCTGAGCGTCCAGTTCACCGGCAATCGGATCGAATTGATCGGCTGGAGCGATCCTCGCGGCGGCGCGGCCGACGTATGGATCGACGGCAAGCCGGCGGCGGAGATCGAGGCCTTCTGCGTCGGCTACATCCAGCCGGACAAACAAAACGCTCCCTTGCCGCCCAATCCGCCGCGCGACCGCTGCCCCCATGCCGTGTCGCTGGGGGCGAACCTCGTGCCCCAAACGTGGACGATGACGATGACCAGCGACATCGGCGATTACGAACTGGTCGGCAGCGTGACGGGACCCGACGGCAGCGGCAACGGCCTGAAACCGTTCACCAGCAAATCGGGCCAGATCGTCGTCGATCCGGCCTTCTGGCGCGACGCCAAGAACAACCGCAGCGGTGACCGCTTCACGTTCGAGGTGCGACGGGCCACGGCCGCCACCGTCGATTTCAAGAGCGCCACGCGGCAGAAATTCCGGCTGCGACTGGCGGATTACCTGCCCAACGGCCCGCACGTGGTCAAACTCGTCGCCCGCGACGACGGACCGCTGACCGTCGACGCATTCGACGTCTTCCAGCCGCCGCTGAAATAATCGCCCGCTTGCTCAGCGGCAGCACGAAGGGAACCAAGACGGCAGAAACCAGGACAAGGAGACTCCCGATGCCCCGTCGCGAACATTCCTCCAGACGACAGTTTTTGAAGAAGTCAGCCGTTGTCGCTGTCGGCGGCATCGCCACTCCGTACGTCATCCCATCCGGTGTCTTGGCCGGGCCGGATGGCCCCGGAGCCAACGAGCGGATCGGGATCGGCTGGATCGGCACGGGCCGCCGCGCACACCAGATGATCGGCGATTTGAAAGGCACGCACAGCCTGCCCGCCGAATGCCGCGTCGTGGCCGTCAGTGACGTCTGGCCAAAGAAATGCCACGAGTATCTCAAGGTGTATGAAGAGCAAGTCCTGGGACCCAAAGGCGGCAAGACCGGGGCGAAATACGGCATCTACCGGGACTACCGCGAAATGCTCGAATCGCCAGACATCGACGCGGTGGTGCTGACCACGCCGGAACACTCCCGAGCGCTGCCTTGCATTCTGGCTTGTCAGGCAGGCAAGGACGTGTATGCGGAAAAGCCGCTCAGTCTGACCGTTCGCGAAGGCCGGGCGATGGTCCAAGCGGTCCGCAAGCACAACCGCGTCTGTCAGGTGGGCACTCAGCAGCGGTCCATGCTCCGCAACCGCGAGGCCAGCGAACTGATCCGCAACGGCCGTCTGGGCAAGCTCGAAAGCGTACTCTGCCAGAACTGGGCGGGCTCCCGGCCGTACCGCGATTTCACCTTGCCCACGGAGCCGGTCCCCGACGACCTCGATTGGAACCACTGGTGTGGACAGACGGAACCGGTGCCGTTCAGCACGCATGTCTACCTGACCTACAACAATCCCGGCTGGCACAACATCCGCCGCTACTCCGGAGGCGGGACCACCAACGCCGGCTCCCATTCTCTGGACGTCGTCCAGTGGGCTTTGGGAACGGAAACAACGGGTCCGGTGGAAGTGGAACCGCACGGCAAGGAGTACAACAGCGAGGTCACGTTCCGCTATGCCAGTGGAGTGCTGCTGAAGCTCACCAACCAGATTACCGAAAAGGACGTCTCCGCGTTTGGAGCGATCTTTGTGGGCGAGCGAGGCCGGTTGGTGATGCACCGCGGCCGTTTCAACACGAACCCGATCGCGATCTCGCAAGAGCCGCTGGGCGAGAACGACACCCGTTTGGTCAAGAGCGACCACCATTTCCAGAACTGGATCGACTGCATCCAATCCAGGCAACCGCCGGTCGCCGATATCGAGTTCGGCCACCGCGCCTGTACGATCTGCCACTTGGCCAACATCGCCCGCTGGGTCGGACGCAAGCTGAAGTGGGACCCGGAGCAAGAACGCTTCCCCGACGACGACCAGGCGAACGCCCTCTTGTCCCGTCCCCAGCGCGAGGGCTATCGGTTGCCGGACACCGTGTCGTAGAGCGCACTTCCGTCCGCTTGGGCGGAGTGAATTCCGCCCCGCGAAATCGTTGCTGGACTGGCGTCTAGCGCACGGCGGGGACGGGGCCGGCGAGGTGGTGGTAGTCGGTGAGGGGGGAGGTGTCGCCGGAGCGGATTTGGTCGCAGTGCATGCGCAGGACGGGCAGTTCGCGGGTGATGTAACGCCG
>JAAYYU010000245.1 GCA_012515235.1 Candidatus Anammoximicrobium sp.
CTCCTTTGCGCCACCACGCTGGCAAGCAGCGTGGTGGCGAAGCAGCCGATTTCGTGCAGATAGCAGGGAGAAGTTGTTTCGGCGACGGTTGCCACGGGGTGTGATGGCTACGCTGACGAGGCGACAGTTATTTCTCGAGCGATGCTAAGCTTCCAGCTAGCGATGTCTTAGTCGGCCGCAAGCTGGAAGCTAACGCCAGGGCAACGTCGGGTCCAGATCTCGAAGCGGCTGCGCGGACGCCGGGCGAGTCGGCCGTTTCCTGGGGCCGCGGCGTCTGCTATGGTTGGACCATGACTTGCCGTTTTGCGCGAAAGACAACGTCGATCAGAAGGGGAGACTATGAACAGCAACTTGACTCGCGTCGTCCACTATTCCATGTTCAGTTTGGCCTGCGTGCTGTTGACCACCTTGGCTGCCGTCGCTCAAGGGCCCGCCCAATCGCCAAAAGGTGAACCGACCGACGCCGCCGAGGCTGCCCGCAAGGCGCAGGCCGAGGCGGAGGTCGAGGCGAAGTACCAGGCGCTGGTTGCCAAGCTGCCGCCGGAGCAGCAGGCCTGGGAACGCGTGTTGCAGGATCAGCTGGGCGGCTTCTACTTGCCGCTGCACAAACGCGACAAGGTGGCGGGCCGCTCAAACGCCTGGGACTTTGTCCAGAATGATCCGCAACTGCCCCGCGTGCTGCTGATCGGCGATTCGGTCTCGCGCGGTTACACCCAGGCCGCGCGCAAGGCCCTGGCGGGCAAAGCCAACGTGCATCGGGCCCCGGCCAATTGCGGGCCGACGGCCAGCGGCCTGAAGAACCTCGACGTCTGGCTCGGCGAGGGCAAGTGGGACGTGATTCATTTCAACTTCGGCATCCACGACCGCGGCACGCCGCTGGCGGACTACACACAGCGTCTGGAGCAGCTCATCCAGCGCATGCAGAAGACGGGCGTTAAGTTGATCTGGGCCAGCACAACGCCGATTCCGGATGATCCCGCGCGGAAGCAGACCGCCGCCTCGATCGTCCAGCGCAACCAAGCCGCCGACGAACTCATGGCGCGGCACGGCATCGCCATCGATGATCTGTTCACCGCCGTCACGCCGCACCTGGCCGAGATGCAGAATCCGGGCGACGTGCACTTCAACGCCAAGGGCTACGAGTTCCTCGGCCAGACGGTGGCGGCGGCGATCGAGCAGGCGTTGAAGTGAACTTCACCGGCCGGGCCGGAAACGCACGTCGTCCCGTCTTCTGCTTTGCTGAAAGTTCACTGTTCGAGAAGTTCCAGCACGGCCAACACGGGGCGATGGTCGGAGGCCATGGACTCGGCGATCACCTCGGCTTGGATCAGGCGGAATCGCGTCTCCGGCCGGTAGAAGATGTAATCGATCCGCGAAGTCGGCTTGACCGACGGCACGGTGGGGGCGGGCGGGTCGTCCAGGGCGCAGGTCCACCGCTGCTGCAGAATCTGCACGGGCTCGTCGGCGGGCACCGCGTTGATGTCGCCGGCCAGGATCGTCGGCAGCGGATCGCCCGGGTCGGCCAACAGGCCGTTGACGGTCTCGGCCTCCGCCGCACGGTCCTCGGGCACGTTGTGTTGGAAGTGGGTGCTGACGAACCGGATGGGCTGGTCGCCGGGTCCCCGCACCACCACCGCAATTGCCGCGCGGGGATACGTGATCCGTTCCGGCGTGCTCTCGGTATAGGGCAGCGGATGAATGGCCACGTCGAGGATCGGCAGTCGCGTCAGGACGGCGTTGCCAAACAGCCCGCCCTCATAGTGCTGGGCGGGGCCGAAGCGCACCGCCATGCCCGTCAGCCGGCCCAATTCCTGCGCCTGGTGAACGCGGCCCGACCGCTTGACGCCCACATCGACTTCCTGAAGGGCGACCAGGTCGGGTTTGGCCTGGTTGATGACCGCCGCCAGCCGCGGAATGTCGTAGACTCCGTCCATGCCCTGCCCGTAGTGGATATTGTAGCAGAGCACCCGGAGCGTGCGGCCGCGGTCTTGTGCGAACGCGAGTGTTGGCAGCCCAACACCCAGGGCCACGACGACGGCCAGCCAACGGCGCCGGTTGATGCCAGTTTGAAAGATGCTCGGAAACATAGTCGTCATCTCCTATCAAGCGGAAGGATTCTTGCGCTCCCGCCAGTTGACCAGCCACAGCAGCAGCGGCAGCAGCACCAGGTTGCCCGCCAAGCCGCCCAGCATGGCCAGACTGACCAGCACGCCAAAGTAGATCGTGGGCACAAACTGGCTGGTCGCCAGGACAGCAAAACCGGCGACCAGAGCCAGCGTCGACAGGAGCATCGCAAAGCCCACCGTTTGCTGCACCTCGGCGATCGCCTCGACCACGGACTTTCCCGCTTGGCGGGCGCGGAGAAAGGCCTGGAGGTAGTGAATCGAGCTGTCCACGGCCAGTCCCATCGACACCGCGGCGATCATGGCCGCGCCCATATTGATTTTGATGCCCAGCCAGCCCATCGCGCCGGTCACGGTCATAATCGGCAGCACGTTCGGCAGCATGGCGACCGCCGCGTAAAGCGGCCGCCGAAAGGCGAGCAGCACGCACAAGGCAATCCCGCCGATGGAGACCAGGAAAGCCAGCCACTGGTCGCGGAGGATGCTTTGGATCAGATTCGTGAGCAGCACGAAGAAGCCGGTCACTTCGGCTTCGGGGAATTCCTCGCGGGCTAGTCGCTGGACGGTCTCGATCAAGTGCTTTTTCTGGGCCGCCGACTGGCGTTCGGCCGAACGCAGCATGAGGCGGTAGTAGTGCCTGCCCGGCGACTGCGGGTCCTCGGCGTGCAAGGCCGCGGTAAAGGTCGGCATGTGGGCCCGCATCGCGGCCACCGACGCGCTGACGGTGGCGGTCCGCGCCAAGATGCGTTTCCGTTCCAGCTTGGGCACGGCTGCCCAGACGGCGTCGGCGATGCTCACCGTCCGCACGGCCGGTTGCGGCCGGTCGGCGGCGCCGGTAAGCTCCTGGGCGATCCGTTGCTCCAACTGGCGGACGCGCCGCAGGTAGCCGAAGTCCAACGTGGCCGGAGCAGGCAGGACGACGTCCCAAATCCCGGCCCCGCCCAGGTCGGTCTCGATGATGTCGTACGCGCGGACGATGTGGCTGCCCTCGCGGAAGTTCTTGGTGAAGTCCGTCTCCAACTCCAGGCGATAGGCTCCAGCCGAACCGGCCGCGCAGACGGCCAGCACGGCGAACAGAAGCGTCTTCGGACGCCGCTCCAGCCAGAAGGCCGAGCGCATCAGTTGCTGGCCCAGGACTTGGTCGATGCGGGTTCGGCCCCTGACGTGCACCGGGGGACCGATCAGCGTCAGGCCGGGAGCGAGCAGGACTACGGCGACCAGCACCAACACCGAACCGACCGCCATCATCAGGCCAAAGTCGCGCACCGGGCCCACGCTGGCGACCAGCAAGGAGGAAAAGCCGACCGCATCGGTCATGATCGCCCAGAACACGGGCGCCGTCAGCAGGGCCGCGGTCAGCACGAATGATTCGTGGGACGTGTGGCCCAGTCGCCGCGCTTCGCGAAAGCGGACGATCAAGTGCATGACCGTCGCGACGCCCACCACGGTCACGATCGCCGTCAACATTGAACTAACCATGCTCAACCGCAAGCCGGCCAGGACCAGCAGGGCCCGCGTGGCCCCCAGAGCCAGTTGCACCACGGCAATGCACACCACCATCCAGCGCAGGCTGCGAAAACAGACCAGGAGGACCAGCGACAGCAGGATCGTCGACGCCCAACCCAGACGCCGACCGTCTTCCTCGACATAGCGGAACCCGTCCACGACCATCACCGGCTCGCCGGCCACCGTGCCGTCGGCCAGCCGCTGGATTTTGTCCCGCAAGGCGTTGACGGTCTGTTCGCGGGTCGCGCCGGGAGTCTCTTGCGGCTCCAACATGCAGATCACCGCCGCCGTGCGGCCGTCGCTGCCGTGCGTATAGCCCTCGAACAACCGCAAGAACCGCCGGGCCAGCGGATTCTTCGAGTCGACGATCCCGTGCTCGGGCGTCTCTGCGGATTGCACCAGACCGATGGCCAGAGCCACCTTGTCCAGCACCACATCGACTTCCGCCAGACTGAGCACGTCGCGGACACCCGGCGTGTCCTTCAGTTCGCGGCTGATTTCGGTCAGCCGTTCGATGCCGCGGCGGCTTTCGTCCAGCAGGTGTGGATCCGAGTAGACCGCCAGCACGACTTCGTTCCCGCCAAAGACGCTCTTCAGCCGCTGGTACGGAGGCAGCAAGGGGTCTTCCGGCGAAAACATGTTCTCGATCGAACGATCGAATTGCACGTTTCGTGCGGGCAAGACGCACAGTGCGGCGCCCAACACGGCCAGCAGCAGGAGCGGCCAACGGCCTGCCAGCAACCACCGGGCGACGCGATCACGGAACGACGTGGGCATGACGGAGGAATCCTGGGGTAGGGAAACAGTCCGGGTTCCTAATTCTACCCGCGCCGCCGGACGGGTCCCACCCCAAGCCCCGCCCAACCAGGCAGGAATCGTGACGCTTGCACCAGGTGGAACGATTGCACGTGTCGAGCCGGAGTCCGGAAAAAAACTCGCCGGCCGGCCGCATTCCGCCGATGCTCAGACACGCGGCACGGCCGAAAGGCGGTCGCCGTGCGCGTGGACCGGAAACCGCAGACCTTTGTCGGACTCCAAGACTATGTCCCTGCTCTGGATGCAATTCGCGTTGGGCTTCCTGTTTCTTGCCGTGTGGTGCCTGATCGGCCAGATCGTCATGGACCAGCGGCGCAGCCATCGGCGCATCGAAGCCTACGGCGCAAAGAACGTGTAGTCCGGCTCGCCGCGCGCGAGCCGCTGGACGTACAGGCCGACTTCCCGCAAATGATAGTCGCCCCACAGGCACGACTCGCCGCAGGGGATGCGGCGGCCGGGCGGCACGTAATCCCAGCCGCGCGGCCGATGGTAGATCGCGTGCAACAGCAACCCCTGATGCTCTTCGCCAACCGACAAGTAGGGTTCTGCCAACAGCGTCTTGAGCACAGTCAGTCCCGCCTGCCAATACCGACGGCCTGCGTCGGGTTCGCCGGCGGTCTTCAGATACCGGCCCAACCGCAGCAGTCCTTGGGCTGCAATCGCCGCGGCTGAACTGTCGACCGGCTCCTCGCCGTTGAAGGGGTCTGCCGGCCGGTCTTGGTAATCGCCCAGCCGGGCCAGTCCCGGCGCTCCCGTGTCCCAGTACGGAACTCCGTCCACAGGCGTGCTCTGCAGATAAAAGTCGCTCCCCGCCAGGGCCGCCTTCCGCATCAGGGATTCCAACTCCCGGCGCCCTCCCAGCGGTTCCAACGCGTCGTCCGGCACGGTGGTCAGGAACTCCAACTGCTCGGCATATCCGCACATGATCCAAGCCAGGCCGCGCGTCCAGGTGCTGAAGGGGCTGAACCCCTGCTGCGTGCTCGGACAGCGGTACCGGCCGTCGTTCGTGTTGAAGATGCTTTCGTGGGCGACTCGCCCGCGGACATCGTACGCGTCGCGGCCTTCACCGTAGTAGACGTTGTACCTGGCGGTCGTCCGGGCATGCTGCACCAGCCGCTCCAGGAGCGAAACCGGCTCGTCGTTTTCCGCCATCAGCGTGTGACCGAGGCGATGCGCCAGGGCCAAGGCCCGCAGCGAACGGATCGTGTCGGAGAACAGCGAGTGCGGACCGTTGAAGGAATAGATGTAACCCTGGCCGTCGCTGGTGCGACTCCAGCGAGCGGCTTGGACGGCCCCGCTGGCTTTGAGGGCCAGTTCATAGAAATCCAGCTCGCGCGCGTCGTGCGGGATGCGGCCTTCCAGCATCAACCGCCGCAGGTTCCCGTACGTGCTGACGTTGTTGAAGCCGTGGTCGTGGACTCCAAAATGGGTCACGTGCGAAGCCATGCGAGCAATCGTGCCGGAGCGTCCCGCGTCCAGGAAGGAACCGTCATCCGTGGCGTCGAATTGCAGGATGGACGAACCGAATTGAAAGCCCTGAGTCCACTCGGTCCAGCCCTGCGACGTGTACTTGCCGCCGATCGTGAACACCGGCGTGCCACGCTCCGGCTGCCAGCTCGCTTGCAGGGACAGCAGCTTGGCAGCCGACAGCTGCCACAGGCGTTGCAGGAACGGGAGCAAATCCGCCGCTTGAATGCTATCGTTGATGGCGATCATGGGTAGGGTCTGCGGGTTGCAAGTTGCGGGTTCCAGGTCACGGGTCACGGGTCACGGGTCACCGATCGACGACGACTGATCAGTGCTGACTGGTGACTGATCAGCGACCATCGGTCAGCGACCAGGCGGCCAGCCACTCCGTCCCGGTGCGTTGCATGGCGAATTCCTCTTGCAAGCGGCGTTGCATGTCCGGCAAATGGCCCGCCCCGTAGAAGACCGCCAGCTTCTTGTGTCCGCGGGCGATTTCGCGGCGCAAGACTTCCAGCGCCTTCTTGTTGCGTTCGGTGATGATCGTCGATCCTTCCGGCCCGTCGAAGATACTGATCTCGCCCTCCAAATCAGCAAACTCCTTGGCCATTAGCCGTTTCAGGCGCGGGGCGCGATCCGGTGCGAACAGGGCGGCCAGCATCTGCACGTCGTTGGTCCCCAGGCGATCCTCCGCCTGTTCCGCCATCGACCTTCCCAGCAGGCGGAAGAACATGGCGGCAAAGCTTTCGTTGCGGCGTTTCATGGTGGCCGCGAACTCTTCGGGGCTCATGTCCGCATGCACCATGTTCTGGCGGCCGTAATCGATGCAGTCCAGCTGATACTCCAGGTGCAGCAGCGACTTCATGCCGACCTGCATTCCGCCCACGACCGAACCGGGGCTCTGTCCGGCCCGTGGAACGTTGGCGTCTTCGCGGGCCACCAACTCGTACAGCACCGCATCGTAGCCGAGAAATCGCCGGTTCAGCTCCTCGTAGTAGGCTTTGTCGCCGATGTGAATCGCTCCGACCAGATCGACCTGGACGCCCCGACCGCGGTCCGTGGTTGCCGCAAAGCGGACGATCGCCGTTTCGAGAGCTAGCGGAACCTGGTCTTCCCCGGTCCGGAGCCGGACGAAGCCCTTGCCCTTGCCGTCCGCGTCCGCAGACGGATCCGCCGAAAGACCGCTAGCACTCAGACACAGCAGGGCTGTAAACCAAAGGAAGCGCATCGGGGCAGCCATGTTTTTCTCCCAGGAAAGCGGGCTTCTTCGCGGTGGATTATAGCCGGCTGCGTCGAGTTGGGAAAGAAAGCAAAAAAAACGAATTGGAGAACTTGAACACGGGTCCGGGCGAAGCATACTGGGAACTGTTGATCGGGCGCAGCCTGATCAATCTTCAGCCTCCCAGGTCCCTGCCCCGCCTGCGGAGGCTTTCTTTTTGCGCGGCCGGCGCCGCGTCCCTCGTCCGCTCGTCCCTTTCTCAACCGGCCGTTCAACCGTGATTTTCGCTAAGGCTTACCTTTCTTATTCAACTTTTGTAACGGTCTGTTCCGATACTACCGTCACATACGGAAAAACTCGGATGACCGGACCTTGCGAATTGAGGCCGGATCGAGCAGTTCGAGAACCAAGAGGTGGAAACGACCATGTCGTCCAGAAGCATCCTGTCCGTAGTCGGGGCCCTTGGCATTGTGGTGACGTTGGCATCCGTAGCCGCGGCTCAGCACTATCAGCCATTCATCGAACCGGGCTACTTCAACCACGATCTGCAGTTCTTCGCGCCGGCCTCGGACATCGACACCTACGACGGCGACGTGGTGCTGCGGACGGGCTGGTTCGGGTCCTACAACCGCATGTACATCGGCCTGTCCCGGCCCGAAGACGCGAACTATCCCAGCGTCGTGGATGCGCCGCGTTATGACGTGCTGGTGACCAATCCTCAGGGCTCGGATCTGCTGGACATGACCTGGGGCAACCGCTGGGACCTGGGGTATATTGTCGATGACGTCGACCACGACCACGGCTGGCTGGTGTCGTACATGAACATCGGCGGTCCGAACGTCGGACAGCATTTGATCCAGGAGAAGCTGAACCGGGTCAATGAAGACGACGAAGGCTTCGTGGTCCAGGAAACCGACGACGAGGGTGGGGGTGGTGGTGACGAGAACCTGGAAGACACCATCAATCCTCCCTCGGACCGCAACGACGAAGGCCCGCCCAACCGCTGGCGGTTTTACGATGTGACCAACAGCCTGAATTTCGCCTCGCTGAACTCGGTGGAATTGAACAAGCTGTTTCGCCTGGACCCGCTGCACGACGGCGGTATCCTGGAGCCATTCCTCGGGGTGCGATACATGAAGTTCGAGGACCGGTTCCAGCGGCAGGGCATCCAGGTCTACGACGAGGACGGGTTCAGCCCGCTGATGCCGCCGTTCCCGCCCAGCTCGGTTCCGATGGAGTTCCTGGACGTGACCACCGAGGATTTCATCAGCGATCAGTTCCGCTTCACCAACCAGATGATCACGGGCCAGCTGGGGATGCGGTGGCTGCGCCGCGTCAGCCGTTGGAACCTGACCGCCGAGTTCCGGGCCTTCGGCGGCCAGAACTACCAGCATCTGTCCAGAACCTATCAGGTTGATCGCACGTACTACGACGGCCAGGGGACCGGGTCGGAAGTGGATGCGCACGTCAAGTACAAGCAAACGCAAGGCTGGAACACGAACGAGACCGTCGTCGGGACGGACATCCGCGCCGTGGCCGCGTACGAGATCACGCGGGACATCAAGTTGGAATGCGGCGTCCAGTTCCTGGGGCTCTTCACCGGGATCGGACGGGGACCGTACATCGACGCGAACTCCGAAGCCGTGACCGCGGTCGGCACGACCTTCGGATTTACGGTGAATCGCTAGACTTGAGATCCAGCGGCCAGTGCAGACTCCAGAAGCCCGGCTTGTCCCAGACAGCCGGGCTGTTTCGTTGACCGCACCCGCGTCAGGTATCGTCGGCTGCGTGGAACGTACGCAGTTCTTCCAGTTCCTGCTCCAGGCGATGACGCAGCGGGCTTTCCGGCCGAAGCTCGTCGAGCAGGGCCTCCGCCTTCTCAAATGCGTCCGAATTGGCGGCGCGATCCTTTTTGAACAGTCTGCGGAAACTACGTTGGACTTCAGCTTCCGTTAGCAACGGCCTGTCCTCGCTCAAGGTGCACGGGTAACCGGGATGCTCTCCAGAACGCGAGCTGCTGCCGCGCGCCCGTGTCGCTGCGGCAGGCGAAGGACCCATATTTTAACCCGTGGCGACAAGCGTGCAAGAGCGCCGCGCGAGGCGCTCACCGGAGCCGGCCTTCGTACGCCCACAACCCCAACGCCGGATTGCGGATGAAGAACACGCGTTCGCCGTCCGGCAGCGTGTTCCACCCGTCGTGCAGTTGACGGGGATCGTAACGCTGCCGGACCTCGTCCAGCCGTTCATAGCGGTAGCCGACGCCCTCGATTTCGGCACGGGACAGGTGTCCGGGACAGTACGTAATGCGGAAGCGATTCTCGGACGAACCGTGGATCAGGTGCGCCGCTGCGGACAGATTGTTCCGCAAATCTTCGTTCTCGCGCATGAAACGCATGATTTCAGGCGTCGTCCGATAGCCGTACTTGCGGATCAGCCGGTCGATTTCGCCGTCCTCGCCAAACGTCTTGACCTCCGGCGCCAAGACGATCAGTTCGCCTTCGTCGGCGATCGCCATCCGCGTGCGGTAAATCGCCTTGTTTCCCAGCCACGTGCTGTGGAACTCCTCCGGATCCAAGTAGACCACGACCTTGTGCAGTTGCTCGCGGAGGACGGTGAAATTGACCTGGACCGACAATTCCGCGGCGCGCTCGAAGCATTCGTGGTCGTCCCCGATGAACAGGCCCCGCGTGACCAGCTCGCCCCGCTCGTTGGCGCCCACGACGGTCTGCACGAACACCAGCGGCAGGTGGCGGCAAAACTGCTCCTGGGCATAGTTCAGGATTCGCCGCAGCGGCGTGTCGGCCCGGCCCATCATTCGCTCCATCCCGTACGACGCGCCGATAAAATGGCTTTCGTTGATCCCTCGCGAGCCGCCGGTGCCCACGAAGATGTTCTTGTTGTAGTTGGCCATGCCGATGACTTCGTGAGGCACCACCTGGCCGATGGACAGGATCAAGTCGTGTCCGCCCTCCCAGACCAGCTTGTTCACTTGCGCCGGCCACGGTCGCTGCCAGATGCCTTCCGTCACCTCGTACACGAAGTCGGCCGGCACTTCGCCCACCGTGATCACGTCCTCGCGCCAGCGGTGCACCCGAATCAGCGACTTGGGCAGGCCCGGAAACATCTTTTCCAACTGCCAGTCCGCCATCGGCACATGGGTCCCCAAAGCCGGCATGACGTCGGTCAGGGCGTCGCCGAAATACTCGTGAACCAGACAGGTCAGTTGCCCGCCGCGGCTGTTGTACCGCGTGAAATCCGGCGGCAACGCCAGGACGCGCCGCCGCGCACCCAACTGGCGAAAACAAGACCGGAGTCCCTCCCGCAATTGTCCGTCACTCAATTCGGTGGTCGGCGAGCCTTCGGCCAGGTAGAGCGTCATGATTCCGGTTCCGTGCAGCCAAGGTAACGCGCCCCGTACGGGCACTGGGATCGGTGATTCCTCGAACTGTTGATCCTACCGCCTCGGCCAAGATGCACAAGATGAGTCGGTCGGATTCCGGGGCCAGCCCTGGTCTGCGTCCAGTCCCGGTCCGCGTCCCTTCCCTGCCAACCTGGCGAAACACGCCTTCGGCCGATTGACAGCGAAGCAGTAAGGACTTAGAAGCTACGGGTGTTTTCGCTGGACGATTCGCGCCGATTTGGCGAGTGCCCCTGGAAATCCCCCCAAGCAAAGGAGAGTCCCGTGAAGCTGATCCCCCCCACTGCTCTGGCCGACCACGGCAAGACCCGCCGGGAATTCCTGAAAGCGTCGGCGGCCGGCGCGGCGACCGTCGCCGGGCTGTCGATCGCCCGCAGCGCCCATGCAGCGGGCGACGGGACGGTCAAAATCGGCATGATCGGCTGCGGCGGCCGTTGTTCCGGGGCAGCGCGCGAAAGCTTGAGCGCCGGACCGTATGTCAAGCTGGTGGCGATGTACGACGTGTTCGACGATCGCGTGCGTCGCAGCCGCAAGATCCTGAAGGACCGGTTCCCGGACCAGGTCCAAGTGGACGACGAGCATTGCTTCTCGGATTTCCAAGGCTATCAGAAGGTCATTGACAACGCCGACGCCGTGCTGATCGCCTGCGCCTCGAAGTTCCATCCGATGTACGCCGAGGCGGCCATCAAGGCGGGCAAGCACGTGTTCGTCGAAAAGCCGCACGCGATCGACCCCGTGGGTTGCCGCCGCATGCAAGCGGTCTGCGAGCTGGCGAAGGAAAAGAGCCTGAGCATCGTGTCCGGCCTGCAGAGCCGCTTTCACACCGGCTTTCAGGAGACCGTCCAGCGCATTCACGACGGAGCGATCGGCGAGATCGTCGCCATGCAGTCCATGTTCCTCCGCGGTCCGTACCAGACCGTGGCCCGCAATCCGGCCTATACGGAGACGCAGTACCAGTTCAGCAACTGGTATCACTTCTGCTGGCTGTCCGGCGACGACGTGCCGCAATCGCTGGTTCACAACATGGACCGCGTGGCCTGGATCATGAAGGAGGAGATGCCCAAGTGGTGCTTTGGCCTGGCCGGCCGCTCGACGTCGTTCGGCGAAGTCCACGGGGACATGTTCGATCACCACACCGTGGTGTACGAATACGCCAGCGGCGCGCGGGTGTACGCCCTGTGCCAGACCCGCAACGGCTGCTACGGCAACAGCTCCGACATCGTCATGGGCACCAAGGGCGTGTGCCATCTGGGCGCGTGCAGGATCGAGGGCGAGAACTCGTGGACCTTCCCGCGAGAACAGCACAACAACCCCTACGCGGCCGAGCAAAAGGCGCTGATCGATTCGATTCGCGAAGGCAAACCGATCAACAGCGGGTATCACATGGCCAACAGCACGATGTCGACCGTGATGGGCCAGATCGCCTGCTACTCCGGCAAGCCGACCAACTGGGACGACGTGATCAAATCCGACTTCCAATTCGGCCCTTCGCCGGACGAAGCCAGCTTCGACACGCCGCCCCCCGTGACGCCGGACGCCAGCGGCAACTACCCGCTGCCCGTGCCCGGCGTGTGGAAGATCTGAGAACGCAAACAGCGTCATGACCTTGCTACGCCGCGTGGTGTCCTACGGCGACGACATGAAACCCACGCAGATACGGGGCGACCCGATAGGTTTTGAAGTTGTCGAGGAAGGCAGGGTGGAGTGCAGCGAAGTGCGGGCCTTTCCAGCAGAACGATCGGTGTCCCGTTCGTGACGTTCGTCCGCCTCGCTCGCAAGACCCTGTTTCGGCAGCCACCGCGTACGTTATGATGGCTGCTGACACAGGGTGTTGTGGTGAATCGACCAGAAGCTGAAGTCAAGATAAAATGACCAGACGATGCCAATTGACGCTGCCAAACGTCATCGACGCCCCAGATGATGCACTTCCCAAGCCGACACAGGGGACAAATCGCGGTACGTCTTCCACCTTCATCGACAACATGCGGTTGCCCATTCACCGGTGGTTCAGGTACAGCGCCGGTTTTTCGGCGGAATGGGTAAAGCAAGAGGTCGCCTCCAGAAAGGCCCAAACTCGGGTTTTGGATCCGTTTGTGGGATCGGGCACGACTTGCCTTGCCTGTGATGCCGTCGGCGTACCTTCCATCGGGATTGAATCTCATCCTTTCGTTCGGCGGGTGGCGCGGGCCAAACTGGCATACAAGGCGGACGCTGGTCAGTTCATTCGACGGGCTCAAGCGGCCTTCGAGTTTGCTGACCGCGCCGTCGCTTGTGTGGATCGCTACCCCGCCCTAATTCAGAAGTGCTTCAGCGAGGAGACACTCGGTTATTTGGATCGCTTTCGGCAAGCCGTCGAGGCAGAGCAGGATGGTTCTCCGGAATCGGAATTGCTGTGGCTGACGCTGGTTTGCTCGCTGCGCACGGTGTCGCAGGCGGGAACGGCACCCTGGCAATACGTTCTTCCTGGGCGTCGCAA
>JAAYYU010000246.1 GCA_012515235.1 Candidatus Anammoximicrobium sp.
ACGCTTCCTCGTACCACAGCCCGCCCTGGTCCGTGGTCCGGACGCGGATCGAGTAGCTGTTCTTGGTCTCGAAGTCGAACTCCGCCGCCGTCTTCAGCTGGTCGCCGTCGATGGTAAACGAACCGTTGTCGCCGTCGCCGGTGCCTGACACCAGCATGTAGGTGAACGGGGCGGCCGGCGCTTCGTCATCGGTGCTCGTGAAGGTGCCGACCGCGGTCCCGATCGCCTGGTTTTCCGCCACGCTCGCGGACGACAGCATCAGGTCCGTCGGCGCCAGATTCTGGTCCGTGACCGTGACCGTACACGCTTCCTCGTACCACAGCCCGCCCTGGTCCGTGGTCCGGACGCGGATCGAGTAGCTGTTCTTGGTCTCGAAGTCGAACACCGCGGCCGTCTTCAACTGGTCGCCGTCGATGGTAAACGAACCGTTGTCGCCGTCGCCGGTGCCCGACACCAGCGTGTAGGCGTGAGTATCGCTCGGCAGGTCGGGATCCATGGTGCTCAACGTGCCCACCACCGTCTCCACCGGCTGGTGCTCGTCCACGCTGCCGGGCGTTAAGTCGATGTCCGTGGGCGCGTCATTGATCAACAGCACCACGTCATTGCCGTCGCCGCCCGCGTACGTAATCCAGGCCGTCAATCCGCTGCCCAGGAAGTTGCTGATCGGGGCTCCTTCCGGCAGCCCGTCGAACCCTCCCATGGGCGGCTCGGCTTCGTCATTGTCGATGACGGTGAAAGCATCGCCCGCGGCCGGCACGTGGGAGTTGATCGCCGACAGGCTGAGCGTGGTGGGATCACTGAAGGTGACAATGCCCGTGACGTCTAACTGGTCGTATTGCGGCGTGGGCGTCAGGTTCGTGCCGCCGATCTGGACGGCCAACGTCGAGTTGCTGCCGAAGGCCACGCTGCCGATGTGCAGAATCCCCGCCGACGTGCCCGGCGCCAGCGTCCCGCCGCTTTCGACCGTGACCGGCCCGCCGAGCGTGCCCGTCCCGCCCAACGTAGCTCCGCTTTGCACCGTCACCGCACCGGTCGCCGCCGACTGATCGCCGTTCACTAGCAGCGTTCCGGCACTGACCGTCGTGGCGCCGGTGTACGTGTTCGCGCCGCTGAGGATGACCGTGCCGTTGTCGTACGTGTCCTTGACGTTCACATTTCCCGAGCCGGCGATCTGCCCGGACACTGCGATCGTCCCGTTGGGGCCGCCGTCCACGCCCTCGAAAGAAATGTTGTAGCCTGCGATTTGGACGGTTCCCGCAAGGGTCAACGACTTGTCGCCGGAGTAATTGCCCACACTGCGAGCGCCCCCGCTGAGCGTGACGGTGCCGGAGAGTTTCAAGCCGTTGGAGCCCCCAAACCGCAGACCGCCCCCTTCCACGGTGAAGTCGTTGTCCAGTTCGATGCCGGGTGTCGCGGCCCGGAGCTGTGCACCTCGAGACCTCACCGCACCCGTTCCCAGTCCCTGGTCGTTGCCGACCACCACAAAGCCGCCATCGGCGGTCGTCGCCAGCGGGTTGCTGGAATCGTTGACCGTCCCGTACCCCAGCACGAAATCGCCGCTGAACGTGTTTGTCCCGGACAGCGTCTGCGTGCCCGTGCCGATCTTCGTCAATCCGCCGCCCACGCCGCTGATGACGCCGCTAAAAGCCGCCGTCCCGTTGTCCCCGCCCACCGTCAGCCTGTTGGCGTTCAAGGTCACGCTTCCCGCGCCGTTCAAGCCGTCAATGGTGTCGTCGGCCGCCACATTGTACGTCGCCGCACTGGCGACGGTCACATCGGACGAATCCGATAGCGAACCCGAGACCGTCAGCGTCCCGGCGTTGATCGTGGTCGCGCCGGTGTACGTGTTGGCCCCGGACAGCGTCTGCGTGCCTAGCGAGACGGCGCCCCGCAACGTCAACCCGCCGGTCCCGGAAAGCGAACCGCCGAAGTCGGCACCGGCCGCCAGATCGTCGAGGAGCAGTGCCCAGCCGTTGTGGTTCTCAATATCACCGCCCCCGGCGAGGTTGCCGATCACATCCCACCGCCCGTTCATGTCCAGCACGCCGCCGGTGTTGATGGTGAAGTCGGAACCATTGGCAAAGATGTTGTCCTGCGCCAGTCGCAGCGTCCCGCCGGTGTTGATCGTCACATCTCCTTTCCAGGCCCCGTCGCCGGCGAAGCCGCCGCCCATGATCAGCATCCCGCCGTCGACCTGCAACCGGCCGCTGGCGGTGTTCGTCGTGGAACCGGCTCCCGAGATCGTTTGGGTCCCCGTGCCGATCTTGGTCAGGTTGGCGCCGGCGTTGCCGTCGTTGAAAGCCCCGGCGAACGTCCCGCCGCCGTTGTTGACGCCGACGGTAAACACAGAGTCTGAGTTCGGATAGCCCGACGAGACCGTTCCGCCGCCGGTCAGCGCGTCCACCCGGACATTGGCCTCGACGCCCTCAAACGTCGCTCCGGTGGCCACGTTCAGGCTCGACAGGTTGCCCGTCCAGTCTTCGTTGCCCCAGCTGCCGCCGACGAAACTGCCCTCTTGCACGTCGATCAGCGATCCGGCCCCCAGGCCGAACGTGGCGGCGCCCCCCGCCCACACGGCTTGGCCGGATCCTGTCTTGCGCAGGGTTCCCGTGCCGCTGAATGTCGTTGTCGCGTAGTCCCGCGTCCCGCTGGCGACGTTCAATTCCAGCACGGCTCCCGCGGCGATGCTATGCGCCGGCGAAGCGTAGGTGTTCTGCAAGACCAGCGTTCCGGCGCTGACCGTCGTGGTGCCGGTGTAGGTGTTGTTTCCGGACAGGCTCGTCGTGCCCGACCCTTCCTGCCGTACGGTGCCCGCGCCGCCGATGTCGTTGGCGACGGCCAACGCGTCCGAGCGATCGAACACCAAAGCCAGCGTGTCCCCGATGGTCACGGCCCCCGTGCCCAGCGTGCCGCTCGTACCGCCGTCGCCGATCCGCAACTGTTGCCCATAGCCGGCTTCCCCGTCGATATTGGTCGTCGTATACGTGTTCGTGCCGGTCAGGGTCAAGCTGCCACTGTCTTTCAAGGTCAAGGCCCCGCCCGTGATCGGTCCGGGAATCGTCATCGGCTGGCTGTAGCCCAGACGGATCGTCCCGCCGCCGGCGCCCAGCGTGATCCCGCGGTTGGCGTTCAGCGTGATGTTGTTGCCGCCGGTGAACCCCGTCGCGGTGGTGGTCATGTTGCACAGCGTGCCGCCGCTGAGCGTCACGTTGTCCGTCTGCGCCGTGCCCGGCACCGCGCCCAGGCCGGCGTCGCTGTTGATGGACAGGATGCCCGCATTGACGATCGTCTTGCCCGTGTAGGAGTTGTCGCCCATCAGGCCCAGCGTCGAACTGTCGGTCTTGGTCAGACTGCCCGGGCCCGACACCGGCCCGGCGATCGTCAGGAACGTGTCGGTCCAACCCACGTAGAACACACCGCCACCCGCGCCGAGATATACGCCTCGGTTAGCGTTCACCACGAAGCTGGAATTGTTGTTCTGCAGCACGCCGCCGTTCCGGAGTCTGATGTTGGTGGGATCCACCGACCCGGGTACAGCCCCCAACATGCCGTCACCGCTGATCCGCAGGTGGCCGTTGTCGACGACCGTCTGCCCGTTGTAGGTGTTCGTGCGTGTCAAGACCTGGATGTCCGTGTTCTTGGTGGTCGAGTTCTTCACGACAAGGCCCAGATTGCCGGTGATCGTGCCGTCGTAGGTCCTGGCCCCGGACGCTCCCAGGTTGATCGTCAAGGTGGCGGCGGCCCCCGCGTTGACCACCGCTCCGCCCGTCGCCCCGCCGCCCGCCAGCCAGCGGATCTCCTGATCCCGCCCGTTCAAGTCCAGCACGGCCCCGGCCGCGTTGGCAATCGTCACGCCCCCGCCGGTCGGCAGCCGATTGTCGGCCCCCGACAACTGAATCGTGCCGCCGGTGATCGTCGTGCCGCCGGTGTACGTGTTCGCGCCGCTCAGCGTCAGCGTGCCGGCACCTTGCTTGACCAGCGCGAAGTTCTTGTCGGCGGCCGTGGCTCCGCCGAGCACGCCGCTGTACGTCGAATTCCCTGCCTGGTTGATCGTCAGCGTCGTCGCGGTGGCCGAACCGATGCTGATGGCGGACGAACCCGTAACGCCCGCGGCCGCCGTCAGCGTCAGGTTCTGATTGCCCGTCGTCGTGCCGTTGAGCGTGATATTGCCGCTGGTGGTGGTGACGGTGGTGGCCCCACCGCTGATCGTCAGGGTGTCCGCGGCCGTATTGCCGAACGTGACCCCGCCGCCCGAGCTGAACGTCATCCCATCCAGCGTCACATCGGCCTGGAACGTCGCACCGCCCGAACCGACCGTCACGTCCCGATTGAACTGCACGGCGCCCGTGCCGTCGGTCTGCGTCAGGCTGGCCAGCGGCGTTTGGCTGCCCACGAAGTTCTCAAAAGTCTTCGTGCCGGCGCCCACCAGCGTCAGCCCGAAGCCCCCATCCACGTAGCCGCGGTAGGCCGCCGGGCCGCTGCCGCCCAGGCTACTGGCGCTGGCCAGCGTGATCGTCCCCAACAAGCTGGCCGCCGTGCCGCTGCTATTGATCAAGGCCCCGCCGGAACTGATCCCCGTGCCGTTGAGTGTGATTGGTTCCAAGCCGACCGCCTTCCCGTTCAGGTCCAGCACCGCGCCGCTGGCAACCGTCGTCCCCACCACGTCTGCAACCCCCAGAGCCGAAACACTCCCCAACCGCAGCGTGCCGGCGCTGATTGTGGTGACCCCCGAGTAGGTGTTCGCCCCCGACAGCGTCAGCGTGCCGCTGCCAATCTTGGTCAGGGCCAGCGTCCCGGCCGTGTCCTGGATCACCCCGCTGAAGGAACTGGTCGTATTGTTGCCACCGACGGTCAACGTCGGCGTACCGCCGGCGCCCGTATCCACCGTCCCGGTGCCGCTCAGGCCGTTGATGGTTTCGCTCGAGCCGTTCAGGTCCAGAATGCCGGGGCTAGTGACCGTCACATCGCCTTTGCCGGAACCGTTGGGAATCACGTTGGAGGTTCCGAGTTTCACGGTGCCAGCCAGGACGTGCAGTCCCCCCGTGCTCCA
>JAAYYU010000247.1 GCA_012515235.1 Candidatus Anammoximicrobium sp.
GCGGATCTGGGCGAGATGAAGCCCGGCCCGCGATGGGGCCAGTCGGAGCCGGGACTGGAACTTTTCTTCCAGGACCAGCCCATGACCCTGGCGCGGTGGCCAAACGAAGGCTTTGTCAAGATCGTCGAGCTGCTGGGCCCGACGCTGACGGACGTGCGCGGCGCGAAGGGTTGCCAGGAGGGCATCTTCACCTACGACGGCGACCGGCCCCAGCGCTGGAGCGGCGCACCGGACATCATGCTCCACGGCTTCTGGGCCCGCGACTGGGCCGACCAGCGGCTAAAGGTCGAGTCGATCGACACCGAGAAGCGAGTCATCACGCTCCAGGCCCAGCCGCAGCACGCATTCGGGTTCCGCAAGGGCCATTGGTACTATGCTTACAATCTGCTGACCGAACTCGACCGGCCGGGCGAATGGTACCTGGACCGGCAGGCGGGCATCTTGTACTTCTGGCCGCCGGCGCCGATCGAGAACGGCAAGCCGATGATCTCGGTGCTGCCCAACCTTGTGACCATGAAGGATGTTGCGTACGTCACGCTCCGCGGCATGACGCTGGAAACCTGCCGAGGCACGGCCGTCACGATCGCCGGCGGCAGCCAGACGCGCGTGGTCGGCTGCGTGATCCGAAACACCGGCGGATGGGCGGTGAGCCTGAGCGGACGGGAGAGCGGCGTCGTGGGCTGCGATCTGTACAACCTGGCCGACGGCGGGGTCTCGATGTCCGGCGGCGACCGGAGGACGCTGACTCCCGCGGGCTTGTACGTGGACAATTGCCAGCTGTTCCGGTTCGGCCGCTGGAATCCGATCTGCAAACCGGGGGTGAACGTGGACGGCGTGGGCAATCGCGTGACCCACAACCTGTTCCACGACGCTCCGCACATGGCCGTGATGTGGGGCGGCAACGACCACTTGTTCGAGTTCAACGAGTTCCACAGCGTGGTCCAAGGCTCCAACGACGCCGGGATCATGTACGCCGGCTACAATCCGGCCATGCGGGGACATACGATCCGCTACAACTACTTCCATCACGTCTACGGCTTCGAGGGCCGGGGCTGCAACGGCGTCTACCTGGACGACATGTTCTGCTCGGCCAGCATCTTCGGCAATGTGTTCTACCAAGTGCCGCGGGCGGCGTTCATCGGCGGCGGCCACGACAACGTGGTCGAGAACAACATCTTCGTGGACTGCAAGCCGGCGCTGCACATCGATGCGCGGATGATGGGCTGGGCCTCGGCGTCCGTGCCCATCATGAAAGAGCGGCTCGAAGCCGTGCCGTACCAAGAGGAGCCCTGGCGCAGCCGCTATCCGCAACTGCTGACGTACTTGGAGGGCAACTACGCCGAACCCCGAAACAACCTTGTCGCCCGCAACATCTGCTGGGGTGGGAAGTGGGACGAAGTCGAGGCGAAAGCCAAGCCCGGCGTCAAGTTCATCGACAACTTGACCGGCCAGGACCCGCAATTCGTGGACGCGGCGCACCTGAACTTCCAGCTGCGCGAGGACTCGCCGGCCTGGAAACTCGGCTTCCAGCGGATCCCGATCGAGAAGATCGGCCTGTACGCCAGCGACGACCGGGCCAGCTGGCCGGTCCAGCACGAGGTCCGGCCAAAGCCCGGGCCGTAACGTCGTTTTCGGTCGGCAACTTGCTTCCAGGCTCGCCTGTCTTGCTTGGGCGAACGGCAGGCGTCTGCCCACCGGTTCCTTGGCTGCCCGCAGGCTGTGCCCTCGGAATCTCCCTTTTTATCAAGCCCGTCCGTGCGCGTCCCGCACCCGGCCGCCCGCTCAGCGGGCCAGCGGGTTCACCGCGTGGACCGTGCGTGTCTGCTCCTCCACTTGCGATGGCAGATAGCCCTTCATCCAGGCCTTGGCCCGATAACGGAAATCATCGCCGCGGGGCAGCATTTCGACAGGCCGCAAATAGCTGGCCAGCGGGTCCTGGGCGGAAGCCGCGGTATGGGGGTGCTCGTGGCAGCCGACGCACGACTTGGTCTCGCCCGGCCGCGGGTCAATCCAGGGTGAGTTGATTGCCCACCACGCGGCGGTCGCTGTCAAGCACCTGCAGGTGCAGCAGGCGATCGGCCGGCACCTGCAGATACAACGACCCGTCGGACGCCAGCGGTACGGCGACCTCAGGCCGCGAACCACACCAGCCCAAAGCCAACGCCGCCTGACGGCGGACCTCGACCCCGTCGTCGTCCCGCACGAGTCTTCCGATGCGAGGCATGTTGAACGGGGCCTTTCGTGACAACAGGCGTGCGTGGCGAGCGTCGGGATAGCATCAGGATACTGGGAAACGGTGCTCCGGCGCAGGTTGCGTGCGGCCCTCGGCGGCCTCACACGCACGCAATCACGCCCGGCGGGTCATCACGGGCACTGCCCCCAGGGACAACGCTTATCTTGTTGACACGTGATTCATGCGTCCTTTGGAGCTTCCCGGCCAAGTGCCAAGGCATCACATCGACCAACTGCCCTGGAGACCGTTCTTGACCGATCCTGGTCAAGTGGACGGAGGTCTCCTGGAAAACGATCCTGGCTGCCGCCGGCTTCGTTCCGCCCGATCCCCTTTCCGGCCGGGCGCGAACCGGACCTGGTGATGACTGCGTCATGTTTGCGTGTCGAATTGGGGGATCTTCAAGGTTTCGCCGTCTTTCAGGGCGGACTGGTGGGCGATGATTCCGGGCACGGTCATGGCCAAGGCCTCGTGGATGTTCACCAGCGGTTCGCGGTTTTCGAGGATTGCGGTGATGAATTCGTGGGTCAGCCGGCCGTGGGAGCCGCCATGTCCGCCTTCGGCCACTCGGGGCGGGAGCGGCGGGCGGTCGATGTTGGGGAGGTTCTTTTCCGCGCCCTGGTACGTCGTGCCGTTCATCCAGCCTCGCTCGCCAAACACCCGGCCCGTTTCCGCGCCCAGGCTGTGGATCGACCGGGTCCGGCACATGCGGAACGAGCCGCCCTCGCTGGTCTGAAACAGGGCGATCTCGTCGCTGAACGGGTTGTTGTAACGGTTGGCTCCGGGCAGGAAGGCCTCCTGCTGGCCGCGGAAGCCCTGGCACGAAACGGCCGTCAGCCGTTTGCCGGTCACACCCACGTAGTAGGCCGTGGCATGGGTGGGGTACCAGGCCGGCGGCATGCCCCGCCGCCAGTCTTTGTACGAGTCGAGCACGCCGACCAGGTAGTGATGGTACTCGCCTTCCGCGTACACGAGTCGCCCGAAGCCGCCTGCGGCATAGACCTGCCGCATCGCGTAACAGTCGGCCCTATAGGAACTCGTCTCGGCCATCATGTATTTCAGGCCGCTCTGCTTCACGGCCTCGAAGAGCTGTTCGGCGTCTTCGATCGATCCCAACGTCGCGGGCACGGCGGTCATCACGTGCTTTCCGTGCTGGAGCGCCGTGATGCTGTGCCGGGCGTGGCTCGCCGCGTCGGTGGCCAGAAAGACGGCTTCAATCTTCGGGTCCTGGAGCAGCACTTCCAGCGATTCGTACGTCTTCTCGCAACGGCAGGCCTTGGCCAGCCCCGCGCAACGGTCGGGAAACAAGTCGCTGACGGCCACGATCTCGACATTGGGATGGTCCTGAAAACTGAACGCCGCGCCGAACCGGCAGACGCCGTAGCCCACGATGCCGCAGCGGATCTTGCGGTCGGACACCGGCTGCCACTTCGGCTCCGGTTTTTCCGCCGCCGCAGCCGCTGCGGCGGCGGCCAAGTGTCCGGTCACGGCCGCGCCGAGCGAACCGATGCCCATCGTTCCGAGAAAATCACGCCGGTCAACCGAATGCTCTGACATGGGTCACCTCTGGGGCTGGGTGGACTGGGCTGGGGGGACACGCGACGCCATCCAGCCTAGAATCGAGCCCCAGTGACCGCAAGAGGTGCCGGCAGCGCGAAGACGCATGCGCTTCAGGCAGTTCTGAAGCTGAGCCATTACACGGATTCCGCCTTGACGACGACCACCGTCATGTCGTCATCCTGGATGTGATGCGCGGTGAACTGGCGGACTTGCGTCAGCAGCTGTTCGATGACGTTGAAGGCAGAACGATGCCGGTTCTCGCGGACCACGTCCAAGGCCCGCTCGACGCCAAACATCGTGGCGCCGCTGCGCGGCAGGTCGTGCGTCGAGGTGGATTCGGTGATCCCGTCCGTCATCAGGAGCAGCAAGTCGCCGGGCTGCAAAGCGATTTCCGCCTCGCACCCGGCGATCATGTCCGCTCCCAGCCCCAGCGGCGGCTGTTGGCTGTCCAGCGTGCAGACCGTCCCGGAGTGGCGGACGACAAAAGCCTGGTGACCGGCAGCGGCATAACGCAGGACCAGCGAGCCGGGAGTCAGATGCACCAGGACAAGAGTCACGAAGCTCTCGCCCTTCGTGTCGTCGCACAACAGCTGATTGCTGTGAAGAAGAATCTGTCCCGGCGAGGTGACCGTCCGCGAAAACGCCCGCAAGTAGGCGCGCGCATCGGCCGCCAGAATGGCCGGCCCCAAGCCATGTCCGCTGACGTCGCCCAGCACGATACCCACCGCATGATCCGAGACCGTGACGTAGTCGAAGAAATCGCCCCCGGTCTCGGCCGCCGGGTAACAGACGCCCGCGATGTCAAAGCCGGGCACTCGCGGCGAGGCCGTCGGCAACATCCGCCTCTGCAGTTCCCCCGCAGCCTGCAACTGCGACTTGGTGTGATTCAGCTTCGCGGATTTGCCGATCCCTCGCTGGCGACGGCGGACCACGGCGACGGCCCGGCGAATACAGACGTCCAGCATGTCAGCCGTCAAATGGTCCTTGACCAGAAAATCCTGCGCACCTCGGCGCATCGCCTCCGCCGCGACGGCCTCATTTCCAAATCCGGTCACCATCACGACGGCAGGAAAACCGTGGTTGTGTGAATTGCCGTTACGCAGCTTGGCGAGAATCTCCAGGCCGTCCACATCCGGCAGGAGGCAATCCAAGAGCACGCAATGGGGATTGTCGCGAAGGCGGGATTCGTGTCCCAACTGGCCCGTGTCGGCTTCGTAGACGACCGCCTGCTGGCTCCTCGCCCAGCGCCCGCCTTCGATAAACCGCCGGAGCAATTTCCGATCTGTCGGCGAGTCGTCGACAATCAGAATTTTTATCGCTTCCTTAGCCATATCGCGACCAAACGGCAAAGGCACTTCCGCATGAATGTGACGACGCCCATCCTCCCGAGGCGAGGGCCGCCTTCCGTTTCGGCCGCGACTTCCGGCTCGACGACAAGTCTCCCTGATTTACTCACCATTCATCATTTTCACTCTGGCATCCAAATCGTCAACCCCCATGCCCCTCTGCAGGGCCATGCAAAACTTCGCACTGATTCCCGGCTGTCCGGCATCCGCCCGGTTTCCGCGTTGGTGGCCGCGGGCCGTGTCGAGGTTGGATCGCACACGGTTCCCGCAAACCGCGACGGAGCCAGACGCCGGCCTGCCGATCCTCTGCGAGCATTTGTTCTTCAGGTTCCATGTCACTTTGCGGACAAACAAAAAAATCCCGGTGGGTTGGTCCCACCGGGATGGCATTGGCACAGTCTACCGAACCACCGGTCACGACTTCGGCTGCTCTGGAGCCGGAGCGGGGGCGGGAGCCTCTTTCGCGGGCTCGGCCTTGGGTTCTTCCTTGGCGGGCTCAGCCTTGGGTTCTTCCTTGGCGGGCTCGGCCTTGGGTTCTTCCTTGGCGGGCTCCGGAGCGGCTTCTTCTTTGGCGGGCTCTTGAGCCATCTCCTGTTTCGGTTCCTCGGCGGCAGGCGCAGCCGCAGGCTCTTCCGCGACCGGTTGCTCAGGGGTGGTCGTTACCGACGAATCGGGGGTCGTCGTGGCGGACGAATCGTATCCCGAAGGAGACGGCGCTGGTGGGGGCGGCGTGCAGCCTGCCACCACAATCAAGCCTACCACCGACAGAGTGAAAACCAACACTACTTGAGCCTTCATAATCCTTCGCTCCTTCCCAAAAATCGTGAAACGTTTGCCAACCAGCGCACCGCATTGTCACCGCCAAGTGCGAAATCCAAACGGCAAGTTCAGGCGTGACAGCCGGAGTGTACACAACGCGTGTATTTTAACCACAAATGTCCGCACGGAACAGGGAGGGGCAAGCCATTGTCGGCAGCGGCCAGGATTTGGCGTCCGCGACCGGCACTACAACCCGTTCCAAGCGTTGAGTTTAGCAGACTCACCAATCAACGGCGACCTTGATCACGACTTTGTGGACATTTCCGATGGTGGCCAACGGTGCGTGGGCATCCTCGGGAAACAGGATGGCAAAGTACCCGGCGGGAACCTCCAGCCAAGTCTCCGGACGGTCGTAGAAAAAGCCAATGTCCTTCTCGGCGTCGTACGGCGTGGCAAGACGCTCGCACAACTCGGTCGGCCGCCAGCCAATCAAATCGACGCCCGCCACCAGGTACTGGATGTCGATGTGCTTGCGGTGAAATTCAAGCAGCGACTTCTCGCGGCCACGGCCTTGGTCCGTCCCCATCATCGCAAACAGACGACGGCCGTCCAGTTCGTGCCGGCCGGGCGGGAGTTGCTTCAAATCGGGCCGGCGCAGAAACTCGAAGCCGGCGCGAAAACCGGGGTGAACGCAAAGGCAACGTTCGAAACGTGACAAATGGTCGAGGATCACGGCGTCTTTCTCCACCTTGTTTAGGGTCACAGTTTCCACGGCTCGCGATAGGCCCGGCTCAGCAGGCGGTTGGCCGTCTCGTCGCCGAGGAACTGCTCGCGATCCGGGGCCCAGCGCAGTTTGCGCCGCAACTGCATGGCGATGTTGCCGATGTGGCAGATCGTGTTACAGCGTTGACCGATCTCGGCTGGGAAGTAGGGGTCTTGGCGCGATTTGACACAGTCCAGGAAGTTGCGGTGTTCGCCCTGGGGGCAGGTGTACAAGTGCGTTTCCTCGGGCCCGATGACGCTGTCCAGAATCTTTTGTGACGAGGCTTCGACCGGCGCTCGCCAGCCCTTGTTGCCGACCCACCCGTCGCTGCCCTCGAAACGGATCGACGGCCCGGTGCTCTTGACGGTCAGCGTCACGCCGTTGGCGTACTTGTACGTGAGTTCGAACTGGTGCGCCGTGTCGTACAGGCCACCCGCGTGGTACTTGCCGACGCCTTCCACTTCGATCGGCCCCGTGTGCTCGGTGTCGTTCCCCCACTGGGCCGTGTCCAGCAAGTGCATGCCCCAGTCCGTGAGCATGCCGCCCGAATAGTCGCTGATCCAGCGAAAGTTGAAGTGGACACGCGCGGGGCAATAGGGTGCCCAAGGAGCCGGGCCCAGCCACAGATCCCAGTCCAGTCCGGCTGGCACCGGCGCCGGCGTGGGGTCGCCGGGACTGCCCGGCCCCGCCGGCAGACCGACGTGGATCGCGTGCAGCTTGCCAAGGCGTCCGTTGCGGACCAGTTCCGCCATGCGCAGGTACTGGGGCACCGAGCGGTCCTCGGTCGACGTCTGATAGACAATCCCGTAACGCTGGACTGCCTCGCACAGCACGCGGCCCTCCGCGACCGTCAACGTCGGCTTCTCGCAGATCACGTCCTTGCCGGCCTGGGCCGCCAGCACCGACATGGGCACGTGCCAGTGGTCGGGCGTGGAGATCATCACGGCATCCACGTCGGCGCGGTCGATTACCTCGCGAAAATCCTTGGTGACCTGGCACTGGAACCCGTCGCCCAGCCGGTTCTTGACGTCCGACACGGCACGCTTCAAGTTGTCCTGGTCGACCTCGCACAGCGCAACGACCTGCGCGTCCTGGTTTCGAATGAAGGCGTGCATGTTGGCCCGGCCTTGCCCGCCAAGTCCCAGAAAGCCGATGGCGATCCGCTCCGACGGAGCAACGGACTCGCCGAGGCCCAACGCTCGGGCCGGGATGATCGTCGGTGCCGCGGCGACGGCCGCCGCCGTTTTCAGAAAACTCCGCCGTGTCCAGACCGGCTCGCGTGACATCGCGCTGGCTCCTGAAAAAGTTTCGTGGATGCTCTGGATGCTCGCTGGTTCGTCTTAGTCGTCTGTTCCTGCGTGATCTGTTGGCCTGCCCGGCTCAGCCTGCGGTCGCTGTCGTTCCCAGTGTAGCCGGTCGTGCGGCAAAAGGCAGCAGGGCTACAGATTGGACACTGCAGATTGGACGCAACGTGCTGGCCCGGCCCGACTCTTCAATCCTGGCCGTGCCGCTGACCTGTTCTGAGACAGTTGTATCTCGAACGACGCTCAAGGAGCCGGGTTCTGCCATTGCGGCGATGGCTTATGGAATACTGCGAAGAATCACGCCTTGGCCGCTGTTTTCGCTGGACAGCGAGCTGTTTTTCGCGGGTGTTAAGCTAGCGCGACTCTTCGGAAAAGGCGATCTGAAAATCTGACAATCCGGGATGCGGTCTATTGTTGACTTCCGTTTTCGCGTTACACTAAAGGTGCCGGTTGCGGCCAACTGGTCCTGCCTGCTAACCCAGCCCCCCGACCTGCCTTGATTTCCTGCTTCCGACCCGGCTTGGGCTGACAGGGCGGAGGCTGCGATCGACCACGAAGATTTCACCGAGATACCGCACAACGACATCCTCTACATCACCATCGCTGAGACTGTTCCCTCCTTGATCATTTGCCAAGGGGCCGGCCTAGGCTCCATGGCTAGTAAGAACTGACGCAAAGGGAGTTAACATGGCCACCCAGACGATCAGCAAGGCATCCCACCAGGGAATCGGTTACTCGGTTGTGGAGTTGAACGACACCCGGCACGTTTTTGCGGCCGGCGTTCCCCGTCGCGGCACCACTCTTCGCGAGCAGGCGGACGATGCCCTGCGCACCATCGAAGCCGTGATTCAGGAGGCGGGCGCGCGAAACTCGATCGTCCATCAGGCGGTGTTCGTGCCCGACGTGGCGGTGATCGACGAATGCCGCCAGATCATCCGCGACTTCTATGGCAGCGAATTGCCGGCGACGAGTTACATCCCCCAGCCGCCCTGTGACGGCAAGCTGCTGGCGATCGAGGCCCTGGGCGTGGGGCGCGGCATGGGCGAAGTGCAGATTGAGCGTGTCAGTGAGCAGCTCGTGATCACGCGGCACAACGACATCGCGTGGGTCCATTGCGCGCAGGTCGTCCCCCAAGGCCAAGGCGCCGGCGTGTACGACGACGCCATCAATGCGTTTGAACAGATACGCGCGCTGTTCGGCAGTGTCAACGTCCGCTTCGAGCAAGTCATCCGCACGTGGCTTTATCTGGGCGGAATCGTAGCGGACGAAGGCCCCACGCAGCGTTACAAAGAGCTGAACCGGGCCCGCACCGACTTTTATCGCGAGATTCCCTTTCTCACCGACCGCTTGCTGCCAGGCTGCCAGGGCCAGATCTTCCCGGCCAGCACGGGAATCGGGACCGAAGGCCGCGGCATCATGATGAGCGCGATTGCGCTGGTTACCAAACGGCAAGACATTCACGCCGTGCCGCTGGAGAACCCCCGCCAGACGCCGGCCTTTGACTACGCTGATTGCTACAGCCCCGCGAGCCCCAAGTTCTCCCGGGCCATGGCCCTGTCCTGCGGCAATTACGCGACCATTTTCATTTCCGGAACGGCCAGTATCACGGATTCGGAGACCCGGCACGAGGGTGACGCGGCCGCGCAGACTCATGAGACGCTGACCAACATCGAGGCGTTGATTTCCGAGGAGAACCTGGACCGCCACGGACTGCCGGGGCTCGGCACCTCCTTGGACGGACTGGCACTGGTCCGGGTCTACATCAAGCGGGCGGAGGACTACCAGCGGACGCGCGCGGCATGTGAACAGCGACTGGGCGAAGTACCGACGATCTATGCCGTGGGCGACGTCTGCCGGCCGGATCTGCTGGTCGAAATCGAAGGAATCGCCTTCTCCCGCAAGGAAACGACGCCGCTGTCCGAGATCGACGGCGCCACGCTGGAGCAACTCGCTTGGAAATCGACCGTCGCCTGAAGAGGACGCGCGAAAGGTCGTTCCGCCCTCACTTCGGCGCACGGCGGCACCAGACAGGTTCCCGCGATGAATGCTGCCGGACCCCAGCCGAAGAAAACCGGCGGGTTGGCCCCCACCGGTCCGCCGAACGCGAGACAACAGGCTGCCCCACGCGCCCGCCGGTCCTACGGCGATGTGCCGCAAAATGAAAACCACGGCGGGGCTGCCCCACGCGCCCGCCGGTTCTACTTGAACGCATGCTGGCTGGCAGGGAAGACGCCCGTGCGGACTTCGTCGCAGTACTGCCGGACGGCCTGAGATACGACCTCGTGCAGGTTGGCGTACTTCTTGACAAACCGGGGCATGGGGTCCTGAGTCACCCCCAACAGATCGTGGATCACCAGCACCTGTCCGTCGCACTCCGGCCCCGCGCCGATCCCGATGGTCGGGATGCCGAGCGTCTGCGTGATCTCGGCGGCCAGCGGCGCGGGCACGCATTCCAGGACCAGCCCGAACGCGCCGGCTTGCTCGGCGCACCGCGCATCCTGTTTCAGCCGCTGTTCGTCCCGCTGCACTTTGTAGCCGCCCATCTGATGCACGTTTTGCGGCCGTAGGCCGACGTGGCCCATGACCGGGATGCCGGCCGAGACCAGCGCGGCGATCACTTCGGCCTGTTCGGCGCCGCCTTCCAGTTTCACGGCCTGGCAGCGGGCCGCCTTCAGGATGCGGGCGGCGGCTTCGACCGCTTTGTGGACTCCCACGTACGCCGTCGGAAACGGCAGGTCCACCACCACCAACGCCCGCTGGACCGCCCGGCCGACGATTTCAGCGTGATAGACCATTTCCTCCAGCGTCACCGGCAGCGTGGTCTCGCGGCCCTGGACGACCATCGACAGGCTGTCGCCGACCAGGATCACGTCGACGCCAGCCTCGTCCAGCAGCCTGGCCGTGGGATAGTCGTAGGCCGTCAAGACCGCGATCTTGCGGCCTTGGCCCTTCATGGCCCGGAAAGCAGGAACGGTCGTGCGTTCAGTCTGGTTTGCCATGTCCGCATTGTGACATGCCGTGGCCCGACTGGCAAGCGACCGGCCGCGTCTAGTCGGCCCCAGCGCTCCGGGCACCCTGCTGCAAGGCGTACAGCCGCGGCATGGTGCCGACGTACAAGACGCCGTTGGCGGCGACCGGGGTGCTGATAACGGCGCCGTCGAGGCGAATGGAACTTAGCACGCGGAGTTCCCGGCCCGCCGCCAGAACCCAAAAATCGCCGCGGCGCGTGCCGACGTAGACCTTGCCGTCCGCCACCAAGGTCGAGGCCCAGATCTCGCTGCCGGCGTCGTGAACCCAAACCGGACGTCCCGTTTGGATCTCGACGCAATGCACCTTGCCGGCACAATCGGCCACATAGGCCAAACCGTCGTGGACCGCCGGCGTCGAACAGCAATGGCGTTCGACGGGATGCGACCACACCAGTCCGCTGGAGGTGATGTCGCCAGCCCCGGCGGCGTCGATACACTGCAACCAGGCCTGCGTCTTGCCCCACCAGATGTCGCCGCCGACCGTGACGTACAGCCGGCCGTCCAGAAACACCGGCATGCTCTTGATGTTGCTGGGGCTCTCGCGGCGGTTGCGGATGTACCGGTGGATGTTCTCCTTGGGGGCAGCCGGATCGCAATCGAATTTCCAGACGCAGCGCAGGACGGCGATTTCGCCGTTTCCCAGTCCCGCGCCGGCTTCCGGCAGGGCCGCAAACGCGTAGCACCAACCATCGCCGCCGCCCAAGAAGACCAGCCGCTGGCCGTTGACGGCGCCCAGCGCCGGCGAGGACCATTGGCAGTGGAAGATGCGTTGGCTGATGCCTTCGCGTTCCCGAGCGACCAGCGCGCCGCGGGCTTTGTCCACCACCACCAGGGCCGGCGCATCCGGCTTGTCCACCCCGTCGTGCCGGCTGGTCAGGCCGTTGCTCGTGTTGACGTACAAGTACGCTCCGTCCAGAAGAATCGAACTGTGCGCCGAATCATGCGGCCGCACGCCCGCCGCCGCGCGCAAGTCCAACAGCCACAGGATGTCGGCGTCGGTGCGACCGGCCTCCAGCGGCGACTGGTCCGAAGGTGTCATGTGGCGGCCTTCGTCCCGGTACGGCCCGTCGTTGCCGTTGGCCATGCCTTGCAGATCCAAGCAAACGACTTCGTCGCGATTGGTGACCATGTAGACCCGCTCGCCTTCGACGGTCGGCGGCGAACACATGCCGGCTTGCGGCCAGTCAAAAAACACGTCCTCGGACAGCTTGGGCACGACGAGCTGCCACTCGAAGCCGCCGTCGTTTTCGCGGAAACACATCAGTACGCCCCGGTCACCCTGATGTTTGGGATCGCGCGGCTGACTGTTGTTGGTGCCGATCAGGACCCTGCCGCCGGCCACCACGGGCGTGGCCCAGCACTGCGAACCCAGGGCCACCGACCACTTGATGTTCTCGCCCGTCTCGGGATCGAACCGGTCAGGCAGTCCGGTTTCGCCGGAGACCATGTTCCGCGAGAATCGCTGGCCCCACTGCGGCTGATCGGCGGCCCGCACGCCGGCCCCCGGCGTCAACACAGGAACAAGGGCGAGAGCCCCCAGGAGGCACACTAGCTGTCGCGCGAGCATGGTCATGTTCTTTCAGGAAGCGTAAGGCGTTTCCGCCTGGATTTCCACGACGCGGCGCGGCGCCGGCTCGTCCAAACGGCACAAGAATTCTAGCCCTGAACGGGCGAGGGTCATCGGAGCCAGGGACGGAAAACAACCGCCGGCCCAAGGCCCTTTCACGAAGACAGGAAAAGCTCCTTCTCGGTTGCAAGTGCTTTACGGGCCGTTCCCGCAAAAGAACACTGCCCTCTGTTCGCGAAACCCTAATCCGTTGGACACGAATTGTAACGCTTTGCCGGTTGTTGGCCATCCGCGTCTGGCGAGGATTGCGGTTCGCTTTCAAGACCGTGTGGTGTTTCCGTAGCACCGGCCCTCACGCGGTGTTTCTGATTCCCGGGATCCACGCCCGCGTGAGTTAGCGGTTCGGCCGCAACGCCTGTTGCCTCCGATCCCCGACAAAGGCAAACCAGTCGCAAGGCTGGGACGCAAAACCAAGGATTCCGCTGGTATATTCAGTGGGGATAGCCTGGTTACCGAAGGGACGATGATTGACTTAAGACGGTGGCGAGCCACGGTCTGAAAGAGGGGAAGAGAGGCGCTTTGTGTGTTCATGGAGAGTTCGTCCGGCCGACCCACAGGCGGGGCTGCCTGATCGGCGGTTTCACGTCGGGCGTGACTCGCAAGTCCTTTCCAACCCGGCCGCGCGGCCAAATCGCCGCAGGTAAGCGGCCAAAGAAAATGTGGAGGTTATTTATGAAGACTCTGGCTCAGAAGGTCCGTGGTTTTCTGCGTTCCGAAGACGGTGCGACCGCCGTCGAGTACGCCGTGATGGTGGCTTTGATCATCGCCGCCTGCGTTACGACCATCGGCATCTTGGGCGACGACGTGAACAACACGTTCACGAAGTGCGCCAACGCGATGCCTGACTAGTCGTCGGTGGTCCTCTTCAAGCTCGCGCAGCGAAAACACACGCGAAGATCACCCAGCGGCGCGATCCCGCGCCGCTGGGTCTTTTTTGTACTCACCGCATGGCGGCGCGAACCGCATCCAACACTCGCGCGATGGCCACGTGAGGCAGTTCGTTCAGAAAGGCCCCCGCCGCCGCCTTGTGCCCTCCGCCGCCGAAGTGTTCCGCGACGCGGCTGCAATCCACTTCGCAGCGGCTGCGCAGACTAATCTTGGATCCGCCCTGAGGCTGCTCGATCGCAATCACGGCGACCTGCACGCCCTCGATGGCCAGGATCATGTTGATCACGTCTTCCGTGTCGCTGGGCAGCGCGCCGGTCAGGGTGAAATCCTCTTTCCGGACGCAGCTGTGCATCAGTCGTCCCTCGCGATCGGCCTGAACCCGCGACAAAATCAGCCCGCGGAGGCGGAGGCGACCGATCGTATCCCGTTCGTACAACTGGGCGAAGATCTCGTCCGGACGGACCCCGGCATCGATCAGGTCGGCGGCGGCTCGATACGTGCTCGCGCGGGTGGACGAGAAGCGGAACCAGCCCGTGTCGGTTGCGATGGCGGCAAACAAAGGGACGGCAATCGAGGGCGTGAGCGCCACGTCCAGTTGCCGAGCGGCTTCCAGGACCAGCCGTCCGGTCGCTTCAATCTGGGAATCCTTGAAGACCAGCGCCTCCAGATCGTCTCCGCTGACGTGGTGATCGACAACGATCTTCCGCGCCTTGCTCGCCCGGACCACGTCGGCCATCGATCCCAACTGCACCCAGACGCCGGTATCCAGGACCATCAGCACGTCAGTCTGCGGCAGTTGGTCCGCGGCCAGATCGTGTCCCAGGGCCTGAATCCGCCGCTGCGGATCGATGAACGCCAGATTGGGCGGCGTGGGCTGACCGTTGACAATCAGCACTTCCTTGCCCAGGGCCTCCAGCACTCCCGCCATGCCCAGCTCGCTGCCCAGGGCGTCGCAGTCCGGACGAATGTGGCTGGTGAGCAGAAACGTCCGATGCCCGCGGATGGTCTCGATAAACTTCGGCCAGTCGATCTTCATAACGGCGCTCTCTTCTGCCAGGATTGAGCGATCTCGAAAGCGGTGCGAAGGTCGGCCTGCAACTGACGCGTCAAGTCCTGGACCGACCCAAAAGGGTGAATGTCGCGGAGACGCGACAAAAAGTCAACCTCCAAAGGCTGGCCGTACAACGAACCGCTGAACCCGATCAGATGCACTTCGAACTTGAACCCCTGCTCGCCAAAGGTCGGATTCGGCCCGAGATGGATCGCCGCCGGCCACGTTCGTCCGGCGGTACAGGCCCAGCCGGCGTACACGCCGAGACCCGGCGCCAGCGTGTCCACGGCCTCCAGATTGGCCGTGGGGAACCCCAGCGAGCCGCCGCGCCGCGCCCCGTGCGTGACCATGCCCCGCACCCGATAGGGTTTGGTCAGCATCCGGCCCGCAGCGTCTACGTCGCCGTGCCGAATCCGCTCGCGAATGCGGCTGCTGGAGATGATTGCGTCGCCGTCCAGCAGGGGCTCGACGATGTCCAAACTCACGCCGGCCTGACGGCAAAACTCCCGCAACAACGGAATGTCTCCCGCGCGGCCTCGGCCGAAGCGAAAATTCGGCCCTTCCACCACGGCTTTCGCACCCAGGGAGTCCACGACGATGCGATCGAAAAACTCTCGCGGGGACAACTGGAGCAAGGCCAGATCCGTGGGGAAAGCGACCACCGCATCCACGCCCAAGTCCGCCAGCAACTCGACCTTGCGTTCGACCCAGGTCAACGGGTGCGGCGCCGCCTCCGGCCGCAACAGCACCGCGGGATGCGGATCGAACGTGAATACAGTCACCGCCCCTCCGGCCGCACACGCTTTCTGCCGCAGACGTTCCACCAGCCGCGCATGCCCACGATGCACGCCGTCGAAATTCCCGATCGCGACCGCCCCGCAAGCGAACCCCGGCGGGACATCGTCCAGGGAACGGTACACCCGGTCCGCTTTGCTGCCGACTCTCGCCGGTCCGCCGCGCCAGGCCTGTTCATCCAGGGAAGTCGGTCCGCTGTGTGGCTGCACGATGGCTGCGCCTCCGCTCTCGCGAAAAACACGTCTTTCCAAAAAACTGCCCGGTCCGGATTGGCCGAAGTCGATGGTCCTCAAGGTCCGCAATCAGCAATCAGCGCAAATCCCGAAAAGCCTGCGGCAGGAACGCGATCAAGTCGCGTGCGATCAGCGAGGTCTGACCGAGTTGGGCGGCGGCCAAATCGCCGGCCCGGCCTTGGACGTAGACACCCAACTGGGCCGCCTCGAACGGCCCCAGTCCCTGACCGATCAGGGCGGTGATCACGCCGGTCAGCACGTCGCCCGATCCGCCCGTCGCCATGCCGGGGTTGCCCGTGGTATTGTACGTCACCCGCACGCCGTCAGTGACCAGCGTGCGATGCCCCTTGACGACCAGCACCCAGTTCTGCCGGCCAGCCAACTCGATGGCCCGCCGACACAACTCCTCCCGCGGCCAGCGGGCGTCGGACTGCCCAGCCAAACGGCGAAACTCGCCCGGATGCGGCGTGAGAATCCGCGCCGCGGCCGCGGCCGGACAAGATGCGCCGGCTGCGGCCAGGGCGTTCAAGCCGTCGGCATCCAGGACTAGCGGCCGAGGCAGCGTCTGGTACAGCCCAAGCACGAGTTCATTCAAAGCGGGCGAACGGCCCAAACCGGGGCCACAGGCCACAGCATCACAGACGCTCGCCAGCCGGACAATCTCCGACTCCGCTTCGCGCCGCAACCGGCCCGCGTCGTCGCTGGCCAGCGGCGCCGTCATATAGGAGGGCTCGAACGACGCCACCGTCTCCAGACAGACGTCCGGGACCGCCAGCGTGACCAACCCCGCGCCGCTGCGGAGCGCCGCCATGCCCGCCAGGGCCACGGCGCCGCTCATGCCGCGCGAACCGCCCACCAGCAGCGCTCGCCCGAAATCGCCCTTGTGGGCGTCCGCCTTCCGCGGCGGCAACGTCGGCAACGGCAAAACGGGAAGCGTGGTCACGTCAGGGAACCATCACCGGCGGATAATACGTGACCACGGGCGGAGCCGCCACGGGAGCCGGGGCGTAGTACGTCGTCACGCGGGCCGGGGAACTCACAACCGGCGAGGCCACTCCGTGATAGTAGGCGGTCACGCGCGCCGGCGCCGCAACTGCGGGCGCGTAATAACGGGTCACGGCCGCCGGCGCCGGGGCGTAATACGCGGTCACTCGAGCCGCTGGCGTTGGCGCGTAATACGTCGTGACGGGCGGCGAGGCCACCACAACCGGCGCGGGCGCGGCAGCCACCGCGACGGGCGCGGCCACCACGGGACGATACACAAGCCGCTGGCCGAACAACCCGCGCACCTCCGGGACGTAGGTGACCACTGGCGGCGCAGGATAGTAGGCGACGACCGCCGGCCCCTGCGCGACCGCAGCCGTCGCCATCGCCAGCAGAAGTCCACCAACTGCCAAGGCGGCCCCCACAAGATTGCAGCGTTGTCTCAACATGGAACAGTCTCCTTGACGGGCCTCGTCACAAGCCCGGCTGTTCCACCACAGCCGGGTCCGCCTGATTGCGGGAGCCGACGCGTGCCGCCGACCCACATTGCTATTGTAGTCTGCCGGCCCGGCCTATCCAAGACGGTGGATTCCGCGACACCTCGCAGCCGTTCCGGCCGTGACGCCAACGCGGACGGAACGTTAGGGCTCGACCGCTAACTCGTAGCAAGCCGCTTGTTCGGCATTGCGGACCAGCAAATACCGCCCGTACAGGCTGGGATTGTTCCACGTCTTGCCGTCGAGGGCCGCGAATCGCCCCCCTTCGCGATGGCCGGCCGGCGTGGCCTGGACCAAGGCCACTTCGCCCGATTCGGCTTGCACCACCAGCCAATCGTCCACGCCCAAAACCTGGCCTTGCGCATACCGGCCGGCTTTCCACACGCGCCGGCCGCTGGCCAGTTCGACGCATTCCAAGATTCCGTCCGACAACCCGTACACATGACCGTCGTGGACGACCACGTTGCAGTACTTCGTCCGCAGGACGCGGCTGTTCGACCAGATTTCGCTCACCTGCCACCGGCCCCCTGCCGCCCGCGAAACCTGCAACAGCTTCGCGCCCCCCCCGTAGCCCTTGGACAGCAGCACGCGATCGTGGGACACGGGTACGGCCTGCGAAACGTTGGCGTCCCCGCGGCTGGAGCCCAGCCAGGGATGCTTCCACAGCGGCTGACCCGAGGCCGGATCGTGACCGCTGACAGCGTCCTGATTGACGATCAAGATCTGCCGCTGGCCCGCAATCGTGGCCAGCACGGGCGAACTGTAGCTGGCCTGGCAATCGCCGCCCGTCCAAACCAGCCGCCCCGTCGCCTTGTCGAAAGCAGCCAGCGAGACCCACGGCCCGCGCGCGGGACCGCCCAACGGCACGACCACCAGATCGTCCACGATCAGCGGCGAATGGGCCCGCCCCCAGGCCACCGCGCTCAGATCCTCTTCCGCACTGACGCCGATGCGGGCCAGCAGATCCTCGATCCACACCGGCCGGCCCGTGGCGCCGTCCAGGCAGCGGAGCACGCCGGTCGCGCCCAGCGCGTACACGCGGCCTTCGTGGATCGTGGGCGTGCCCCGCGGGCCTGCCCCGCCCAGCACTGTCTGATGCCGCGCGGGCACGGCGTGAAACCAATGCAGCCCGCCCGTGGCAATCTCATAGCAAGTGACAAGTTCCTCGTCGCCCCGCTGCTCCATGGTCACGGCAAACCCGTTCACCGCCGCGAACGTCGACCAGCCCGCGCCGATCTCCTGTCGCCACACCAGCCGCGGCGGGTGCGACAGCCAATCGCGGCGGAGCCGGAGGCCAGTCAGGCGGGCGTCGCGGCGGGGGCCAAGGAATTGGGGAAAATCCTCCGGGGTGGTCGTCTGCAAATCGACGGACTTGGCCTCGGCGGCGGGCCGAGCCAGCCGCTGGTCAGCGTCCGGCTGCCAGCGGAACACGAGCCGCGGCACCAGATCGCCGCTGACCTGCTCGATCCGCAGGCAGGCGACCGCGGCGGCCAGCGTCACGGCGAGCAGGACCGCCACGGCGCCGCGCTGACGAAGCGAATAGGCGCTAAACAGGACAAACCACACCAGAACCGCCCCGACGGCCACCAGGACCAACGCCAACGAGGCCACGTTGATGTTCGCTTGTTCCATGCCCGCGCCCAGAATCCGAGCGCGGAACAAACCCAGCGCGACCAGGGCCAAAACGACGATCCCCAGACACCACGGGCCGGGAAAACGGCGGCGACGTCGGGCGGGCCGCACGGACGAGGACGCGTCGGGCGTGGGAGGAGAGGCCAGATCCGGCAAATCGGTGCTCATAAGCGAAGCGGTCAACCAGGCGGAAAGGGGATCGCAAGCGGCCGGAACGCCCCGGCCCACAGCGTTATAGCCTGCGGCCGGATTCCTGAGTAGTCCGTCAACGCGCTGCCCCATAGCGCCCGACCCGTCCTCTCCAGTTGGGCGAGACCAGTTAAGCGAGACCCTGAGTGGGTCAAAGCACCATAACGGCGGGGTTTTCGGGGTACAGGACGCTGTCGCCGCAAATCATGATGCCACGCCAGGACTGTAGGATATGGACATCGCGCGGAGCGATCTGGTATTTTCATGTTGGCAACATCGCCAGGAAGCCGCCATGTTCTTCCGCCAAAAACAATCCGGCACCAGGAGGTACCTTCAGAGCATCGAGAACCCGTGGGCCCAAGGGCGCAGTCGGCAAAGCGTCACCGCCATGATCGGCGGTCCGGATGAACTCCAACTTCCGCAAATCATCGCGCCGTTGTTGGCCGGAAGACGATTCGATCTGCCGACGGAGCGGATCCTGTTCCTGACGGTGCTTCATCGGCTGCTCGACCCTGGAACGCTCGACCATAGCCCAGCCGTCTCGCATCGAACAAGCTGCCCCTTTGTGAAACCTGACGCATGGTGCCACGCCGGACCTGTGTTTCCGTAACCCCCGTGCCAGAGCGAGAGATCCGAAACCCCACTGGAAAAGACGGGGCAGGCCATAAGACAGTTCAACCAAGAGAGGAACAAACGATGAAACCGCTGAAACGACGCGAATTCCTGATCGGCTCCGCGGCCGCTGGCGCGGGCCTGCTGGCAGCCGGCCAACTGAACGCCGCCCCCTTCAAGACGAAGCTGTACAAGGCCATGTGCATTGGCGAGCCGAAAGAAGACACGCTGAAGGCCCTCAAGGACGCCGGCTTCGACGGCGCGGAACCCCGCGTTGGCAACGTCACGCCGGACCAGGCGGCGGCGATCCGCGAAAGGGCCGAAAAGATCGGCATCCGCTTCCAGTCGCTGATGGGAGGCGGCAGCCCCAACGGCCTCCGCGTGGCCGCCGCCTACGGTGCCGCGGCGGTCCTCCACGTTCCCGGCGGCGTCCGGAACGTGCCCCTGCCCGAACCCTGGGAATTCGACATCGAGTTCGACGAGACGAACGGCCACCTGACGCGCGTCGTCCCGGGCGATAACGCGAAGTACCAGGAATATATCGACGCCCATAACCGCTCGATGGATTCGGCCCGCGAGAACGTCAAGAGGCTGATTCCGATCGCCGAGGAGACCAAGGTCGTCATCGCCCTGGAAAACGTGTGGAACAACTTCTGCGTCAAGCCGTCGATCTTCAAGTGGCTGGTCGCGTCCTTCCAGAGCCCGTGGGTAAAGGCCTATTTCGACGTCGGCAATCACGTCAAGTACCTCACGCCGCCCGAAGTCTGGATCCGCGAATTTGGCCCGCTGCTGGGCCAGGTCCACATCAAGGACTTTAAGCTCAATCCCGATAACCACGGCGGCCGGTTCGTCCACCCTCGCGACGGCAGCGTTAACTGGCCGGCCGTCCGCCAGGCCTTCGAGGACGTGAACTACAACGGCTGGCTGACCATCGAGGATGGCGGCCTGCCGCTGGCCGAATTCAACCGCCGTCTCGACCTGATCATCGCCGGGCAGTAGCGTTGAACGATGACGACAGAAGACCAGGGAAGACGCCGGCAGGAGAACTGGTCGACGCGCGGACGAAGATGGCAAGGCGGTCCGGCTGAACCGGGCGGACCGTCTGCGGTGAAGCCGATTTCGGCGTGGATGGCTTCGGCGTCGCGATCCTGGGTGTCGAGGGTGTCCGTTGCAACGCGTTACAACAAGATTGCAGTTCGGTCCCTTGGTTCATCGGCCGCACCGTGACACCCAATCTGACCGCTCCAGAACGTGGAGCGAGGAGAACACACATGAAGACCGCGATCTATTCGTACACGCTCCTGACCACCGCCGCCCTGTCGGCCCTGCTGCTGCCGCAAACCGTCTTGGCCGACGGCGAGCTTCTGCGCGGCGGCGCCATGGAAGAACCGTTCACCAACGGTTTGGCCGCTGGTTGGGTCAAGAACTGTTACGGTGACAACGACGTCGTGTTCGCCGAGGAAACTCGCGACGTTCACGGCGGCCAGTCGGCCCAGCGGGTGACGTGCTCGCGATTCGTCACGGGCGGCGTCCAGTTCCACAGCAGCGACGTGGCGGTCGAAAAGGGCCGGCCCTATACGGTGCGGTTGTGGATGAAGGGAGACGTCAAGTCGCCGGTGTATGTCGGCATCCGCAAGTACGACGAGCCCTACACCGGGTACCTGAAACGCCATGCGCGAGTGCAGAACGAGTGGCGGCCTTACATCCTGGCCGGAGAAGCCAGTGCCAGCGATCCGCGTTGCGGCCTGTTCGTCATGTTTGCCGGCACCGGCACGCTGTGGGTGGACGACGTCACGCTGCTGCCGGGAATCCACGAGGAAGTGGCCGAATCGGAAATGCCTCCGCAAAAAGGCAACCGCATCTACAACAGCGGCTTCGAGGCCGGCCCCGAAGGCTGGACGCCGACCGACGGTTTCGTCATCGATCGCAGCACCGCCCATTCGGGACGCTGCGCCGCGCGCTTGGGCAGCGTGGATTTGCCGGGCGTAACGCTGCCGCTGAACCGGCCGCTCGCCCCGGCCACGCGGCCGCGCACCGCGCCGCCGGGCCTCGAATGCAGGCCGTTCCCCGTCCGCGCCGGGATGCGTTATACGTTCAGCGTCTGGATCAAGGCCGCCCAGCCGAAGACTCCGGTGACGCTGCGGTTCTTCGAGTGGGCCGATACCGGCGGCGATCAGCCCTCTCAACGCAATGAGCGCAAAGCCCACGTGACGGCGACGACCGACTGGGCCCGGTACCAGTTCAGCGGCATCGCGCTGCCGAATTTGTGGGAAGACTATGTCGCGCGGATTGTGCCAGGCGGAACCGTTTGGCTGGACGACGTCCAGATCGAGGAAGGCGCGGCGACCGAGTATCGGCCTAAGCAGTCCGTCGAGGCCGGCGCCGAAACGCCGACGCGCTGGTGCCGCCTGGGCGAATCGGTCGAGGTCACGGCGCACGTGGCCAGCGTGGAGCCGGTGGAGAAGATCACGCTGACCTACACCCTGGAAGACCTCTGGTCGCGGACGGCGGCCACGATCACGCGCCGGGGGACGTCCGCCCAACCCGACGGCGTCCGTTTCACGCCAGACCAGCCGGGCATGTACCGCGTCCGCGTGCGGGCCGGCGACTCGCCGGCCGCCGGCGAAGTCTGGTTCGGCGTGTTTCCGCGGCGCGACCGCACGCTGCGGCCGGAGTCGATGTTCGGCACGCACGTCACGGCGACCGTGCCGCAGCCGACGAACACGTTGCTGGCGTCCGAAGCGATGGGCGCTCGCTGGGTGCGGTTGCACGACTTCGGCGACTTCTGTCACTGGCGGGTCGTCGAGCCGGAGCAGGGCCGCTTCGAGTGGCGGGACGCGGAGATCGATGAACTGCGGAAACGCGGCTTTGCGATCATGGCCAACCTGGGGCATCCGCCGCGGTGGGCCGGCCGGCCGCACCCGGCCGATCAGGACCACGGCAGTTGGACCAGCGCCCCGCCGCGAGATGTGGCCGAGTGGGAGAACTATGTCTTTCAGACGGTCACGCACTTCCGCGACCGCATCCGGCACTGGGAAGTCTGGAACGAGCCGTGTTGGCACACCTTTTTCAGCGGCACGCCGGAGGAGTACGCCGAGTTGCTGAAAGTGGCCTATCGCGCGATCAAACGCGCCGATCCGCAGGCCGTGGTCATCGGCGGCTGTTTCTCGTCACACGCGCGGGAGTGGACGCAACGCGTGCTGGCGCAGGACGGCCTGGATTTCATGGACGCCCTGTCGTACCACGTCTACTGGAGTCCCGCCGTGACGGAACCGGCCGCGCCGGGCGAAGCGACCTTCATCGAACAGGAGGTGCGGCACTTTCAGGACTTGATGAACGAGCGCGGCAAACCCAAGCCGATCTACATGACCGAAGGCGGCCTCCGCTGTCCGCCCTTCGCCTCGTGGCTGCCGAAAGAAGGCTTCAGCCGCGGCGCGCCGTTCGGTTCGTCGGCCCATGCCCAGCGCCCGTTGACGGGCCTGGACGCCGCAGCCGGTTTGGTGCGCGGCATGGTGCAAATGCTCTCCGCCGGCGCGGTCAACATCTGCTACTACTACACCGGCGGCGTGCAGGGCGCGATGCCCTGGTTCTCCACGATGGCCAACGGATATTACGTGCTGATGGATTACGATGGCCGGCCGAAGCCGACGATGATGGCCTACAGCGCGCTGGAGCAACAACTGGACGGCGCCACGCCGGCCGGCAAACGCCAGCGAAACGGCCTGACGCTGCACCTGTTTGCCAAAGGCCACGGGGCGGTGGCCGTTGTCTGGAGCGAGCAGGAGCGGACGCTTGCGGTGGCTGGCGCGACGGTGCTGGACTTGATGGGCAACGCCGCGCAATCGCCCGTCTTGCGACCGGGCGAACCGGTCTTCGTCGTCGCCCCGCAACTCTCTGCTGAGCAGCTGAGCGTTCGCTTGGAGTGAATCGTTTTTGGCAACGGCACTGGAGGGGCAGTCGCGCAGTTCGGGCGAGCCCAATTGGCATTGCGTTTTTCTAGGTCGCCTCTGGGACGCAGGGCTCCCAACCTCGCTAAAACCGCCGACCTCGGAATCGCGCGAAGTCAGTCACCGCGTCTTCCCGGCGGAACTTCCGCGTGGCGAAGTGAAACTCCCGCCGGCCGCTGAACGTCTTTTGGCCTCTTCCTCCCCGTCGTCCTTTCATCGAGAAAGAGGACGAGGAGCAGGACGAAAAACCAGGAGGACTTCGCACTTTTTTGCGAGCGAGTCGTTTAGCGTCTGGCCGGGGCAGCGGCCGGGGCCACGGGCTGGTTGAAGCTGGCTGGCGAAGCGGTTTTGGCGCCCGCCAGGCGGCCGCCCTGCGATGTGCCCGCCAGGAAATTGTCGATCTGGGACGATTCCTTCAGCCGGTCGAACTCCTTGGCCATCGCCAACCGCAGCTTCTTTTCGAGGATGTCGCGGTACAGCTCGTCCTTCACGGCGTGGAACTCCTTGACAACCGGCTGGGTGCGGCCCAGGCAGCGGAGAATGATGTACTTGTCGCCCATCGCGATGATGCCCGACAACTCGCCGGGTTTCAAGCGGAACGCTTCCTTTTCCAGCAGCGGCTGGCCGCTGTGCTTCCGCAGCGGCGGCACTTGCCCGAAGTTCGACCGCGAACTGGGTTCGACCGAATACTGGTTTGCCAGTTCGCCGAAGAACTGGTCCGTCGAATTGTTGCGGGCCATGTCCCAGACCGTTTGCGCCTGACGCTGGTTGCCGAGCACGATGGCCAGCACTTCGACGCGTTCGCCGAAATTGGATTCAAAGCCCTTCTGCAAGTCCTCGGCCGTGACTTCGACCTGTCCGCCCACCAGCTTTTTGAGCGCCACGGAGGGCCAGACGGCGTCGCGGACGTACATCTCAACTGTCGTGTCGTCGTTTTCGGTGACGTTCTTCAGCCACGCTTCCACATCCGGCGAGCCGTCTTTTTTCAGGAAGTTATAGGCCTCGGCGGCGCGGGCCACTTCGGCGTTGATGTCTTGCTCGTTCACCGTCCGGCCGGCGCGCCGCAGTTCCTGGATCAGCAGCAGCCGGTTGATTTCGCCCTCCAGCACGTCCTTGCCATGCCGGGACACGCATTCCGCAGACAGCTGCTGCATGGTGATGGCTTGGCCGTTGACCACCGCCGCAGCGCCCGGGTACTGCGGTTGCTGCTTGGGGTCCTTGATCACGTTGACGACCTTGGATTGAGCCTGCAACCGCTGGAACAACTCGGCCGACTCCAGACGCGTCTTGTGTTCGGACAGCCGTTCTTTCAGCTGCGCCTCGATCTGCGGCAAATGCTCGCTGGAGATGTAGGTCTCGGGAATCTGCCGCTCGCATTTCAGAATCAAGTACTGGTTGCCGACCGGGATCACCGGCGAGAGCTGGTTTTCCTGCAAACTGAAGGCGATTTGCTCCAGCTTCGGATCGCCGACGTGCTTGCGGATGGGCGGAATCACGCCATAGGCGCTGGCGGTCGCACGGTCCTCGGAGTGTTCCTTGGCCAGCTGCGCAAAACTCTCCGGGTTGGCTTGGGCCGCTTGCAGGACCCAATCGGCCTTCTGCCGGCTGCTGACCACGATCAAGCGGGCCTTGACCTTCGGCCCGTATTCCGCTTCAAACGCCTGGCGAAGTTCCTCTTGAGTCGGGACGGTTTGCCGCGAAGCCAGGCGGCGGAGCGCCAGCGTCGGCCAGATGATGTCCTGGCGGTACTGCTGAGCATCGACGTTGCGTTCGGTTTCCAACAGGGACAGCCAGCGGTCGACCGACAGGCTGAACTTGGTCGCCACCTTGTAGATTTCGTCCTCGATATCCTTGTCGGTGACCGTCACGCCGTGCGACTGGCAAGCCTGCAGCAGAATCTGCTTGCTGATCATGCTGTCCAACACATCGTGAGCGTAACGGCGGACGCATTCGTCCGCCAGACCCTGGCGCGTGATCTGCTCGCCGTTGACGACGGCCATCACGGCCGATTTCTGGGACTCGGCGACCGGCTGCGGACTGGCCGCATTGGCCGCAGCCGCCGGCCTGGCCGCCGGCTGCGTCCGCTGAGCCCGAACCCAGGAAGGCTCGATCGCCTGTGCTGCTAGCAGGGTCAGCGTCAGCAACCAGACCGAAGCGAGGGCCGGGAACGTGAGGGGAGTGTACTGCTTGGTACCGAAGCGCGGCGTGCGGCCGCTAGCATCCTTGCCAGCCATGATCGCCTTCTCCGTAGGAACAGGAGGAATGGGTTGCCTGCGTGCGCGGGAAGCCCCCGAGCATTGCGGGATGCGGGAGTATACGCGCGGCGGCGAAATGGGGTCAAGAGAAATATGCCGATCACCGCAATGTGGCGAAACGCTGCTGCCGTTCGGGTTTTCCAAAAGGCCCAAAGAAATGCGGCCCTTTCGCACCAGCCACGCCTCTCCCACTCTCCTGCCGACCAGATGCCCTCTGTCCGCCGCCTTTGCCCAAATACGGCAGGCTGCGATCCAGGCCGCCCTTCGCGTCCAGATGCCAGCGGCATGCTCCTTGGTTTGCCTGCCGCCCATACTTCGCGTTTGTCACCAGCCCCCAGCACGACATCTTGCCCCAGGTCTCGAAAGCTCTCTCACACCGCGACGATCTCATGCCGACCCGGTCGCCAGGGTCAAAATGAGGCTCCATTAGCCGGCATCGCCAAGCGTCTTGTGTCCACAACCAGCGTCAGGGACTCGCATAGGGCGACCGGTCAGTCGAACAACCGGCAGTGATGCGGCGGTTGTTCCTGACATGAAATTGCCAGCCAGGTGCTGTGCCGATCGAAGAACTCAGACATCGTTGACCGGCCCCAGCAGTGGGGTGCTGATCCTTGGATCGCGGTACCTTGTCACCGCTTTGGCTCGACCCGTGACGCAATCCACGGCAGTTTGTGGAAAGATGCGCTGCCGCTCTTGCTGAACCCAATCCGTCGCCGCCGGGCAGGCCACGGTCCACCGCGGTGACAAGGCGCCGCACTCCATCCGGCGGCCACGCAGCCGACGGCCGACGCGGCAATCCCCTTCGGCTTGCTCGTTACTTGATCAGAGCCAAGTTTGTCTGCGACTGGACTTGTCCCGTCAGATCCTGATCGAACAACGCCTGTTCATCCTCCGTGATCCGCAAATGCCCGCCGACGTCGCCGGTCCTGTTGAGGGCGACGGAGTACGTGCGCGCGCCGACGGTGAAGGTCAACTCGATCTGTTCGCCCGTCTCACGCACTTGGCTGTCGGCCATCTTCTGCACGGTCTCGTCGGAGACCTGGATCAGGTGCAGGAATGCGTCCTCGGTCCGCGCCGCGCCGGGTTTGACTTCCACCCGCCAGCGGCCCATGTTCTCCGCCACGTCCGAGGCATCCTGGAGGCCGAGGTTCCGGAGATAGGGCGACTGGACAGGGATCGGCCAGTTGCGGCCGTCGGCCCAGAACTCCTTGCCCGGCCCCCCGACCTTTTCCAGCACCGCGTCCGGCGGATACAGCGTGCGGCAGAAAATGCGGCCCTGTTCCTGGTCCGCCCGGAACTCCCGGCCCGTGACGGCCGGTTCGTTGCCCGTGTGCAGCAGCCACGTTTTCGGATAGTCCGCACGCTGGGCAGTCACGCGATCGAAGACCACGAAATGGTCCGGCGTCAGGAACAGGAACTGGCGGACCATCTGGGCGCACTTGTCGGGGTGATAGGTGGGCCTCGCATCGGTGGCGGCGTAGGCAAACAGTCGCTCGGACTGGAATGCGAGCACGCGGGCAGAACTCGGCAACTGCCGCTGGCCGCCGCTGTTGGCCTGCAGTTCGAGCGTCGGGTGCGTCACGCCTTTCATCGTCTCGCCCGGCATCCGGATCAGCACCGTGTTGTGCGCGACGCTCTGCTTGTCGTAATTCTCGCCGCTGCTGGGATCTGCGTATTCGTCCAGCGCGCGTGTGCCGCTGTCCAGGGCCAGATAGCCCCGCTGGAAAATCGTGAAGTGTCCCGTGTCCAGGTGTTCGCCGCGCCCGCCTCCGCAGGAATACAGCACGTAGGTCGCGGCGGGATCGAAACCCGACGACATCAGCACCAACCCGTTAACGGGATAGTGTCGAGCCAGCGGCAGACCGTCCGGCAAGCGGGGCGGCGGCGCTTGGCTCAGGTCCAGCACGTAAGGGTAGATCGGATACGAACCCGTGCCGACCGAGCCGCCCTTGCCCATCTGCTGCCGCAGATAGCCGGCGATCGCCGCCTCCTCCGGCTGGCTCTTGGCAAAGAAGTAGATGAACTGTCCCAAATTGTCGTACAATCGGTGCTCTGACTGCCAGCCGTCTCTGGGTCGCCAGGAGTGAGCGTGCCCGAAATGCCGGTAGTAGCCGGGCTTGAACCCCAGCATGTATCGCAGGGCATAGCTGGGGGCGAAGCCGCTGGCAAACTCCCATTCGCCGGGAATGGTGCCCACCGCCGACCGCCAGCAGTGCAGGAACGTCCAGGCGGGCGTCGGCAAGTCTTCGAAGTTGTAGTCGGCGCGCGTGACGCCGCCGCGGTCTTTCATCATTTCCATGCGATGGCCGAAACTCGCCACCACGTTGTTGTCGTAGCCGCGGCCCAGCACGGTCAGCGCCCGCAGGTAATCAGTTTCCGACAAGCCGGGGTCCAACACGGTCAGCCCGACGTACCAGTGCATGTTTCCGGAATAGTAGTACGGATCGTGATCGACCCGGCCCGCGCCGTACAGCGCGTCTTGAACGTGGCGGCCGCAGGCATAGCGAAGCAGGTCGTGAGCCAGACCCGCACGCTCGGCCGGCGGCAAGTCGTTCCACGTCCAATCCAAGGCCGCAGCGCAACCGATGCGGGTTTCGACGTGCGAGTTGAAGTCTTGCAGCAACAGGTAATGGTCGATGGTGGCCCGCAGCAATTTGCGGATCTTGACCAACAGCGACGCTTCGCCGGTCACCCGTTGCACCAGCGCCGCCCGCATCAGTTCCGCTCCCCAGTCTCTGACCTCCGGATCGTCGGGCAAGCCGCGCACCAGCCGCTGCAACCGCTGGAGTCCCTCGCCGTCGCGCTCGATGCGCGCTTGGACCGCGGGCCACCTATCGGCATGGAAGAACAGCCGCGGATGGTCGGGCCGGAGCCGAGGCGCAACCTCCAACGCTGCCAGGAGTGAGCGCGCGTGGAATCGCAACAGCCGGTCCAGGCTGGGGGCCGCCAGCAATTGCGTCAGGATGGCGCGCGCCGCCGCGTCGTCCTTGTCTTGCGCATGCGCCCTGGCGAGGGCCAACTGGACGGTCTCCTTCCAGTCCGGCCGCCGCCCCAGTTCCCCGGCTCTGCTGAACTCGGCACGAGCCCGATCGCCGCGGTTTTCCAGCAACCACGCCTGACCGGCGAACAGCGCGGCCTGGGCTTGCTGCTCGGCCCGTGCGCCCTTCAGTTCCAGTACCGTGCTGCACTGCTGGCGGATCGCCGGTGCGTCGGCCTCCGCGAGATTCTGGGCGTCCAGCAAAAAACTCTCGGCGACGGCCAGCCGAGCCTCGGCCTGCTCCGTCTCCGTGGCGGCCAGCGCCAACGCCCCCTCGAAGTCCCGCCGAGCGGCGGCGAAGTCCGCGGCGATCGACCAGTGTGGGGGCAGGTACTTGCGCCGGCCAGCGTCCAGGGTCTGCCGGAACGTGAGCGGCTGCTCCCGCATCTGGCGCGGACTGGTGACGGCAAACAGGAATTGCCGATAGCCGAACACGGCCACCGCCAGGACATGCCGGCCTTGGGTCAAGCGGACGGTGAACGAATGGTCGCGGCCCGTGATGGGCGTGGTGCCGTTGCCTGTATGGCCGTTGCCCAACGTGTCGTAGACCGGCTGGCCGTCCACCCACCAGTGCATCCACCAGTCGGCCCCGGCGCCGATCTGCACCGTTGTGTCGGCTGGTGCGGTGAGCGGCGCCAGGAGATAGGCCCCCGTGCCGCCGGCGCCGCAGCCGAGGGTCCGGGCCAGGTCGATCACGGCCTGTTCGACGCGCAGCGGCTGGCCCTGGTACGTCTGGCCGCCGACCTCCAGTTGCTGGGGAATGCTCTTCAGCGCCTCGCCGGCCAGCAGGTCCTCCTTCCGCGGGCGACCGTACAGCGCCGTGCCCGCCGTCTGGGAGGGAATCGGCCCGAAAACGGTCCATTCCTGCGGCCAGACGATTTCCGACTCCGCCGCCAGCGACAGGGCCGCCATGGACACCAGGACGCCCGCCAATCCGATTTGCAGAAAGCGCTTGCTCATGCCCGTTCCTCCCCGTCCCGTTGCGCCCTGTAATTGAAGACGGTTGCACGCTCCGACAGTCATACCCGGTCTGGCCGTCCTTGTCCAGCAAACCGAGCGTCGGCAGCGGGGCGCCTCTCAGATCCCCGTCCTTGCCGCTTGCCGGCGAACGCTTTACCGCCCGAAACGCTTGCCGGCAAGCGGCGAGGATGCCGGGGCGATGAACGCCTCCGCGGGAATTGAAATCGGGACCTGTCAAGGCCCGTCCGGTGTGCTACAATCCGGCTCCGACGGATTTCCGCCAGGAGGCACCACGCGGTGCTCCTGACGGTGGGCACCCCCGGTACACCGACGGACCTTCGTCATTTTGGGCGCTGCTGCTGATGGACACTGCGAGACTCCAGCCTTTCGACATCGCCATCGTCGCCGCGTACCTGTTGGGCGTCACGGCCTTGGGGCTTTGGCTCACGCGCGGCATCAAGACCAGTCGCGATTACTTCCTGGCCGGCAAGTCGTTGCCCTGGTGGGCGGTGGGCATGTCGCTGGTGGTCTCCGATATCGGGGCCAAGGACATGATCGGCCTGGCGGCGGACGGCTACCGTTACGGCCTGGTGATGATGAACTTCGATTTCATCGGCTGCGCGTTTCCGGTGTTGGCGGCGGCCTTTCTGTTTATGCCCTTCCTGTGGATCGCCGGCGTGTACACCGTGCCGGAGTATCTCGGCCGCCGGTACAATTCGACGGTGCGGACGTTCTTTGCCCTGATTTGGTCCTTCTTCATGATGGGCACCGTGGGCACCATTCTGGTGAGTGCCGCGGTGATGTTCGAGGCGCTTTTGGGCTGGAGTTTCTGGTGGTCGGTCGGCGTCACGGCGGTGCTGGTGGGCGTGTACACGACCGCGGGCGGCTTGAAGGCCGTCGTCGTGACCGACGTGCTCTCTTGCGTCGTGCTGATTGCCGGCGCGGCGTTGATCTGCATTTTGGGATTCGACCGCGTCGGCGGCTGGGAGGGTTTGCAGGCGACGATCGGCCAACTGGATTGGACCGAGCATCATTTCCACCTGGTGCTGCCCGCGGACCATCCCGCCTTTCCCTGGCCGGCGGTTCTCCTGGGCCTGGGCTTTGTCCTGGGGCCGTCTTACTGGATCGGCAACCAGGCAATTGTACAGCGCACGCTGGGCGCCGGCAGTCAGAACCAGGCCCGCGCGTCGTACGTGTTCTGCGCGGTGCTCAAGCTGGTCTTTCCCGTGCTGCTGGTGCTGCCCGGCCTGATCGGTCTGGCCCTGTTTTCCGACCGGCTGGGCAATCCGAGCCAATGGAGCGAAGGCGTGGCCAATCGAGTCCTGCCCTTGTTGGTGGTGAACCTTCTGCCGACGGGCATCCTGGGGCTGGTGGTGGGGGCGTTTCTGGCCGGCGTGCTGGCCAACTTGGACTCGTACATCAATTCGGCCAGTACGCTGGTCGTCACCGACCTGTACCGGCCGCTGGCGCCAAACCGGACCGATGCCCACTATCTCCGCGTGGGACAGGCGTTGGTCGTGGTCTTCCTGCTGATGGGCGTCGTCTTCGCCCGGATGATCCAGCCCGTGTTCGGCTCGGTCTTCGAAGCCTTCCAGACGTTCATGACGTTCTTTCAGGGACCGCTGCTGGCCCTGCTGCTGCTGGGCATGTTGACCCGCCGCGCGACTTCGACCGGCGCTCTGATCGGCATGATCCTGGGCGTGGGCACCGCCGTCGTGCTGCACTCGGCACGGTTCGTCCTTGGCCCCCAACACGCGGTGTCCTATCTGTGGGTCGCCTGGTGGTCCTTCTTTGCCGCCATCGTCGGGACGGTCGTGGTGAGTCTGGTCACCCGGCCGTACGATGAAGACCGCCTCCGCGGCCTGGTCTGCTGGATCCCGATTCACGAGGAGTCCCAAGGATGAGCACCGAGCTGTGGATGATCGCGGCCGGCGCGGCCGTCCGGATCGGCACCGGGCCCTTTTGGGGAAAGGCCGCCTTTGTCGCCGTCTTTGCCGCGCTGCTGGTGTGGCTCCTGTTCCTGCCCGCGCGCCTGATCGACTCGCAGGGCGTGCGCCGTCCGTGGTGGCGCAATGTCCGATTCTGGGCCATCCTGGTAACGATCACCCAGATCGGCGTCTACCTGGTCTTGGGATAGGACGCAAATCTTCAAACGGCCTGGCGGCGGGTTCCGAACTGGTTTCCGGCGCGCGGCTCACCCGCCGGGTCCTACCAGGTTTCGCGATGCACCGCGTCCTGGCGGTAACGAGTGCGGGGCGGCGGGGACTCGGCGGGCCAGCCGACCGAAATCGTGGCGATGGGAATGACCGGTTCGGGAATGGCCAACAGCGATCGAAGGTGCTGTACCCGCTCCTGACGCGGATGCACGCCCAGCCAACAGGCTCCCAAGCCCAAGATGCTGGCCGCCAGGAGCAGATTCTCGATGGCGGCGGTGCAATCCTGCAACAGATACGACAATTGCTGATCGTGGGCCCGCTGCAGGTCGCCACAGACGACGATCCCCAGCGCCGCGTCGCGGAGCATTTTTCCGTTCGGGAGTCCCTCGGCGATCTTCGCCAGCATCTCGCGGTTGCGCACCACGACAAACGCCCACGGGTCCTTGGCGACCGCCGACGGCGCAGCCATCGCGGCTTCCAGAATGTCACGCAGCATCTCGTCCGACACTTCCTGCTGCCGGTACGCCCGGACGCTGCGGCGGGCGAATAAATCGTTCAGTCTTGAATTCATCTCAGGCCTCCGAGGGACATCATGCTGCGCAATTACGAATGCCCGGCAGATCTCCGGACAGCCATACCGAATCTCTGCCACGCATCGAGCCTACGCGCGCAGCGGCCCCAGGTCAAGCCGCCCGGCCGGCCGAGTATCAGCTGGAACGCTGGCCGCTGCCGGACTCGTCACCGCCCGTCGCCGCGCCCTGGTCGGGTCGCCGATTCAGGTCGATCACGTCCTTTTCGGAGTCAAAGACGCCGTCCATCTGCAGGCTCGTCGGACGCTGCGTGGCGTCGCGATAGACGCCAGACTCGGCTCCAAACCGCACAATGCCCAGCTTTCGCAACCAGTCGAGTAGTGTCATGAGCGTTCTCCTGGATTGACCCGGTTTAGTATGCCCCGAAGGGGCTTGGGCGGCCAGCCCAGGGTTGGCCCGCAGGGCCTACCCTGGGTACTGGATTGACCCGGTTCAGTCTGCCCCGAAGGGGCTTGGGCGGCCAGCCCAGGGTTGGCCCGCAAGGCCACCCCTGGGTACTGGATTGACCCGGTTTAGTCTGCCCCGAAGCCCCGAAGGGGCTTGGGCGGCCAGCCCAGGGTTGGCCCGCAAGGCCTACCCTGGGTACGTGGGCGAACAGCGGGGATTCAACCCCAACGGGGTTGCGGCCGTGTGGGGCGATGTCGCACGTAACGCCGCCGTAACCCCGCTGGGGTTGATGGGGAACGACGGTGGCCTCGCGCCCCCGTCCCAGGGTAGCCGCTGGGCGGCAACCCTGGGCTGGAGGCCGAAACCGCGTTGCGGTTGATTCGCTGTTCGACCGTCTGGATGTTGTTCGACCGTGGCGGTGCGTCGCTGGTATTGTCATGAC
>JAAYYU010000248.1 GCA_012515235.1 Candidatus Anammoximicrobium sp.
CAAGCGTCAGTTGACGGACGCCGCACAGTCGGCTCGCGAATGGGGAATTCGACACATTGCCACGATCATCGAGCAGGGGATTCACGAGGGTTCCTTTCGCCCGGTGGACTCGCTCGCGGTGGCGGAGATGTTATTGACCGCTTCGATCGGAATGGCGGAACAGGAAATCGCCAGGGGAGAGACGCGCACGGTGCAGGAGGCGGTGGACACGCTGATGGGGGTCTTCTTGCACGGCTTGGCCGCAAAGGAACAAACATGAAAACGCTTACCAAGACTGTCATGGCGGTGGCCGGGATCGTCATCTTGACCGGCCTGGGCGTCGGGGTGCCTGCGATTTGGCCGTCTGGGCAGGCTACGGCGGACAACAAAGCGGAGGAGGATCGCGGAACACGCATCCCCGTGGTGTTGACGCCCGCACAGGAAATGACTTTCGAGAGCACGGTCGTTGTGGCGGGCAACGTCCTGGCGAAGAACTTCGCCCTGGTTTCCGCCCGCATCCCCGGTCCGCTGGACGAGATTTACGTGGACGAAGGCGACGCGGTGCAGGCGGGTCAGACCCGGCTGTTTCAGACCGATTCGCTGAAGCTGACCAAAGCTGTCGCCATCGCCCGGCAGGGGCTGCAGGTGGCCGAGTTGGCGGTGCAAGAGAAGGCGACCAACCTGGAGCGGATGCAGGCCAGTCTGGAACAGGCGCAAGTCGACCTGGAGCGTTACCGCGTCCTGATCCAGGACCACGCGATTCCGAGGCAAGTGTTCGACCAGCAGGAGACCGGCTGGAAACTGGCGGCGGCGGGCGTCCGGCACGCGCAGGCCCTGCTGGAGTTGGACAAGACGAAGCTGGAGCAAGCCCGGTTGTCGATGGCCATCGCGGAGAAAGACCTGGCGGACTCGCTGGTGATGGCGCCTCTTTCCGGCAAGGTGTCACAGCGTTTCATGGAGCCGGGCGAGATGGCCGGGGCCGGCACGCCCGTGGTTAAAATCGAGGACCTGTCGGTGCTGGAAGTCTCCGTGTTTTTGCCGGAAGAAGTTTACGCCCAAGTCATACCCGGCAAGACCCGGATGCGGATCCAGGTCAGCGGCACGGACTTGGGCGCGCGGGCGGTGTCGTACAAGAGTCCGACGGTGAACCCCAAGCTGCGGACGTTTGAGGTCAAGACGCTGGTCGAGTCCCCGCCGGCGGGTGTCGCTCCCGGTTGCCTGGCCCAGGTGACCGTCGTGCTGGACGGGCGGAGCGGCGTCGGGATTCGGGCGGCGGCCGTTCAACGGCGCGGCGGCCAGTCCGTGGTGTTCCGGATCGAGGAAGACCAGGCCCGGATGGTGACGGTGAAGACCGGCCGCGACATGAACGGCTGGACGGAAATCCTGGAAGGCGATCTGCAGACAGGCGTCTCGGTCGTCACGATGGGCCAGCAACTGCTCAACGACGGCACGCCGGTTTCGGTCGTCCAGGAGGCGGCGCGATGATGCTTTCCGACTTTTCCGTTCGCCGCCCGGTCGCGACGAGTTGTTTGATGATCGGGCTGACGCTGCTGGGGATTAACGCCTATCGCAAGATGGGTCTGGAGTTGATGCCCAAGGTGGACATCCCCTATATCACGGTCGTGACCATTTATCCGGGCGCGTCCCCGGAAGAATTGGAGGCGGACGTCGCCAAGCGGATCGAAGACGCCGTCGTCTCGATCGACGGCCTGAAGCACGTCAGCTCGACCTGTATGGAGAACGTCTGCCAGACGCTGCTGGAATTCCAGTTGCACGTCGACGTCGATATCGCGGCTACGGACGTCCGCGAGAAGCTCGACTTGATCCGCGCGGACATGCCCGACGAGGTCGAAGATCCGATCATTCAGAAGTTTGACATCAACGCCAAGCCGATCGTCACGTTGGCGCTGGCGGGCGAGGTGCCGCTGGATGAGCTGTACGATTTCGCCGACAACACGCTGCGGGACCGGCTGACGGTGATCTCGGGTGTGGCCGACGTGCAACTGGTCGGCGGCGCCGAGCGGCGGGTGCAGGTGGAACTGGACCGGAGCCGGTTGGCCGCCCGCGGCCTGTTCAGCTTGAACGTCGTCCAGGCGATCCAGCAGGGCGTGCGGACGATTCCCTCCGGCCGAGTCCGGGACGGGACGACGGAGTATTCGGTCAAGTTCGACGCGGAGTACGACCGGTTTGCCGATCTGGCCGATTTGGAAATCGCCAACGAGCGCGGACAGCGCTGCCACATCCGGGACGTCGGCCGGGTAGCGATGGCCACCGAGGAGGTCCGGCAGGCGGCCCGGCTGGACGGGCAGCCTTGCATCGCGATCAAGGTCGTCAAGAAGGCGGACGCCAATGCCGTGCGGGTCGCCGAGGCGGTGCGTCAGGCCATGACTGCGTTGAACGCCGAATTGCCCGGCGGCATGGAACTGGTCTGGATCGAGGACGACGGGACCTTTATCGAAGCGAGCAACCGCAGCGCCTGGAGCAACGTCTTCCAAGGCATCCTGCTCACGGCGGCGATTCTGTTCGTGTTTCTGTACAATCTCCGCTCCCTGTTCGTCGTCGCCGTCTCCATGCCTTTGACGATTGTCATCGGCTTGTTCTTCATGCAGATGGTGGGCTACACACTGAACATTTCCACGTTGATCGCCATCGGCATGTCGACGGGCATTCTGGTGACCAACTCGATCGTCGTCTTGGAAGCGATTGTCGACCGGCTGGACGCCTGCGGCGATCCTCGCGAAGCGGCCCGGTTGGGCGCCAAGGAAGCGTTCATCGCCGTGGTGGCCAGCGCCAGCACGAACGTCGTCGTGCTGTTTCCCCTGACGATGATGCAGACCCGGATGGGCCTGTTCATCGGGCCGCTGGCGATGACGATGTTCATCATGACGGTCGTCTCGCTGTTTATTTCCTTCACGCTGACGCCCATGATGTGCGCGCTCGTCCTGAAGCCCCGCCAGCCGGGATCGCGTTCGCTGCTGGCCCGGATGGAGCGGGGCTGGAACTGGGGCTTCGACCGCGTCTTGGGAGGCTACCGCGCCCTGCTGCAGTTCAACGAACGCAACCGCTGGGCGGCGATCCTGGTGGTGCTGGGCGTGACCGGGGTCTTTGTGCACGCGCTGATGTTGGGCGGCAAGCTGGGGACTTCGGCGTTTTCCGAGTTGGACCGGGGCTCGCTGCTGGTGCGGTTGGAGTTCCCCACGCGCTACGAACTGGCCAAGACGCTGCGCCGCATCGAGGAAGCGGAAGCCCGCTTGACCGATCTGCCGGAACTGCGGCACGTGCTCACGACTGCGGGCAAGGTAGAGGCCGTGCTGGGGCAGGGCAGCGAAGGCGTGTATCTGGCGCAGATCCTGCTGCGGTTTTCGGAGCGGACCGAACGCGCGCTGACGATCGACGACTTGATGGACCAGGTGCGCATGCGCCTGGTGGGCTTTCCCGACGCGATCGTGGGCGTGAGCAAGCCGTCGATGATCGGCGGCCAGAGCAATCCGATCGAGTTGGAGATCGCCGGCGATCACTTCGAGACCCTGGACGCCCTCGCGCTGAAGACCCAGCAACTGGCCGAGTCCTTGCCGGGAGTCCTGGAACCCGACACCAGCGTGCGGGCGGGCAAACCGGAAATCCGCGTGCTGCCCCGGCGGGCCGTGTTGAGCGATCTGGGCATGCCGGTGGTGCCGCTGGGCCTGGGGCTGCGGGCCAATCTGGAAGGCATCACCGCCGCGACCTACAAAGAGGGCGCCCGCAGCTACGACATCGTCGTCAAACTGGCTGAGCAGCCGGGCAAGGAACAGGTCCGCGAATTCCAAGTGCCGGGCGCTCCCGGCTATCCGCTGGTGCTGACCAACGTCAGCGAAATCGTGGAGACGGAGATGCCGATCCAGATCATCCGCAAGGACAAGCGGCGGCTGTCGAAACTTTACGCCCAGTTGGATGACAGACGCCTGCCGCTGGGGACCGCCGTCAACCAGATCAGCGCCGGGGTGGACGGGCAAGTAGGCCTGCCGCCGGGGTACCGGTACGAATTTTCCGGGATGTATGAAATGATGGCCGAGGCGCAGGAGGGGCTGGCGGAGGCCGGCGTGTTGTCCATCCTGTTGGTCGTGCTCACGCTGGCGGCCCTGCTGGAGTCGTTCCGGCAGACGGGGATCATCCTGGTCACGATGCCGCTGGCCCTGATCGGCACGGTTTGGGCGCTGGCCCTGACCGGCGAGAACTTCAGTATCTTCGTAATCATGGGGATCGTGATGATGATCGGCATCGTGGTCAATGACGCGATTCTGATCATGGACCAGTTCAACGTCCACGTCCAGGAAGGCGTCCCGCGCCACAAGGCCATGATCGAGGCCGCCTGCGAACGTTTTCGTCCGGTCGCGATGATCACGCTGGCCGCCGTGCTGGGGATGTTGCCGCTGGCCTTGGACCGGGGCATGGGGGGCGAAATGCGCACGGGGGTGGGCATCGCCTCCGTGGGCGGTATTCTGGTGTCCGGCTTGCTGACCTTGATCGTAATGCCTATCCTGTACGATCTGTTCACCCGCAAAGGCGCGCCGACATGAGCTTGATCACCTGGTTGAAAAGTATCTTCTCGCATCGCGGCAAGGCCCTCTCCCAATATCGCAGCGGGATGATCAAGGCCAAGAAACAGGACTACGCCGGCGCCATTGCCGATTACTCCGCGGCGATCGAGTCGCCCCAGATCCCCGCCGACGTGAAAGCGATGGCGATGTACAATCGTGCCCTGGCCTATTCCGCCTTGGAGGAAGACGCCAAGGCGGCCGAAGATCTGGCGGCCGTCTCGGCGATGCCGGGCCTGCCGGAGAACATCAAGACGGCAGCTCAGCAGCGCCGGGAACGGATGCGGCGGCGTGACGAAAAGGCGGACGACACGTGAGACCGCCGGACGAGGCCGCCGCCCGTCACTCGCGCGGGGCCTCGGCACGCAACGCGTTGATTTCCGCGTCGACCATCGCGTCGAACATGCCCGTACCGGAGGCCGGATCCGCTTCGCGGGCGTCCTCGTCCTCCGCGCCGCCCGTCTCGGCTTGCTCCTCGTCCTCCGAGGCGAGGCAGACAATCGCGTAGCAGATTTCCTCCGGAGTGCGATACTGCAGGACCAACTCGACAAAGGCGGCGATCCGCAAGTCTGCAAGCCCCAAGCCCGTAATCTTGCCGCGGTAGGCGGGCGGCCTCCGACCCGTGTACAGGTCGTCGTTCAAGACTACCTGCCCCACCGGCAAGTCGATCACCAACACGTTCGTGGGCTCGGCGGCCCGCGACGGACCGTCTTCCCCAAACCGCTGCCAGACTTCGTCCCATCCCCAATTCAAGCCGCAGTCGTCTTTTCTCAGCTGCGCTTCCAGTTCCGTCCTGCGGAGACAGTAGCCTCGCTGCCATTTCTCCTGGGCGGCCAACCGCAGTTGCCAGGCGATCTCGCCCAACGCGCCCGCCTGGCCGAGTCGCCGATGTAGCTCGTGTCCCAGTTGCGGGCCGAACATCTGCGCGGCTTCGCCGTCGGCCAGCATCTGCAACTGTTCCTTCGTCAACATGAACGTCCTCCCTTGTTTCGGCAACGACGCGTATCGCCGAGGCGTCGTTCTCCGAGACTCAGATGTCCTTTGCCCAGCGGGCGTCGCAGGCATGTTCGTCCGCGACACGCTGCCGCTCGCGGAGCGAGCGGGCTACGATGCGGCG
>JAAYYU010000249.1 GCA_012515235.1 Candidatus Anammoximicrobium sp.
ACCTCCCGCCGTTAGCCGCCCTCTCATCCAAAATTCACATCGCCCCCGCTCGCCGCGCCCCACGCTGTGAGCGAACAACGCAATTCATCTGAACGCCGGTACGGAAATTCATCTGAGCGGCGTCGGCGTTGATCGGCTTTGTTCGGCGGCTGCTGGGGTACTGTCTGACTGGCGACGTTTCCGAGCAGGTGTTGCCGATCTTTCATGGAAAAGGCCAGAACGGAAAGAGTACCTTGGTCAACGTCATCTTGGACATGCTGGGCACCGACTACGCCATCAAGTCGGCCGCCGACATGCTCTTGACGAGATACAACGACGCGCACCCAACAGAGCGCACCGACTTGTTTGGAAAGCGGTTCGTGGCAGCGGTCGAGACTGACGACGGCCGGCGGCTGGCGGAGAGTTTGGTCAAGGAACTGACGGGCGGCGACCGGGTGCGGGCGCGCCGGATGCGAGAAGATTTCTGGGAGTTCAAGCCTACGCACAAGGTCGTTTTGGCCTGCAACCACAAGCCGGAGGTTCGGGGCACGGACTACGCAATTTGGCGGCGGCTGCGGCTTGTGCCGTTCACTGTTGTGATTCCCGACGAGGAGAAGGACAAGCAACTGCCGCAGCGATTGCAGACGGAACTACCGGGCATCCTGGCTTGGTGCGTTGTGGGTTGTTGCGACTGGTTGGAGCACGGACTTTGCGCCCCGCAAGAAGTTCAGGCGGCGACGGCAAGCTACCGTCAAGAGCAGGATCGCATCGGCGACTTCTTGGCGCAATGTTGCATAACGGGAAATGATTGCCGGGTTCGCGCCGGCGGACTGTACTCTGCCTACAAGACATGGGCCGAGCAAGCCGGAGAACACCCGCTGTCACAAACGAGGTTCGGTAAGAACATCACGGAACGAGATTTCGAGCGAGACACTTCGAACGGAGTGTGGTACTTGGGACTGGAACTGCTCAACTAACACGGGGGGTTTTTGAGGTTGGAAGGGTTGGAAGGGTTGGAACCGATTTCCGGCATAAGCGCCCCACGAGAGCGAGACCAGCTGTTTATACCGGAAAGTGGTTCCAAGTGTTCCAAGGGTTCCGAGTTGGTTCCGAAAAACGAGAACAGAGCGAGGATAGGGAAAGTGGACAAAGATACAGAAAATTTCGGCAACGCTGCGGAAAATATCCGAGTTGTTGCGGGGAGTGTTTGCGAGAAAAAGGGACTGATCGGAAACGTTCCCGTCACGTGCTGGCCGACGCGCGGCGGATTACCAGTAGGCCACTAGAAGGAGTGTCCAACCATGTTGACCGAACCCAATGTATTGCACGCGAGGCTCTACGCGAAAACGGAAGTCACGATTGCCTACTGCGGAACTGACGACCCGGACGAGTTCGTTGGATTCTCGCGCGAGCATGAACTGATCGGGCTTGATGACAAGGTGTTCCTGAACACCCAACAGGCCCGGCAGTTGGCAGACTGGTTAGTGTCCGCTGCGGATTGCATCGACGCGGGCGAGCATATCGCACGGGGGCCAGCAGGCATCCTTGGGTTCGATGGGATCGTAAGTTCCCCCGAGGAGTTTGGGCAGCGGTGCGAAGCAGTCTACGGACAAGGATGGTGCGACGGAATGGAGAGGCTACGCGGGCGAGCATATCGCACGGGATGACACCGGGACCGCAGCATCCGGCCGGGGCCGGGCGGACGATCGGCCGGGAGCGTCCGCGGGCGGGCTGGGAAGCAGACCCACGGATAGTGTATCCGATGCTCTAACGTCGCAAGTATTTTGAGCATAAGGGTTTGCAAAATGCCTTGACACCCGGCAAGGGTCAAAGGCAGGTGTCTGCCCAAAGAGTAGGCAGGATTTCGGCCACGTTTGACGGGTTGACGCGGGAGGGTTTGACATGCCGAGCACACCGAAAGTCGGGGGCGGCCAGCCGGGCAATCGGAACCGTACCAAGCACGGGCTGCGGGCGGTTCGCAGTCCCAAGGGCTGTTCATGGATTGATTCGAGCCTGACAGCATTTCGTCGCTACGTGCAAGACGAGATCCTTTCAAGGGACGGCGGGGCCACGCTGTACCAAGAGGCGTTGTTGCAGTCAGCATGTCGGCACGAACAACGGGCCATGTTGGCGGCGCGATGGCTGCGGG
>JAAYYU010000250.1 GCA_012515235.1 Candidatus Anammoximicrobium sp.
ACCTCCCGCCGTTAGCCGCCCTCTCATCCAAAATTCACATCGCCCCCGCTCGCCGCGCCCCACGCTGTGAGCGAACAACGCAATTCATCTGAACGCCGGTACGGAAATTCATCTGAGCGGCGTCGGCCATGCCACCGGAACCGCGTCCTGGACGTGCTTGACCGCCTCTTTCCGTCGATGATGGCTGCGATGGCGCGACTGAAACGCGGCGACTACCGGCGTCTGGCCCACTTGGCCCAGAGGATCGAAAGCCGGTTCATGTTCGGCCGGGTGCTTCCGAGGCTGATGACGGAGGAGCCGGACTTGTTCGTGAGTACGATCCATGACTCGGTGCTGACCACGACAGGGAACGGGGAGTACGTCCGGCAAGTCATGCTCGACGAGTTCGCGAAACTGGGTGTCTCGCCCGTCGTGAGAGTCGAACCCTGCAGAACTGAATCGCCGTGACGGTCTTTTTTGGTGCATGTCGTATTGACAAGTACTCATGCTGTGGCTAGGATTGGGTCGATGAAGACACCGAAACAAGTACAATTCGCCGATCAGATCCGGCAGGCCGTTCGAGAAAGCGGCCTGACGCCGTACCGAATCTGTCAGGATACCGAAATCGACCAGGCGATGATGTCTCGATTCTTGGCAGGCAAGATGTGGCTCGGGGAAGCCACGCTGAACCGACTGGCGGAGTACCTGGGGCTGGAAGTCGTGAAGCGAAAGGGGAAGTAAGATGGGCGCCGTTTTCAAGAAGACGTTCACAAAACCGCTGCCGCCGGGCGCGGAAATCATCGTTCGCAAGGGGCAACGGCTCGCCAAGTGGAAGGACGCCGCGGGCAAGCCGCGAACCGAACCCGTGACCGTGGGGAAGGACGGACAAGACCGGTTGCTTGTGACCGCCGGCACGTTCACGGCGAAATACCGCAACGGCTCGAATCACGTTGTGGAAGTGAAGACGGGTTGCCGCGACGAAACCGCCGCAAGGTCCGTTCTGCAGGAACTGGAAATCCGCGCCGACAAGGTACGCTCGAAAATGCGGACGGCCGACGAAGACGCCGTGGTTGACAATCTGGCAACGCCGCTCGCCGTTCACGTTGCCGCCTTCCTGGAGCATCAGGAAGCGAAGGGAATCACCAGGACCCAAGTTGAGAACACCCGAAGCCGATTGAACCGTATCGCCGCCGACTGCCGATTCAAGCTCCTATCCGACTTGAACGCGACGGCTCTTGAACGCTGGCTCGTCGCTCGGCAGGGCGAGAACATGGGCGCCGTGACCCGCAACGGCTACCGCGAAGCGTGGATTACGTTCGGTAACTGGTGTGTCCGCAATCAACGGCTGCTGTCAAATCCGTTCGCCGCTGTAGCCAAGGCGGACGCCAAGAGCGACCCGCGCCGCAAGCGCCGCTCAATGGACGAAGGCGAACTGATCCGGCTCTTGGACGTGGCACGCCGCCGGCCGCTGCAGGACGCCGCGACTGTTCGACGGGGACGCCGCAAAGGCGAAGCCGTGGCCGAACTGAGGGACGAAACACGCCGCCGGCTGGAATGGCTCGGCAGGGAACGGGCGTTGATCTACAAGACGCTGGTGCTTACCGGGCTTCGGAAAGGGGAACTGGCTTCGATCACGGTGGCACAACTCGACCTCAACAGCGACCCCGCGTTCCTGACGTTGAACGCTGCCGACGAAAAGAACCGCGAAGGGAACTCAATCGCCATTCGCTCTGACCTTGCCGCCGAGTTGCGAGACTGGCTCACGGACAAGGCCGCTACGTTCCACGCCGTTGCCAGCGAGGCGCAAACGATCAAGTTTGACCCGGACGTCGTCAAACTACCCAAGTGCGTTACGGGCGATTCTGGACGCCGAAACGGGCAATCTTGTCAGGACTGGACGGCGCTACCACCGGAAACGCCGGTTTTCGACGTTCCAGACGGTTTGTTGCGGATTCTGAACCGGGATTTGCGGGCCGCCGGGATCCCGAAACGGGATGAACGCGGGCGGACCCTCGACGTTCACGCCATGCGAACCACGTTTGGAACCCTCTTAAGCAAGGCGGGTGTGTTCCCGCGAACGGCACAAGCCGCGATGAGGCATAGCGACATCGGTCTGACGATGGGGGTTTACACGGACCCGAAGCTCTTGGACGTGGCCGGGGCCGTGGAACTTCTGCCGACTTTGCCATTGGCCAGCGCTCCAGGCCGGGACCGACTCGCCGCGACGGGGACAAGTTCGCTTGCACCAACGCTTGCACCAGCTTCTGACAAACCAGCAACGCCGGGGTCAAATCCTGTCAAAATGGCGACTCTGGGAACCGACCCCAAGAAAGGAGAAAACCCTCGACTTCCCCAAGGAAATCAAGGGTTTTCAGGCGTTTCCAAAAGTCGGGGTGACTGGATTCGAACCAGCGACCTCTTGGTCCCGAACCAAGCGCTCTAGCCAGACTGAGCCACACCCCGAATGCAGGCACGTCAAGGGGATCGATCGTGGTGGATGATCCTCGACG
>JAAYYU010000251.1 GCA_012515235.1 Candidatus Anammoximicrobium sp.
ACGACGGGCGCTTGTTGCGGTTCGCCAAACGGAGCCGAAGCGGCTGCGAGTTCTTCTGGACGAACTGACGCACCAGAAGCGGCGGCAGGTGCCCGACCGGATCGTCCCTGACCCAAGCCGGCGAGAAGCGCTGTATAATGCCGCCATGCGCATCCCCCACTCGCTGCTGTCATTCGCCGCCGGCGCCGAGGCGTTCCCTTTCAGGATGATTCGGCGAAACGACGAGACCATTGTAGAGGATGGCCGGACGGGCAACACGGTCGCCCGCTTCCCCGAGAAGGTTCAAAACATCATCACCCATCATAATACATATACCTGGGCGGGTTATGCAGCGAACCACCTACATCTATTTACTCTCGAAAGCATGTAGCCACTTCTTTGAGGCAAACTTGGAACAGTCTCTCGGATGGGATCATCGCCAGCTTGCGTAAACTGCTATGCCTGCGATGGCGCCGCAGGAGACGCCACTCGGAGCACAACGGTGGGCGAGCGACGAGCCGATGATCCGGCGTTGTCGCATGCCGAAGACATTCCTTGGTATCATGACGGCTGTAGTTTCGCCGTGATAAACCACGTAGATGTCAGACGGAGGTGCATGCGTGAAGACCAGCAAAGTGACCGTGGCGGATCTCGATCTAGGCGGCAAGAAGGTGCTGATGCGGGTGGATTTCAATGTACCCATCGAGCAGGGCGTGATCACCGACGACACGCGGATCGTCGCCGCGCTGCCGACGATCCGGTATGTCCTCAAGAAAGGCTGCCCGCTGATCCTGATGGGCCATTTGGGGCGTCCCAAGGGCCGGCGGAATGAAGCGTTGAGCCTGCGGCCGGTCGCCGTTCGACTGGCCGAGAAGCTCGGGACCGAAGCCAAGGTCAAGATGGCACCGGATTGGATCGGCCAGGAAGTGGACGACATGGCGGCGGCGCTTCAGGCGGGCGAGATCCTGATGCTCGAAAACACGCGGTTCCACGCGGTCGAAGAGGGCAAGGATGGAGTGCTGGAAGACAAGGCCAAGAGGCTGGCCGCAGACTGCGATCCCGGTGCGGAAGACGCAAAGCGGGTAGCCGACGAGGCGAAAAAACGCCTGAAGGACGAGCAGCCGGACGTGGCGAAACACTTGGCCGCGATGGCCGATGTTTATGTCAACGACGCGTTCGGAGCGGCGCATCGGCGGCATGTCTCGACGGCGATCGTCGCCGATTACGCCAAGGAGACGGCCATCGGGTTGCTGATGAAAGCCGAACTGGATACGCTGAACCGCGTGCTGACCGGTGACGTGGAACGTCCGATGATCGCCGTGATCGGCGGCGCCAAGGTCTCGGACAAACTGGGAGTGCTGCAGTCGTTCCTCAGCCGCATGGACGCCGTGCTGATTGGCGGCGGCATGGCCTATACGTTCATGCTTGCCCAGAACCAAGACATCGGCCAGTCGATCCGAGAGCAGGAGCTGGTGCACAAGGCCCAAGGGATTCTCGAACAAGCCGGCACCGAGGACGAACGCGGCAGGAAGCAGGCGGACTTGCTCCTGCCGCTGGATCATCTGGTGGCCGACAAGCTCGCCGAAGACGCTCAGACGAAGCTGGTCAAGGCCAAGGCCGAATTCGGGGCGGATTGGCGAGGCGTCGATATCGGGCCGGAAACGATCGATCTGTTTGCCGCCAAGATCAAATCGGCGAAGACCATCGTCTGGAACGGGCCGATGGGCGTGTTCGAGAAAGAGCCGTTTGCCAAGGGAACCAACGCGATTGCCAAAGCCGTGGCGGAAGGTTCCGCATACAGCGTGGTCGGGGGCGGCGATTCAATCACCGCCGTCAATCGCAGCGGGTGCGCCGACAAGATCACTCATATCTCGACGGGCGGCGGTGCTTCGTTGGAGTTCTTGGCCGGCCTCGAGCTGCCGGGCGTGGCCGTGATTCCGAACAAACGCAAGTTGTTCCTGGCCGGCAACTGGAAGATGAATCACAACGCGGCCGAAACGAAAGCCGTTCTCGAAGAACTCCGCGCCAAGCTGGCAGGCCTGGAGCATATCGATCTGGCGATTTGCGTGCCGTATACGTCGCTCGCCGCGGCGGTTGAGGCGTTGGCGGGGACGGGAATTGCCGTCGGCGCGCAGAATGTCCACTGGCTGGACCGCGGTGCTTTCACGGGTGAGATTGCGGCGGACATGCTGAAGAAGTTGGGCGTCCGCTATGTCATCTTGGGCCACAGCGAACGGCGCGAGCTGTTCGGCGAGACCGACCTGTATGTCCATCTGCGGCTGCGGGCCGCGTTGGACGCCGGTCTGCTGCCGATCGTTTGCATCGGTGAAACGTGGAAGCAGCGCAAAGCGGGCCTGACCAAGGCAGTGGTCACCAGCCAGATCGGAGGCTGCCTGGCGGGGCTCAATCCGGACCAAGTCGAGGAAGTCACGTTGGCCTACGAGCCGGTCTGGGCGATTGGCACGGGCGTCACGCCCACAGCGGAAGAGGCCCAATGCGTGCATGCCCACATCCGCCGCCAGTTGCGTGGCTTGTTTGGCGACGTAGCCGACCGCGTACGGATTCAATATGGCGGATCGGTGGAGCCGGACAATGTAAGTGCGTTCGTGAACCAGAGCGACATCGACGGAGCGTTGGTGGGCGGTGCCAGCGTAAAGGCGACGAGTTTTAGTGAGCTACTGGACAGGGTTCGGTAGACTGTCATGGAAAAATCGAGCCGCTTGCCGGACTCCTCCGCGTGCGGGATAACCCGCGGGTCATCAGTTTCCTAACCCTGTCCTGGGTTATGAGCCCGCGAGACATTCTTTGTCTCTGTTTTCATTTCGAAGAGTGTCCGGCCCGCTCAACTCGCCCCCGAAACCGCGAACCAAGACGCGGCCCACGGGTTAGCAGAAAAGCCGAGGTGACCCAGCCCCGGCTTTTTTCGTTTCAACGCCAGTTCCCGCAACATGTTACGACGACCGCCTATCTCGCCCCCCGTCTCTCTGGTTCGCCCGTAGAGACTTCCGACCAACACCCTCGTCTGGCAAAATCGGCCCCAAAAACGCCCGT
>JAAYYU010000252.1 GCA_012515235.1 Candidatus Anammoximicrobium sp.
ACCTCCCGCCGTTAGCCGCCCTCTCATCCAAAATTCACATCGCCCCCGCTCGCCGCGCCCCACGCTGTGAGCGAACAACGCAATTCATCTGAACGCCGGTACGGAAATTCATCTGAGCGGCGTCGCCCACTGTCACCGCAGAAATGGGACACCCGTCAGGCATACTTCTTGATCCACTTTTGGACCGTCGATCTCGGTGTCTTTGTCAACGCGGCAATCTCGCCCAGCGACAACCCACGAGCATGGAACCGAAGGGCACGGGGCAGTTGTTTCTCGCGTCGCCGTTTCTTCTCCCCTGGCTTCTTGTTCCGCGGCCGTCCGCCCTTTTTGCCCTTTTGTCGCCGCCCACGGTCTATCTCGTAGGCTCTCTCTTGTCCCGGCGTTGCATCGGGGTCAAGGGCCGTAACCAATGGAACGTCAAGCGTCCACAAGCGTAGCTCTTCTAGGTCGGATTCGCTTGCCTGAGCGTCTGGGTTGTTGTCGCTGTGATAGTCAAGGTGGCGGATGAACCGATTTGTCGATTCAGCGACCAACTTTTCGCCTGCTTCTGTCGCTTGTCTGGCCGGCTTCCGCAGCCAAGACGGGTCCCAGCCCGAACCTACATATTTCACCACATCGACGACGACCGCACCCCGCTGTTCCACAGCTTGCCGCAGATTCGCTTCTTGGTCGGACAGGTTGTTTCGGCGTTTCTGCGTGCATCCCGAAACCCGGCAGCATAGAATCACGTTGTCACCGGGTCGGAGATCGTCAATTGGCCGGATGCAGTTGCTGGCCTTGCCTGCCGGGGTGCCAAGTGCCCATGCTTTCGCGGATAAGCGTTTTCTCTGCGACACGATTCACCTTCCTTTCCGGGCGATCCGGCCGGCCAGGATGGCGGAAGGTGTTGACCAGCCTGGCCGGCGGAGTCTTCGGCGGGAGCAAACCGCCTACCCTTGATGCTCTATATTCGTCCTTGGGCGGAGATTCATCCCGGAGAATTTTGACATCTTGCTGCGGCCAAGATGGGAGACAGACACGACGAACCACGCCAACCCCGTAATCGCCGTTTAGGCGCCGAGATTCGGCGTCTGTGGGCCGTGTTTGGTGGGGCAGGGGTCTTAGTCCCTGCCCAACGAAACGCCTAGAGCGACCGTTTGTCGGCCGTTGCCCCCAAGGCACGAAGGCCAAGCGGGCTTCATCGGTGGCCCGCCGGGGCTGCTACGCGACCTTCTCAACCCCAATGTCGGTGGGTCGCGTGAGTTTGACGACGCCCAACGCTTCGGCGGTTTCCAGGGACCGTTTGACGTAGTAGGCCGCGTCGCTCTCGTTGGTCTTGCCCCCGGAGGCGGCCACCAGTTGTTCGGCCTTCTTGGCCAGTTCGGCGAGCGTCGTCTTGCTGCCGCGTTTCAGCTCCGCGACGACCCGGTCGGCGGCTTTCTGGCGGCTGACCCTCTCGACCTTCGGTTTCTCCACTTGCTTTGCCATGACGTTTGCTCCTTGTAACGAGGTAAAACAGTAAACATACGTTCACGTCCGATCCCAATTGTAACCGCAGCTCGCATGAAAAAAAGGTCCAGAGTTGAAATCGGCCCACCTGTGGCCGGGCCTCTTGGATCGCTCCCTTCGCCGCCATATACTGGGCTCATGAAAACACTCACCAAAGAACTCTGGATGGAAGTTCCCCAACGGCGGGCGGTCGTCTCGATCCACAACGAAGTTGAACGACTGGTTGAAGAAAGCGGCGTCCAGGATGGGTTTGTGCTGATAAACGCCATGCACATCACAGCGTCCGTCTTCATCAACGATGACGAGGCGGGCCTGCACCACGACTACGAGGTCTGGTTGGAGAAGCTCGCCCCGTTCGATGCGTCGCCGCAGCGATACCACCACAACCGCACGGGCGAAGACAACGCCGATGCCCACTTGAAAAGGCAGGTCATGGGACGGGAGGTGGTCGTCGCCATCACCCAGGGGAAGCTGCACCTTGGTCCCTGGGAGCACATTTTCTACTTCGAGTTCGACGGCCGCCGGCGTAAACGTGTGTTGGTCAAGATCATTGGGGAGTAGCATCGGTCCCCTCCCCGGACGTTGTGCCCGAAACGGTGAAGCCCGGTATGTAATGCAATCCATTTGGGGAACGCGATGCACATCACCGCTTCGGTCTTCATCAACGACGACGAACCGGGCCTGCACGAAGACTACCAGCGGTGGCTCGAACAACTGGCCCCGTTCGACCCTTCGCCGGAACGCTACCACCACAACCGCACCGGGGAGGACAACGGAGACGCGCATCACAAGCGGCAAGTCATGGGGCGCGAAGTGGTCGTCGCGATCACCGAAGGCCGCTTGGACTTCGGCCCCTGGGAGCAGATTTTCTACGGCGAATTCGACGGCCGCCGGCCCAAACGCGTGCTGGTCAAGATCATCGGCGAGTGAGCTGCCACGCCGGTTTGCCGTCCGCGTGGAATCAGGTCATAATCCGGCACCGGCGGCGTTGCTTGGGTCGGTGAGTGCCCGAAACAACTGCCGGTGATTCCTCCAAACTCTCGCGAATCATACCATGACGACCAACCCTGCTTCCCGGCTGGGCTCCCTCTTGACCCTGGCCTTGTTCGTCTCCGGAATGCACGCCGCGGACTGGCCCATGTACCGGGCCGACGCGGGGCGGAGCGGCTATTCGCCCGATCCGCTGCCGGGCCAGTTGGAGTTGCGTTGGACGCATCAAGCCCCCACGCCGCGTCCCGCCTGGCCGAACTCGATGCGGATCACGTACGACTTCGCTCCGCAGGCAATCATCGCCGGCCGGACGATCGTGTTGGGCAGCACTGCGGACGACCGCGTGACGGCGTTGGATGCGGAGACCGGCCAGCCGCGTTGGACTTTCTTCACGGGGGGGCCGGTCCGGTTTGCCCCGGCCGCCTGGCGCGACCGGGTGTTCGTGGGCAGCGACGACGGATGCCTGTATGCGTTGTCGCTGGCGGACGGCCGCCTGTTGTGGCAGCATCGCGGCGGGCCCGGCGTGCGGATGTGCCTGGGGAACGAACGGCTGATCTCGCGCTGGCCGGCCCGCGGCGGTCCTTTGGTCCTGGACGACACGGTCTACTACACGGCCGGGATCTGGCCCAGCGAAGGCGTGTACCTGCACGCCTTGGACGCGGCGACCGGCGACGTGCGATGGACGAACGACCGCACGGGCCAGCTGTATCATCCCCAACCGCACGGGGGCGCGAACGCCTACAGCGGCGTCGCGCCGCAAGGCTACCTGCTGGCGACGCCCGAACGGATTCTGGTGCCCACCGGCCGCGCCGTCCCGGCCGCGTTCCGCCGCAACGACGGGGAACTGGAGCACTACCGGCTGCAAGACAACGGCTCGATGGGCGGCGCCCGGGCCGTGCTCGCCGAGCGTTTCGTGATCAACGGCGGCTGCTTTCTGGAAACCGAAACCGGCGCGCTGGCGGCTCGCGCGGGCCGCGGCGTGTTCAGTGCGCTGCCCGACGGAGTGCTGCAGTTCACCGGGACCACGCTGCTGGCGTACCGCTGGGCCGACGTGGATGCGACCGACCGCAAAGGCCGAGCTGTCCGCTATCGGGGACTCAAAGAATACGCCGAAATCACCTTGGCCGACGCTCCGGAAGCGGTGCGCCGAGCGGAGCAGGTCGTGCAGAGCCTGCCCGGGCTGAAAAATCTGTTCCAAGCTGAAGTGCGGTTCAAGGAAGCCGACGAAAACGTGGCGCGGCAAACGGGCCTGGAACGCGCCTTGGCCCAGGCGCGGCCGGACGTCGAGCGGTTGGGGGCGGACGTCGAGCCGTTCCAGGCTGCGGCCTACGAGCGGACGAACGAAGTCATCGCAGCCGGGCACGAAGCGGTCTGCGGCTCGCCGGAACGCGTGTCGATTGTGGATCTGGAACAACAGCAGGTCCGCTGGTCGCAAGCCGTCGAGGGCCGCGCGGTCGGGCTGGCCGCCGCCAACGGCCTGCTGGTGGTGTGCACGACCAGCGGAGCCGTCTACTGTTTCGCTGCGCCGACTCCGGCCGCGCAGAATTCGGCCAGGGCGGCCAGCGCCGCCGACGCTCCGGCCGCAGCGCCGGCCGAGAGCCCGCCAGCTCACGCCGGCGACGCCCTGGCCGCCCAGGCGGCCGACGAGATCCTGCACAAGAGCGGCCTCCAGGAAGGCCTCTGCCTGGACCTCGGCTGCGGCAGCGGGCAGCTCGCGCTGGAACTGGTCCGCCGCTCGTCGTTGTACGTCATCGGCATCGAGGACGATCCGCAGCAGGTCGCCCGCGCCCGGCAGCGACTGGTCGCGGCGGGCGTCTACGGCACGCGCGCCAGCATTCACCAGGCAGACCCCAACGCCACCGGCTGTCCGCGTTACATCGCCAACCTGATCGTCTCGTCGCGGCGACTGGCCGAGGCGTCCTTCCTGCTGAATCCGGACGAAATCCAACGGTTGCAGCGGCCCTCTGGCGGCGTCGTCTGCCTGGGGACGCGGGGCAGCCTGGAGATCCAGCGCCGGGGGCCGCTGGACGGCGCCGGCCAGTGGACGCACCAGAACGCCGACCCGGCCAATACGCTGTGTTCCGGCGACCAGTTGGTCCGCGGTCCGTTGGAGACGTCCTGGTTTCGCGACAGCGTGCTGGAGATCCCCGACCGGCACGCCCAAGGTCCGGCGCCGCTGTTCAGCCAGGGGCATCTGGTGGTCGAAGGCGTGCATGGCGTGTGCGCCTTGGACGCCTACAACGGCCGCACGCGCTGGGTCTATCCGATTCCCGGCATTCTGGCGGATTGGGACGGCGTTCATCACGATGTCGGCGTGGGCGACACGGGCAGCAATTTCTGCCTCAGCGGCGACGCAGTCTTCGTGCGGACGGCCGACCGTTGCCTGAAGATCGACCTGGCAAACGGCCGCAAGAGCGCCGAGTTTCCGACGCCGGTCGAGGCCGGGGCCGAAAATCGCGATTGGGGCTTCGTGGCCTATGCGGACGGCCTCCTGTTCGGTTCCGTGCTGAACCGTCAGCACACGGTCAGCCCGCGGTACGGCGACATCCGCTTGCGGACCGAGTCGGTATTGTTGTTCGCCCTGGACGCGGCGACCGGGCAACTGCGGTGGCAGTATCGCCCGCAGCATTCAATCCGCAACAACGCCATCGCCGTCGCCGGCGGCCGGGTGTACCTGATCGACCGTCCGCTGTCGATGGCCGACCGCATCACCGAGCCGAAACCGAACGGCAAGCACCGACCGTTGCTGAAACCGGGCGAGCATCCCGGCGGAACGCTGCTGGCGCTGGACGCCGGCAGCGGGGCCGTGCTGTGGAAGACCGACAAGGACGTTTTCGGCACGCAGTTGGCGGTCAGCGCGCAGCGCGGCGTCGTGCTGATGCACTACCAGGGCGTCAAGCACAATTTCTTCAAGCTGCCGTCCGAGTTGGGTGGGCGGATGGCGGCGTTTCAGACCGCCACGGGCGCCAGGATCTGGGACATCGCAGCCGACTACCGGACGCGGCCGATCATCAACGGCGACGTGATTTATGCGGAAGGCGGGGCCTGGAAGCTCGCCAGCGGCGAGTCCGTCCCGTGGACCTTTCAGCGTTCCTACGGCTGCGGGCAGATCGCGGCCAGTTGCCACCTGCTGGTGTTCCGCTCGGCGACGCTCGGCTATCTGGACCTGACCCGCGACGCCGGCACCGAGAATTTTGGCGGCGTGCGCACCGGTTGCTGGTTCAACGCCATTCCGGCCGGCGGCCTGGTCCTGGTCCCCGATGGCTCGTTCAAGTGCGCCTGCAGCTACCAGACGCAAGCTTGGTTGGCGCTGCAATCCCGCGAGTAGGGCGGGACAGCGCCGCGGGGCGGGCTTCCGGCCGGGGATTCACACTACGTCTTGTCCGCCGCGTCGATGTCGTACTCCTTGAGTTTCTTGTGCAGCGTGTTGCGGTTGATTCCCAAGCGCGTGGCGGCCTTGGACTGGATCCGGTTGCAGCTGGCCAGGACCTGGACGATCAATTCCCGTTCCACGCGGTCCACGATCCGTTCGTGCAAATCGTCGGCTTCGGGGCCGGCGGCGGCCAGGCCCTGTTGGACGACTTCGGCGACCAGGGTCTCCAGATCGACACCGCGAATCTCGCCCTGGCGCGGGCGTTCCTTGCCCGTTACCGCGCCGGGCAACAAATCCTGCGTCAACTCGTCGCCTTCGGCCATCACGACGGCCCGCTCGACATAGTTCTGAAGTTCGCGGACGTTGCCGGGCCAATGGTAATCCTGCAGGGCCTCCTGCGCCTCGCGCTGGACGTGCAGCACATAGCGGTCGTTGGCTTCGTTGTAGTAGTGCAGGAAGTGGTGCAGCAGTTCCGGGATGTCCTCGCGCCGCATCCGCAGCGGGGGAATCTCGATCGGCACCACGTTCAAACGCCAGTACAGGTCCTCGCGGAACCGGTCCGCCTCGACGGCGGCCAGCAGATCGCGGTTGCTGGCGGCGATCACGCGGGTATCGACGCGCACCGTCTGGGTGTCGCCGACGCGCTCAAACTCCTGCTCCTGCAGGACGCGCAGCAGCTTGACCTGCAAGTGCTGCGTGGTGCTGTTGATCTCGTCCAGGAAGATCGTGCCGGTGTGCGCCGCCTCGAAGCGGCCGATGCGGTTGTTGACGGCGCCCGTAAAGGCTCCGCGCACGTGCCCGAACAACTCGCTCTCCAGCAGGCTTTCGCTGAGCGCTCCGCAATTCACCTTGACGTACGGGCCCGTGCTGCGGTTGCTCAGGCGGTGAATGGCGGTCGCGATCAGTTCTTTGCCGGTGCCGGTTTCGCCGAGCAGCAGGACGGAAGCCTGGCTGCGGGCCACGCGCCGCGTCAGGCGATAGACCCGCTGCATGGCCTTGCTGTTCCCGATCAGGCCGGGAATCGGCGGGCCGTTCTCGTCCAGGATTGGGGGGGGGCCATAGGCAGCCATCGCTGGTCATCCTGCTCGCGAACCATCGCTCAATTGGGCTGCGGCTGCGGCGCCTCGGCTCCTTGCGTCAGCCCTTCTCTCTCCAGCCGTTGCCGGCTGGGCATTTCGATTGCGTACAGGACGGCGGCGAGCACTTTTTGCGTGTCGGCATCCAGGGCCGCACTGCGATTGTACCGATCGTACTGCAGCAGGATTTCGTCACGGTTCAGCAGCAGGCCGCGGCGGCGGACTGCCTGGGCAAAGGCTTCGGCCGCCGCCTGCCGTTCGTCCAACGGCCGGGCATGCTGGCTGGCCAGCGTCACCAGGTCCCGTTGGGCCTCCGGCGTCCCCAGCAGGCCCAGCACGCGAGCCGCCTGGGCCGACAGGGCGGGCACGGATAGCGCCGATTGGACGGGCCCCTGCACGCGGAACAAGTCGTAGAACGGGCGGGCGTCCTGAGACTCGCCCAGCCGTCCCAGGTGCTCCAAGGCGCGGACCGCTTGATCGAGGCGTTCGTCGTAACCGACCAGCGTCTTGCCGGCCGATTCCACGACCCGCGTCAGCTGGAAACTCATGCTCTTCTCGTCGTGCGGTCGCGGAAAGGCGACCAGCCACGGATCCTGTTCCGCCAGCGCCTCGGCGCGCGCCAGGTTTTCTTGCCGGGCCATCAGCCCGATCGGCAAGCGGCGGGTCAAGGGATCTTGACGGAAGATCTGAATGGTCTCGTCGGCATCTGGAAAGTCGACCGCGTCGCTGATCAGGACGAACTCGTAGTCCGGGTTCTTCGCGGCCAGCCGGAAGGTCTCCCTGCCCGTGGCCGCCGCATCCGCCTCGTAGCCCAGGGCGTTCAAAATGCCGATCAGCGTTTGGGACTTGTCCACGCGCGGGTGCGAGACCAGCGCGCGGCGAGAGCCGACGGTCCGGACGAAGTAGCCGAACGTCTCCGGCAGATAGCTGGATCCCGCGTAGGGGCTCGCCGGATCGAGCTTCATGATCGACTCGGCGGCAGCCATCCGCAAACGGCGGTCGCTGTGCCGCAAGGCGCTGACCAGCGGCCGAGGCTGCCCGTCGGTAGACTGGACCAAGGTTCCGTCTCCGACGTCGCCCAGCAGTTCGGCGGTGGCGATCGCCGCGGTCACATAGTCGTTGTGGATTGCGTAGGCCAACACGTCCTCCAACGCCTGGGGGCCCAACGCCGCGGCCTGCGCCCCGATCGTTCCCTGGCCCCGCGGCAGCGGGCGGTTGAGCCCCTCTTGGATCTTGGCTTGAGTCAGATTGGCCAGCAGGAACACGCGGCGGACATCGACGTTGTCCGGCGACAGCTTGTACAGATCGCGGGCCAGCCGGGCCGCCATCAGCCGCGACGCTTCGGCGGCCTCGTAACGACGGGGCGCGCTGGTCTTGGCAGCCGCGTCCCAGTGCCAGACAACGGTTTGATCCTGATCGTCGACCGGTCCGGCGCTGGCCCCGTTCAAGTACTCTCGGACCCGACGGAGAAGGTACTGTTCCGCTTCGCGCTGCGACGGCACCGTGCCGACGATGCGGGCCAACGTCTCGGCGGCGGCGCGGCGCGCCGACTCCGGCGCGCCGGGGTCGAGTGCCGGCCCGACGAGGAACGGCACGGCCCGCCCCGTGCCGAATTCCGCGAGGACTTGGAGCACCTGCAACCGCAAGGCTTCGTCCGGCGTCTCCAACGCGCCCAGCAGCGGAGCGACCAGCGGCTCGCCCAGTTCCACGATGGCGGCGCGGATCTGCGGATGTTCCTGTTGGCGCTTCGCGTCGGCCAGCGCCTGCACCAGCAGCGGCACGACGGCGTCTCCGGCCCGCTCCAGGTCTTCGATCGCGCGTAGCCGGACCATGGGCGACGGGTCGCTCAGTTGTTCGATCAGCGTCTTCAGCCGGGCCGGATCACGGGCCGCTTGGTAAGCGGCCTCTTCGACCGCTTTGGCGAACTTCTCGCCCTCCGGTTTCATGGCCGGGTCCCGCGCCAAACGCAGGAAGAACCCCGTGCCGTACTCGCGCTGGATGGCCGCCAATTGGTCTCGGTCCGGTTGAGCGGCGATCAGCTTGGCCAGATAGGACTTCGCTTCGTCGGGGCGGCCGATGTCAAACAGCGATTGGACGGCAAACATCAGCTCCTTGGGCGTGGTGGGATTCTGATCGCGAAGGGCCAGCACCACCGGGTTCTTTTCGTCCGCCGCGACCGGCGCCGCCGCTTCGGCAGGGGCCTGGCCGCCAGCCGGTTTCGCGCCGCCAAAGGGGCTGGCCGCGGCGCCGCCAAAGAGACCCTGGGCCGGTTGGCCGGCGCCCGCCGGCGCTCCGCCGAACGGATCCGCCGCCTGGTCCTGCGCCGCCAAGGACGCGGCGCCCGCCAGCAGGACGACCAGCGCCACCGTAACACTTTTTGGCGGTTGCAACTTCATCTTGGCTCCCCGTCGCACAATCCCAACTTGATCCGCCAACTCGCCACCTGTCGAGCCACCTCCTGAGGCGCCGTCGATCCGCAGCTGACAAAAGCCCGGACGGCGTTGTCCACGCCCAGCACGCCGAACACGTGTTCGTCCAGCGTGGCGTCCGCCGCACGGAAATCCTCCAGCGGCAGGTCCGACAGCCGGACGCCTTGCTGCATGGCGCGGGCGACCAGGCTGCCGACCAAATGGTGCGCGGTCCTCTGAGGCAGTCCGCGGCGGATCAGGTACTCCATCAACGTAGTCGCGTCCAAATAGCCGCGATCCAGCCGCTGGGCAATCGCCTCACCCTTCAGTTCGGCTCCGGCCACCAGCGGGGCTGCCAACTCCAGACACGCTTCCACCGTGTCAAAGGCGTCGAACAGCGCGGGTTTGTCCTCCTGCAGATCCCGGTTGTAGGCCAACGGCAAACCTTTGACCAACACCAGGAGCGTTTGCAAATCGCCCACCACGCGTGCCGTCTTGCCCCGCGTCAATTCCAGGACGTCCGGATTGATCTTCTGGGGCATGATCGACGAACCGGTACAGAACTCCTGGGGCAATTGGAGAAAGTTGAATTCCACCGTCGACCACAGAATCCACTCCTCCGCCCAGGTGCTCAGGTGTTCGGCAATCAGCGTCAGCACGAACGCGGCTTCCAGGACAAAATCCCGATCGCTGGACACGTCCAAACTGTTGGCTGCCACCCCGGCAAACCCCAGTCTGCGAGCCACGTCGTCGCGGTCGATCGGCAGGCTCGTTCCCGCCACCGCCGCCGCGCCGAGACTGCAGACATTCACCCTTTTCCGACAATCGGCCAAACGCGAGCGATCGCGCTCGAATTTCTCGCAGTACGCCAGCCAATAGTGGGCCGCCAGTACCGGTTGCGCCCGCTGGAGATGAGTATACGCGGGCAGCACCACACCGGCGTCCCGGTCGCACCGGTTGACAAAGGCCGCCTGCAACTGCAGCAGCCTTCCGTCCACGCGGTCCAGGGCGTCCCGCACCCAAAGCCTTAAGTCCGTGGCAACTTGATCGTTACGGCTCCGGCCCGTGTGCAGCTTGCGGCCGACGTCGCCCAGCCGGCCCACGAGTTCCTTCTCGAGATGCATGTGGATGTCTTCCAATTCCACATGGTACTCGAACTGGCCCCCCTCAATCTCCTGGCCAATGGCCTGCAGAGTGGCTTCGATCAGCCGCGCCTCGGCTTCCGAAATCAGGCCGACGGTGGCCAACATTTGGGCATGAGCGATCGAGGCAGCAATGTCATGCGCATACAGTCGCCGATCAAAGCTGATGCTCTCGGTAAACCGTTCGACACGGCGATCCGTCGCCTGCTGGAAGACTCCGCTTCGGCTGGGGCTGGTCAAGGTTGTCCTCGTGATTCAAGCACCGGGTTGACAACAACCCTTTCATGCTATGTAGCTTACGAACAGCTGTCAACGAACCGCCAACGGCCGTGCCTAAGTTTAAGCAGGCCGCGCGAGGCCAATTCTGGACCCAGGCGGCAAATCTGACGCAAGCTGCGCGACCCCTACAGACGATAGATATTCCACTGTCAGCACAGACTGCCCGATGTGTGTGCGCTTCACTGATCCTGCATATCTTGAATATCTTGTGTTTTGGTGAGGATTACGATGCAAAGGTTGCTCGTTATCGCCGCTGCGGCGACTGGTCTGTTGACTTTTCCCATCGGCTGTACAACGACGCGCACTTCGGATACGGCACGCACTGGCATCGAGCAACTGCTGATCTCCAACGCCGTTGATCAAGCGCTAGAGAAGTATGACTTCCGCAGTCTTCAGGGACGGAAGGTATTCATCGACGACAAGTATTTGGACAGCGTGGACAAAGGCTACCTGCTGTCTTGCATCCGTGAACGAACCCTCTACAATGGTGCCCAGATCTCTTCGAAAGTCGAGGATGCCGACGTCACGTTGGAGATTCGCAGTGGAGGCGTAGGAACCGACAACCTGGAGACCTTTGTCGGCATTCCCAACATGTCGATACCCGGTTTGCTGCCCATCGAAATACCGGACGTCAAGATCTGGAACCGCACCAGCCAAACTGGCACCGCCAAACTGGGAATTCTTGCGTACGAGACCAAAACGGGCAACGTCTTTCAACACGGCGGCCAATCGCTGGCGCGGTCTGACGACACGAAGTGGTTCCTGCTGGGCATCGGGCCTTTCCAATCAGGGACGGTCAAGAGCGAAGTCGAATCGGCGTCGGTCAATCCGACGGCCATCGCCCGATCCATGCCTGTTCAGCAGTCAACCTATCTTGCCAACGACAACGCTTCTTTGCATCCTGCTCAACCTCTGCATTCTACGCAACCAATGCACACTATGCAGACGACGCCAATGAACGAGTCACCGATCTATCCTGCGAGTGCCCATTCCGGCCTGTACCGCTAGAGGAAGCAAGGGCATTGAAGTTCAACGCGTTGCGAAGAGCTTGGTTTCTCGCACGTCGAATCGGGTTTCGGCCTTCAGCATGGTCAAGGAAAGAACCTTGCAGGGTGGAGTTTAATTCGCCGGAGCGGACTGAAGTCTACGCTGTTCGAAGACTGCGGAGTTGATCTCGGACAGGTGCTGGGCCAAGGAGGATCGGTGCGGTCTTTTTAGCATTTCCCAGATTGGACTGTGCGGGTAAGATAACGCTTGCTAGATCGGTAAATCGGGCAAGCTGATGCGTGTCAGCTGGTGTTCAAAGATGACCTTGCCGATACAAACTGCAACAATTTCACGATCGAAAGATTCCCATCCTGGTGACCGACGGCCGCATCTGGCTCGCCGGTTTGCGTCACATCGCTTTGCGAAGGAGATCTGAAGTGCCCCGTTCTGCGTGTTTGCTAATTGCCCTGTTGACCTTGCCTCTCCTAGCGGGGACATCGCCCTGCCAAGCGGCTCGTCCCTGTGACACGCTGATGCCCCCGACCACCAAGGGTTTTGTGTCCATTCCGGACGCCACCCGGCTGCGTCAGGACTTTGAGAAGACGCAGGTGGGCCAGTTGGTGAACGATCCGGCGATGAAGGCGTTCATCGAAGATCTGATTCAGCAGCTGGAGAGCAAACTGGGCCGCACCGATTCGCGGCTCGGCATCCGCCCGCAGGACCTGAAAGGCGTTCACGGTGGCGAAGTCGCGCTGGGCACGATCCAGCCGGGGGGCGATGCGAAACAGCACGCTCTGGCGCTGATCGTCGATGTCACGGGGCACGCCGAGCAAGCCAACAAGCTGCTGGCGGATATTGCCAAGAAGATGAAAGACAAAGGCGCCCAAGCCTCGACGCGGACCGTCAACGGCGTGTCTGTGACGACGTACGTTTTGCCGCGGCAACGCGGGGAGACGGAGACGCCGAAGGCGGTCTATTATCTGCACGACAGTTTCCTGGTTGGGGTGGACCACGAGGGTGCCGCGCAGGAAATCCTGACGCGGCTGCTGGATGCGAAGCAGAAGTCGCTGAAAGATGACGCGGCCTACCAGGCGACCATGGCTCGCGTCCGGACGGCGGCGGGAGACTCGCAGCCTCATCTGCGCTGGTTTGTCGAGCCGTTCGGCTACGTGGAAACGCTCCGCGCAGCGGCTGGCGGGCGCAAGAAACGCGGGACGGACCTGCTGAAGGTTCTGGCCAACCAGGGCTTCTCTGCCATCCAGGGGGCGGGCGGTTTCGTGGAGTTTGCGTCCGGCGAGAACGAAGTCGTCCATCGGACGTTTGTTTATGCTCCGCCCGCGAACAAGACCGGCGAGAAGTACAATCTGGCTGCCCGCATGTTGAAGTTCCCCAACAGCAAGGAGCTTGCGCCGCCGGCGTGGATACCGCATCAGACGACGAACTACCTGAGTCTGAACTGGCAGATGAAGGAGGCGTTTGAGTACGCCAAGAGCCTGGTCGACGAAGTCGCTGGGGCGCCCGTGTTCGAAGATATCCTGGACAGCTTGAAGAACGATCCCAACGGCCCGCGCGTCGATCTCCGCCAAGGCTTGGTGCGGCACCTGGGCGAACGGGCGGTCTTCTTCACCGACTATCGCCTGCCCATCACCACGACCAGCGAGCGCTGGCTGGTGGCGTTGACCGTCAAAGATTCGACCGCGGTGCAAGCCACCATTGACAAAGCCATGGCGGCCGACCCCGACGCGAAGAAACGCGTCATCGGCAACCATACCGTGTGGGAGATCATCGAACAGGAAGCGCCGGTGGAGGTCGAGGAACTGAACATTGCCAGCCCCGGTTTTGGCGAATTCGGGAACGAACAGGAAGAAGAGGAGGAAGAAGACCGCGGACCGTTGTTGTCGCACGCGGCCTTCACGGTCGGCTTCGGCCAGCTGCTGGTGGCGTCGCACATGGACTATCTCGAAGAAATCCTCAACCGCGGCGCCGGCCAGCAGGCGTTGGACAACACGAAGGACTTCGTGATGATCAACCATGCCCTGACCAAGATCGGGGCGGGCCAGGACGCGGTGCGTTACTTCTCGCGGATGGACAAGGAGTTCTACCCCACCTACGAGCTAATCCGGCAGGGGAAAATGCCCGAGTCCGAAACGCTGCTGGGCGACGCCCTCAACCGCCTGTTCGGTCCGGAAGAAAAAGGCGTGCTCCGAGAGCAACAGATCCGCGGCGACAAGATGCCGGACTACGACAAGGTCCGTGTCTATCTGGGGCCTTCCGGGGTGTTTGTCCAGTCGGAAGATAACGGCTGGTTCGTGGGCGGCTGTGTGCTGAAGAAACCGGCCGACGGGATGGAAGCCGCCGGCCCGATGGTTTCGCGCCGCGTCAATGAACGGCGCTAGGTGCGGCGACCCCACAACTGCTGTCCGGCGGGCCAATCGAAAAAGCCCGGCTTTTCCGAAAAGCCGGGCTTTTTTCGTCAGCCGTCCACACCGGCAAGTCCGTCAAGAGCGGAACGCAACGAGTTGCGCAAATTGTACGTGGCCGTATCCCCAATCAGATTTTCTTTGTTCGCCTTGATCAGGCCTGCCATCAGCGTCCGATGTTCGTTCCAGTCCGTGGGTCCGAACGGGCGGATGTCCACGTACGCATCCTCAAACGAGGATACGACTTTGGGAACGACGTGCCATCCGTCGTGAGCGCGCAGAACGTGATACTTGAGCGAGCCATACACCAAGCCCGCTCCGACCATGACGCCAAATAGAAAGGTACCCAAACGCCCCATCTTTTCGCTCCTAGAGTTGACGTAAGCTGCTGCGTACTGCACAACTTTAGCGGGAACCGGCGGTGCAAGACAAGCTGGGTTTTTCGACGATAATCCCAATCGTCAATCTCTTCGCGTAGTATCTTTGATTCTCTGCAAGCGGCAAGCTGTCCAACAGTGAACGGGTGAGGAGCAACGGCGGTGGAACGACGAAGGAGTTGGACAAGTGGACTGGCGCGGTCCTTCGTGCGGACCTGCAAGAAGCGGAAACGGGGCTCCAAGATCGCCGATTCGACGGGTAACGAGTTGTCCGGCGGAGGCCTGCTGACGCGCTCGCTGATCCTGCGGCGATTGTTGCTGCGGGATGTCCTGGCCGACGATGAAGCGTTCGTTGGTTTGCTGGTGCCGCCGTCAGTCGCAGGAGTGGTCGCCAATATGGCGTGCACGCTCGCCCGCCGCGTGCCCGTCAATCTGAACTATACGGTCACGTCCGAAGTCATCAACGAGTGCATCCGTCAGGCCGGCATCAAGCACGTCATCACCAGCCGGGCGTTCATGGAAAAGGTCAAGCTGGAGGTCGCGGCCGAGCTGGTCTTTTTGGAGGATTTCCGGAGCAAGGCCCGTTTTCGGGACAAGCTGTCGTGCTCCCTGGCGGCCTACGGCGTGCCTGCGGCCTGGCTGGAGCGGTCGCTGGGTCTGCACCGCGTCACAGGCGACGATCTGGCGACCGTCATCTTTACGTCCGGCTCGACGGGCACTCCCAAAGGCGTCATGCTGACCGAAACCAATATCGGGTCCAACGTCCAGGCCATCGAGGAGATTATCCGGCTGAACCGCTCCGACGTGCTGGTCGGCGTGTTGCCGTTCTTCCATTCGTTCGGCTACACAGTCTGCCTGTGGGTGGTGATGTGCCTGGACGTCAAGGGCGTGTATCACTTCAACCCGCTGGAAGCCAAACAGGTCGGCCGGCTGGTCAAAAAACATGCCGGCACGGTGATCGTGGTGACGCCGACTTTCCTCCGCACGTATCTGCGCCGCTGCGACGTGGACGAATTTGCGACGTTGGACGCCATCGTCGCCGGCGCGGAAAAACTGCCTCGGGAGCTGTGCGATGCCTTTGAGGCGAAATTCGGCGTCCGGCCCGTCGAAGGGTACGGAACGACGGAACTGTCACCCGTCGTCAGTGCGAATATCCCCCCCAGCCGTTCGCCGTCCGGGACGGTCGGCAACCTGAAAGAAGGCACCGTCGGCCGGCCCGCGCCCGGCGTGAGCGCGAAGATCACCGATCTGGACACAGGGAAAGAAGTGGGCACTGGCCGGCCGGGCATGTTGTGGATCAAAGGCCCCAACGTGATGAAAGGTTACCTGGGCCATGACGAGGTGACTGCCGAGGTGATCCGAGACGGCTGGTACATGACCGGCGATATCGCGATCATCGACGAAGACGGTTTCCTTCAAATCACCGGCCGGCAAAGCCGGTTCTCCAAGATCGGCGGAGAAATGGTGCCGCACTTGAAGATCGAGGAAGCCTTGGCCCGCATCATCGGCGGCGATGAGGAGGAAGGCTTCCGGGTCGTGGTGACTGCCGTGACCGACGAGAGGAAGGGCGAGCGAATCGTCGTCCTCCACACGGCCATCTCGAAGACGCCGGAAGAACTCCGCCGCGGCCTCAGCGAGCTCGGTTTCCCCAACCTGTTCATTCCCTCCGAGGACAGCTTCTATCAGGTGGACGAAATCCCCGTCCTGGGCACCGGAAAACTGGACCTCCGGCAGATCAAACAGCTGGCGCTCTTTGTCTTCGGACAGCCCTCAGGCTGACACCGAAAAAGCCGTCTGGCGGCGGAAGTCGCAGAACCGTCCTGCCCGACGCCGCTGCCTGCCGGCCGGGCGCCGCGAGCTGTCCGTTTCCTCCGCATCAATCCAACTGCCGCATGACGATCAAGCCGCGGGCCCGCTCGGACCAACGAAGGGCGGTCGCTGCAGGGACTGCGGTTCGGCGGGCGATTCTCGAAACTTGCGTTCTCACGCAAACCACCCGCAGGACACGTCCGAGGCGATGTCGCCCAGGATGTGCTCCAACTCGAACGCACAGTCAGCCTCACCAAAGTACCCGTCACGCTCCGATGCTTGCAAGGGCAAGGTCATCGCGGAGTCTGCTCTCCGTGGATCGGGATCGTGCCAGTCAGGCTTCCCCATAACCAACACTGAGTTCGATCTCGACCAGATTGATCTTCGCCGCCAAGCCGGGCTTCAACTTCGTTGGCGCGACTTCCAAGACGTTTTCGCCCCGGACGAGTTGGCTCGACTGCAAAGCAATTTCGTAATCCAGGTACGGTCCGAGCTTGACGGTGTGGATCCGCGTGTCGCGCCCGTTGGCGGCGTAACGCACCTGCTGCGGGCCGGACGCGATCGCGTGGCCGTTCAGGGTTATCTGGAATTGCTCGCGGCGGCCCACGTTTTCGATCTTGAAGCGGAGCGTGACGGCGCGCGTCCGGTCGCCGTCTTCGGAACAACGGAACACGGCTTTCAACCGGCCTTGAGCGTCCTGGCGGTCCAGGCTGGCCAAGTCCGGGTCGTAGTGGCGATAGCGGGTGTCGTTGCCGAAGTGGAAGAGAAACCGCTTGGCCTTGCCGCGCAGCGACTCCGGCCGGCCGATCTCGTCGAGGGCCTGGCCGACCTGGGTGAAATCCAAGTGTCCGTAGGGCCGCATGTCCGGCAGCGCCATCATCCCCTGGTCCACGGCGGTGGGCATCTGGGCGGCCAGTTCGTACAGGCACGGGTAGTTGAACAGGTAGACGCCGTCCGCGCCCGATGCGTAGGCGTTGGCGGCCGCCGCGCGGTACTCTTTGAGTCCCAGGTATCGGCCGGTCTGCGGCGAGCAGCCGATGTAGGCCAAGACCGGCGTGCCGCGCACGAGCGTTTTCCAACGCTCGATGGGGTGATTCATGTATGCCTGGTACGTGCCCACGCTCACGTGGTCGAACAGCCGCTCGGCGTCCCAGGCGGCAACGTCCAGCCCGCACTCCAAGGCCAGTTCGGGCGTGAGCGGCACGTTGATCGCCAGCAGGTAATCGGGCCGCTTCAGCCTTCTTGCGCGATCCGCCAAAGCCGCCTTGATCCGGCGCACCATTTCCGTGAACAGCGGCGCTTGCTCGGCCCCCTTGCCGGGCAGAAAGAAGAACGGCGAACGCATGGCGTCGAGTTCGAGCCCGTCGATTTCCGGGTACAGGTCCGCGAACTCCAGCACCCGCTCGGCAAAGTGCGCTCGCACTTCGTCGAACGCGTAGTTCAGGCAGCCGCCGTAGTAGCCGTAGGCCGAGCCGAGCGCCCGCTTGGCATGTTGCTTCCAGAACTCGCTCACGTGGGGATTCTTCAGCGACGTGAAATGGGCGTCGTTCATGCGGAAGCTGGCCAGCACCTTCTTGCCCCACTCGCGCAGGATGGCGAACACCGTGCCGAAGTAGCCGCCGGGTTCGCGGGCAAAACTGTCGACGTTCTGGTAGATCCGCCGCCGTCGATCGTCGCCTGCGCCGAGCACGTTGTAGGGGACGCCGACCCGGCTCGGATAGAATGTCGGCCAGGACATGTCGCCGACGCAATAGGCGACGACGTCCACTCCGGGCCGGCAGTAGCTCTGCAGGTACCGCCGCAGATCGGCCTTGCCAAGTTCGTCGTTCAGATTCAAGAACACGTGACCGTCGTCGTTCAGAACTAGTTTGCCGGGGGATACGGCTCGAGGGGGCGTTGGCTGTGCACTTTGCCCCCTGGCACTGGCGAGGCTTGCCGTAGCGCACGCGGCCGAGGCCTGCAAGAATTCGCGGCGACTGCAAGGATACGGCATCACGCGGCTCCTCTCCGTGGGTTTGTCGGACGACCTGCGTCCGAGTACGCTTCAGGCTCAGGTCGTCCGCAAGTTTCCCTGTGGGCGATCGGGAAGTCAAGCTGCCGGTTCGATCCGTGCCCCAATCGACCAACGCGGGTAAAGACCGGTGGGCTGACGCCGCCTTGACTTCTCGCGCCCGCCGAGTTAGGCATAGGCACCAGCACGAAACGAAAAGACCGTGCCCAAATCCCGTTGGGTGCTCGCGACTCTCCATCCCTGTTTGTTCTTCCTTCCGTTCAGTGAGGCCGTCCATGAGGCTGAATTCTTCATACACCTGGCTGCTGCCGATCGTCTTCACGTTTGCTGCTTGTGCGGTACCAGCGGCCGAGGCAGGGGAAAGCGCTTCGACCGCGGAGCGCCTGGAGGCAACGGCGCTGCCCGACGCCAAGCCGGTCCCGGACATGCAGGTGTTGCCGCTGCCTTACGACCAAGCGGTCTTTGAGCACCTGGGGCGGCAACTGACCCGATATCATTTCGGCGCGGCGCTGCGGAGGCCGTTCTGGTATCCGATCACGGGACCGGCTGGCCGGTCGCTGACGCGGATGAGCATGCCCAGCGATCCGGGCCGGTCGATGACTCGGGACGTTCAGCCGCAGGACCCGGACAAGCCGGAGGATCCGCTGGGGCACAGCCACCAGACATCCGTGTGGATCTCGCACAAAGACGTCAACGGCATCGACTTCTGGCGCGACGGCGGGCCGATTGCGGGTCAAATCGTGCAGCAGACGTGCCGCGAGGGACTGCAGTACGAGGACGGTTCGCCGGCCGCCTCCTTGCTCACGCTCAACCACTGGAACGATCCCCAGGGCAAGACCTTGCTGGTCGAACGTCGCCGGGCGACGGTCGTGGCGGGCGAGACCGGTGCCTGGCGGCTGACCATCGACCTGCAATTCGAGGCTCCGCCGGGCAGTCCCGTGACACTCGGCAAGACTCCTTTCGGGCCCCTGGGCGTGCGGATGGCCAAGACGATCGGCGTGAACGACGGCGGCGGCCGGATTTTGAACAGCGAGGGCCAACGCAACGAGGCCCAGGCGTTCCGCCAGCGGGCTCGCTGGGTCGATTACAGCGGGCCGATCGCCAACGGACAGACGGCCGGCATCACGCTGCTGGATCACCCTGTCAATCCGGTGCATCCCGCGCCGTTCAATGTGCGCGACAACGGCTGGATGGGTCCCTGCCTGACGCTCGACGGCCCCCTCACGATCACGCCCGACCAGCCCCTGCGCCTCCGCTACGGAGTGTGGATTCACCCCGAGGTGCCGGATGCCGGAACGCTCGATCGGCAATGGGAAGCCTTTGCCCGCGAAGAGCTGACGCCGCTGAGCATGAGGAAGCCGGCCCCGAAGAAAAAGGAGACGCCGGGCAACTAGTACCAAACGGGATTTCGGCACTTTTCCGCGTCGTTTATGAAGTCACGGCCATCGCTGCTGGGGTCAGGCTTACAGAATTCAGTTTTGGCCGAGCAGAGTCGGACGACGTGGCTGGCGACAAACTCGGCCAAAATTGAATTCTGTAAGCCTGACCCCATTTCGCGCGACCGTGCCATCGTAGACCGCGACTTTCCGTGGCAGTTTCCCGTTTGGCGCCAGGACAGCACCGCGCAGCTTGCGATCCCGTCGTGCCGGTTATCATTTCGACACGGGCATCACCAGGCTTTTCTCCGTGATCAGCGCGGGCGCGTCGTACACGGGAATGGCTGTCAGCACAGTCCGGCCGTCGCCGCTCGCAACGCGGTCCTGCGGCAACTCGTAAATCGCGCCCGTGACCGTATCGACCCACACCGGCTCGGCCAAGGTGACGCCGCGGAGCGTGATCTGGGCTGGCGTTGTCTCGTTGGCGTTGTCCGGATGGGACGAGCAGTCCCAGCAGGCCAACAGGTGCGGCCCGCCGTCCTGCTTCTGGAACAGGTAGGCGGCGACCTGCTTGGCGCATTGGACCTCGCCGGCAAATCCGGCGACGGGCGCCAGCGAGCTGTCGAACACGGTGGCCACGTTCTGGACCGTGTAGTACGCCGGTTTGACCTTCAGCACGCGGCCGTCCTCGTTGCACTTGAGCAGTCCCATCCGCTTCATGAACCGGTCCTGGCGAGTGCGGATCCAGAGAGGATCGATGAACCGGGTATAGCGTTCGGGTTGGTCGTACGCGGGATCGTAGAAGGTGAACACCAGCGACTCGATGCCGTGGCCCAGGTCGCCGATCATCCGCCGCGCGTTCCATTTGCACTGGGTCAGTTCGCTGTTCCAGGTTTGGGACGAGATGGGGGCCGAGTAGTGGGGGCTGGACGTCGCGCCCGACTCACCCTGCCAGATCTTCATGCCCGGCGCATAGCGGTGAATCAGCGCCGTGAACTGCTCGACCCGCGGATACACGTCGTCGGGATTGAGGGAGTAATCGTGATAGATCATCCAGTGGAACAAGCCGGTTTGGCCGCGCTCGTGGAGCACTTGCATGTAGGGTTCGGCGAAGCGGACGCTGGGCGAGCCGATCACCAGGCCGGCGATCCGCGCGTCGGGGATGTGGCGTTTGATGATCTCCGCGGTGCGGATGTTGTTGTCGGCGGTTATTTCCGGCGTATTTGCCTTGGCGTTGCTGGGTTCGTTCCAGGTCGACCAGTCGCGGACCCGGCCTTGGTAGTGCCGGGCCAGAGCCGTGATCCAAGCGTCCCAGGCGGCCAGGGCCGGTTCGCCGCGAGGCAGTCCGTCGCTGAGCGACGCTCCGCCGCCGCCGGGATAGATCGGGTTGCCGTAGGAGGTCTCCAGCAGGACGTCCATGCCCTGCGCGCGCAGATAGTCCACCTGGCGGTCCAGCCAGGCGAAATCGTACACGCCGGGGACTTTTTCCGTCTTGGCCCAGCCGGCCTGCAGGCGGATGCGTTGGATGCCCAGCGGTTCGATGTACGCCTTGAACTGCTCGAAGTCGCCGTAGTCGCGGTCCAGCATTTCGCAGCCGATGGCCAGCGACGACCGGCCCACCTGCCTGGCGCCGCGGGGGCGGAGCGTCCCGATCCGCTTCAGGCCGGGATCGAGGGTCGTCTGGACGCGATCGTGCGTGGAATCGATCAGCGGGCCTTCGGCAGCGTTGCCGGTGACCGCACAGGCGGTTCCCAGGAGCACGGCCAGCGTGGCAAGCGATACGGCGGTTTTCATGACACAGGCCTGTTCTTTCTGCGGGTTGTGAGCGCTGCGGGTCAGGCGCCGATGACGCGCGGACGCCCCCGGCCCCCCTTGCCGGCTCGGAGTCTTTATACTAACGGAGATCGCCCGTGGCAATCGTGTGCGGTTTCACGTTGGCGATTGGCTGGGTTGTGAGGAACTGGTTCGGAAGACAAGTGCCGCTGTAGGCGGGAGGAAGGATGAGATGAAACGTTCGCTGTGGATCGCTTGCACCGTCGTCTTGGGGTTCGCTGGTTTTGGCAAGGCGGCCGCAGAGCCGGAACCCGACCGCATGTTGGCTGCGCCGACGCCCATGTTCACGGAGTGGCAGACGCGTTTTGGCGGTGCTCCGCCGGATTTCGACGCCTTGCGCACATTCGCCGGGTTGCCGCCCCTGTTGGAGTTCTACGACGGGCGGCCGGTGCGCACGGCCGACCAGTGGCAGGAACGGCGGGGCGAGTTGCGGAGGCTGTTGTGCGAGTACTTCCTGGGCACGCCGCCCAACGAGATCCCGCAGCGGAAGCAGGCCCAGGTGCTGGCCGAAACGCGCGAGGGAGCGTCGGTGTCGCGTCTGGTCGAGCTGACGTTTGCGACCACGCCCCCGGTGTCGATCACGATCGAGGTTCTGTCGCCCGAAGGACCTGGGCCGTTTCCCGTGCTGTTCACGCAGACCAATCACCGCCGCTGGGGACTGCTGGCCCTGGCCCGCGGGTACCTGGTGTGCATCTATCCGGGCGCGGACATCGACGACCAGTCGGACAAGTTCCTGCCGGTGTATCCGGAGTGCGATTGGGCTCGCTTGCTGCGGCGGGCGTGGACGGCCAGCCGGGCGTTGGACTACGTGCTCACGTTGCCCGAGGCCGACGGGCGGCACGTGGCGATCACCGGCCACTCGCGGAACGGCAAACAGTCGCTGATCGCGGCCGCGATGGACGAGCGGTTCACCGCGGTGATTTCCAGCAGTTCGGGCGTCGGCGGGGCGGTCGCCTACCGCTTCGGCAGCGAACGGGCTTTTGACGAGAGCGTCGAGTTCATGACCCGCAACCGGACGACCGGCACCTGGTTCAGCCAGCGTCTGCGGTGGTTCACCGGCCGGGAGAACAAGTTGCCGACGGACAACCACGCGCTGTTGGGCCTGATTGCGCCGCGGCATTGCCTGATCTCCACGGCGTACAACGATGGCTGCGACCAGAGCTTCTCGGCCGAGCAGTCGTATCTGGCGGCCCGCGAGGTGTACCGTTTTGCCGGGCGTCCCGAGGCGTTGCGGATCGTGTGGCGTCCGGGCGGGCACGAGACGTGCGCCCAGGTGATCGAAGGCTATCTGGACTGGTGTGATTTCGCTTTCGGCCGCTCGCCGGCGGGTCTGCCCGAGGAGCTGATCCACGACTTTGACTGGGAGGCCTGGAGCCGTCGCCCGCAGCCTGCTCCTCCTCCGCGCGACGCCGAGGCGCGTCAGCGGATCGCCTGGGGGCTGGGCGAACAGCCGCCGCGCCAGACCACGCCCGGCGGCAAGTATGGCAGTCCGGCGGCGCACGTCTCGCAGATGCTCGACCGCGGCCAGGAGACGGACCAGGTGGGGCGGCTGGCCGTGAACTTCGGCGAGTACGTAGCCGGCGAGTTCTACTACCCCAAGAACGCCCCAGGACCGTTGCCCGTGGTCGTGTGGCTGCACCCGTACAGCTATAACCTGGGCTACAACGGAGCCTATATGGTCGGGCCGCGGATTCAGCAATTCCTGCCCCAGAAGGGCGTGGCCGTGCTGGCTTTCGACCAGATCGGCTTCGGACAACGGCTGCACGAGGGCACTCGGTTCTACGAACGGTATCCGCGCTGGTCGCGGCTGGGAAAGATGGTCCGCGACGTCCAAGCGGCCGTCGACCTGCTGACCTTGGCCAGCCAGTCCGACGGCTCACGGCGGCCGGAGGATCAGATCCAAGGCCTGCCGCCGATCGACGCCAAGCGCATTTGCCTGTTGGGATATTCGCTGGGCGGCACGGTGGCGCTGCACGCGGCCGCGCTCGACTCGCGGGTCGCCGGCGTGGCCTGTTTCGCGGGCTTTACGCCGATGCGCACCGATACCGAAGCCAAGCCCACCGGCGGCTTGCGGCGGTTCTGGAAGTGGCACGCGCTGCAACCGCAATTGGGCCTGTTCCAGGGCCGGGAGGCGGAGTTGCCCTACGATTTCGACGACCTGCTGCGCCTGGTAGCCCCGCGTCCCTGCCTGGTGGTCGCACCCCGGCACGATCGCGACGCCGATCCGGTCGACGTCACACGCTGTATCGATTCGGTCCGTGCCGCCTGGAACGAACGCGATGCCGCGGGGAACCTCACCTACCAGGCTCCCGACGATTACAGCCGCTTTCAGACGGACCAGCAACAGGCGTTCTGGACGTGGTTCGAGCACACGTTCGCCACGTCCGGCGAGTGACGCACCGCGACGAGCAAGACGCCGGGCGGGGCCACTTGCCGAGCCCGGCGAAATCGAAGAAGATCAAGGCTTTCTGTCACACCAAAACGTCTGTCCCGGAACACGTTCGGAGGGCGGAATTCATTCCGACCGACGGGACTGAAGTCCGCTTGGACGGATCAGTCGCGGCGTCGATCGGTGACAGGCAATCAGCTCGGAAAGGGGGCGCGCGGACAATGGACATTGCCATCTTGGGAACGGGCCGCGTGGGCGGCAAGCTGGGGCCGCGTTGGGCTGGCAAGGGCCATCGCATCGTGTACGGAGCGCCGGAAGTGGATTGTGCGGAAGTCCGGAAAGTCCTGGAGGAGTCCGGCCCGAACGCGGCCGCCGCCTCGGTCCGCGAAGCGGCCGCCGCCAGCCAGGTGATCCTGCTGGCGATCCCCTGGAACGTGACCCGCGGAGTGATCGAGTCGCTGGGGGCACTGGAAGGCAAAACCCTGTTGGATTGCATCAACCCGATCAAGCCGGATTTCTCCGGACTGAGTCCGGACGCCGCGCCCTCCACAGCGGAAGAAATCGCCGTCTGGGCGCCGGGGGCGAAGGTCGTCAAGGCCTTCAATACGGTCAGCGATGCGACGATGGGCAATCCCCGGTACGGGGGCCAGAAGGCGAGCATGTTCTTCTGTGGCGACGACGAGGGCGCCAAGCAGATCGTCCGCCAACTGACCGACGACTTGGACATGGAACCGGTGGACGCCGGACCGCTGAAGAACGCCTGTTATTTGGAGTCGTTGGGGATGCTGTATATCCACCTGGCCATCTTCGGCGGCTGGGGCGGTGAATGCGCCTTCCGATTGGTCAAACGCTGACCTCGGAAGGGCCAACAGCGGAAGAGAACGGCAACACAGCGGTGAAACGCTGACACGGGAAGGGAAGAGGGGGGAGAAGGCCATGCTCGTTCGCGTTCTGGCGGCGCTGGTGCTGATGGTGTCCGTTTCCGTCTCGGCCGCAGACAAGACGCTGCCGCTGGACGTGCTGATCCGCGGCGGCCAGATCGTGGACGGCAGCGGGGCGCCCCCTTACTTGGCCGACGTCGGCCTGCGGGCGGGCAAGATCGTCCGGATCGGGCGTCTTGCGGACGTGGCGGCCCAGCGCACGATCGACGCCGCGGGGCTGACGGTGGCGCCGGGCTTTGTCGACATGATGGGCCAGACCGCAACGCCTTTCCTGGACCACCCGGAATCGGCCCTGAATCTGCTCGGCCAGGGGATTACCACGATCATGGCTGGCGAAGGCGCCTCCGCTGCGCCGCGTTCGCCCGGCGCGAAGGGAGCCCGCTGGACGACCATGGCGGAGTACCTGACCCTGCTGGAGAAGACCGGCATTCCGCTGAACGTCGCGCAGAACGTCGGGCATACCCAGGTGCGTTCGATCGTGCTGGGCAGCACCGACCGCCAGCCGAGTCCTGCGGAATTGGAGCGGATGAAAGACCTAGTGCGGGAAGCGATGGAGGCCGGGGCGGTCGGGCTGTCGACGGCCCTGATCTATCCGCCGGCCACCTACGCGCGGACCGAGGAGCTGGTGGCGCTGGCCAAGGTGGCCGGCGAGCATGGTGGCCGATACTTTACCCACATGCGCAACGAGGGCGATCAACTGCTGGAGGGGCTTGAGGAAGCCCTCCAGATCGGTCTGGCTGCGGGCGCGCCGGTCCACGTCTTTCATCTCAAGGCCGCGGGCCAGGAGAACTGGGGCAAGATGGAACTGGCGCTGGCGCGAATCAACAAGGCGCGCGCCGCCGGACAGCAGGTGGCGGCCGACATCTATCCTTATATCAACAACGGCTTGGGACTGCGGTCGTTTGTCCATCCTCGGCACTTCGCCCAGGGCCACGGTCCGTTCCTGAGCCGCCTGGCGGACCCGGCGACGCGGGCCGCGATCCGCCGCGAGATGGAATCCGAGCCGGGTTGGGAGAACTGGTTCCGGCACGTGGGGTACGACTGGAACCGGGTGGTCCTGGGAAGTATGTCGTCGGCCCCTTGGTCCGACCACAACGGCCGGAGTTTGGCCGAGATCGCACGGGCTTTGGATCGCGATCCGTGGGACGTCTTCTTCGACCTGCTCAAGACGTCCCCGTTTGCCATGCCGCAGAGCATGTCGGAGGACAACAAGATCCGGGCAATGCGCGAGCCGTTCGTCATGTTTTGCACCGACGTCGGGCCGGGCGGCTCCAGTCATCCGCGAGGCCACGGCTCGATGCCGCGCGTCCTGGGCCACTATGTCCGCCGCCTGGGCGCCCTGTCGTGGGAGCGAGCCGTGGCCCAGATGAGCGCCGTGGCGGCCGACGAACTGTTCGCGCCGGACCGCGGCCGGATCGCGGAGGGAAAGGCCGCCGATCTGGTCGTCTTCGATCCGCAGCGTGTCGGGGACAAGGCCACGTTCGCCGAGCCGCGCGCGGCGTCCGTGGGCATCCAGTATGTGCTGGTCAACGGCCAGCTGGTTTTTGAGTCCGGCGCCTATACGGGCGCGAAACCCGGCAAAGTTCTGCGCGGACCGGGCTATCGCGCCCGCCGAGCCAGCGAATGACCGTGAAACCGTTCAACTATTACCAGCCCACGGAGATCCGTTTCGGCCGAGGCCGGCTGCGGCAACTGGGAAAGGCCGCCGCCAGATTCGGCCGGCGGGCGCTGTTGGTCACCGTGCCGGCCGCAGAACCGCTCGGGCCGGCGATCGACAAGGCCCGGACGCTGCTGGAGTCGGCGGGCCTGGCCGTCGCGCATTTCGATCGCGTGGTACCCAATCCGACCACCGACAGCATTGCGGCGGGCGCGGCGCTGGCCCGCGAGCACCGGGCGGACGTGGTCGTAGGTCTGGGCGGCGGCTCCAGCATGGACACGGCCAAAGCGATCGCGGTGGAGGCCACGCATCCGGGCACGTGCTGGGATTACCTGTTCGACAAGGCCGAGCCGACGGAGAAGACGTTGCCCGTGATCGCCGTCAGCACCACGTCGGGCACCGGCTCGCACGTGACCCAGGTCGCGGTCGCAACCCAGACGCCACGGGAAGAGAAATTTTACCTGTGCCACCCGCAGCTGTTTCCCCGGATTGCCGTCGTCGATCCCGAGTTGATGCTCACGGCGCCCCGCCAGGTGACTTCGATGACGGGGTGGGACGCCTTCACGCACGCCTTGGAGGCCTATCTGCACAAGAGCAGTTCGCCCTACGTGCGACTGCTGGCCCTGGAGGCGATCGGGCTGGTGGCGGCCCACTTGCCGCCGTTGCTGGAGGACCTTGGCAACCTGGAATTGCGTTCGGCGATGGCGTGGGCCGACACCCTGGCGGGCCTGTGCATGGCCAACGCGGGCGTGACGCTGCCGCACAGCCTCGGCATGGCGATCAGCGGACGCTGGCCGCGCGTCGCTCACGGCCAGTCGCTGGCCGCCGTCTATCCGGCCTTTACGCGGTACACGTGCCCGGCCGCGATTCCGCAGTTCGCCGCCGTCGGCCGGATCCTGAACCGGGAACTGAGCGGCGTCGCGGACGACGATGCCGCCGCGCAGTGCTGCGTGGAGATCGATCTGCTGCTGAAACGAATCGGCCTGTGGATCAGTCTGGAGGATCTGGGAATCCCGGCGGCGGAACTGGACGCGCTGGTGGCTCCGAGTCTGCGGCTGCCCGACTATCGGCACAATCCGCGCGTCGCCAGCGGAGAGGAAATCCGGGCCCTGCTGGAGGAGTGCCGCGTCCGCAGCTGAGCAGGCGACCGGGACTCTCTGGCATCGCGGGATGGGGAGGGTGGAATTCACTCCGCCCTCAACGCGGACGGCAGTCCGCCATACGACCCACGAGTTCAGAGTCGACGGAGCGCAAGTGCGTCGCCAAATCTGAGATTCAGGGTTGCGGCGAGTGGGCGGCTTTGTCCAGCGCTGCGGCAGCGGCTTCGCGGGTTTCCTCGTTGTCGCTGCGCGCGAGTTCTTTCAGCACCGTTTGGGCGCGTTCGGTCTCGGCGTCCAGCACCAGCAAAGCTTCGGCCGCGTACTGCCGTGTCCAGAAGTTCGGCGAATCGAGCAAGGCGGCCAGTCGCGGGACGGTTCCGGCCGGGACTTGGATCTCCCCGAACACCTGGGCCGCGACCCACGGTTCGTCGTCTTCGGTCAGATCGCTGAGAAGCGCTTCGACGGGCGTGCGGGACTGAGGATCCAGCTGCCAGAGTGTCTTGGCCGCCGGCGCGCGGGGCACGAATTTCGAAGGTTCCTGCAACATCCGTTCGATGACAGGCGCTGCGTGGGCGGCCAGCGGCTTGAGTTGGCCCAGCGCGACGACGGCGTTCTGCCGGACCGGCTGGATCGGGTCGGACAGCGCGGCGATCAGGGCGGCGGCGGCTTCCTGGCCGATCGCCGGCCCGATTTGGCCCAGCGCCGCCGCGGCGTTGCGGCGGACGGAGGCCGCGCCGGTCTGCAGGCAACGCACCAGTTCGCCGGCCGCCGAATGGGCGTCGGGGCCGATCGCCCCCAACGCTCGGCAGGCCCAGTACTGGGTGTGGAAGTCGTCGCTGGACAGCATCTTCGTGACTTCGGGCACCGCGTCCTTGGCCTCGGGGCCGATGCCCAGCACGGCGTTGATGGCGTACCGGCGCGTTTCGGGGTCGTTTTTCCGGAGGATCGCGATCAACTCGGGCACCGTGTCTTGGGCCTCCTTGCCGGCTCGGTAGATCGCCAGCATCGCCGCTCGCCCTTCCGCGGTCGCCGGCCGTTGCAAGGCCGGCCTCACGCGCGGCAGGGCCGCGCGGCCGTAACTGCCCAGGGCCAAGCCGGCCAACGCCCACACCGGACCGTGTTGCGTCGGCGTCTCGTCGGTCAGCCTGGCGGCCAGGGCGGGGATCGCCGCGTCCGGTTCCAGGGCCAGCTGACCGAGCGCCTGGGCGGCGGCCGCGCGGACCTCGCCCTCGCCCTCGCTCAACGCCTGAATCAAGGCGGGGATCGCGGGCCGAGCCGATTCGCCCCGTCCGGCCAAGGCCTCGGCGGCCGCCACTCGCCCAATGGCGTTCCCGGCACTCAACTGCGCCGCCAGTTCCGCAACCGTCGGCTGCCGTGCAGATTCATCCGCGGCAACCGCGCTTCCGCCAGTCGCGGCCAGCAAGACGACGGCCACCCAATGCGCCACGGCCCTGACGGAGTATTCTGAGTTCATTTCAAGTCCCTATCCCTTGAAGTCCCGTCGCTGAAGACGCCCGAACGACAAAACGGCTTCGCGGCCCGGATCGGCAATCCGTTCGACAAAAAGAAACGCTGTTCCCGGCACCAAACGGGAAAAGGGTCTGTCGTGTTGCTGTTCATGATCGCACACTTCCACGACAAAGGGGTCAGGCTTACAGAATTCAATTTTGGCCGAGCCATGTCGTTGCCTACAGCTGGACCTACCATCGGCCAAAATTGAATTCTGTAAGCCTGACCCCAGCGCCGAGACGGTGATTTCATCAACAACGCAAAAAAGCAGCCTCTTACCGTGTGGTGCTGCGTGCCGCAGTTTCCCGGATGCTGCCGTTGTCTACAATACGGGGACGGCGTCCGGGCGCGAGTTTTTCGGATTCGAGCCGAGGCAACACGATCCGGACGCGTCTGTGGTCTCCCCAGGCAGTCTGATTTCACCGAGGTTTGACGCGATGCGAGCATTAGTGACCGGTGCCACGGGTTTTGTCGGGCGCAAGCTCCTGTCACGGCTGCAGCGTCCCGTCGTGTTGTCGCGGGATGCGGCGGCCGGCGTGCGCTTGGGAAACGAGGTCCAGGTCGTCGCCTGGGACCCGCAACGCGAGCCTGCGCCGGCGGAGGCGTTCACGGACGTCGACGTCGTGTTCCATCTGGCCGGCGAGCCCGTCGCCGGAGGCCGCTGGACCGCTGCCAGGAAGGCCCGTATCCGCGACAGTCGCGTCGTCGGCACGCGGAACCTGGCGGACACGATCCGGCGACTGGCACGCAAACCCCAGGTGCTCGTATCGGCGTCCGCCATCGGCTACTACGGCGACCGGGGCGACGAAGTCCTGGACGAAACCGCTCCGCCGGGCGGTGATTTTCTGAGCGAAGTCTGCGTCGCCTGGGAACGCGAAGCGCAGGCCGTGGCCGAAGCAGGCGTGCGGGTGGTCAACGTGCGGCTGGGCGTCGTCCTGGGCCGGGATGGCGGCGCGTTACCGAGAATGTTGACGCCCTTCCGGCTGGGACTGGGCAGTCCGCTGGGCAGCGGTCGCCAGTGGATGTCCTGGATTCACGTCCAAGACGTCGTCGGCTTGATGCTGCTGGCCGCTGCACGCGGGGACTTGCAGGGACCGCTGAACGCCGCCGCGCCCCAGCCCGCCACCAACCGGGAATTCACCAAGGCCTTGGGCCGCGCGGTCCGCCGTCCTACGTTCTTGCCGGCCGTGCCCGCCGGCGTGTTGCAGTTGGCGCTGGGCGAAATGGCCGTCGTGCTACTGGCCTCCCAACGCGTGACGCCGCGTCGTGCCCAGGCAGCGGGCTACACCTTTGAGCATCCGGACCTGGAAGAAGCGCTGCGGGACGTGTTGCGCTAGGGCGTTGTCCGGCATCGCTGGATGGGTAGGGCGGAGTTCGTTCCGTCCTCAAGGCGGACTGAAGTCCGCCCTCCGAGCGCCCAACTCAGGCTGGACAGAGCACGGGCCTCAACGCGGCGCCGCGTCCGGACGCGCGGCGATGCGGCCGGGTTGGCCGCCTTCATAGGCGCTGAATTCCGCCCACACCGGCAGGTGGTCGGACACTTCCAGGGCTTCTTCCATCGCCAGGTTGTATTGCCGCATGAAGTCGAAGATGCCCGCTCGCCCCGTGAACTCGGAGGTCGCCTGGCGTTGGAACACGAGGTTGTCGTATTGGGCCGTGCCGCGGGTGTTGGTCGGCGTACCCGACACGACCCAGGTCATGCCGGAGATCTGGCCCAGTTGGCCGAGGTTCTTGTCGTCCACGTTCAGATCGCCCAGGATGATCACGTCGTCCTCGCGGCGGCCATCGTCCCGTACCACTCGGACCACGTCGTCCAGGATGTCTAATTCCTCCTTGGTTTCATCCGGATCAGTGTGGATGTTGACCAGCGAAAACGTGAACGCCTGGTCGGGAGGGGGGCCGCGCACCCGGAACCATCCCACCAGCGGCTCGCGATGCAACAGATCATCCGGGTCCGCGATGGTGTACAGTTGCGAACGGTCGACTTCGATCGTGGCCATGTCGAAAACGTAGGCGTACTGTTCGGTGCTGCTTGTCCTGCCCAGCCTGGGTCCGATGACGTAGTCGTAGTGAACGCCGGCCGAATTGATCAGTTCGACGAAGTTCGGCAGCAGGTCGTCGTCGGCCACGCGAATCTCTTGAATTGCGACGAGATCGAAATTGCGGATGATCCGGGCCAGGACATCCATGACCTGGGGCTTGCTCGCTTTGGATTTGCCGAAGACCTGGATATTGAAGGTGGCCACGCGGACGGAGCCCGTCGAACGGGCAGGCGGCGGCGCGAGGGGATCTCGGGCCGGCGTTTCCTTGTTGGCCGTCTGGCCTTGGGGGGCAATCTGGATGCCGTCGAGTCCCTGCAAGTCGAATCTTTGAAAGAAGACCCAGGCGGCGACGGCAGCGGCAGCGCCAAACAGCAGAGTCTTGATCTGTGGCACGGGCCCCTCCTTGGGCAGTAGTGCAAAGGGACTTCCCTGTCCGCTATCTGAAATTGTCGATCGGGGCGGCGCGCAAGGCGGAACCCGGTCGGGCGGGAGGATAGTGAACCAGGGCAAATCCCACTAGATCAATTCGGCAGCAATCGCCAACGGCCCAACGGTGGGAGCAACCCGTTCGGGCTGCCGGAAGCGGGCGGTTTTTCCGCTCCGGGAATTTGACAACGTCCGGAATTGACCTAGGTTTCCATTGCAGAGCGGGTGCGTCGCGCGCACGGTCCGCTTCGGCGTCCGCGCCGTAAGCGACGCCGACGACTGGAGATGCGAACGAAGCAACGCAAGACAGGGGGGGGTAGCGGCCATGTATCCGATCATCGCTCCGGACGCTGCAGCGACCTTTTTTGAGGCAGCGTGCCTGTTGACCACTGCATTGGCAGTGCTCATGAGCTATTTGCTGGGGGCCCGCTGCTGACGCAGTGCTCGCCTGGGAAACAACCGTCTGCTTTCCGGGGCAAACAGGAGGGGGAAGAGCCGTGGGTTACCTGTCCAAGCTGGGGATGGCTGTGGCGGACCAGTGGCCTGTCTGGCTGCTGGCGTCGATCCTGGTCGTCGCGGCAGTGATCGATGCCATTCGGTTCCGCGTGCCGAACTGGCTGACCTTTCCGCTGATCATGGGCGGCTGGATCTACAGTACGGCGGCCTTTGGTTGGGAGGGTCTGGGCTGGAGTCTGTTCGGGACGGCGGTGGGCTTCGCCCTGCTGCTTCCGGCGCATGCGATCGGCGGGATGGGGGCTGGCGACGTCAAGTTGTTTGCCGGCGTCGGAGCCTGGCTGCACGCCACGCAGACCTGGCACGCCTTCTGCGTTTCTGCCATCGCGGGCGGCGTGATCGCCGTCGGCCTGATGGTTTGGCGGCGGGATTGGAAGAAGCACTGGGCCCAGTTCCAGATCATCTTCTTTGAGGCCGTGACCATCCGCGACCCGGAGGCCTTGTCCGCGCTTGCGGCCCAGCGCCGAAGTTCGATGGTGCTCTTGCCCTATGCAGTTCCCATCATGCTGGGCACGGTGCTGTATTTGGCCTGGAGCGGAAAATTCGTGTGAAACGGCGATCGGAGGGGGAGGCAAACGAGATGAACCAAGCGGCGGCAGACTTGCCGGACAATGAAAACCGCAAGCCCGCGGCGGCGGCGCTGACGGTTCGGCCGCGAGGCGTCTCGGCGCGGAAGAGGCGGGGCACGACCGTGGTCGAGTTCGCCGTGGTCGCGCCGGTCTTCATCCTGCTGGTCTTCGGCATGATCGAATTCGGCCGGATGGTCATGGTGCATCAGTTGCTGGTCGGCGCAGTGCGCGAAGGCGCGCGGCAGGCCGTCCTGGACGGAGCGACGACACAGAGCGTGGAACAGGCAGTGCGTGGTTATCTGACCGCGACGTCGATCGACGGAGCGGCGGCGACTGTCACGGTGGCGCCCGATCCGGCGACGGCGGAAACGGGCGTGGCGATGACCGTCGAAACGGCGATTGGGTTTGACAAGGTCAGCTGGTTGCCCGCACCGATGTACCTGCGGGAAAAGACGCTGAGCGCGGCGTCGACCATGCGTCATGAATAGTTGGATCAAGGGGAGGACGTCACGATGCGGTCAACAGGTTTAATCTTTGTCGCCCTGGGATGCGGCTTGATCGCATCGCTGGGGGCGTATCAGTACTTGAAAGCCGCCTCGAAGCAGGACGAAACGAAGGCGGTCCTGGTGGCGACCAAGGAAATCAACATCAACGAGCCGCTGAGCCAGGAAAACGTGCGGACCGTGCAATGGAACAGCCGCACGGTTCCGCTGGGATCGCTGGCGGATTTGAAAGAGATCGAGAACAAGTACGCCCGTATCCGGCTGTATGAAGGCGAACCGATCCTGGGCGCCAAGGTGATGAACTGGGACGACGCCAGCGGTTCGCTGAAGGTCCCCAAAGGCTACCGGGCGGTTTCGGTCAAGGTGACGATGGAAGCCTCCGTCTCCAGTTTGATCGAACCCGGCGATCACGTGGATGTGATTGTGGTCGTCAAACGCTCGCAAGACACCCCGCCCATGTCCAAGACGATTCTCCGGGCGGTCCAGGTGTTTGCCGTGAATTCGCAGATGGCCAAAGTCCAGGACAAGGACAAGACCCTGGACGACATCCGCACCGTCTCGCTGCTGGTCGATCCGGACCAGGCGGAAAAGCTGGCGATGGGGCAGGATCTGGGGACCATCCGTCTGGCACTTCGCAGTCCCGGCGACGATGCGGCCGACGAGACCCGCGGATGCGACATGGACAGGCTGCTGGGCCGCGGAGATGTCGCCGATCCCGACGTCGGCAGCCAAGGCTGGCCGCCAGGCAACGAAGGCGCCGCCGCTGACGAACTGGCGGCGGGAACTTCCGACGGAGAAAGCGACTGGATCATGGTCATCGACTCACCCACCTCGACACGCACGTTTGCGGTGCCGGAATCGGGGCAAGCCCCGACCCTGACTGCTTTCGTGGACAAGACCAGTCGTTTGAGTCCGGCAACGCCTGCAACTGGCTCAAACAAGGAGAACTCGCCTGCTCCCATTGCTAAGCCGTAAGACCGCGGAGACGGCGGCAAGAATCGGGTTGCCGTTGAAGAAGTCGGTTACGTGGGTTTCTGGCGACTGCGCCGGATGTGCCGATCGCAACAGCTTGGACGGCCGTGCCGCGCACCGAAGGGCGCCCTGCTCGCAAAATGCCGGTTGTGACGCAGGACTCGCAACGACAACGGCAGCGATGCCCAAATCGAATCAGGACGGATACCAGGGACGATCGAAGTAGATAGACGTAGCGGTGGATCAGAGCGAGGCGCGGCCTCTGCCAAACCACGCGACGATGACCACCGGTGCCGCCTGCACGGATGACGTGGCCCGTTTCCAGCGATCATGCAAGGAAGTGCCCTGGTGCCTCGACAGCGATTGCCTGCAAGCCT
>JAAYYU010000253.1 GCA_012515235.1 Candidatus Anammoximicrobium sp.
CGATGGCTCGACGGGCGGCGCACCGTGTGTTACGCTAATTCGGCTTGATGCCGCCAAGGCAAAGAGCCCCCCCACTCGCTTAGACAAGTCCCGCAGGAATCCGCTGATGTCATCGCCAGCAGCACCCGTTGCCGACAGTCTGTCGTTCACGCCGTCGCCTCGACTGGCATCCTTGGACGCCCTGCGAGGCTTTGACATGTTTTGGATCGCCGGCGGGACGACGATCTTCCGAGCCTTGACGGCAGACACGGAAAACGAGTTCCTCCAGGCCCTGCGGACGCAATTCCAGCACGTCGAATGGGAGGGGTTCCGCTTCTATGACCTGATCTTCCCGCTGTTCCTGTTCATGATCGGCGTGGCGATTCCGTACTCGCTCACCAAGCGACTCGGCCGCGGCGACAGCCGGTTGCGGATCTACGGCCACATCCTTTTGCGCGTCGCGATCCTGATCTTTTTCGGCATGATGATCAACGGGAACTTGCTGTCGTTCAGCCCCAGCGAGTTTCATCTCAGCTACAGCGTGCTGCAGATGCTGGCGCTGGGGTATCTGGTGGCCAGCGTGCTGTGGTTGAACCTGAACGTCAGTTGGCAAGTCGTGGCCACCCTGGCCCTGCTGATCGGCTATTGGGCCCTGCAGACGTTCGTGCCCGTGCCCGGCTACGGAGCGGGCGTGTACCAGCCGCACGCGATGTTCGGCGACTGGCTGAACGAGCAGATTCTCGGTTCCTGGCAGACCCGCTGGCGATCCGGCTGGATTTTGGGCATCCTGCCGCACGGGGCCACGGCCATGCTGGGCGTGCTGGCCGGACAAGTTCTGCGAAGTTCCTGGCGCGAAAGCCGCAAAGTGAGCCTGCTACTGGCGCTCGGCGTGGTCTGCCTGGCGGCGGGTTGGTTGTGGAGCTACCAGTTCCCGATCATCAAGAAACGCTGGACCAGCACCTTTGCCCTGTGGGCGGGCGGCTGGAGCTATCTGCTGTTGGCCGTGTTCTACCAGGTGATCGACGTCTGGCGGTGCCGGCGGTGGGCCTTTCCGTTCGTCGTCATCGGCTGCAATTCCATCTTTGTCTATATGAGTTGGGGGCTGTGCAGCGGGGCCTTCCGAGCCGTCGCCGACCGGTTCCTGGGCGGCCTCAAACAGTACACGGGTTCGTGGTATGACGGCATCTCGTGGACGGGCGCTTTCGTGGTCTTCTGGCTGCTGCTGTGGTACCTGCATCGCAACAAGACGTTCCTGCGGGTATGAGTGCTACGGGAGGGATGACCAACATGAGAATCGCCGTCCTGAATCTGGCGTTTGTTGTCTCCGGGTGGCTGTCGTGGTCCGCCGCCGTTTCCGCTGCGGAACTGGTCCTGGCCGCCGAAGGCAAGTCGAATTATCAGATCGTCTTGCCGGACCCAACCCTGGATCCGATCATCGACCGAGCGCTCGGCAAAGCCGCCGACGTCATGCGGGAGATGTTCCTGGCCAACGGCGGTACGATTCCCGTGGTGAGAGAATCGCAAGCGGACAAGCAACAACCAGGGATCTACCTGGGCGACACCGCCGTAGCCCGGGCGGCGGGCGTCGAGGCGTCGCAACTGCCGGTCTGGGCGTACGTCTGGAAGACGGCGGGTCCGAGCGTGATCCTGGCTGGCCGCGATTGGCCGGCGACGAAACAGCAAGACAGCGGCGACCGTTCCTGCTGTTTGGGCACGGTCAAGGCGATGACCGATTTCCTGCGCGAGTTTTGCGGCACGCGGTTCCTGGCCCCCGGCGGCTTGGTGGGGATTGAGTTTCTGCCCACGCCGAAGATCGTTATTCCCGCCGGTCTCAGCCGCCGCAAACACCCGCTGGTCAACTACAACAGCGGCGGGCGGCCGACGACCGAGGTCAACGAGATCGGCCTGAATCTGCTGAACAACGTCACCACGGAGTACTTCGCGCATACTCATGAACTCGCCGTTCCGGCGGAGAAATACGCCGAGCAGCACCCGGAGTATTTCGCCCTGTTCCACGGCCAACGTATCCGCCAGCACCCGCATCCCTGGAAGCCAGAGGTGATGGTCAAGGAACCGCACTTGTGCTACTCGAACAAGGACGTTCAAGAGCTGATCTATCAGGACATCCTCCGCTCGCTCGACGCCGGGTATTCCGACTACCTGTCGCTGCAGGCGGACGGCTTCCAGCCCTGCACGTGCGACGACTGCAAACGGCTGTTCGACACGGCCGATTGGGGCGAGAAACTCTGGCTGCTGAACAAGCACTGGGCGGAGCGGCTCTTGAAAGACCGGCCGGGCAAGTTTCTGGTGGTGTCGGCTTACACCGTCACCGGCAAACCGCCCACCGCGTTCCAGGACTTTCCGCCGAACCTGCGGGTTTCCGTCGGCAGTTACCAGCAGGCGTTCGACCTGTGGAAAGACGGCGCGATCCCCGGCGGGTTCGTGACGTACTTGCACGCCTGGGGCGGCTACCATCTGTGCGGCTATCTGCCGGTCCGCACGCCGCAGTACGCCGAACGGACCGTGCGGATGTATGGGCAATACCATGTGAAAGGCGTCGGGCTCGATTCGCCGCCGGCTATCATGTGGGGCCTGGAAGGTCCGACCGTGTACGTGTACGCGCGGATGCTCGACGACGTTCAAAATCTGACCGCGCAGCAACTGGTGGAGGAATACCTCCAAGCGGCGTACGGCCCGGCGGCGGCGCCGATGACGCGGATGTTTGACGAACTGCACCACACGCTGGCGGCGTATGCCGAGGTCTTTGGCGTCGACAACGGGATTTTACCTGCAAAGCACGGCGCGCGTCGTGCATCTGTACCACGCCTATCAAACGCGTCCCGGCAAGAACACGCTGGGCGAGTTGCTGGCCGAGATGGAATCTCGCGAGAAGACCATCATGGCTTGGTACGACACCAGCAAGCGGCCTTACCGGCCGGGAATCTGGACGCAGGAACCGATCGCCCCTCTACTATCACTATCAGTCCGGGGTCTATCAGTCCGGGGTCAGGTCTTGACATTTAACTTTTTGGACAATTTCCGACCGTCCTGAGACACTCTGAAAGTTCTGTCAGACGCAGGTCCCAAACGCGATCCTGGGCACGCCGAATCGCCACCCGTGCTACCGCCTTGGAAATCGCCGCCGCGCTCACTCCGCCGAAGTACGCGCGGATCGCGCCCACCGCCGTATCGGTC
>JAAYYU010000254.1 GCA_012515235.1 Candidatus Anammoximicrobium sp.
CTGACCGTGGCGATGTTGATCAGATCGCCGGCGGCGTCGGCGGCGACCGTGCCGGTGACGGTGTAGGTAACCGTTCCGCCCGCAGGCAGATCGACGTTCGCATCGAAGATATCGCCGGTGCCGCTGGCGACGCCGACACTGGCCCCGCCGCCGGGGACCGCGGTCCAACTGATGCCGGTCAGAGCTTCCGGGAGCGTGTCCGCCACCGTCGCGTCCAGCACCTCCGCCGGCCCGGCGTTGGTGACCACGATCGTGTACGTGACCACCGTGCCCGGATTGACCTCGGTCAGCCCGTCGGTCTTGGTGATTTGCAGATCCGCGTCGGTGGGCGACGGCTCGACGATCGGCGTGCTGTCGATGGCCGTATTGTTGCCGGGGACCGGATCCTCGCCGTTGCCCCCGTCGTCGGCGATCAGGACCGTGTTGTCGATCTGTCCCGTGGTCCCCTCGTTGACGGTCACGGCGAACACGGCCGTGCCCGTTTCGCCCACGGCCACGTCGCCGATCACCAACACGTACTCGCTGCCGCCGACAAAGTCCCAATCCCCGACGGAATTGATCGCGTCGAAGGTCGTATTCGGCGGCAGGGTCTCGTACAACGTGACTTGCCGCGCATCCTGCGATCCCATGTTGCCGTAGGTGATTGTGTACAGCACCGTGCCGCCGGCGACCGTCTGCATGTCGCCATCGGTCTTGAGTACGTACAGATCCGGCGCGGCGGTAACCGGCGTGTCTTCGGTGTCGGTGTTGTCGCCGGGCGTCAAGTCGTCGCCGTTGGTGCCGTCGTCGGCGATCGCCGCCGTGTTGGCAATCACGTCCACGCCGCTGGGCAGCGGGTTGTCGACGACGAGCTTGATCTGCACCGTGCCGCTCGCTCCCGCCGCCAAGTCGAAGGCCTCCGTCTCGTACTGCATGCCGCTGACGAACGTCCACGAACCCGTCGGCGACAGGCTGTCCGGGTGAATGGTCGTATTGGGCGGCAACGTCTCGGTGATCACCACGCCCGTGGCGCCTTGCGTGCCGGCGTTGGTGTACGAGATCGTATAGGTCACGGTGTCCGTGGGGGTCGGCGTCGTGGTCAAGTCGAACGTGGCGTCCGCGTCGCTCTTGGTCACGCGCAGATCCGGCGCGGCGTCGACGGGCGTGCTGTCGCTGCCCGAGTTGTTGGTCTGGTTGCCCTCCGGCTCGTTGTCGGCCGAGATGGTGGCCGTGTTGGCGACCTGGGCCACGCCCGCGGGCAGCGTGCTGTCGACCGTGACCGCAAACGTCACGCTGCCGGTGGCTCCGGGAGCGAGGATGCCCACGTCGTAAGTGTACGTGGACGGGCCGCCGGTCCAGCCGCTGCTGCTGGCACCCGCGTTGAACGTCGCGTTGGCCGGCACGGTCTCGGTGATGATCACGCCCGTGGCGTTGCCGGAGCCGACATTCTCGTAGGACAGCACGTACTGGACGGTCTGCCCGGCGCTGACGGTGGTGTCGGCATCCGATTTGGTGACGATCACGTCCGGCACGACGGCCACATCGAATGTCGTTTCGCCCGTGGCGGAAATCGTCCCTTCAAAACCCTCGTGGGCCGTGGTCTCGATCGTGTACACGTCGGCCGCGTTCGGCGTCCAGGCCAATTGGTAGGTCTTGCTGTCCGCCGTGGTCAGGGCCGCGATGACGTGCGTGTCGGTCAGCGTCGTACTCAACACCGTCGCCCCGGCGGCGTTCTTGATCACCACATCCAGGCTGGTGATGTCGTCCTTGCCGAACGGGTCGGTGACCTTGGCCCGAATGAACACCGTGGTGCCGACGGTGGGCACGCCGGTGATCGCACTACCGGCCGGATAGGCGGCGTCATAGATGGCCGGCGACTCGACCAGCGGCGAGGTGGACAGCGGGGCCAGCGCGATCACGTCTTCGGTGGGCAGCGAGATGCCCGACGGGTAATAGCGGCTGTCGTGCAGGATGTCGAACGAGAAGGACTCGTTGGATTTCAGCGTGACGGACAGCGCTTGGTTGGCCAGGATGGCGCTTTTATCCGGCGGCACGACGCCGGTCCACTCGATCTTGTAAATCTGCTGGCCCGCATTGACCACGGTGACCGTCGGAACGCCGGTCAGACTTAACAGCGTCGTGTTTGTCGTGGCGTTCTTCAGCGTCGCGTCCATGTCGGGCGGATTGACAAACATCCCCTCCGTGATCTGGACGTAGGCCGTGACCGTGACAGGGGCGGCGGACATGATGTCGAAGTTGCTGGCAAAGGCTGGGGTCTGGGTGAAGGTTTCGATCGGCGCGGGATCCTCCCGGGTCAAGATCGTCAGGACCGGCTGCCGCTCGAGGCTCGCTTCCTTTGTGTCGATCTGCAGATCGTCATTGCCGCCGCTGCGCATGATCAAGGCCAAGCCGTTGTTGGCAAGGCTGCCGTCGAGCCATTGCGCAACGACCGAAGTGACGTCGATCTCATAATACGAGTTGTCCGTTGTGGGAAGGAACGAGGCGACAACGTTGGCGGGAACGGTGGGGTCGTCCCAGCTGGGCCTGGTGTTGTTCGATACCGTTTCATTCCAGACGCCGGTGACCCTGACGAGATCGACGGTTCCACTGGCGTTCGTCTGGTTGCTGACGTAGACGCGCAGAGTCGCCGATTCAACGACCTGGCCGGTTTCCGTGAGACCGTTCAGATCGAACTGGAGCAGCCCGATCTGATTATCGGTTGCCTTGACCTTGATCGTGTTCTCGGCGCCGTGGACCTGGGTGGTTTCATCCAAGTCGACAAAGGTGTCCGCTCCTGTGATGGCGTCCGCGTCGGGGCCATCGTAGCTGACGGGAATCCTGAACGCGTTAAAGGGCGTGGTATTCTGGTCCCAGAGAAACACGAAGGGCTGGCGATCCTTATCGTTGGTGTCGGCGTCCAGATTCGTGACCGAACTCCAACCGGTGCCGTCCCACACCAGCTGATCCAAATCCTCGTTGTTGTCCTGGACCAGCAGCATGATTTGGTCGGAAATCGGGTTCGGGTCCAGCGTCATCGACAGCTCGGGATCGTCCACATCGCCGGAGGCCACGAAGTTGGTGGTGGCGGACCAGCTGTTGGTGCTGGGAGTCCAGACCCGGTAGCCCAGTTCGGTTGCGGCCTGGTTGTTGCCGAAGACGACCAGCGCCTGGCCCGACACGCTCTCGAACGCGGCGGCGATGTTCAGCGAGGTACTGTTCGCGGTTTCCGTCGTTCCCACCACGGCCGTGCCCCAGCTACTGCCGTTCCAGATCCGCATCCAGGCGTCTTGGTCGCTGGTCACCACGCCCAGCACGATGCGGTCGCTGTTCGGGTCGGACGCCAGCACCGTCCACTGAGCGTAGCCGTCCAGGTTCGTGGCCGTCGGCGGAGTGATCGTGGTGGCGCCATTCCATGTCCCGTTCCAGGTGTAATAGGCCAGATTGCCCGTCGTTCCGGTGGCGTAGACCACGAGGGCGTCGCCCGATTGTTGCTCGTACGCCACGTAGATATCGGTGCGATCATGCCCCGTGTTGGCATCCAGAATCTGTTCGTTGCCCCACGTTGTGCCGTCCCAGACGATGGCGGTGTCGATTTCGTTCGCGTAATTGACCGCCAGGATCATCTCGTTCGACGTCGGATCCGCCGCCAACCGCAACTGGGTCGGCGTGGCCGCCAAGGTGGAAATCGTGGTCGCTGCGCTCCAGGTGTACGAGCTGCCGTTCCAGGTTCCCTTGGCGTATTTCAGGGCGGTGCCATCTGTCCAAACCAGCATCGGGTTCCCGCTGGTCTGCTCGTAGGCCACCTCCGCGCCCCAGTAGGCGTCGTTGGTCACCGTGCCCAGATCGGTGTTGCCGCTGATGGAAATCTGACTCCAGGCGGTCCCGTTCCAGAGCATCGCGTCGACGTCGTTGTCCAACCCCACTCCGATCACGATGTGCTCGTTCCGCGTCGGCGCGGAAGCGGCGGCCATGGTGCGATAGCGGTCCGTGGCTCCGGTGGTCGTCGTGGAGAGGGGACCGAAGGTTTCGCCCTGCCATTGCTGGTACTCCAACGTTCCGCCGCCGGCGCCGGACCAGACGGCCATGCCGGTCAGATCCTCGCCTCCGGGACTTGGAATCATGGCCTGCGTCGCGGTGGTTGTGTCGTTGGTGCCGACCGGATCGACGCGATCCATGGCCAAGTCGGGGGTGAAATACAGCGGCTTGTACTCGTAGGTGGGCGTGACGATGCTGACGCTGCCGGTCCACGCGCCGCAGCCGGCCACGCTGACGTGCGAGCCCGTCACGCTGGTTCCCACGGGCGCGTTCAGGATGTCGTCGTCGCCGATGCCGGTGGTCGTGCTGGATTGGATCTGGCCTGTGAACACGCCCGTGCTGTCGCCGGTCTCGGTCAGCGTGAGCGTTTCCGTTTCGGTGCTGCTTTGCAGGCTGACGCTGATCGTGTCGGGGCTGCCCGTGGTATTTCCTGTCTGGTCGTTGACGCTCAAGTACAGGATGCCGTTTTCGTAGTACGACGTCACGGGCGAACCGCCCGGAGTGCCGGTAAACGAGCCCATGGTCGGCGGCTGCAGCGTCGAGGTCAGGAAGTTGCTGTCGCTGGCCCCGTCGTTGACCGTCACGGTGATGGTGCGGTTGACCAGCGTGGGGTTGGCCAGCGAGTTGACGTACTGCAGCGACTCCAAGACCGCGTCGTATTGGGCGTGCGTCGCCGTGCCGCTCAAGTTGAACCCGCCGTTGCCGTCGGACTCGATGGTGATCCCATGGCTGGCGGCCAGCGACTGGTTGATCACCAGCGTCTCGGCCGCGCCGTCCGGGCGGTTGGTCAGCCGGACGGCGGCCGAGGCCAGCGTCGTGCCCGCGTCGCTGATACTCACCGGCCCGACGGCCGGCACCAGCACGCCGTCGGCCTGGAAGCAGCCCGTGAAGTTTTCGCCCAGCACCGGCGGCGTGTCGGACACGCCCGCACCGTACACGCTCCGCCGCCCGCAACTGTCCTGGACCAGCAGCTTGATCGTGTCGTTGGGCACGGTCAACAGGAACTCGGTCTCGATCGGCTCGCCCTCAAAGACTGTGCCGACCGGATTGGAAAACGTGCTGCCGTTGGTGCTGATCCACTGGTAGCTGTACGTCCCCGACCCGCCCGTGATCGTGGTGGACAGGGTCGCCGTCTGGCCGGCCACAATGCTGGGCAGCGTGACGTCGATCTGCGGCGCGTGCAGGATGCCCTGGAAGGCGATGAAGTTGAAATAGGCCCGCTGGGCGGCGATGTTCGCGGCCCCCGAGGACTTGGCGTGGCTGTGCCCGGCCTCGTACATGATGAAGCCGTTGGTGGGATCGCC
>JAAYYU010000027.1 GCA_012515235.1 Candidatus Anammoximicrobium sp.
ACGCCGCCCGCCGTGGCATACGCCGTCACCTCGTCGAAACTCTGCACGTAGTTGTAGAAGCCCGTCCCGCTGATGTAGGCGGTCGTCGGCCGGTGGACAAACACGTCGTCCCCCGCCGCATCGAAGAAGCGGGCCTTGTCCGTGCCGCCCGCCGAGGCGTACGCCGTCACCTCGTCGAAGCCCGTCACGTAGCTCAGGAAGCCCGGACCTTGCAGATACGCATTGCCGGGCCGGCCCACAAACAGGTCGTCCCCCGGCGAATCGAACAGCACGGCCTTGTCCACTCCGCCCGCCGTGGCGTACGGCGAGACCATCTCGAAGCCCGCCGCATACCCCAGGTAGCCCGGACCTTGCATGTACGAGTACTCGCGGCGACTGATGAACCGGTCGTCGCCGACCGTGTCAAACAGGATGGCCGTATCCGTCCCGCCCACCGTGGCGTACGCCGACACCTCGTCAAAGCCCACCATGTAAGCAAAGTAGCTCGGACCTTCGATGTAGGCATACGTAGGCCGGGTGACGAACTTGTCGTTGCCCGCCGAATCGAACACCTGGGCCTTGTCCAGCCCGCCCGCCGTGGCGTACGCAGAGACCTCGCCAAAGCCCTGGACGTAGTTGTAAAAGCCCGCGCCCTCCAGGTACACGTACGCAGCCCGGCTGACCAGCCGATCGTCCGCCGCCGAGTCGTACAGACGCACGTCGTCATTGCCGCCGCCCGCGGCAGACGCTTCGATGTGTCCGGCCGCTTCCGCATTCAGCACATAGCCCGGCCCCGACATTTCGGCCCGCGTCGGGTACAACTTCAACGCGTCGTCGCCCGTCGAATCCGACAGGTTCAGCCGGTTGCTGCCAGTTCCCCCGTGAACGTACACGGGCAACGGCGGATCAGCCGCGAAGCCCCCGCCCGCGTCGAAGCTCGCCTGATCGTCTCCGCCATGTCCCCGCACGCGCAGGCCCGTGGTCACCGCCAGGTCATAAGTCAACGGGACGCCGTTGACCACGATTTGCAGACTGCCCGACGAGACCGCGATCTGGTCCGCGTCCTGCGTCCCGTGCACGAACACGTCTCCGCCCGGCGTGTGATACGCGCCGACCAGCGAGGCCGTATTGTCCTCCTGGATCGGATCGGCATCAGTCTCCTCAACCAGATCCTCCGAATCCGCCACGACCAGGACGTAGTATTCGTCGTCCGTTTCCTCCCGGCCCGCACCGGGCAAGGCGATTTCCCCCGGCCCCGCACCGAGGACATAGACTTTCGTATGAGAGCCGGCCGACAGATCCGCCGGTTGATCGATGCTGGCCGAGCCGATCAGCGTGTCGCCGAGTCCGAGGAACGGGTCGGCCGACAGATAGAAACCAACGCCGAAGGCGGGCAACGCGCTGCCCACGATTTCATACGTCACGAGCAGATCCGTTTCGCCGTCCGCCGTCACCTCTAACATCCGGATGTCTTGCTCGGTCACGCCAATCTCCAACCTCTGCGAGTCCTCGCCCAGGTCGTCGTCCCGGACCGTGACCAGCACCTCGCAGCTTCCTGCCACGCCGTACTGATGTTCCACGGTCATGGTCCGTGTGCCTGCCGGCACCGCCAACTGCTCCGGCAGACCGCCGTCGTCCCAGTCAATCGTCACGCTGTGGACATCGAACGCGCCAGGATCGGTGAAGTCGATGTCTAGCTCGAACGGTCTGCTGAGAATCACCTGAGCAGGACGCGCGTCGAGGCCCGTGATTTGAGGCGGCACGTTGTTCACCGTCACGGTCGTCTCCGCCGTGGCGGTCTCCCCATCGCTGTCCGTGACCCGCAGCCGGATCGTACCCGCCCATGGTCCGTCGCCCAGACCGCGCTCGCGCAGCAGTTCCGCCGAGGCCGTCGCCAGCGACTCGACCGTGTCCAGGTCGTACGTCCCGTCCAGGTCGAAATCCCACTCGTAACGCGTGATCGTGTGCCCCGGCGCCGGATGGTGCGATCCGCGCGCGTCCAAACTCAGCCCTTGCCCTTCCAGGATCGTGTACGGACCGTCGGCGTTTGCCACCGGCAGGACATTCTCCACAAACACGTCGAAGAACGATTCGACCCACGAGTCCGGATCGGTCGCCGCCATCTCATCGTCGCGCACGCGGACCGTTACCGTGTACGTCCCCTTATCGGCGTACACGTGCGAGCCCGAAATCGTCCCGTTCATGCCAGCGACGCTGCCCGGCGGCCCGAACGGCGTCTCCGTCACCAGGCCCGCCTCCACCGGCGATCCGTCGCCCCAGTCGATCGTCGCCGTGTGCGTGTCGCCGGTTCCCGCGTCGGTGAACGTCGCCGGGGCCAGGCTGACGGTGACTCCTTCGGCCACGACCTGGTCGCCACCGGCCTCGACTACCGGAGCCGCGTTATTCACGTTCAACACGGTCTCGTAATCGTTCCAGCCACCGTCCCGGTCGAAGATCCGGGCGTACACGGTAGTCGCGCCGTCGTCGTCGAAAATGAATTCGCGACTCGCGCCATCCGTGGCCGCGGCGTAGCTTACCGGCAACTCGTTCACGCTGGTCGCGAAGCTGTAGTGGAAACCGGCCGCCGTGTCGACGCTGGAGGGGTCGAAGGCGTTGGTCAGGCTGACCGTGACCGGGCTGCCTTCGTTCACCGGGCCGGAATTGCCGATCGTGGCCGTGGGCGCGACGTTGGTCACCGTCACGACCGTCTGGTGGTGGGCAAAACCGCCGTCTTTGTCGAAGATCCGGGCGTAGATCGTGACAGCGTCGTTGTCGTCAAGGGTAAACGAACGGCTCGGACTGTCCACCGCCGCGGCGTAGCTGGTCGCCAAGCCGGCGATGCTGGTCGCGAAGCTGTAGTGCAAGCCGGCCGCCATGTCGACGCTGGAAAAGTCCCTGGGCTCGCTCAGACTAACCGTGACCGGACTGCCTTCGTTCGCCGGGCCGGAGTTGACGATCACGGCCGTGGGCGCGACGTTGTTGACCGTCACGACCGTCTGGTAGTCGGTGAAGCCGCCGTCCTTGTCGAAGATCCGGGCGTAGACGGTCGGCGTGCCGTTGTCTTCGAAGGTAAACGACCGGTTCGCGCCGTCCACGGCTTCCGCATACGTCGTGGCCAACTCGGCCACGCTGGTCGCAAAGCTATAGTGCAAGTCGGCCGCCGTGTCCGCGCTGCAGGCGTCGAACACATCCGTCAGGCTGACCGTGACCGGGCTGCCTTCGTTCACCGGACTGGAGTTGCCAATGGTCGCCGTCGGCGCCACGTTCTCGACGGTCAGGGTGAACGTCATCGTGGACACGGCCAGATTGGCGTCCGTGGCGGTGACGGTGACCATGCGGCTGTCCGGGCCGTCCGTCGTAGCGAAGGTCCAAGTCCAGGTCCCATCCGCGTGAGCCGTCACGACGCCCACGGAGGCGAGCAGCGTCACGGGATCAGTTTCCGGATCGCTGAAACGGCCCGTGGCGGTAGCCGTCTGACCTTCCAGGAGGCTTATCGCGTCGACGCCGCTGACAGTGGGCGCATCGTTGGTGCCGGTGATGGTGACCGAGATGGCTTGGCTGGCCGTTCCATCCACCGAGAAGACCGTGACGGAGTCGGTGTAAACCTGGTTGGCGACGAACTCGTCATGCGCCGAGTTCATGGCGTAGGTCCAGGCACCGGCCGCGTCGATGCTGAACGTGCCGAATCCGTGGCTGCCCGCCACATCGGTCTGGGCCGCAAATAGGCTCTCGCCGCTGTCGGGATCGCTGACCGTCAGCGTGCCGCTGACGCTTTGGGCAGCATCGGTCTCCGTGAGGGCGGCCGTGCCGTCGCCGGTGATGGTCGCGGGGGCATTCACGGCCACGGACAATCCGGCGACCGGATACCACTTGCCGGACGCCATGGCTGCGACGAACTCCACGGCTGTGGCGGTGATCAGGTACCGCGCCGGGGTGGCCGCGTAAGTATGCGTCGGCAACTCCGTCGCCAAATCGACGTACAAATCATAGGTACCGTCGCCCCAGTTGATGGCCAACTGCTCGATCGAGTCGTCGCCTGGATCCGTGGCGGACAGGCTCAGCATAGAGGAATCACCCGGCAGGACGGTGGGCTCGCCCACCAGCGCCAGGGTCGGCGCGACATCGGTCGTCTCCAGGAAGACCATCGCGCTGCCCAGCCAGGAATCATCCTCACGGGAGACATCCACCCGAATATCATAGCGGGTGTCATCGTCGGGCGTGAAGTCGGCGATCCTGTCCGTTCCGGCCGAGAAGGGTTCCGGATCGACGTCTTTCAGCACCGTCCATTGGTACTTGTACACCGGGTTTTCGCCCAGGGGAGCGGGATCATACAGCACTTCTGCGGTCAGGGGCAACGGTGTCCCTTCGGGACTGTATTCCAGTGCCCCGGTGATCGTGACGGGGACGGTCTCTCCCCACATGTCGACCGGAGGCATGATATTCGTCCCGATGTCTCGGGACACCCGGAAGAAACCGTCCTCACTCGTGACAAACGCCGAGATTACTTTCCAGCCGTCGACGGGATAGTCATGCGTGACCGAGGTCGCGCCGCCGGGCACCGTTTCCAGAACGCCGTCACCCCAATGGATCGTCCAACTGCTAACGGGGTCGTCACCGGGATCGATGGCAGACAGGTCCAGGGTGTACGGCGTCCCCTGCATGTGCAAGACGGGGCCACGGATGGAAAAGACCGGATCCACGTTGTAAACAGTCATGCTTTCGACCGCTCGGCCGATCTCAATCCCTCCGTCCATGACGACCAAGGTGACCTCGTAGTCGCCGTCGTCGGTGGGTGTGAATTGGAAGTCTTGCTTGGTATCGGCGGCATACGGAACGCCGTTCTTTTGCACCGTCCAGGCATACTCCGCCGTCGCGCCGGGCGTCGTCGCCAGCGCCGGACTCAGCTCGATCGCTGTGCCTTCGGGACTGAGGGCGGGCAGACCCGCGATCGCGACAGCCGGCTTCGTCCCGATGACCGTCACTGCGAGCGTGTTTTCGGCAGGATGCGGCACGAGTGCCCCCGGCTCGCCTCCGGGGTTGAGGGGAGCTGCAAAAAGGGCCGCGGCGCTGACGGTGTACGTGGCCAGATTCTTGTCATAGGTGTGGCCTGCGAAGCTCGCCGGGGCATACACTCTCTCCACGGGATTGCCGTCGCCCCAGTCGATTTCCCAATAGCCCAGGTTGTCCGCGATCGAACAGTCGGCGCCCAGGTACAGCGAATAAGGCTGTCCGGCAAGCACCGCATCTTCCCCGTACAGCGTGATCTGCGGCGGAACGTCGTTGACCGTAAAGGTCTGTTGGGAACTGCCGACCAGATTCCAAGCGTCATCGTACACGGCCACGTTGACCAACAATTCGCCCGCGACGAGCGGAATGAAGGTGAAGGTCTGTGCATCGCCAGAGCCCTCGAAGCCACCGGTCGTTGTGTTGTACGCCTGCCAGCTGTATTGCAGATCCGTGGCGGTCGTGTTGGTCACCGTCGCGGTCACCATGACCGGCGTGCCTTCGTCGATGGAGGCCGGGAGTCCGCTAAAGGTCACGTCGCCTTCGATGGTGGAGCGGACGTAGACGTGCAGGTCGTTCGACCAGTATCCGCCGCCGCCTGTGTCCTCGTTCTGAACCCAGGCTTTCAGGTATCGGTTCTGGTACCCCTCGGTAAAGACGTGCTCCACGTCCACTTCGCTGCCGGTGACGAACGTATTGGACGTGCCGTCGTTCCAGAAAATCTCCCACTCGTTGGTGTCGTCGCCCGGATCCCGCGCCGATAGATGCAGGGTGTAGACCTGGCCCTGGGTCACCGTGCCTGCGCCACTGATGAGAGGATTGGGGGCACGGTCGTACACCGTGCGAGTAACCGTCGTGGCCTGCCGGGTGTCGGTACCGTCGGAAACCGTCAGGGTGACGCTGTACGTTCCGTTATCGTCCGGGATGAACGTGAAACTCGGATCGGTTCCAAGGATGCCCGAAACCGCCCCGTTCTTCGTCACCGTCCAGGCGTAGGTGAATTGCTCGGTTCCCGGATCGGTGACCGTCGACGACAGCGGGATGACGTCTCCCTCGAAAATGTTCCAGGGCAAGTCGGTGATCGTGACCACGGGCGCGACGTTGGCCACAACCACCTCGCGTGTCGCGGTAAACGTCCCGTCTTCATTCGTGACACCGATGGTGATCGTGTAGCTGCCGTCGTTCGTGAACGTGTGGTTGGCGCTGCTCGCCCCGGCCACCGCGGTCGAGACCGCTGTCCCGTCGCCCCAGTCGATCGTCCACAAGCTGATCGTGTCTGCACCGGGGTCGGTGGCCGAGAAGCCCAGCGTATACACCGATCCTTCGTTCAGCGACGCTGCCCCGGTCAGGGTCAGGGTCGGGGCCACGTCCATGACGGTCAGCGTCTCCGTGGCGGTGCCGGTCGAACCGTTCGTGTCGGTCACGGCGAGCGTCACGAGGTAGGTTCCGTCGTCGTCCGGAGTCAAGCTGTAACCGGTTCCCGTTCCGACGGTCCCATAAGCCGTGCCGTTCCTGGTGACGCTCCAGTGGTAGGAAGCAATGCCGCTGCCGGGATCGGTCACATTCGCGCTCAGCGTCAGCGGCGTTCCTTCTGGGCTGGATGCCGGCAACCCGGCGATCAGTACGTCGGGCACGGGGATGACCGTCAGCATTTTCGTGCTGCTGTACGAGCCATCCTCGTCGGTGGCCTGGACCGTGATGGTATAGCTGCCTGGGTCGGCGTAGGTATGCGTGAGTTGATTGACGCCTTCGCTCAGGCTTTCCCCCGCCGTGCCGTCACCCCAGTCAATGCTCATGGCGCTGATCGTGTCGGCGCCTCGATTGGTGACCGTGACATCCAGGGCATAGGTTGCGTCTTCCCGTACGGATGCCGTGCCGCTGAACGTCACCAGCGGCGGCAAATTCGTGACGTTCACGCTGCCCGTGCTGGTGGCGGTATCCGTGCCGTCGGAGACCGCCAAGGTCACCTGGTACGCGGCCGGGCCGTCATCGGGAGTGAACGCAAAGGCGGCGTTGGTTCCCGAAGCGTACGGTGTGCCGCCCTTGGTCACCGTCCAGGCGTAGGTGAATAACTCGTTGCCCGGATCAGTCACTGTCGCGGTCAGATTGAGCGTGCTCCCTTCGGAGCTGGTTGCGGGCAAGCCGTTGATCACCACCGTCGGGCCGATGTTGGCCACCGCGACATCGACGGTGTTGCCGGCGGCAAAGCTGTCATCCTCGTTGACGCCCCGCGCGCTGATGGTGTACGACGCCGGACCGTCGGCGAAGACATGAGTGATCGAGGCCGGGTTGCCGGAGACAACCTGGAGGTCCGTCCCGTCACTCCAGTCGATGCTCCAGGAATCGATCGTGTCCGTCCCGGGATCGGAGGCGTTCAGGTTCAGCGTATACGTCGCCCCTTCGGCTACGGTGGCGGCTCCGCTGAGCGTCAGCGTCGGAGGCACGTCGGTGACGTCGACGCTTCCGGTGGCCCGCCGCGTGTTGCCGTCCGTTGATGACACATCAAGAGTCACCATGTAGACGTCATCGTCCGGCGGGACAAAAGTGAAGCTGCTCCCCGTGCCGGTAGCAAAGACGTCCGCTCCTCGAAGGACGGTCCAGGCAAACGTGTCACCGCCGGTGAAGCTGTTCCCGGTCACCCCCAGGCTGATGGCCGTGCCTTCCGGGCTGGTAGCAGGCAGATTGGCGATCCCGATCTGCGGCTCGGCAGTGACGGTCACCAGATGACTCGCCGTCGGACTGCTGGCGCCCACGTGTCCCGCTTCATCCCTGCGTTCGACGGTGGTCCGCACCAGGTAGTCGCCCGCAGCGGCATACGTGTGGGACAGCGTCGCGGTGCGCAGGTCGTTGGCCAGGTAGACGTATTCCTCGACGCCATCACCCCAAAAAACGTGCAGCGCGCGGTCATACGTCCAGTCCGGGCCGTCGCCGAACTGGACGGCCAGGGTTGTCGTCTGGCCCAGCACGGGCGCGCTGGGGGTCAGTCCTGCGTTGATGATGACCGGCGCGTGCGTGTTGACCTCCGCCGTGTTGTGGATCACTTGGGGCGCATGCAGCGGGTGAGTGACCGTGATGCAGATCGGGTAGACCCCGCCCGGCTCGGAGTAGCTGTTCGAGGCGTAGCTCCGCAGCGCAGCCCCCTGCACCAAGAAACTGAACTCGTAGTAATCGACCCCGCCGGCGTTGTATTTCCAGATCCGGTTGCTCCTGGTCAGCAGTCCGTCTGCGAGGGGCGAGCCGTCGCCCCAGTCGATCGTCGCGGCAAACTGGCTGCCGGCCGCATCCGTGATCGGCACGCGGGTTGTGAAGCGGGCCAGGTAGGGCCCGGTGGCCCCGCCGACGTTGGCGCCTTCGTACGTCACCACGGGGTTCGTCGTGACGACGTACGGCGTCTCCGTGGCCGTGATCGTCAACGAGTCGCTGCCGACGTGCCCGTAGTCACTGACGGAGAAGACCGCCAGATACGTCCCTGCCCCAGCTTTAAACGACGGAGTGATTGTCCAACCGCTGCCGGACTGGACCGGGTACTTGTTCGCCCCCACGACAAAGTAGATCGCCCAGCTGGCGGTGATGTTCGGATCGCTGAGATCGCCGTCGGGATAGGTTCCGGTGAGCTGGACGGTGTCTTCGTGGATGTCCAGGGTCACGTCGGGGCCGGCGTCCACAATCGGAGGGAACTCGCTTCCGCTGGCCGCAAAGAACACCCGCACCGCATCGCTGCCGGTGCCGCCGTGGGCATCGATGACCGTCAACTTGGCCGCGTACGCGCCGTACGACGGCACCGTCAAAGCCAAAGTCTCGGACGAGCCCGTAGCCACCGTCTCGCCCGTCGCCTCGCTGGTCACCACCCACGCGTACGAGGACATGGTTTCGCCCAGCAGCAGGCCGGGATCGGAAATCACGCCGACCAGAGATGTGGAGAAACCTACCACCTGTTGGGCCGGCCCAAGGTCCACGACCGGCGATTGGTTGGCGATGGTCACCGTGGCGACACCGGACAACACCGTCCCGTTGCTGTCGCTCACGCTCAGAGCGACCGAATAGGTCCCCACCTTCAACGCCGCGGTGCCGGTGACCGTTCCGACCAGCGCGTCACCGGTCCGCGTCACGGTTCCGCCGACTGACGTGACGAAACTGCCACTGCTGGCATCCCAGACCCGCCACTGGACCGTATAAGTTTCACCGGTGGCCAAACCGGGATGAGTGATGGATCCCGTCAGCGTGACATCTCCTTCCACGCCGCTTTGGTTCTGCACGTGCACGAAGGGCGAGGCGGTGACGTGCAGCGTGCTGGCCGTGACCAGGCCGGCGCTGGATCTGGCGAAGACCGTGATGTCCTGGCTCTGATTAGTCGCGGAGTGCCAGCGGTACATCGAGACGCGCCCGTCCGGGCTCGTGTCGACGTACTCGACCCAGCCGCTGGACGCCCAGACAGCGTCGATCGAGGTCGAGGCGTAGTCGTACAGGCCGATCAGCGCCGACAGATTGTGGTCCGCGTCGATCGTCACGTTTCCGGGATCGCACTCCACGCCGAGGCCGTCGAAGGCGCCGGTTGTGGCGGAATCGTTGAGCCGCCAGTTGACGTAGTCGTACAGCCCGGCCGCCACCTCCGGCGTCATGTAGACGATGTCGTCGGCGTTCAGATCGTTGATGGTCAGATAGCTGTACGCCCGGCCATACCCGTCGGGATAAACCATGAAGGGCACGGATTCGAGCATGATCCGGTCGCCGCCGCTGCCGGGCGTGACCGTGACCCAGGCGATGTTGTAGAGGCTGATCGAGCCGGGCAGGCCCATCCCGCTGAAAGCGTGAGCGGTGATCGTGGTGTCGGTATGGCTCGCCGTGTCGCCGACGTTGTCGATGAACAGCCGGTCCTCGTATCCTTCGCCGGAGGCCAGCGGCGAATTGCTGCCGCGGAGGTCCAGGGTGCCGTGAATGGCAGCCAACGTATGACTCAGACTCTCGCCCACATGGAAGTCGTCTTCACCCGCACCGCCAACGACCAGCAGGTCGGTGAGCCCCGGCGCAGTGGCATCGATGTAGACCTGGTTCGCCTGGCCGTCCGTCGAACCCAATTGCAGGCCCACCTGGTCCGCGTCGTACCAGATACCCGCGGACATGCCCAGTCCGCCGATGTGGGCTGCTTCTTCGCTGCCGCCCGGCGGAATCATCGCATCGAAATTGACCGTGCCGGCTGCGGTGGTGTGCTTGAGGTCCAGCGTGTCGGTTCCCACGCCGCCGAAGAAGGTCACGGCACCGTCGATCGCCTGCAGGCTGCCCGTGGTCGCGCTATCGCTGACGTTGGTCAAGAAGTCGTTGCCCGCGCCACCGTCAAAGCAGACAGATCCCCCGGCCGCCAAGGCATAGATGTACGCGCCATCGTGCTCGTCGCCGCCTTGGAAAGTCACCGTACCGTTGACCGTCTTACCCGCGGTCTGGCCCACCTGCAAGACATCGCGGCCGCTGCCGCCTTGCAGCGCGAGTGTCTTCCCGGCCGCCAACGATGTCACGACGTAGGTGGTCCCGCCCTGGCCGCTCACTACGTCCAGCGGCAGGCTCATGCCGTCGAACTCCACGCGGTTCGTTTGGTTGCTGAGCAGGAGTCGCGCGGATTCGAAATCGCTGCCCAGGCCGATCTGGCCGCCGGCGGCGGGCAGGCCCTGCAGGACGGCGCCCTGAATGACGATGTTCCGGTCGAGACCGCCGCTGCGGTCATCGAGCACCACCTGGTCGGCCCCGGTTCCGCCCGCCATGGTCAAGACGCCGGAGAACAGTACGCTGGTGTCGATGCTCAGGCGGTCGTCGCCGCCGCCCAGCGAGATCTGCAGCGAACCGACATCCCCGCCGATCAGACCCACGGCCAGCGAGTCCCGGCCGCTCCCCAGGAACACGCCCAAATCCTCGAAGCCGCTGAACGCCAGCGGTTGGTCCAACCCTTGACCGGAGAAAGTCCCCATGTCCAACACGTTGTCATAGCCCGTGCTGCTATCGAAATCGGCGGTCGCGGTCGCGTTCTGAACGACCATCCGATCGCCGTTGGTGCCAGCGTCGTTGTCGCCGCCGCTGAGCGTGATCTGGCCGTGCAGGTCGGCCAAGGCATTCCCACCGCCCAGATAGAACGCATCATCGCCGCCCATCCCGTAGATGGTCAGGCTTTGCGTGCCGGCCGCGGTCTGGTTCAGGAAGACGTTGTCGGCCAGGTTAGTAAGAGTGAGGTCCAAGGTCTCGGCGTCATAGTACACGCCGTTGGTCAAGCCCAGGCCGCGCACCGCAGGGAACGCGGTCCCAATGTACGGCCAGAGCGTGGCGGCGGGTTGATCGACGTACAACGCCGGGAGCGTGGCGGCGGCGTCCAAGGCGCTCAGCCACAGTCGGTCCGTGCCGGTCCCGCCCTGGAAGAACACCGGCCCGACCGTACCTTGCAGGGCGGCCGCCCCGGCAATGCGCAATTCGTCGTCGCCTGCCCGTGCCTGAACATCAAGCACCGTCCCGGAAGGCAGCGCCGAGACGACGACCAGATCCGCACCCGCCCCGCCGACGATCGTCGCCCGCTTCAGGTTGGCAGGTGCTCCCAGCACGGCCACCGTGCCGCCGCCGGAGCCAGCCAGCAGACGCTCCTTGGTAAAGCCCGACGACAGCGGCCAGAAGCCGTTGATGGAAAGCCCGTCGCCGTTTAGCAAGGCGGTGTAGGCCGTGGCGTTCAGGTGGTCGTCGATCTCCAACGTGTAGTTGGTGCCCGTCGTGCTGACCGTCAGACTCCGTCCGGCCGGGAAGGCCGCCTGGCCCGCCGCGTCGCTGAAGTTCCCCTCGCCGACCCGGACGAAATGCTCGACCGAGCCCGAACCGACGGCCACGCTGGTCTCGGCCACCGGCGCCGCGGCAATGGTCAGATCGGTGTTGCCCAGCAGCGAGATGCTCAGGCTGGAGATCCGGTCCCAGGTGATGCCGCCGCTGATGCCCTGGCCGGTGAAGGTGGTTGCGGTCAGTCGATCATCGCTGAACGAAACGCCCGCCAGGGCCTGGTTTTCGATGATCTCCAAGCGGTCCTCGCCGGCGGCGCCGCCATCGATGCGGATCAGGCCGTGAACGCCCGACAGCGGCAGGCCCGATCCGTTTCCCACGCGGAACCGATCCTGAGCCGGGGTCCCCGTGATCCTGACCGTCGCCACGTCTGCGCCGGTACCGTCGACGTCGATGACGCTTTCCACGGACGGCAGGCCGAGAGCGAGGTCGAGATCCTCGACGCCCAGGTACCACAGGTCCCCCATGCCGGACATGCGGATCAGCGGCGTCGTGGCATCGCGATACGGTAGCGAGGTTTCATTGTCCAGCCACAGCGTCCCGGTTCCCGCTACGGCAGCTCCGGAATTGTCCACTGTGATCGCGTCGGAGCCCGCTCCCCCGTCAAACAGAATCGTGCCGCTGAGCCAGCGGACGACGTGATCGGCGTCTCCCAGCAGCAAGCGATCGTCGCCCGCGCCGGTGTGGATGTCCAGTACGGTTGCCGCCTCCGGCAAATCGGTGACGCGGATCGTGTCGTCATCCGCTCCGGTCCTGATCTTGATTACCGGCGTGTCGGAGAAGAATCCGCCAGAGAAATCCAGCGTCAGGCCCGAACCGGGATCCGGATCGGTCGGCTCGTTGTCGAGGGCCAGGGTAACCGAAATCGGCGACCGCATGACCGCGCCGCTGCCCAGCGAGAGGCCATCCCCGGCGCTCAAGGTGAGGTTCCGCTCGGCATACAGGCTCGCGTTCGGCGCCAGCACGATCAGGTCGTCGCTGCCGGCCGTGTCGGGCACGGTCAGCGTCGCGCCGCCGGCGGACACGAACAGGCGGGCAACCGTGAACGTTCCGCCGCTGCTGACGATTTGCGCGTCGACGCCGGCCTGTGCATCGAGCACCCCGCCCGTCAGGTTCACTTTCAACGCAGCATCTCCGCCGCCGCCGAGGGCCGTGTCGGAGTGCAGAATGATGTCGTGCGCGGTGATCTGCTGGTCCGGGCCGCCCACGACTTCCCGCCCGGCTTGAATCCTCACCGTGTGCGTCGCGGTGATCGGCTCCTGCAGATAGACGCTGCCGCTCCACACTTCCAGTTCCACGTCGTCGGCCGTGATCGGTCGATTCACGGTCAGGCTGCCGGCGGACTGGTGCGTCAGGTTAAAGTCGCCGCCCGCGCTCGCGGCCTCGGACAATTGCAGCGTCGCGGGGATCGCCTCCCATTCACCCGCCTCGGTCTTGCGTGACGCGCCGACGTACGTCAGGTTCAGATCGCCGCCCGCCGTCAGGTCGCCCAGGTACAGCATCATGCCGGCCGCTCCGGGATCGGTGAACGCGGCCCGGCCCGCCAGCCATGCGTTCAGCCCTGCGGTGGCCCGCAGCAGGACGAAGGACTCGTCTTCCGCCGTCACGGAGACCGGTGCGGCCTGGCTGCCGATGTCCCCGTCCGCGGCCAAGGTCGTGGACTGGGCCGTCAGGACCATGCCCTCGGGGACGACGTCCAACAGATCACCCGCCGTCCGAATCTCGACCGTCCCATGCGGCAGCCAGATCGTGCCGCCCAGCTGCACGTCGCCGACCGAATCGACGGTCAGGTGCATCATGCCCGGAGTCACTTCGCTGCTCGTGTACGTGAACCCGCTGGTGTCGGTGGCGGACGTATTGACGAACCAATCGACCGGCCCCGCGCCCAGGCCGTCCAGGATCGCGCCGGTCCGCAAGGCGTAATCCGACTCGTTGATCATTTGGCAGCTCTCGGCAAATCCGCGGACGAACTCGCCCGTTCCCACGATGGTTCCGCCCACGGCGACCAAGGTGGCCGTCGGCTGGCCTACCCCGGAGTACAGGAAGTCCTCGACGGCGATCTCGCGGGCGACTTCGTTGCGGTGCGCCACCAAGCCCGTCGCCTCGACGATGTTGCCGGCGGCGTCCACGTGCAGGGACAGGCCCAGGGCGGGCAGATACACCGCCCGGCCATCAAACTCGACGCGCGAGTCGCGCACGCAGTCGTAGGGCGTATCGTACTCGATGTCCCGCAGGCTCGTGGTATGCACCGTGCCCGCGCTCTGGTTGTAGACTTGCGTCCCGGAGTACGGATCGCTGCTGACGGCCAGCGCAGCGGTCTGGAGCTTGGCGCCGCCCGCCACGTCGGCGATCGTGTTGAGGTCGACGTGGTTGTAGGCCTTGATTTTGACCTTGGCGGCCAGCCCGCCGCAGTCGATATCCGAGATGGTCTGCGCATCCAGGTTCGCTCCCTGGGCGGTGAGGTTCACGGCCTCCCGCCCGGCCACCGTCGCGTTCACTCCGATCCAGACAGTCGAGGTGACCACGTACCAGACCTGCGTCCAGGACTCGGACTTCGCCTGGAGTCCCTTCACGTCGCAGTCCGCCCAGGCGTGCCCGCGAATCTGGGCGGCATCGGCGGTGATGGTCACCGCTTTGCCGGACAGCTGGGCGCCTTGTCCGACGGTGACCGTCGTCAGCATCACGGCCGCTACCTCGGCTTTCACCGATGCCCCGGCCGCGACGGCACCCAAGTCCTGGCTGACCAACGCGGTCTGATCGATGATGGACGTGGCCGTCAGGTGGACGTCGCCCTCCGCGATCAACTCGCTGAAGCCGCCGACCGTCACGTCGGTATTCAGTGTGCTGAACGCGAACTCCGCCCAGGCTCCGCCGGCTCCGGCCAGGCCACCGCCACCGCCGCTCGCTTGGATTTCCAGGTCCGTGACCTCCGAGCGAGCCTGGACCGTGGCGTCGCCGCCCGCCGCCACGGCCGCGTCCACGCCGATCGTGGCCAGCGTCTCCAAGTCGGCCTGGCCGTTCACCTCGACTTCGCCGTAGGCCAGCAGCGAGCCCACCGTGCCAATGGCCACGACCGACAAGCCGTCCACGAGCGTCAACGCGGAAATCTGCACGGCGCCGCCCGCGTCAATCCTGGCCGACTCGCCGATGGTCGCCTGCGTGCTCAGGTCCAATCCGACTTCGACCCGCGCGGAACCGACGCCGACAATCGCCGAGTAGTCTCCGGTCGTGACGTCGATCATCACTGTCGGCCGCGATTCGGCCTCGATCGTGACGTTCCCGCCCGCGCTCAACTCGGCCTGATCGCCCAGCTCGGCCGCGACCGGGGCGGCCAGTTCAACCGCCGCCAACGAGCCGCCCACCGCCACGATGCCGCCGGTGATCTGGCCACAGTCCGAGCGGGCCGCAGGGGTGCTCTGCGCAGCAATCCGCACGTTGCCATCGGCCGTCACCTGCGCCAGATCGCCGACGATCGCCAAGACCGACCCGACGGTTTCCGGCTCGCTAGTGATCGCGGCGTCGATACTCAGCGAGTGCTTCGACAGCGCCGCGTTGATCCGCCCGGAGAGATCATCGCTGGCCAAGCCCTCGAGGCCCCCGGACAGGTCCAGCAGCCCGTTGATCCCACTGCGGGCCTTGTCGGCTTCGTCGTGCGCCTCGTCACCCAAACCGCCGCCGATCCCAATCGCCGAAATCGAGCCGCCGATGCCGGCCAATGCGCCGATCGCATATCCTTTGGCGTACGATACGACGTCCTGGGTCGACTGGGCGTCGACCGTGACGTCGCCACCGGCTTGGACCGTTGCGCCCGGGCCGATTTCCGCCGTCGCCGAGTTACGGATCACGCCCACGTCCAGCGATCCGCCCACACCCGCGACCAGCGACCCGGCCACGGACCCGGCGCTGCTGTCGATCCCGGCGTGATCCACCGCCAGGATCGTCACGTCCTGGCCGGGATGCGTCGTCGGATTGAATGGGCTCGGGCCGCCGCCCAGGTAAGCCCGAGTCACCGTCTCGATCAAATGCACCGAAGCCGCGCCGACGACCGACGCGATGCCACCCGCGCCGGCCGTTCCGCTGCGGCCGTTGATCCGAGCATGACTGGTCGCACGGATCGCCGTATCGCCAGCCGTATCGACACTCGCCGTATCCACCGACGCTGCGGTCTCGCCCGCGATGGTGACGTAATCGACCGCTCCGCCCACACCGGCCAGCAACGAGATACTGAGCGCTCCGGCCTTGGTGCCCACATCGGCAATCCGCGTTGCCAGGACGTTCAAGTCGCCGGCGGTTGTCAACTCCGCCCCCTCGACCTGGGCCTGCGTATCAGAGAGGATCTCGACCGCGCTGACCGCGCCGGCTGCGCCGAGCGCACTGACGCCCGCACTGCCTGTCTGGGACGAGACCAGTTCCTGGGTCCAGGCGCTGACCTCGACGCCGCCGGAACCGGCCTGGACGGACGCGTGTGTCGTCGCGTTCCCGATCGTGGCGTACGTCGTGTTGTCGATCAGTGTGGTGTCAAAGCCGCCGACCACACCGACGCCGTTCGCCCCGACCGCGCCGCCCTGGTTCGTCACGTCCGTGGATTGACTCGCTCGTACGACGACACCAGCGCTACCGTCCAACTGCTGCGTAATCGAAGAATCGGAGATGGCGGCTTGCGTGACGTCCGTGACCAGATTGACCGCCTTGTTCACGGCCAGACCCACGCCGCCGATACTGCCCGTGGCAAAGGACGAGTCGATCGTTTCCTGGCTGTCGGCTACCACGGCCACGCCGTAGAACGTCTCCGTCGTTTCCGCCAGACGGTCATCCTGCCAGCCGGTCGCGTTGGCCGCTTTGCTCCAGCGGGAGACGTCGACGCCCGTGCCGGTCCCGCCGGCGGTGACCGCCGAGCTGTCGATGACCGCCGAGACGTGGTTCGCCAGCGTGTTGGTGACGATCGTGCCGCCGATGCCCAGGTATCCGCCGACGGCGCCCGTGCCGCCGTCTGCGGTGATGTCGCCGTCCCAGCGCGCGAGGACCAGCACCGTGCCGCTCGCCACAACGGTGCTGGTATCGATCAGGGCTTCGACCGTGTTGCCGATCGTCTGGATGGCGATCGTCCCGGCTACACCGGCCATCATTCCGCCCGCCCCGCCGGCTGCCACGGCCTCGATTGTCCCGGAGCCGAGGGCCTGGACGACCACATTTCCCGCGGACGCCGTGACCGAACTGTTGAGCACTTGGGCGGTGACGCGATTGCCAATCACGTTGTAGGCCGCTCCGCCGCCGAGACCGCCCAGGACGCCGATCGCCATCTCGCCGGACAGCGACTGGATGGTCGCCGCATCGGAGGCCCGCACGGCGACGTTGTCGGCGTTGACCGTCGAGTTCTCGATGAGCGCCTCGGTGGTGTTGGTGACCACATTGGCCGCCAGCGTGGCCGCTCCCGCCGCGGCAGAGAACGCCATGCCGCCCGCAAAGCTGTAGATCGCCGCTGCTGTCTCGGCCTGGACATACACTCCGGACTCGGCCGTCACGGTGGATCCGGAAATCATGGCCGTGACGCTGTTGGTGATCACGTTGGCTCCGATGACGACCGTAACGGCGACACCGCCCGAGCCCGCGATGCTGAGCGCGGCCGAGCGGATGCGGGACTGATCGGCGGCCGCCAGATCCACCTCGCCACCGGCCGCGACCAGCGAGTCGCTATCGATCGTCGTCGCCACGGTGTTGGTGATCACGTTCCCGAACCCGGTGGCGCTGACCGCCGCGTACGTGGCAACTCCCACGCCCACGGTCAGGGCGATGATCCCGGAATCGGTCGCGGCGTCGAGCGTCACCGAACCGCCGGCGGTGACTTCGGAGTCCACGATGTCCGCCCGGATGGTATTGGCGATCACATTGCCCGAGACGGCGCCGCTGACCGCAACGGCGCCCGAACCGGAAATGCTTGCCAGAATGGCCAGGATGTTGGTATCGAGGTCAAACGGCGAGTCTTCGATCGCCGCGTTGACCTGCTCCCGCTTGTCCTCCGGCATGATCCACTCGGGGATCGCGCTGGGGGCGATGTCCTCGGCCGACAGACTCACGCCCCCGGCGGCCGCGATCGCGGAACCGTTGATTTCGGAAGCAAGCGTGTTGGTGATCACATTCCCCAAGCCCGCGACCGTGACCGCCACCGTGCCCGAGGCGGAGACGCCCACCGAGATGGCCCGAATGACGTTCGACGACTCGGCAAGCAGGGCCAGGCTGGAACTGGTCGTGAGGGTCGAATCCGTGACGGCGGTCCGGGTCGTGTTCGTGATGTCGTTCACGACGATGGGAACCTCGACCGCCGCCGTGCCGCTGGCGGCAACGCCCACGACAAAGGCGTCGATCGTGGAAGTGTCTGTGGCGGTCAGGGATACCGCGCCACCCGCCGCAACGGTCGAATTCGCAATCGTGGCCGACGTGTTGTCCACGATCACATTGGCAGCGATTAACGCCTGGACGGCGACGGCTCCCGTTGCCCCGACACCGGTGGCGAAGGCGTAAATGGTCGCCTTGTTCCTGGCGTCGACGCTCAGCGCACTCCCGCTGTTGACCCTCGAATTGGCAATGCCCGCCGCGATGGTGCTGACAATCACGTTCGCGCCGATGATGGCAGAAACCGCCACGCCGCCCGAGGCGGCCACGCTGACCGCGACAGACCGGATGAACGATTCGTTCTGCGCGGCAAGATCCACCGAACCCGCCGCGTCGACCGTCGAGGTGTCCTCGATCTGAGCCTCGACCGCGCTGGTAATCACGTTGCCAAACCCGCTGGCATCGACTGCCACGGCGCCCGAGGCGCCCACGCCCACGATCAAGGCGATGATCCCCGAATCCGTCGACGCGTCCAGGGAAACCGATCCGCCGGAGGTCACCGCGGAGTGGACGATGTCGGCGGTGATCGCATGGGTGATCACGTTGCCCGAAACCGTGCCGCTCACAGCCACTTTGCCGGACCCGGACACGCTGACCATGACGGCCAGGATGTTTGCATCCAGGTCGATAGGCGAGTCTTCGAGGGCCGCGTTCACGTCCTCTCTTTTATCGTCTGGGAGCAGCCACTCGGGAAGAAGCCCCGGAGCCACGTCGTTTGCCGACAGGCTCACGTCCCCAGCCGCGACAATCGTCGATCCCGTCATCAACGACGATAGCGTGTTGGTGATCACGTTGCCCAGGCCCGACACGGTGACCGCCACCACGCCGGAAGCCGAGACGCCGACCGACAGAGCCCGGATGACGTTCGACGACTCGGAAAACACGGTGAGACTCGAGTCCGTCGTCAGGATCGAATCCGTGATGGCAGCTCGCGTCGTGTTCGTGATGTCGTTCACCACCAGAGGCACCGTGACGGCGACCGTGCCGCTGGCCGCGACCCCGACCACCAGGGCATCGATGCTGGACGAGTTCCGTGCGGCCAGCGACACGGCGCCGCCCGCATCGACGGCGGATCTGGTAATCGTGGCCGCCGTATCGTCCACGATCACGTTGGCCGCGATCAGCGCCTGGACCGCGACGACGCCCGAGGCTCCCACACCGGTAGCCAAGGCGTAGACCGTCGCCCGGGTTTCGGCGTGGATGTCCAAAGTCGTCCCGCTGGCCACCGTGGAATCGGCGATGCCGGCCGCGACCGTATCCGCGATCACGTTCGCGCCGACAATGGCCGTGACGGCCGCCGTGCCGGAGGCGGCCACACTGACCGCAATCGAATTCATGGACGACGAGTCGATGGCCGCAAGGTCCACTCGTTCTCCGGCCTCGACCGTCGAGTTCCCGCCGATGAAGGCCTCGATGCTGTTGGTAATCACGTTGCCAAAAGCGGACGCCTGGACCGCCACCGTCCCCGCGGCGCCCACGCCCACGGTGATCGCGATAATGCCGGAATCTGACAGAGAAGACACCACGACGTCCCCGCCGGCGGTTACGTCAGCCCCGTCGATCTCCGCGCTGACCGCGTTCGTGATCACATTTCCCGAGACGGCCGCACTGACCGCCACGGTCCCCGAACCGGCCACACTGACCATGATCGCCAGGATGCCCGCGTTCAGATCGACCGGCGTGCCTTCCAGGGCCGTATCCAGCTCGGCCTCTTTTTCTTCGGACAGCATCCAGTCGGGAAGCACGCTCGGCGCCTGGTCGATGGCGGAAACGGAAACATCTCCGCCGGCCGTCACCGTCGAGCCGCCCGTAATGCCGGCCGTCACCTCGTTGGCGATCGCGTTGCCCAGCGCCGAGACGGCAACGGAAACCGTGCCGGCTCCCGAAGCGCCGATGGCCAGCGCGCGGATGATCGCGGACGATTCCGCGGTGACAATCACGTTGGCATCCGAAGAAACGGTGGCCCCGTCGATCCTGGCGAGCAGGGTATTGGTGATCGCATTGGCCGCTGCCCCGCCGCCGACCGCTACCTCGTTGGCGCCCGCGGCGCCGACGGATAGAGCCTCGATCGAGGACGCGTCGATGGCCGAAGCCGTCACGTCACCCTGCGCATCCACCCGCGAACCGCGGACGATCTCCGCGGCGATCGTATTGTTGATGACGTTGACCGACAGGCTAACGCCCGCGGCCATCGCGCCGCTGGAGCCGGCTCCACCCACGGTCAGGTTGATGATCTGCGAGCTGTTCGTCTCCGGCAGCACGATCCCGGACGTGCCCAGGCTGATGTCCGCCAGGTCGGCCGCGGTGTCCGGCGGTGCGATCCCGGCGGCCACGGTAACCTTTCCGGCCGTCGAGGTGACGGTCGAGCCGTCGACGAGCGCGTGGATCGCGTTCTGTTCATAGACGGTCGAGGCGGCGATGCCGACCGCGGCCGTCTTGGATCCGGCAAAGCCACCGGCCACGACGACCACCGTGATCTGGTCATCCGCCGTGACCCCGACATCCCCCGCGGCGGTGATCGTGGATGCGCCGGTCACCGCGGCCTCGACGGTGTTCACCACCACGCTGACGGACACCGAGCCGCCCAGGGCAAACTGTTTCCCCAGGGCTCCGCCCAGCGTGACGCCGACCAGCACTTCCTCGGCGTCCGCACTGATGATCACGGTCGACCCCGTCGAAGCAAGCGTCGATCCGTCCACACCGGCCGTGACGGAATCGAAGATGAGGTTGATACCGACAGCCGCGCCGGCGGCCGCCTGCTCCGTGGAAACCGCCAGCCCGCCGCCCAGGGCCACGGAGATTTCCCGATCGTCCGCTTGCAGCGTTAACGCAGCGGAGGCCTGGACCGTGCTGTCGGCCACGTGCGCATCGATCGTGTTGACAAACAGATTGATGCCCACCGAAGCGCCGATGGCCAGCTTCTTGGAACCGGCCCCTGCGACCGCCAGCGAGACGACGGTGCCCGTCTCCTGGGCCGTCTGCGTGAAGCTTCCCACGATGGTCGTGAGGGTCGAGCCCTCGACCGCGGAGCGAACTGCGTTATCGAGTACATTCACCGCGATCGCCGCGCCGATGCCGCGTTCTTTCCCGATCGCCAAGGCGCCGGCAAACGAGTAGATGGACGAGCGGTCCTCGGCGTGTACCGTGATGTTGCCGGCCGAGTCGCCCGTCGTGCGGCTGTCGAGGATGTTGGCTTCCACGGTGTTGTGAACGTAATTCACCGAGACGGTCCCCGCCGCCGCATAGCCGCCTTGGACGTAACGCGATCCCGTGGCAATTCCGATGGACCCCGTGACCGACACGATCAACCCGTCGGCGGTGGCCCGCACGTCGAGGTCGCCCGCATGCTTGAGGTCCGTCACCTGGGACATCTCGGCCCGCACGTCGTTCTCGGAATACGAGAAGGCAAAGGCGATTCCAAATCCGGCCTTGGCGCCGAATCCGCCCGCGCCGCCGATGGTGATCCGGTTGGTGTCGTCGCTGGCGTCCAGCGTGACCGGACCGTGGACCACGCCCGCGGTGTTTTGCAGCAGCGATTCCACCGTGTACATCGTGACATCGACACTCACCGAACCGCCGACGCCGACCGCCTTGTCGCCCCGCGCCAGGCCGAAGCCCGCGGTCAGCGAAACGGTCCAGCCGCTGCGGATTGCTTCGATCTCCAGCGCGTTCAAATCGAGGCTGGCCGCGCCATCGACGAAGGCTTTGGTATCGCCCGTCAGGATATTGACCCCGAAAGCGCCCGCGATGCCGGCACTCTTCATGTACGACGACGACTTGCCAAAGGCGACGGCGCCAGCCAGCGCCCCGTGGCTGGTCGAGTTCCGTGCCTCCACGACGAGACCACCGCCCGAGACAACGATCGGTCCGCTATCGAGCACATAGGCCCGGGCGTCGTCGTCGATCACCTGTACCGTTGCAGAACCGGAGACCGCGATTCCTGACTTGGGCATCGAGTAGCCGGTGACGTTGCTCGGGATTCCTCCCGTGCTGTCGCTCTGGTCTTTCTTGGACAGCAGGGATTTCGCGGCACCCAGCAAGCCGCTCAGGAATGACTGATCGGGGCTTTGCGGCTCCGCCTGCGTTTGCGGCTTTGCGCTGCCGTCGGCATAGCTGCCGGACACGGCAAAGTTGCCGAGGAAGCCGCCGTTGTGGGCGCCGACCAGCACGTTCCCGCCGGCGGTGAGACTGCCTTTCACCACGGACGGCGCATCGCCTTCCAAGTCGCCGACGACGGCCTGGGTGTCGCGCAGGATCACGCTCACTCCCACCGCTCCGCCGATCCCGACGTGGTCGGAAACGGCCACGCCGCCTTCCAGGCCGATGACGAAGGAGTCGTCGCTGGCCTTCACGACGACGGAACCGTTCTCGGCCGGATCGGTCTGGTCCGGATCGAAGACCAGGCCGGAGCCCACGTCGATGATGGCGCCGCCGGCGATCTGGGCCAGGGTCTTGTTCCGCACGACGTTCAGCACCAGCGCGCCGTTGAAGCCCACGTTGCCGGCCTGGCCGCCCGACGCGCCGATGTCGACGCTCAACACGTTCGTTTCCGCGTTGACGCACAGGCTGTCCGCGCGCACGCGTGCCTCGTCCTCAATTTTCGCCGTCGTGGTATCGTCGAAGTGGAAGCCCAGCAGGGTGACGCCGACCGCCCCCTTTTCCTCCGCGCCGGTGCCGGCCCCGGGTTTGGCGAACGCATCCTTCCACCACTTCTTCGTATTGTTCCAGCTCCACGGGTCGATTGGCTTGCCGATGGTCTTGAACGGGATCGGGATCTGCAAGCTGGTAAACGGGATCTTCGGCTTGATGATCCCGCTCTTGTCCGCCGCGACCTGCAAGGACGGCAGTGCGACATTGCCGCCGAGATTCACGGCTTCGTTGTGGTTGGTGGCCACGACCGACACGGCCTGATCGACGCTCGCAGGACTCTGCTGGTTGATCGACGCGCCGCTGCGAATCACCGCTTCGGCGTTCTGCCGGAGGTTCAGGAACGTGATCGCCCCGGCGACGGCCAGTTCCGCGCCGTTGGCCGTCGCGATACTCATCGAGTTGGCGATCCAATTCGAGAACCCGAAATCGCCGCTCAGATAGCTCGGCAGGATCGTCAGAAACGCGTCCCGTTTCCGAGCCGCCGGGTTGATGGCCGCCCACAGCGTCTCGTCGCTGAAGTCCTCGCTGGCCAAGGCAATATCTTTCGGCGTTGTGCCCAGGTACTCGTACCACGTGCCCACGTCGCCGCCGCCGGTGTGGTTGTCGCCGATCTCGACCGTGTCGCCGGCGTAGACCTTGACGTCCTGCTCGGCGTCTTCCGTTGTATAGGTGGCCGTTTCGAGCCAGGGATCGACCAGGTTCTTGAGCCAGGCGAAGGAGAAGTCGCTGAGCGTCTCGGCGTTGACGGACAGCGCGCCGGCGGCGTCGACGGTCGCCGCCGAGCCCACGTAGGCTTGCGCATCGTTCTTGCAGATGCCAACGCTCAGGGCCACGGCCCCGGAGATCTTGCTGGGGCTGGTAACCGATGCGGTATCGGGGTTGGCTGCCGCGGAAGCGCTGGCGCTGATCCACGGGGAACTCGCGATCGAACTGTGCACCGCGACGTCGCCGCCGGCGTCAACCTCTCCGCTGCGGTCGTCGCCGTCAGCGTTGCTATCGCCGATCCGGGCGACGGTCCGGTTGGTGTCGACCACGACCGAGATCCCGCCCGCCGCATCGAAGGCACTGTCGTCCTTGGGGATGCTCGTGTCCGGCGGACCCTTGGTGATCTTTGCCTGCAGCTTGGGAAGCAAGACCTCCGAGATGAAGCCGGAGACGGGCGATGTGAGACTCGACTTGGTGTCGTCCAGGAGATCGCCTTTCGAGTTGCTGCCCGTTCCCGCCTGGGCCATCGTGCCGATGGTCACCGACGGCATCACGAACAGCTTCTTGACCGGCACCATGTCCTGAACCGCGGTCGCCGACACCTCGACGTCCCCGGCCACGGTGGCGGTGCCGTCAAGCCAGGCGTTCGTGTCGCCGTCCTCGACGGAGATCGCGGCGGCGATCGCCAGCGAGCCGTCGTTTCCCGACGGGGACCGGGACATCACGCGGGTGCGGTCGATTGTGTCCGCCAGGATGTACAGGCTGCCGCCGACATCCAATACCGCGTCGTCGGTCACGCGGGCGTTGGTGTCGGAGACGATGATCCCCAAAGCGAAGCCCACGGCGATTCGCTTGACCGCCGTGTTGTCATTGACCACGTCCAACCAGTGATCCGTCGTCGCCCGGACGGTCAGATCGCCGGCGGTCGTGACCGTGCCGGCCACGTCGACCGTGGCATCCGACAGGATAATTCCGACCCCGAACCCGCCGATAATCGAAGCCAGCGGCGCAGCCTGGATCTTCCCGTAACTGCGGGCATAGGCCGTGAAATCGCGGGCCGCGATTGTCGAGCCGGTTTGGAGGTCGATTTTCGAGTCGACCTGTTCCCAGGCCAAGGTGGCCTCGAAAGTCAACAGCCCTTCCAGCACGTTGCCGGCGATATTTGCCAGATCGCCCGCCACCCCCGTAGCGCCGCTGACCTGGCGGTTGTCCGCGGTGGCCAGGATCGTGACGTCCCGGCCCTTGAGTTGAGCATCCGAGGAGAGGACGACGTCGACCTCCGAAATATCGATGTCCAGCCCCGGGGTCCAAATCGACGTATCGTCGACGGCGCTGATCGCGATGTCCCCGGAGGTCTCGATGCTCGCCCCCTCGGCCAGCAGCTTTGCGCCGGCCCCGATGGTGATCGTGTGGCCGTCCAAAGTGATGCTCCCGGCTTGACCGGTCGCCTCGCTCGTCGAGACCGTGACGCCGTCGGCAATCGTGATCGTCTCGGCCTTCATGCGGAGGTCATTGCCGTTCAGCGCGAGATCTCCGTAGATCACGATGCTGTCGGGACCGTCGTCGCTATGGAGGCTGCCGCCGTCGAGCGTAAGGTCCGCGTTGAGGGTGCCGAGCGCGGACAGCGTGCCGTCGAACTTCTGGCCTACATGGATGTGCTCCGTCGTCCCTTGCGCGTTGAAGCCCGTACTGACGTTCAAGGATACCAACGGGTCGCGGATCGTCGTGGTCTTGACTCCCGGCAAAACGCCACTCTGCTCATCCAGCGCGATCTGGCCCGCGACCGGCCGCCAGATGTGGACCCGGTTGTCGATGGAAGCTCGCGGTTTGAAGACGAAGTTGTCCACCGTGAACAAGCCGTCTACGCTCTCGTTCGCGGTGCCGTAGCTCAACGTGTGATAGTGCCCGCTGCCAAGCGTGAGGCTGTCGCTGCCGTCACCGCCGTCCAAGGTGAGGGCCGGGACGAAGTCGACGATCGTCGAGCTGTCGATCGTATCGTCGCCCGCAGCGGCAAGGATCGTCAGCGAGCCTGCGGTGCCGGGGTCGTTGAAGGTGATCGTCCCGAACGTGTTCGCGCTGACGGAATAGTACCCCGCGGCGGCCGGCGCGAGGACGATCTGGTCGGGCCCATCCGTCGCCTGGACGATCAGGTTCTCGGGGCTCTCCACATCCGAGTACGTGAACAACGTGCCGGCGTCCAGACTCGCCGTTCCCGCTGCCACGTCGAGGCTCGTGGCGTTTGCCTCGGCCTGCAACTCGAAGAACACGCGATCATGGCCGGCGCCGCCAGCGATCGCCAGGGCGGCCGTCAGGCCGAGGTCGCCGAAGGTCACGGTGTCGTCACCCGCGTCGCCCCGCAGCGTCAGCGTCCCTGTCGGCTCGGCCAGCGAGAAGGGAAGGAAGCGGCCATTGTCGCTCTCGATCTTCACCGCCGCCGCGCCCTCCTGGCTCAGCCGGACCGCGTCGTCGCGGTTGGTCCCCGTCCAGGTTCGATGCGTCGCGGCCGACGAGTCGGTGATCGTCTCGATGCCCGAATAGCGGAACCAGGCGTCATCCCGGCCGATCTGCCCGGCGTCATGATCGATCGTGGCCTGGATCGCTTTGACCGGCGTGATCGACAGCGAGACGTCAAACGCGGCCCCCGTGACGTTCGTCAGCACCAGCGTGTCGCCCCGCGCGCCGGCCACGAATTGGGCCGTCGTATTTTCGTTCAGCGCAGACACGAGTCCGGCGGCCACGTCGTCCAGCGTCGCGCCCGCCTTGGCCACGTAATAGCGATGGTAGGTTGTCTGGCCGTCTCGCGTCAGTCCAAGGCTCCACTCTTCGCTTTCCGCGGCCGTGCCCGTCAAGCGGATCATCTTCGCGGTCGCGGTCGTGGTGTCCATGCTGGTCGCACCACCGAGGGGAACGGTCGCGGTCATCGTAAAGACCTGCATCGTGTTCGCGATGACCAGCGTGTCCCCGACCACGCTGGCGACGAACCCGTCCGCCGCATCGGCGTTGATGTCCTCGGCCAGGCCCAAGGCCACGTCGTGCAGCGTCACCTGCGTTCCCGAAACCACATAGCTGTGCGTGGTCGTCGTGCCGCCCGCTGTGAGCGTTACCTCCCACTGCTCGGTATCTCTCGCTTCGCCAAACAATGTGACGGTCGCCGTCGCCGCCGGGCTCGAGACGGCTGCGGTGGGTACCACTTGCAGGCTGGTCTCGAAGTCCTCCCCGGAAACGTTCGTGATAACGAGCGTGTCTCCCTCGGCGCTGGCCGCGTAATTCGCCGGGGAATCGGCGTTGATCTGGGCCGCGAGGCCGTTGGCGACATCGTTCCGCGTCGCGCCCGTGCCCGCAACGGCGTAGGCGTAGTAGGTGGTCGTGCCGGCCGCGTCCGTCAACGCAACTTTCCAGTTCTCCAGATCCGTGGCATCACCGGTCAGATTCACGGCCGTAGTGCCCACGTTGCTGTAAGCCCGGTAAACCACGTTCGTGAAACTGCCGGTCTGGATGTCGATCGTGTCGGTACCGCTGGCCCGGTCCCAACCGCTGCCGCTCAGCGTCCCCGTAACGCAGCCTCCCTCGAGAAGGAAGGCATCGTCGTGGTCCGCCGTGCCGGTCAGATTCTCGAAGCCCGAGAAGTCGATGCTGTTGACCGTGCCGGAGTTCTCCGCCGTCATCGTCCACGTATTGTGGCGCATCGGCCCGACCAACGTATCGTCGACGGACAAGCCGCCGAGGATGGCGTGAATGCCATTGATCCCCGTGGTTCCCGTGGCCCGGCCGATGTTGACGTTTGTCGTCAGTTCGCCGTTGACGAAACCGGTTTCGACAACGTCCATCTTCCCCAGGTCGACGATGATGGCGCTTTGGTACGCCGAATAGTCCAACGTGTTCGTCTTGCCGGCGCCCGTGCCGCCTTCGATCCAGCCGTCGACGTAGCCGTCGTCCTGGAAGACGAACGTATTGTTGCCCAGCCCGCCGCGGATGCCCTCGATGCCTCCCGACGCGCCCAGCGTGTTCGTGCCGTCCGTGGCGGAGACCCTGCCGTCGTCGTAGATCGTGAAGGTCAGGTCGGCAGCCACGGCAGAGAAATCCAGGACGTCTTCATCCAAAGTACCCGCGTTGGTGATGACGACGTCGCCCCAGCCATCATGGAACACGAACCGATCGTCCGCTTTCCCGCCGGCCACGTTCTCAACGCCGGTCGCAAGGACCTGGTTGACGCCGCCCTCGCTCACGACCGAGAAGCCGCACGTGCCCGCCTCGCACGCAAACTCGAAGGTCAGGGATTCATGCACGGAAGAAAAATCTAAAATGTCGCGATCGGTGTCCGTACTGTCCGTGACCCCATCGGCACCCCAACCATCGCGGAACAGGAAGACGTCATCGAGGCTCGATCCGGTAAGCACATCATCTCCGCCGCCCAGCACGATTCGCTCGATATTCTCAGCACTGTTCACGCCCGGCGGGCTTCCGCCAGCAACGTTCCACACCATACCGGTTGTCCAGGCGGAATAGTCGAGCGTGTCCGTCCCTGCATCCGGCTCCTCGGTGATCGTCTCGGTTCCACTGCCGTCCGTGATCATGTAGGTATCGTCGCCTGCCCCGCCGGCGAGTTGGTCATCGCCCGCGCCGCCGGCGAGCAGATCATCGCCCGCGCCGCCTTCCAGATGGTCCACGCCGTCGGTGCCGGTCAACGTGTCGTTCCCCAAGCCGCCCGTGACGGCGCCGAAGCGGGCGATCGTGGTCGTGATTCCCGACGCCACGGCCGTGCCCGCCGCCAAATCGACGCTGACCGCGGTCGTAAAGGACGCGTAATCAAGCTTGTTCGTGCCGCCGGTTCCGCCGTCCAAAGTGCCGGCAAACGCCGCCCCGTCCTCGAACGCAAAGACATTGTCGCCGCGGCCCCCGCTGATCTTGTCGATCCCTTCGACGTCGTCGAGCGTACTGGTGACGTCCGTGATCGAGACCGCGCCGTCGGCCTGGATCGTCACGGTCAAGTCGGCCGTGACCGCGGAAAAGTCGAGCGTATCGACACCCTCGATCCCGTAATCCGTGATTGTGTCGGCGCCCCAGCCGTCCGCGAACTGGAACGTGTCCGCCCCTTCGCCGCCGGTCAACTGGTTATCGCCGCTCGTGCCGATCAGCAGGTCGTCGCCGGCGCCGCCGATCGCGTGCTGCACATTACTGATCGACGCGGTCACGATTGCTCCCACGATGGCCGTGCCTTGGAGTACGCCGCCCGTGCCGCTGCCGGCCAGGCCCAGATCCGCGGCGGCCGTACAGCCGTTCAAGCTGGCCACTGCGAGGTTGCCGGTACCGCTGCCCGAATCGTCGAGGAGGATGCCGTTGCCCGCCGGATGGATGACCGCCGTCAGCCGCGCTGGAGCGGCCGCTTGGATCGCGGCGAGGACCTCGGCCACCGTCGCCGGATTGCCAAGGTTGACTTCCACGGTCGAGCCGTCGCGCAGCGTAATCCGCAGGTCGTCGACCAGCGACCGCCCGCGCAGCACATCCCCGGTGCCCGTTCCGGCGAGACCCAGGTCCGTGGCCGCCGTCGAACCGGGCAGGTCCGCGACGGTCAGGTTTCCGCTGCCGATCGTCGAGTCGCTCAAGTCGATGCCGTCGCCCGCGTCGTTCAATTGGGCGTAGATCCGCGAGTCCGCGCCGTTGATGGCCTCGATCGCGTCTGCGATCGTTTCGGCGCCGCCCAGGGAGACCTTGACCGTCGAGCCATCGCCCAGGGTGATCCGCAGATCGTTGACCAGCGGCTGACCGTACAGCCGGCTGCCCGTCGAGTTGCCCGTGAGCCCCAGATCCGTCGCCGCCGTCGAGCCGTTCAGATCGTCGACCGTCAGGTACTCGTCGCCGCCCGCCGAATCGCTCAGATCGATGCCGTTGCCCGCCGCGTTGATCGCGGCCGTCAATCGGCTGTCGGCCGCCTCGATCGCGTCCAGCACGTCGCCGACGGTCTGCGCGTCGGCGAGGTCGACAACCGCCGAGGACCAATCGGTCAGGGTGATTCGCAGCTCGCCGGCAACGCCCAAGCCGTTGTTCAAGCTCGCCAGAAGTGTGCCGCGGGTCAGGGAGAGCAAAGCCGTACCGACACCCGCGCCGCCGTTCAAACCGCCCAGCGGCGTGTCCATCGCAAGGGAGGCTTGGCCGACGCCCGCGCCGTAGTTGAGATAGCGGACCGGCATGTCGGCGGTCAGCCCGACCATCGTCCCGCTACGGATAAAGCCGCCGACCTTGGCCACGCCGGCCGCCAGGTCCGCGAGTACCGGAGTCCGGCAGGCGGAGTAGTCCAGCGTATTCGTCCCGCCGCCGCCGTCGATGGTTCCGCCGAAGTTCCCCGAGAACGCGAACGTGTCGTTGCCCGCGCCGCCGATCAGCGACTCGACACCGGTGAACGTGTTCACGCCGTCGAACACACCGCTTCCCAACCCGTCGAGAATCCAGTCGGTGTCGGCGTCCGGGCCCGTCAGCGTGCTGCTTCCGGTTCCCCCGGCGAACAAAATGCCGCCGATCACGGGCGGCATGCTCGCGTCGATGGTCAGGGACACGTCGAACGCATTCCCATCGATCCGCACGCCCGCCGTGATCTCGTTCAGGGGCGTGGAAGCCAAGACGGTTGTTAGCTGGCTGGTGTCCACGATCTGGACCGTGCCTTCCGACAGCCGCAACGTCAGCGCGACCGACTCGGTCGCCTGGTACACCAAGTCGGCCGCCAGCAGTCGCCGATCTTCGAGGAACTCCACTGCCAACGCGCGAAACGCGGCGGCGGCGCGGCGGCGGTGTGAATGGAACAAGTCCCGAAAGCGACGCCTGGGCTTGCGGGCATCGCTGGATCGTCTCGTCATGGTCTGCTCCTCAACGGAAAGCACCCCAGGGGCGGCAGCGAGGGGACGGATGAGGCTTGGGCGGGGCTGATTTCTTCCGACCGGCCCGTTGTCTTTACCGGTCACACAAGGATCCCGCAGCCGAAACGCGGTCGTCAGCCTGTGCCAAGTCGGTTGGGCAACTCAAGCTGCATTTTAGGGCATCGGAAGGGCGGCTTACGAGAGGGTTTTCCCTCTCGCCCTTGCCCGGAGACCAACGCCGCGCCGCCTCACGCCGCGCGGGGCTGCCGCAGCGGCTCAGCGGGCCGATCTCGGCTGAAGATCTCCGTCGGGGCCACGGTCCGGCACGAGCAGGTCGGGCAGCCCCAAGCAGGGGCACGCGCCCTGACGCTCGCTCCGCGCGCAGAATCGCGTTGCGGCGCAACGCGCCTTCACCTTTCCCAATCTCGCTCCGAATCCTACCGCCGGCAGGTTGCGGCGGCCGCGGCGGCGATGTATGTTCCGCACCAGCTTCAGGGGAAGAATGACGCCGCGCGATCGGGAAACGAAAGACAAGACGACGAAAGCTTTAAGAGAGACGGGCCGGGGGGGCGCGCCGGCAGGCAAGGTTCTCTCGTTCGCAGTCTGAGGGCGACGCATGAGTGAAACGCTGTTGGCTCCGACCTTCCTGTTCCGGTTCTCCGTTGGCTGTCGGCGCTTCGAGCCGTTGTGGCCGGTCAAGGGCGCGGAACTTGGCCCGGAGTATGCCTTGCCCAGTTTCGGCGAGTTGGAGGGCCGGCCCAAGTTCGCCGACGTGCGGGCGGCCTGGAGCCCGGAAGGGTTGCTCTTGACGGTGCGGGTCGCGGGCAAGCGACAGCACGTCTGGTGCCGTTCCTCGCGACTGGAGGACAGCGACGGGCTGCACGTCTGGATCGATACTCGCGACACGCACAACATCCATCGCGCCAGCCGCTTCTGCCATCGCTTCGCGCTGCTGCCCGCTGGCGGCGGGACGGCGGAGGCGCAGCCCGTCGCGCGGCTGCTGACCATCAACCGTGCCCGCGAGAACCCGAAGTCGGTGGCGGACGCGGCGCTCGGCATCCGAGCCCAGGTCCGCTCCGGGGGATACGCCTTGCAGGCGCACCTGCCGGCCGCCGCGCTGACCGGCTTTGACCCGCTGGAGCATCCGCGGCTGGGCTTCAGCTATGCGGTAATCGATCGGGAACTGGGCTGGCAGACGTTCACACTGGGTCCCGAGTTTCCGATCGACGAGGATCCCAGTCTTTGGGGCAGCCTGGAGTTGGTGGGCCCGTCATGAGACGGTTTTGCCAAAGTGGTCGTGCAGCCGCTGACACGTTGCCGCCACTTGTTGCGAAACGTCAGCTGCCGCCAGCAGGCCCGCCTCGACCAGCAGTCCTGCCAGATCCCGCAGCGTCGCTTGCGACAAGCCCGGATCGTACAGCAGCATCAGGCGGCGTTCGACCAGGTCGTCCAGCGTCGCGGTCCACTCCCGTCGGATGACCCAGCGCACCAGGGGCCGCGGCAAGTGCGTGCCGGCCACCGTGTCGCCGGGCAGTCCATCCAGTTCTGCCAGCACCGTTCCGGCGCGGCTGCCGTACAAAGCCCAGATCGCCCGGACGCTTTCCGGCGGCAAGCCGAAGCGGCCGCCCAGTCGCTGCCACTCGCCCTGCAAGTCCGTCTCCGCCGCCGGGTACGAATCGCCGCCGGGAATCGGACGCTCGCGGGAATTCGCCAGGACAGGCCGCCCCAGCCGTTTCAAAATCGTGGCCGCCGACTCTTCCGCCAGCGAACGGCAGGTCGTCAGTTTTCCGCCGACGATCGAGTACAGCGGCACGCCGCTGCCCAGGTGCGCCTCCATCCAGTGCCGCCGGGTGACCGAGGCCGGCGTGGCGCCGCCCGTTTGCGGCAGCGGCCGGACGCCGGAATAGTGCAGGTGGATGTCGTCGCGCGTCAACGCGATCTGCGGAAACAGCTGGCGGACGACGCCGACCAGATACTCCAATTCGGCGTCGGAGGCTACGGCTTCCCCCGGATCGCCGTGGTAGGGCAAGTCGGTCGTGCCCACCAGCGTGCCCCGGTCCCACGGCAGGACGAACACCGGCCGGCCGTCTTCCGCTTCCGCGTACACGCCTTGCCCGCCCAGCGCTTCGGCCAGCGCCCGGTGGAAGGTCAGAAAGTGGCTGCCTTGGGTGCCGCCGATCAGTGGACGCGTGATGACGTCCAGCTGTGCCAGGGTCCGGTCGACCCAAGCGCCGGTCGCGTTCACGAGGGCCGCCGGCTGGACGCTGCGCGCGGGCTCGCTGCCGCCGCCGCCCGCGGGGCGGATCTGCACCTGGTCGCGGACCAGCTGCACCCGGTGGTACGTGTCCAGCGAAAACTCGACGCCCTGCTGCTCGGCCAGCGTCCGGGCGTCTTCCGCCAGAGCCACCACGAACCGCTCCGGATACAGGATCTGCGCATCCCAATACGTACACAGCCAGCGGTAGCGGTTGGGGTCGACGGGCACCGAACCCGCCGCGCCGACCCGCGCGGCCGCATGACGGGGCAGATGCAAGTCGCGGGCGTACAGATCGTAGAAGCCCAGCCCGGCACGCACCAGCCACAAACCGCGCTCGGCCGCCGCCGCCTGCCCGCCCAAGAACCGCCGGATGGACGACAGCCAACCGCCGCTGCGCTTGCCGACCGGAATCGCCAACTGCAGCGGACGGACGTAGTGCGGTGCCAGTCGCAGCAGCCGGTTCCGCTCTTCCAGCGATTCGCGGACCAGGGAAAACTCGCCGTACTCCAGATACCGCAGCCCGCCGTGGATCAGCCGTGAAGAATAGGCCGTCGTGCCGTACGCCAGGTCGGCCGTGTCCACCAGGATCACGGGAACGCGGTTCAGCACCAGTTCGCGAGCCAGCGCCGCGCCGTTGATGCCTGCACCCAGAATGACCACGGGTCGCTCAGTCGCCGTCATCGGAACACCTCGTCGCCACGAAAGGAATCAACCCCTACCCTTTTTCCCAACGTTGGGCGGCCAATGCAAGCCGGCAGCAGAGAATCCGCCGCGTCCGTCCGGGCGCCGAGGCATGATTGCCGCTCACGCTGCGGAGCGGTATAACCGTGTTCCGGGGTCAACCACGGAAAAGAGGTCGCACATGAATCGGACGATTGTTCGGCAGGACGGTGGCGATCGGGCCGGGCGGTGGACGCCGCGATTCGAATCGGTCCGAAGGCTGCGCCGGTCGCTCGCGTGGACGGGTCCGCTGCTGCTGGCCGCGGCCTGGTGCGGCGCCGCGGAACCCGAGCGCTGGTTCGGCTTCAACACCTACGCTCCCAACGCGGAAACGCTGCGGAAGTTTGCCGAGGCCGGCGTGAACACGGTGGTTTGCTTTCCCGCCAACGTGTTGAGTTCGACGGGCGCGCCGTACAACAGCGCCTATCCGCCGATCTGGCTCGGACCGGGGCAGTACGATTTCGAGTGTTTGGACAAGCAGATCGCCGACAAGCTGGCCGTGAATCCCAAAGCCAAGTTCATCTTCTTTATCGACCTGAACACGCCCGCCTGGTGGTGCCGAGTCCGCGGGGTGGGCGACAGTTTCAGCCAGTTGGGCCGGGTGGCGGCCAGCGACATGTGGCGGCGCGACACGCGCGAGTACCTGCACGCCGTGCTGCAGCATCTGGAATCGCGTCACCGGGAAGTGATTATCGCTTATTTCCTGGCCTGCGGCATGACCATCGAATGGCAAGATTTCCAGCGCGGCGAAGAAGGTGCGGTGCGCCGCGCGGCGTGGCGCCAGTGGATGATCGGGCGCGGCCATCCCGATCCCGTCGACATCCCGCCGGCGTCGGTGCGCGACCACGTGTCGCACGGCCCGTTCCGCGATCCGGCCGCCGACGCCCTGGCCGTTCACTACTGGAAATTCTCGCACGAGCTGATCGGCAGCACGATCTTGTACTACGCGGCCGCTGCCCAGGAGGTGATCAAGCATCGCGCGCCGCTGGGCCTGTGCTACGGTTACATCCTGGAGCACGGCCGGAACCGTTTGCTGTACGAAGGCCATCTGGACTTCGACCGCGTCTATGCCTCGCCCGACTTGGATTGGTTCATCTCGCCAGGCTCGTACCACGACCGGCAGGTGGGCGGGGCCAGCGGATTCATGGTCCCCATCAGTTCGATCCAGCATCACCGCAAGGGATTCCTGATGAGCATGGATCACCGCACGCCGTCGGCGCGGTCCGTTTCGCTGCTGGGCCGCGCCGTGCCGGGCCACGAGAGCGGCTTTCGCAACGAGGCGGACTGCATCGCCGGGCTGCGCCGCGAGTTTTCGCTGCGGCTGATCAGCGGGATTTCGACGTACTGGTTCGACCTGTTCGGCCATTGGTTCGAGGGCCAGGCCATCTTCGATTCGATCGCCCAGATGCGCACGTTGTGGGACCGCCTGGCCCAGCCGCGCGAGGAATCGGCGGCCCAGGTGGCGGTGCTGGTGGACGCCGAGAGCATGTACTACCTGGACGGCCGGGCGGATTTCTACAACGATTTGCTGTTCAAGCAGCGCTACGGACTGTACCGCATGGGCGCTCCGTTTGACGTGTTCTCGTTCGCCGATCTGCCGACGCTCGACCTGTCGCGCTACAAACTCGTGCTCTTGCCCAATCTGTTCGTGGTCGACGCCCAGCGCCGCGAGCTGTTGCGGAAGCAGGTTTGCACGGAGGGCAGAACGGTCGTCTGGGTCTACGCGCCGGGGATCATCGCGGACGGGAAGTACGACCCCAGCCAGGTCGAAGCGCTGACCGGCATTCCCTGGGAGACCCCGGAACTGACCTCGCGTCCGAGGGACGGCTGGCGGTCGGTGTTTTCGCCCCAGCCCAACCTGTCCGCCGCCGTCTTGCGCCGGCTGGCCCGCGAGGCGGGCGTCCACATTTACAGCGAGGCCGAGGAACCGCTGTACGCCAACCGGCGGCTGATCGCCCTGCACACGATCGCGGGCGGCCCGCGGACCGTGGTCCTGCCCCGCCGTTGCCGCCGCGTGACCGAAGTGTTCAGCGAGCGCGTGGTGGCGGAAAATACCGACCGCTTTGAGGATCACCTGACCGCGCCCTGCACCGTGCTGTACCAACTCGAGGAGTGAATCATCTTGAATCCGGTCACGTTTGGGGGGCTTGCCTGAGATGTCTCCAGCCCGTTTTCCCCTGTTCGCCTGGTGCGCGTTGTGGCTGTCGGCCGCCGGTTGCGGCGTGGTGGCGTCGTCGGCCACGGCCGCCGAGGCGACGCGGCAGGAGGGCTCGGATCCATCGCCGCTGTGGACGTTTGCCTGGGTGACGGACATGCACCTGGACGCCTCGCGGCGAGCATACCTGGCCGAGGCGTTTCGGCAACTGCGCACCGAATGGAAGCCGCATTTCGTCCTGGTGACCGGCGACAACAACGCGCACCCGGCTCCGCCCCGCGATCCGGCCCGGCCCGAATCGCTGGGCGTGCGCCGTCAGCGGTTCCTCCGCGCGTTCCTGGACGAGCACCTCCAACTGCCCTCTGCGATCATCCCCGGCGACAATTGGCCGCAGGACTTCGACGCCGTCTTCGGTCCGAAGCAATACAGCTTTGACTGCGGCGGGCTGCACTTTTTGCTGCTGGCGCCGGACCGGATCTGCCACGGGTCCAAGCTCGAAGGGCTCTCGGCGTTCGATCCGCCCACGCGGGCGTGGATCGCCGACGACTTGGCGCGTCATCGCCAGCGGCCGACGATCGTGGCGATTCACGAACCGATCTACCCGCCCACGTTTCTGGACGCCCGGCCGCTGCACACGATCGTCGCCCGTCATCCGCATGTCGTGGCGGTGCTGCAAGGCCATTTGCACCGCGACCTGGATTATCGCTCGCGGACCACCGCGTACCTGGTAGGACCGTCCCTGGGGATGCCGCCGACGCAGGCTTTGAAGCTGGTCGACGTCCATGCGGATCGCCTCGTCCTGAAGACCCTGGCGTACCACGGAGCCAACGGCCGGTTCGAGTTGCTCGACCGCCGCCAGACGGTGGAGATTGCCGAGTCCTTGCGCGGCGGGCTGGCGGTTCCGGCGGGCCGCTTCGAGATGGCCAACTACGACGCCTTGCCGGCCCGTCCCCTGATCCAAGACCCGCAACTGTCCCTCCGCCTCGGCGAGATGCTGCGGAACGCCGCCGGATTTTTCCTGCCGCCTTAGTAAGGTTAACAAGACAGCAGCGGAATGGCTGCGAATTCCTTCGCCCAGCATTCCGATCCGAGAACGGCCGTCGCGAGAACGGCGCCAGGAACCCATCCCATGAAACGATTGCTTTTCTGGGTTACGGTCTGCGTCCTCACGAACCTCTCATCGTACTCCGCGGGCAGGGTCGCGGCGGCCGAAATTCAGTTGGCCAGCGACGCGCCGGGGCCATTGGCGCCGGACGAGAGCCGGAAGCGGTTTCAACTGGCGCCGGGGTTCCGAATCGAGCTGGTCGCGGCCGAACCGCACGTGGCCGATCCCGTGGCGATGGACTTCGACGCCCGCGGTCGGATCTTCGTCTGCGAGCTCCACGGTTACAACCTGGAGGGCTACCTGGACGTCCAGGAGTTGAACAAGACGGGCGTGCTGGACACGGCCGTACGCCGCATTCCGGCCAATCCCGAGGCGATCAAGCGGGCGGAAGAGGAGCAATACGGGACGGTCAAGCTGCTGGAGGACACGGACGGCGACGGGCGCGTCGACCGCAGCCACGTGTGGGCGGATCGCTTGCCGGCCTGCTACGGCGTCGTGGCAGCCCGCGACGGCGTGATTGCGCTGTGCGCGCCGGACATCATCTTTCTGGCAGACCGCGACGGCGACGGCCTGGCCGAAGTGCGCCAGACGCTGTTCTCCGGCTTCGGACTGTACGACATGTGGTCGCGGATCAGCAACCCGCGGCGGGGCGTGGACAACTGGATCTACGCCGCCAACGGGATCAACAGCGGCGGGACGATCCGCGGCCCGCACCTGCCGGGCGAAGTGAAGATCCCGGCGACCAGCTTCCGCTTCAAGGCGGACGGCAGTGCGCTGGAGCCGACCAGCGGCAGTGCCAGCGGCTTCGGCCTGGCCATCGACGACTGGGGCGACCGCTTCCTGGTCACTAACCAGCAACACGCCTTGTTCGTCGCCCCGTTGGCCTATCACTATCTGGCGCGCAATCCGTACTACGCCGCGCCCAACCTGGTGCTGAACATCTCCAGCTACGGCCATCCCGCGCGCGTGTATCCGACCAGCCAGCCGGACCCGTGGCGGTTGGCGCGCAGCCAGGACCCGGCCTGGGTCAAGTTCTACGGCGCGGCCGAAGCGACGGCTAATGGCTTCTTTACGGCCGCCAGCGGACAAGCGATCTATCGGGCCGACGCGTTTCCGCCTGAGTTCTGGGGCAATCACTTCAGCGTCGACAACGCCCAGAACATGGTGCATCGCTGCGTGCTGGAGCCGCAGGGGGTGATCTACCAAGCGCGGCGTCCGCAGGCCGACGAAACCACGGAGTTCCTCATGACGGCCGAGCAATGGTTCCGGCCCGTGAACCTGACGACGGGGCCGGACGGCGCGCTGTACGTGGTGGACATGTACCGGGCGATCATCGAGGACTACTCGGCCATCCCGCGGTACCTGCAGCAGTTGTACATCCAGTCCCTGATCGCCGGCAGCGACCGGGGGCGGATCTGGAAGATCGTCGCCGACAGGGCTCCGCCGCCGCGCAAGATGGCCCTTGCCGAGGCAACTGCGGACGAACTGGTCGCCGCGTTGGCCAGTCCCAACGCCTGCTGGCGCGAGACGGCCCAGCGGCTGCTGGTGGAACGCGGCGAGCGAAGCGTCGAGAAACAACTGATTGAGCTGGCAACCGCTGGCGGCACGCCGCAGGCCCGCTTGCACGCGCTGTACACGCTGGACGGCTTGTCGGCCCTCACGCCGCAGACCGTGCGGCAAGCGTTGGGCGACGGGCACTTCGCCGTCCGCACGCACGCGTTGGTCCTGTCCGAACGCTGGCTGCAACAAGATACGGGATTATTCCAGACGGTGGCCGCATTGGCCGACGATCCGCATCCGCGAGTCCGTTTGCAGGCCGCGCTGACGCTGGGCCAGTCGCGTTCGCCGGCCGCCGCCGCGGCCCTGGCCAAACTGGCCGCGGCCAGCGAAGGCGATGCGTGGCTGCAGGCCTCCATCCTCAGTTCCGCGGCGGAAACCGCGGCCGACTTGATGGTGGAGGTCGTGCGGCGCGCGGAGCGCGGAGGCTCCGTCCCGTCGCTGTTGCGCTCCTTGGTCTCGATCGTCGGCGCGCGGCACCGCAACGACGAGATCGGCCGCGCGTTGGCCGCGATCGGGGCGGTCCAGGGGACGGTTGCGGCCGAGTTGCAGTCGGCTTGCCTGGCGGGACTGGCCGAGGGCCTGAACCGCGGCAAGCCGGAGGTGCTGACGAACGCGGACGGTCAACGTTCGCTGCGCGCCCTGCTGGCCAACTCCGACGGCGACGTGCGGCAGTTGGCGTTCCAGGTTGCCAAGCTGGTCCGGCTGCAGGAAGCCCCGGAGATGAAAGCCGCCTTGGAGGCCGCCGCCAAGACCGCGTTGGACGACGACCGCCCGCTGGCGGAACGCGTCGCCGCCGTGGCCTTGTGGAAAGGCGCTCCGTTCGACGAACTTGCGGCGGTCGCCGCGAAGTTGCTGGAGCCGCGCCAACCGCTGGACGTGCAACTGGCCGCGGTCGAAGCCCTGGCGACGGCGGAAGACGTGCGGGCCGCCGACCTGCTGTTGCGGGACTGGCTGAGCAAGACCCCTAAAGTGCAAACGGCCGCGCTGGACGCCATCTTCCAGCGGCAGAACCGGCTGGCAAAACTGCTGGACGCCGTGCAGCAAGGCGCGGTGCCCTGGTACAGCCTGGACGCGGCCCGGCGCGAACAACTGCAGGACAACTCGGACGCCGAAATCCGCCGCCGCGCGCGCGACCTCTTGGCCACTCAGGGCGTGGCCAAGGACCGCCAAGAGGTGCTGGGCCGCTACACGGAAGCGCTGACGCTGCCCCGCGACGCGGGCCGCGGCGACGTGGTATTCCAGCGGCAGTGCGCCAAATGCCATCGCGTCAAGGAGCAGGGCTACGTCGTCGGTCCCGACTTGGCCAACACGATCCAACGCACCGACGAGATGCTGGTCTCCGACGTGCTGGACCCCAGCAACCAGCTCACGGCCGGCTACAACAGCTACACGGTCGTGACGGAGGACGGCCGGATCTACACGGGCGTGCTGGCGGCGGAATCGGCCACGCACGTCACGCTCCGCCGCGAGGAGGGCAAGGAGGACACGATCCTGCGGAAGGACATCGACGAGATGGCCGCGTCGCGGACGTCGCTGATGCCGGAAAAAGTCGAGCAGGAAATCAAGCCGCAGGAGATGGTGGACCTGGTCGCCTACCTGCGGCAAGCGTTCGGCCCGCAGTTGCCGGCCCAGGTCCTATTGTTTGACGACGACCCGGCGTTCGCCGACTTGCTCCATGAAGGCGAAGGCCGCGCTACTCTCGAGACCGCCGACCGCTTTGCCGGCCAGGCGTCCCTGCGGATGTCGCCGCCGCAACGCTTTTCACTGCAGATTCCCGGCTGGCAGTACCGAATCGTCGAGCGCCCCGCGCCCGGCGAGTATCGCTATCTGCGGTTTGCCTGGAAGTCGTGCGGCGGCACGGGCGTCATGATCGAGCTGGCCGGCGACGGCCAGTGGCCGCCGGCGGACAAGCCGCTCTGGCGGTACTACAGCGGCCGGAACACCACGGGCTGGGCGGCCCGCCAGGCCGCCGCCGACGCGCCGCAGCAATGGGCCGAGGTCACCTGCGACCTGTGGAAGGACTTCGGCCCCTTCACGCTGACCGGCCTCGCCCCCACCGCGCTTGGCGGCGACGCCCTGTTCGACCGCATCGAACTGCTGCGGGAATTGCCGCCGGCCACGCCGACCCCGTGACGCGGGGGCGTTGGCAAAAATGCCCGCAGAGGCCAAAAGCGCTGCCTGACGGACACTGCCTGCCAGCCCCAAACGGGAAATGGGTATGTCGTGTTGCTGTTCCTGATCGCATACTTGCACAACAGGGGGTCAGGCTTACAGAATTCAATTCTGGCCGATGGCGGGTCCAGCGATAGGCAACGACATGGCTCGGCCAAAATTGAATTCTGTAAGCCTGACCCCAGCGCCGAGTTGGGTGGGTAATCCCTCTTGTCAGGTTTCCGCTGCCGCGGATCCGGCCTTTTTGTCAGGGCTGGACGAAACGCAAGAGCGACCTCTTGGCGGAGGCCCCCAAAGCACGCGCGGCTGACGGCAACGGCGGGCAACCCCGTGGCAGGCGGGACCCCGTGAGCGTACAATCGCGGCACACGCCGTTCGAGAGAACCATGTCACACCCTGGGAGAAGGAGACCCGCGATGCGGCCATCGTTTCACGCCCGCAAGAGCCGACGGAACTTCCTGAAGAGCGCGGGGGCAGCCGCACTGGCCCCGTTGGCGCCTCGCATCCTCCCGGCCTCGGCCCTCGGCGCCGACGGCGCCACGCCGCCCAGCGAGCGGATTTCGCTGGGTCTGATCGGCATCGGCATGGTTGGGCAGGGGCATCTGCGCGGCTTCCTGAGCGCGGCGGATGTCCAGGTGGTCGCCGTGTGCGACGTCGACCGCTGGCGGCGGGAAAACGCTCAATCCACGACCGAACAGGCGTATGCCGAGCGTCGGACCAGCGGCACGTATCGGGGGTGCGCCGCCTACCTCGACCTCCGCGAACTGCTGGCCCGCGACGATCTCGACGCGGTGTTCATCGCCACCGGCGACCGCTGGCACGGCGTCGCCACGGTGATGGCCGCCAAGGCGGGGAAGGACGTGTACGTCGAGAAGCCGATCTCGCTGACGGTCGCCGAAGCCCGGGCGATGGTCCGGGCCGTGCGCCGCTATGACCGCGTCTGCCAGTGCGGGTTGCAGCAGCGATCGACCCGCGAATTCCGCCTGGCCTGCCAATTGGTCCGCGACGGAGCGATCGGCAAGATCCAGGAGGTCTACGTCCCCGGACCAGGCACCAGCCGGGACGTCAACCTGCCGGCCGAACCGGTCCCCGACAGCCTGGACTGGGACCTGTGGCTCGGGCCGTCCCCATGGCGGCCCTTCAACCACCGCTTTGTGTACTTGGGCAAGCCGCTGAACGTCGTCCCGTGGGACTTCTGCCGCGACTTTGGCGGAGGCAGTTTGACCAGCGGCACCGTCCACGCGTTCGACGTGGTGCAATGGGGGCTGGGCATCGATCACGCGGGGCCGTTCGAGGTGATTCCGCCCGCCGCCGGCATCTTTCCCGACTTGACCTACAGGTACCCTGACGGCGTGCTGCTGCGGGTCGTGCCCGGCCGCCTGGACCCCAAGAAGCACGCCATCCCCCAAGGTTGGGACGCCAACACGCCGCTGCACTCCTTCGGCGCGTTGTTCGTGGGCGAGCGGGGCTGGATCGACGTGGGCCGGGAGGGCTACCTCCGGTCGTTCCCCGCCGACTTGATCAAGAACTACCCGGCGGACTACGAGCCACTGATCGCCGGAGAAAGCCACCACCGCAACTGGTTCAACGCCATCCGCTCCCGCAACCGACCGGCCTGTGACGTCGCCGTGGGCTGCCAGTCGACGATCGTCTCCCACCTGGGCTGTATCGCCTACTGGACCGGCCGCGCGTTGAAGTGGGACCCGGCCGCCGAGCAATTCCTGGGCGACGACGAAGCCAACCGCTTGCTCTTCCGAGCGCTGCGCGAACCGTGGCGAGTGTGATCCGTCTGCCGGCTTGGAAACTCGCCGACGGCTCCTATTCCCGGTTTTCGGCCAGCCCTCGTCCCCGCCACGCGCCCTCTCGGGCCACCACGCTGCTCGCCAGCGTGGAGCCATGTTCTGAACCAGCCCCCGTCCCCGCCCCGCGCCCTCTCGGGCCACCACGCTGCTCGCCAGCGTGGAGCGGTGTTCAAGACCAGATATCTGCACGAAATCGGCTGCTTCGCCACCACGCTGCTTGCCAGCGTGGAGCGGTGTTCAAGATGCTGGACTCAGTGGCTGGACGACGGCTCGGGCTGGGCCGACGGCTGGTGCTGAACATGGCTCCACGCTGGCAGGCAGCGTGGTGGCCGAAGTTCGGGAAGTTATTTCGGCCACCGTTGCTGGGATGGTCGGCAATAGACACGGGACAGTTATTTCTCGAACGATGCTAAACGAAGTACAGGCCCGCCGTTGAATTTGACGACGCCAAGACATGACCGTTGTCCAAACAGGCCGCTATCGGCACGACAAGGGCAAAGAGAGAACACGGTGTTCGGCGTGGCCCGCCACAACGAGACCGAGGAGAGACTCGTCGTCTACCGCCAGGAAAAAAAGCGGACGGGCACCTCGCGGTGGCCGTCTTTCCTGGAGTTTCTCCAACGCAACTCGGAGCCCGTCGCCTTTTTTCAACAAGCTGCTGGGAGAAGGATGTCCATGAATCTGGCCGTGTTCGATATCGTGGTCTTTCTGGCCTTTTTTGCGGTCGTCCTTGCGGTAAGCTTGTTCCAAAGCCGCAGGGAGGCCAACAGCGAGGACTACTTCCTGGCCGGGCGTGGTCTGCCTTGGCCGCTGATTGGCTTGTCCGTCGTGGCCGCGAACATCTCGACAGAACAGTTCGTCGGCATGGCCGGGCAAGGGGCAGGATCCGTGGGACTGGCGGTCAGCAACTGGCAACTGGTCGGCTCGGTGGGCATCGTCTTGATTGCCTTCACCTTGCTGCCGCGTTTTCTGCGGGCGGGCATCTACACCATGCCCGAGTATCTTGAATACCGCTACAACGCTGCGGCCCGCGCCATCATGGCGGTCATGACGGCCGCGATCTATGTGGCCGTTCTGTTGACCGCCGTGCTGTACTCCGGCGGGCTGACCCTGCGGACGATCTTCGGCCTCAATCTGCACGCCGGCGTGTGGATGATCGGCGCCATTGCCGCCCTGTACACGGTCTGGGGGGGATTGAAAGCCGTGGCCTGGGCCGACCTGTTCCAGGGTTTGGGGCTGTTGATCAGCGGATTGCTGACGTTCGCACTCGGCCTGCGCGCCTGCGGAGGCTGGACATCGTTTGCCACGGCCAATGCCGACCAACTGCACATGATCCTGCCCGCCGACCATCCGGATCTGCCCTGGACGGGCGTGGCGGCCGGGATGTGGATCGTCATCATCTACTACACCGGCTTGAACCAGTTCATTGTCCAGCGCAACCTGGCGGCGAAGAGTCTGCGGGACGGCCAGCTTGGCGTGATCTTTGCCGGGGCGCTGTGGTTGCTGGTTCCTTTTGCCATCGTCATGCCCGGCATGATGAGCCGCCAGCTGTACGCGTCAGAACTGCCCACCCCTGATGCGGCCTTCCCGACGCTGATCAAGAATCTGGTCCCTTGCGGCATGCGCGGATTCACGTTCGCGGCCCTTGCGGGGGCGGTGGTAAGCTCGCTGGCCTCCATGCTGAATTCGGCCTCAGCGATCGTGACCATGGACATCTACCAGCGGATGATCCATCGCAGCGCTCCGCAGACGCGACTGGTCTGGATCGGGCGTCTGACGACGGGCGTGTTTGTCGTGCTCGGCTGCCTGTTGGCTCCCGCATTGGACGACCCGGATCTCGGTGGCGTGTTCCAGTTCATCCAGCAGTTCCAGGGCTACATCTGGCCCGGAGTCGTGGCCGTCTTCCTGCTGGGATTCGTGTTGAAACGAGCGCCGCCGGCCGCCGCCGTCGCTGCCCTGCTGGCGGGACCGGTATTCTACGGCCTGTTTCAACAGTGGACACCGGGCGTTCATTTCCTGATTCAGGTGCTGTTCAGCTTTGTCCTGGCCTGCCTGGTGATGGTGGTTATCACCCTGATCAAACCGCTGGAGGCCCCGCGCAGGCTGCCGGAGCGCGCGGAGATGAGACAGGCGACCGAACCGATCGTCAAGCTCATGGGCGCCCTGGTCATTGCTGCCGTGGCGCTGTTCTATTTCCTTTTTCGTTAGCACCGGGGGAATCGAGAAAGTTCTCGAGATCTCCCGCGTTCACCCCGATCCCATTCTGTTTTCCGCGTCGTGCCCCCGATCCGTTCACGGGGCAAGATTCAGCAGCGCGAACGGCTCGAACAGGCCGTAGCCCAGCGCGTGGTAGGCGCTGCCGGGGGGCGGGCCGTGATCGGGGGCTTGCTGGAACATGCGGGGCCAGGCGCTGCCGGCGACCGCGCCGGCGTGGTGTGGGCCCAGGGTGTTCTTGAGCGTGCCGATCACGACGACTTCGACGGCGTTGTCGCCGCTGCGCACCGCGTCGGTCACGTCGACTTCCCACGGTTGCGAAACGAGATGGCCGCACAGCCGGCCGTTGACAATCACTTTGGCCACGCTGCCGTGCCAGCGCGGAACGCTGACCCGGTACCGCCCGGCGACGGTGTCCACGCGGAACGACTGCCGATAGGCGACGCCGGACGCGTAGAACGGCATCCCCTGCTGGTTCCAGCCGACGGCGGCTTCGCCCAATCCGCTGCCGTCGACCAGGTGGACCGCCCGGCGGTCGAAGCCGCCGGGGGAGACCAGTTCGCTGGAGACCGAGTGGATTGTGGCGCCTTCGACCAGCGCGGCCTTGCCGCTCGGTTCCGCCGCCCGGAACCGGACCTCGCCCAGGCCGACAAAGGCATTGCCCCGGCTGCCGTCGGCGGTCGGGAACGTCACGCCGTCGTGGTTCGAGAGAATCGTGAACTTGACGTAACGGACCGGCCGGCCGGGCAGGGGCAGCGTCTGGGCAAAGGCCGTCTTGGCTCCGACAGGTCCGCCGGGGCCGCGCGCCAGTTCGGCCGTGCTCAGGCGGGACGTGTCGCCCGCGAAATCGGGCGTGGTGGAACCATGGATTTCCAGCTTCTTCACGCCCCGGTTGGGAAGCGCGGATTCGTTGTAGTTCCAGACTTCGATCGCGGCCAAATTGACGGTCCGGCCGAGATCGAAGACCACGGCGGGCGTCCCGTCGTTGCCTGCCTTGGCCGCCGGGTCGCGCTGGAAGCCGATGCCCGAAGTCAGCCAGGCGACGCCTTCGATGTCGGTCGAGTGGGCCACGCCCTTGGCAAGCGACGGGGCGGACGGCGGGGAGATCACGAAGCCGGCCGACGCCGGACGGAGCGCAAAGTCGCCCAGGACGAACGCCGCGGCGATCTCGTGATGCATGGTGAACGGCCGGGCTTTGAGCGTGACCGCGTTCTCGCCCGCCTTGGCCGCCGCGGTGACGTCGATCCGGCCGAACGCCTTGTCGAGCCACCACGCGTCCTTGGCCGCGGTGATCGGCGTGCCGTTGCATGTCATCGCATACAGGTCGGGCCGCTCGATGACGATTTCCAGCGGTTGGGGCACCGGGCCGTCGATCGTAAAGCGGTACGTGACCTCAAAGCCGCTGTCGGGCGGGAACGTCTTGGAGATCAATTCGTCCTTGTACTGCACGGCACTGTTCCACGGGTTGCGTGGCAGCCCGTTTTTCTGCCACGCCAACTGGTTGGCGCGATTGTAGTACAGACGCTGGTGGGTCTCGCCGCCGGCCGTGATATCGACGTAGTCGAGCGTGAGCACGTTGGGCGCGATGCGGGCGATTTGCAGCGGCCCCTGCGGCGCGATCGGCGTTGCCTTTTCCACCGCAACCGGGCCCGGCTCGCCGGGCTTGCCGCTCAAAAACAGCAGCAGACTGCCGCACCGCGGCAGGTCGAACGCGACCTTTGCCGCTCCGTTTTCGATCGCGAACGGGTGGGCGCTGACAGCCCCGGTGAACAAGTCCCACTTCTGCACGCTCTTGGCCTGGGCCTCGACAAAGCCCTGCGACGGGGCGTCGAGGCTGGTGTTGACCAGCAGCAGCAAGTGTCCGTCGGCCAGTTGCCGGCGGTGATGGAAGAGGATGCCCTGGTCGCCGGCCGCGCGGCGGATCGCGCAGCGGTCCAGGCCCAGCACGGGCACGAGCATTTCCGTGGCGCGGCCCGGATCGACCTGCGTCCAGCCGGGGCTGGCGGCCAGTTTCGCGCCGCGGCCCGACGGGCGGCCGTCGACCAGCGCCGGCGGCGGGCCGCAGGACAGGATCTGCAAGCCGCTGGCGGCCGCTTCCTCCAGCAGCTTCATCGTCTCGCTGCGGAGCGTTTCGGTCAGCGGCGGCAGGACGACGGTCGTGTACTCCCGCCGGCCGACGGCGAATCGGAACGACTCGCCGATCTGCCGGCCGCCGATCCGCGCCTCGTCGCGCGCCACGCGGCCGTGGCGTGCGATCACGTCCTCGCAGCCGATGTCGTATTCCACCTGCGCCCGTTCAAAGCCCAGCAACAGGTCGAAGAACGTCCTGCCGATTTCGCCCAGGTGGGCGGCGTGGGTCGCATCGAACTGGTACATCCACGCCGTAGTCGTCGGCTCGATTACCAGGATCCGGTTCCGCTGCTGGCCCAGCGACATCGCCGCCGACAGCCGCGTGAGGTATTGGGCCATGACGTGGTACGAATCCCACCACGGCTCGTGGTACGAGAACGACTGCGGGTGGTCGGCCTTGCGGGCGCCGCGGAGCGTGATGTAGGACAGGTGTTCGTCAAAGAAATTCACCCCCAGCACGCCCAGCCAGTCGGCGATCCGTTTCATGTCCTCGAACCGCAAGTCCCAGCCGCCGGCGCCGTACACTTCGCACAGGTACCGCTCGCGGCCGAGCTGATTGCACAGGCTTTGCACTTCCCGGACAAACCGCACGTTGCCGAACTGGGCGTGCGTGTCCTCGCGGTACTGGTTCATCAGGCAGTCGATGGCGGGGATTTGCTGCCAGGCGCTCATCGCCATGTTGTCGGTCACCCCGATACAGTTGGGCCATTCGTGGTCCCAGTAGTGGCCCGTGAAGGCCAGGCCGCGGTTCTCGCACCACGTGGAATACGGCTTGGCCCAATGCTCGATGAACTGTTCCAGGACCACCTGGAAGTAATCGTGGCGGACGCGTTTCCAATCGCCGACGGGCCGGGCGAGACTGGGCAGGTGATCCAGCAGGCTATAGCCCCACCGCCGCTGGAATTCGGCGGGCAGCCGGTCGGTCCAGGGCAGTCCGCCGGCCGGCCGCACGTTGGGCTCGTCGGTGAACGCGCCCAGCACCCGCTTGCCGAACTGGTCGCCGACGTGTTTCTCGTAGGCGTCGAGCGTCACTTCCAGGAATTTTTCCGTGACGCCGGGATACATCAGATCGACATAGCAGCGGTCGCCGTGCCACGGCGAATCCTTGGCCCGCACGACCGACGCCACCACGTAGCGTCCCTCGGGCGGCAACTGGCCGCCGCGGAGCCTTTCGGTGATGTTCTCGCACGTGTCGCCGGTGCGGCGGTACACGGCGAGCGTGTCGGGGCCGATCCTCGGCGGCTGCTTCTCGTCGCGGAACACCAGGCCGCGGCCGCGCGATTCGGGCATCCGTTCGGGCACGTGCCCGCCGGCAAACCCGGAAGGATACGAGTTCTCGTCGTAGATCCACACGTTCATGTCAAGCTTCTCGGCCTCGTCCAACGCCACGCGCCACAGCCGGAACCATTCGTCACTCAGGTAGGGCGTCATCAGGCCGGGCCGCGGGTGAACGAAGACCTGCCGGACCCGCTGGCCCGCCAGATCGCGCAGCGTGCCGCGGATCTGCGCATCGGTCAGCAGGTCGTTCCAGACCCACAGCGGGGCCGTGGCGTACTGGCGCGGCGGGTCGGCAAAGATCGTCCGGGCCGCGGCGGAATCGAGCGTCTGTTCCGCGGCCTCAGCGGCGGCGGCCGACAGGACGGCGGCCAGGCAGAGACAGGTCCAGGAAGCACTTAGCAGCCGTTTCATCAGCGTTGGTCCTTGAGTTGGAGTACGGGCAAAAACGCGGTCGGATCGATTCAACATGACGCTCGCTCCCCAATCGGCAGATCGGCAAGTCGGCGTCTTCTGGAGCCGGCTCCGAGGCATCCGCAAACTCTGCTAGCAAGTCCTGAGCCAGCCGGACACCGGGGAGCGTCAGCGGCATCGCGAGGTCGATTCGCCCAACCGAAACGCGGACGGACGGCGTTGCTCGACTCGGTCCGGGGGCTGATTGCGACCGACGTGCCAGACGATTCCACGGCTCAGGATACCGCGAACGGATTGCATCGGCAAGTTGCCCCGATCGGCGAATGCTTGGGACTTCTGGCCTCGGACGCCGCCAGAACTGAGGTTGTGTCGCTGCCAGCAGTCGCGATACAATCGCCACCCCCGGATCAGGGTCTGCGCTGTCGGCATCGCCCGGACGCGCGACCGAGGCTGTCAGGAAAGGAGTCCGTCCGTGTCGAAACAAGGCCGACCATTTACTTCCCTGTTTCTGTTGCTGGCAGGTCTCGTCCCCGCTGCGTCGCTGGGGGCCCAATCGCAGCCGGAGGCCACGGTCGAGGAAACCGTGCGCGTGCTGAATGAGATCATGGCGATCCCCGCCAAGCAGATTCCGCAGGCCATGTTGGCCAACGCGCAGGGTCTGGCCATTGTGCCCAACATCGTCAAGGGCGGATTCGTCGTCGGCGTCCGGTATGGCAGAGGCGTGGTCGTGGTCCGCGATGCGGCGGGGGTTTGGCAGCCGCCGACGTTCGTCACGTTGACCGGCGGCAGCCTGGGTTGGCAGGCCGGAATTCAGGCCTCGGATTTGATCCTGGTATTCAGGACCCAGAAGAGCGTCCAGGGCCTGATGAACGGCAAGTTCACCATCGGCGCGGATGCCGCTGCGGCGGCGGGGCCGGTGGGGCGTCAGGCGGCGGCGGCCACCGACGCACAGCTGAGCGCCGAAATCCTGTCCTACTCGCGCAGCCGCGGTCTGTTCGCGGGCGTCGCCTTGGATGGAACGGCCATCCAGGTGGACATCGGCGCCAACCAGATGTTTTACCGTCAGGCGGGGCTGCCCCCTGCCGGTTCGGGGCTGCCGGCCAGCGCCCCACTGCCCCCGTCGGCGGTCCGGCTGATGAACGCAATCGTCCAGTACACCGGGGGCGCTTTGCCGGAGCAAATCGCGCCAGGTCCCGTCCCGGCCGCAGCGGGCGCCGTAGCTGCCGGTCCGCCGGCCGCCGCTCCCTCCGGGCCCCCGGACCTGAGCGCGGTCCAGACGGAGTTGGCCGGGCAATCCCAACAACTGCTGGGCATGCTGGACGACAATTGGAAACGCTTCCTGGCCTTGCCTCCGGAGGCCGTCACGGGAAAGGGCCAGGTATCGCCCGCCGCCTTGACGGACGTGATTAGCCGCTACGAAGCGATCGTGCGGGATCCGCAGTATCAGGCGCTGACTCAACGCCCCGAATTCCGCGCCACCCTGGATTGCCTGCGGCGGTACCGGGAGCTGATCGCCGTCGTCCCGCAGCCGGCGCTCTTGCCGCCCCCTCCGCCCACCGTGCCGCAGACCGGCGCCGCGCCCGGACCGCTGCCGCGATACTGAGGCGGCTCGCCAGCCCCAGCCGTACCGGCGGCGCAAATACGACGGACCGCGTCTTTTGCCGCAGGCAGCTTTGGCCTAGAATTCCTCCTGCGAAGGCTTTGTGCAAGGCGGAGCGAGGCTTGCTTCGCGGCGTGCCCAGGGACAACGCGGGGGACGCCGGCCGCGGGACGCGCTGCCCGCGGAGCCGCAGTCAACCGACAACACGGCGAGCTCCCCCGCGGAAAACGGTCAGCGTGTGAGGAGGAGGCAGCGATTGGTGGACGTGAACGCAGAAGATTATCCCGCCTTGGACGTCATCGCCGTCGGGGCGCATCCCGACGACGCGGAAATCGCGTGCGGCGGCACGCTGGCGCGGCTGGTCCGGCAGGGCTATCAGGTAGGCATCCTCGATTTGACGGACGGCGAGCCGACGCCGTATTCGCCCGGCCCGCACGTGCGACTGGAGGAGGCCCGGCGGGCGGCCGAGACGCTCGGCGTCCACCAGCGCCTCACGCTCAACCTGCCCAACCGCCGGCTGTTCGATTCGTTCGAGGCGCGGATCGCCCTGGCCAAGGAGTTCCGCAAGTACCGCCCGAAGATCGTGATCGGGTTTGGGGACAAGACCCCGCTGGCTTCGCCGGACCACGGGCAGGCTATGCAAATCACCGACGCCGCCGTATTCTATTCCCGGCTGACGAAGTGGGACGAGTATTTCCAGGGACTCCCCGAACACACGATTTCCGCCCAGTTGTACTTCCGGCTGGCCTTCGAGTCGTCCACGCTGAACAGCTACAGCAGCCATTTCACGGTCGACATCGGCGAGACGCTGGAGACGAAGCTGGCCGCGATCCGCTGCTATGCAACCCAGTTCCCGCCGGCCAAGGAGTATGTCTTCGATCGGATTCGCGGAGCCGCGATGACCGCCGGCGCCGCCGCCGGATTCAGCGCCGGCGAGACGTTCGTATCGCCGCGGCCGCTGGGCACGCAGGATTTGATGAAGTTCGTGTTCTCCCGGTGACATGGATGTGACGAATATCGCCGGTTTCCCCGGATTGCAGACGATCGCCGCGCGCGAAGCCGTGCTGCTGGCGCCGTGCGCCATGCGCAGCATCGACTCGCGGGGACGCAAGTATCCCGAATCCGAGCATCCGTATCGGGGTCCGTTCCAGCGCGACCGCGATCGCGTCGTACACAGTTCGGCCTATCGGCGGCTGAGCGGCAAGATGCAGGTCTTTACGGGCGACATGGGCGACTATCACCGGACTCGAATGACGCACACCCACGAGGTGGCTTCGATCGCGCGGACCATCGGACGCGCCTTGCGGTTGAACGAGGACCTGATCGAAGCCCTGGCCTTGTTCCACGACATCGGCCATCCGCCGTTCGGCCACGCCGGCGAAAGCGCCTTGAACGAATGCCTGGCGGACTGCGGCGGCTTCTCCCACAATCGTTACGCGCTGACGATCGCGGAGGAACTGGAGGTCCGATACCAGAGTTTTCCCGGCCTGAACCTGACGCACGAGGCGTTGGAAAGCCAGGCGTCCCGCATCGACAAGCGCCCGACCGGCCCCGCGCCGCTGCTGGAAGCGCAAGTGGTCGACGTCGCCGACAACGTGACGTACGACGCCCACGACACGGACGATTCGGTCAAGCTGGAATTGGTCACGCTGGACGAACTGGCGGAAATCCCGCTGATCCGCGAGGTCATCGGCCGCGTGCACCAGCGGTTCGGCGTGCTGCGCGGCGAGTTGCTGCGGAAAGCCGTCGTCCACGAGCTGATCGACTGCCAGGTGACAGACCTCCTGCAGACGGCGGGACGCGTGCTGGCCCAACGGCGGTTTGAAAGCGCCGAGGAGGCCCGCAACTCCGGCTACCGAATCGCGGCCAGCGCGAAGCTGGCGGAGCAGAAGGCCGAACTCGAACGGTTCCTGTACCAGCGGGTCTATCGGCATCCGCGACTGGTCGAAGTCCGCCGCCGCGCGCAGCAGCGGCTGCAGGCCATGTTCCAGGGCTATTGCCGACGTCCCGCGCTGCTGCCGCCCGAATACCGCAACCGGGCGGAAATGATCGGCATCCGGCGCACGGCGGTCGAGTATCTGGCCGGCATGACGGACCGGTACTGCGTGCAACAATTCGAGCTGCACTTTGCGGGAACGGACGACGCCTGACGCACGCCGCCGGGCGCCGGACCCGCGGACGAATCCGGCTCCGCCCGGTTCGGCAGCGTTTGACGGGCCATGGTCCGGTCTCCGGCGAGCGACCACGACCCGGCCGCCGGACTGGCGGATCGCCGCGCACCGGTGGCTCGCGCCCGTCCGCTCCCTGAAGTCTCGAACGATGCTCCGTCGAGACCGCCGCCGCAGTCAAGTCCGTCAGGCGGGACGGCCCCGGCTCCTCACGATCCGCCCCCGCACTTCCTGATGCGAATGGCGCGGAATTGCACCGGGTCGGTGTGCCCGTTGAAGCCGAAGTGGCCCTTCGTGTTGTTCCGCCCGGTGAACCTTTCCAGCGGGTACATGAAGGTGGCCGGATCGACCTTGGAAATGTCGGTTTCGAGGATGACGAACCCGTTCAGTTCCACCTTGGCCGTCGTGCCGACGATCGTCGACTCCTGGAAATTCCACTGGCCCGTGGGCCGCAAGTAGCCCCGGTGCGAGGCGACACAGGCGTAAAACGATCCGTGGGCCTGTTGCGGCTTGAGGTCGTAGAACTTGGGATCGTTCGGATCGTTGTACTTGGGATGCCCGTCGTCGAGCACCTGGAGTTCGCAGAAACTGTTCCACGTTCCGTGGCCTTCGCCCGGATAGCGGATGGCGAGCCCGCTGTTGCCGCCCGGCGGCAGTTTGAACTCCAGGCGGACGACGAAGTCCTCGTACTGGTCTTGCGTAAAGAGCGTGCCGCCCTTGCCGGGCTTGCAGGTGATGGCTCCATCTTCGACCATGTAATCGTCGACGGCGCCGGCCCAGCCGGACAAGTCCCGGCCGTTGAAGACCGGCACGAAGCCCTCGTCGCCCTTCGCGGCCAGGATCGCGTTGGCCTCGTCGCCGCTGAGTTCGCGGAGGAACACGTCGCGGAACCGCATCTCACGGCCGTGCGTCTGCAACTGGATCGGCCCGATCTTCGGCAGCGGCCCCCGTTCGCCCTCCGGCTTGCTGCGATCGAAGTAATTGTGCAAGCGGGCGTGGTCGACCACAAGTTGGCCGTTCAACCACACGCTCACCCGCTCGCCCGTGATCACCATGCGCAGCGTGTCCCATTCGCCGATGGGGTTGTCGGCCTTGACCAAAGGATCTTTGCCGGGCGTCCCGGCCGGGTTGTTCCACAGGCCGCCGCTGCCCTTGTCCGCGCCGTGCTTGAATTTCGTTTCGTCGGTTGCGTCCCAGATCGAAACCTGGGGGATGCCCCGGAGATAGATGCCGCTGTCCGACCCCGGCACCATCCGGTAGGAGGCCCACAGTTCGAAGTCGCCGTAGCATTTGTCGGTCGTCAGGTACAGGCCCGTTCCGTCGTTGATCAGTTCGCCCTTCTCGACCCGCCAGTGCTGGCGGATGTCTTCCAGACTGGCCGCTTTCTTCTCCGCCAGTTCCGCCGGCGGCAAGGCCATGTACACGCGCGGGTCTTCCGTCTTCGCGCCCCACCATCCGTCCAGGTTCTGGCCGTTGAACAAGGCCACGAAGCCCTCCGGCGGCACGTTGTGCTCCGCCGCAGCCAAGCGCGAATCGCCCCAGACTGCCACCGTCCAGAACGCCGACAAAAACGCTGCCGCCCCGACGACTGTCCGTATCTTCATCTCTTCCAACCTCCTCGCGATCGAAGTGATAGGGTAACGTATCCAAGCACAACTAGTGGAATCCGAGGGGCGCAGCCTGTCAATGGTCCTCCGGCGGCCTGTTGAAAAAGTCGTGAGGCGACACGATGCTATACGGTTCCCCCGAACGTTGCAGCGACTCCGGCAGCGACGGGGGTCTCTTTGGAGGTCACCCATTCCGCCTTTCTGTCAGGGAGACGATTGCCATGTCCGAGCATCACGAGTTGTCGCGTCGAGCGTTGTTGCAGGCCGCCGGGGCGGCCGGTCTGGGATCGCTGTTGACCGGACAGAGCGAGGCCTCCGGCGAGCCGTCGTCGGAGCAGGGCCCCAGCGCCAAGCCGCGGGCCGCGGCGCCGGTCTTGGGCACGGTCAGCGAGCCGGCCCGCCAGGTTCCGGTCGTCGCGGATTGCGACGTGTGCGTTGTCGGCGGGAGCGCCACCGGCGCGTTTGCCGCCGTGGCCGCGGCCCGGCTGGGCGCCAAGGTGGCCATCATCGAGCTGAACGGTTTTTTCGGCGGGGTCGCCACCGCCAGTCTCGTCAACCTTTGGCACTCGACCGAGGACATGCAAAACCAGCAGCAGATCATCGCCGGCCTGAGCACCGAGGTCTTCGAGCGGCTTGACCGCCGCGGCGGACTGGAGGTGGTCAAGGGCAAGCGCACGTATTACGCGTTGAACACCGAAGAGCTGAAGATCGAACTGGACGCGCTGCTCACCGAAGCGGCCGTGCGGCCCTTCCTGCACACGATGTTCGTGGCGCCGGCGGTCGCCGACGGCCGCCTGACCGCGGTGATCATCGAGGACAAAACGGGCCGGCGGGCGATCCGGGCCAGGCAGTTCATCGACGCCACCGGCGACGCCGACGTGGCGGCCCGCATGGGGCTGCCCGTGTACCAGCGCGACCAGGTGCAACCGCCGACCATGTGCGTGATCCTCCGCGGCTTGGACGCGATCCGGAAGAAGCATCCGGGCTTCAACGTGCATCGGGCGATCTTCGACCAGCAGTACGCCCAGGCCTTGAAGCCGGGTTACTCGTGGGGCCATTCCGTGCCCGGCGGCCGCGACGAGACCATGTTGGCCGGCACGCGGGTGCATAACGCCAACTGTGCCGACGCCGACGAGCTGACCGCGGCGACGATCGAAGGCCGCCGCCAAGTCCGGGCGGTTTGCGACATCCTGCGGGAGAATTTCCTGGACGGCCGGGGCACGCCGCTGCTGACGCTGCCGGCCAAGCTCGGCATCCGCGAGACGCGCCACGCCCGCTGCCTGCACACGCTGACCCAGGAGGAACTGCTCAGCGGCCACCGCTTTCCCGACGCGATCGGCAACGGCACGTATCCCGTGGACATCCACAACGCCCGCGGCGGCGGCATCACCTTCCGGCACCTGGAAAAAGCGCCTTTCTACCAGATACCCTACTCGTCGCTGGTGCCCCAGGGCGCCCAGAACGTGCTGGTCGCCGGGCGGAGCATCGATGCCGACGAGGGGGCCTTCGGCGCCGTGCGGGTCATGATCAACTGCAACCAGATGGGGCAGGCCGCCGGAGTGGCCGCCTGGCTGGCGCTGGATTCGGGCTGCAGCGTGGCCGAGATCGATACGGCCCGACTCCGCGAGACGCTCAAGAAGCAGGGGGCGGCGATCCTGTGAGACGGCCGTTTCATCGCTTCTTGCCGGGGACCTCGTGGCCTTCCGACAGGTACAGCATGCAACCGCAACTCTTGCAGAACACCGGTTTGGACAGGTACAGCTGGTTCATGATCTGGGTGGTGAGCATCGTGTTGCAGCCGCCACAGGATTCGCCTTCGACGGGCGCCAACCCTTGCTCGCCGTGGGCTTTCACGAGGCGTTCGTATTCGGAGCGGAAGTCCGGCGGCAAGGCGGCCTCGGCGTGCTTCAGTTCAGCCTTGATGCGCGCCAGGTCGTCGTGCAGCGTCGCCTGCTCCTTGGCGACGCGGTCCTCGGCTTTCTGCAGCTCCTCCCTGACGCGAGCCAGCTTGGCTTCGGCGTCGTGGATGGCTTTCTGGTGCTCGTCCAGCCTTTCCAAGCGGTCGAGGATTTCGTCTTCGAGCACGGCGTTGGCTGCCTTGTCGGCGGCGATTTGATCTTGCAGCGCCTTGAATTCGGTGTTGCTTTGCGCCTCGTTCAACTTCCGCTGCAGGTTGACGATTTTGGCCTCGCGTTCGCGGAGACTGAGCTGTTTTTCGTCGGCCTCCATTCGCGTGTGTTTAGCGGCGTCCTTCGCCGCGGCCAGTTCTTTCTCCGTGTGCTCGACGGCCTGGCGGCCGATGCGGACCTGCGCGGGGCCTTTCTGGAGACGATCCTTCAGATCGGTCAATTGGTGGTGAATCCTGTGCAGTTCGCGAAGCACTTCAGCGGATACGTTCATCAGGCAAAACTCCTCTGGGAATGCGCGTTGCGGGATGCGAAAGACGGGGCGCGGAAAGGGCGGGCATCACGAGCATCGGCCGGTTATGCGTCGGGCGCCGCGCGTGGCGACCGGCGCACCTTGCGCCGCGCGACCCGCATCCCGCGAACCTTATCCGGCCACAAAAAAAGCCGCTGATCGGGGGCTCAGCGGCTGAGGCATGGACGGGGAAAGCGGGGCAGTTACGCGACGCCGCGCAGGAAGCCCGCCAACTGCTGGCTGCGGACCGGATGCTGCAGCTTGCGGACCGCCTTGGCCTCGATCTGCCGCACCCGTTCGCGGGTGACCTTGAAGATCCGGCCGACTTCCTCCAGGGTATACGTGTAGCCGTCGCCCAGGCCGTAGCGCAAACGGATGATCTCCCGCTCGCGGTAGGTGAGCGTCTTGAGCAAGGCTTCGATCTTCTGCCGCAACAGGCCGTTGTTGGCGTTGCGGACGGGGTTGTCGGACTGGACATCTTCAATCAATTCGCCAAAACTGCAATCTTCGCCGTCGCCCACCGGACGGTCCAGGCTGACGGGGTGCCGGCCGATGTCCAGGACGCGTTTCACTTCTTCCACGTCCAGGCCCGCCCGGATGGCAACCTCTTCTGTTGTCGGCTCCCGATGCAGTTCTTGCAAGAGCCTCTTTTCAATATTTCGCAGTTTCGACAGCACGTCAATCATATGCACCGGAATGCGGATCGTCCGCGCCTGGTCGGCGATGGCCCGCGTGATTGCCTGGCGAATCCACCAGGTGGCATAGGTGGAGAACTTGAATCCGCGGCGGTATTCGAATTTGTCGACGGCGCGCATCAGGCCCGTGTTCCCTTCCTGGATCAGGTCCAGGAAGCTCAGCCCGCGATTCCGGTACTTTTTGGCGATCGAAACCACCAGCCGCAAGTTGCCGCTGGACAGCTGGCGTTTGACCTGTTCGTATTCGTCGAATTGCCGGCGGATCGTCTCCACCCGCCGCCGCAGGCTGCGCGGGCTCTCTTGCGTCAGCTGCATCAGGTCGCGGAGCTCGTGACGCAGGTTGGCCCGTTCGTCCTTGTACCGCGAATCGCTGCCGATTTGCTTCAGCCGCTGGCGGATCTCGTCCATCCGCTCGGCAAAGTCGGCCAGTTGATGAATTAGGGGCTGGACGCGGCGGGTCCGCAAACTGAGTTCCTCGACCAACTGCAGGCACTTGTGGCGGCGGCGCAGAAAGCCTTGGCGGACCTCCTGGCGGACCTCCGGCGGCGTCGATTTGCGGATCAGCACGGCGAACGCTTCGCGATTCTGTTCCACCAGGTGCTCCAGCGTCCGCAGGTTGTGCGGCATCCGGGCCTGGATTTGTTCCTTGGTCAGCCGTTCGGTCAGCGACACCTTGATCGTGCGGTCGAACGGCAACTCGCCCTTGTACACCTTCTTCAGCGAATCCACGGTCTTGCGCATGGCAAAGTCGCAGGCCAGCACGCTGCGCCGGAACTGGCGGCGAGTGCGTTCGATCTGGGTGGCCAGGGCGACTTCCTCCTCGCGCGACAGCAGCGGGATCTCAGCCATTTGGCTGAGGTACATCCGGATCGGATCATCCGTCAGCTTGGGCAGGTCTTCGGTCGGGATCGCAACGGGCGGCGTTTCGGGGATGACCTCCGTGGGTTCGGGAGGCAGCGGCAGCGACTCGGCCGGCGGCGCCAAGGCGACCACCGGCACCGGCCCTTCCTGAAACTCCACGGCCTTCGCGGGCGACTCCTCGACCAGTTCGACGTGGTCGGCTTTCAAAGCCAACAGCAATTCTTCGAACTGATCAATGTTGAAATCGTCTTCCGGAAGAAACTGGTTGACCTCGTCAAAGGTCAAATAGCCCTGGGCCTTGCCCTTGTTGATGATTGCCTGCAGGTCTGAATTCAATTGGTCCACGATTCCCCTCCTGCGCATTCTTGCGCTCGTACGGACACCTTTGCGGGTGAAGTACCTACCCGTCCTTGGGCGCGGAAATACCGTGCCGGCCTCGTTCCTGGGCGATCAGGGTTTGCAGAACGGCGAGTTCTTCCTGGTCGTCCAATCGCTTTTCTTCCAGCGCCGCCAGTTGTTGCCGGCGGTCTCTGGTCATCGTGGTGTAGCGGAAGTCGCTGATCAGCCCCTGCAAGATGTCGTGCGCTTGGGTCTGCGCCGTTGCTGCTTTCGCGTGGGCTCGCTCGTCCAACTCCACCCAGATATTCTTCAGACCCGGGTCGTCCAGCGCCGTCAGCACGTTGCCGAAATCCGGCGTGCCGCCCGAATCGTGAATGCCGTGAATGGTACGGTAAATGGTCCTAACGCATTCTGATTTTAACTGCCCGACCTCGATTTCGCGAATGGCCAACTCGACCAAATCGGGGTGAACCACCAAAATCTCCAAAAGTTCGATCTCCCGCGAGTCCAAATCCCGCACTTTGGGCACGGACAGCGACTGCGTCGGACCGGCCGCGGGGCGCTGGGGCTTGGCGACCGCTGCGGTGCGGTTCGGCTTGCGGCGCAAATCGTTTACCCGCGACCGCAACTCCTGTTCCGGCAGGCCGAATTGCCGAGCCAACCGCATGAGGAACTGCTGTTCCCGCAGACGGACGTCGCCCGCAGCGCCGGTCATTTGCGCAGACGCCTTGGCGATCGTGGCCAGAATCTCTTCCAACGCCTGGTTGGCCTGGTGCGTTTCCCGCAACAGATCGATGTCTCGCGTCGCCACGCGAATCTTGTGCTCCAAGGCGTCGATGGCCGTGCCGAGCAATTCGCGGAAGGGCTCCGCGCCGCGTTCCAACAGGAATTCGCACGGGTCGAATTCTTCCGGCAGCGTCAGGATCCGCAGGTCGATCTGGGCGGCGACAAACAGTTCCAGGATCTCGTTGGTCCGCCGCTGGCCCGCTTCGTCGCCGTCCAGCACCAGGATCACCCGGTCGGCGAAACGCCGCAGCACCTGAATGTGCCTGGGCCCCAAGGCGGTGCCCAGCACGGCCACCACGTGATCGATGCCCACCTGGTGAGCCATCATTACGTCCGTGTAGCCTTCGACGACCACGATTTCCCGCAGTTTTTTGTTCGTGACGCTCTGGCGAGCCAGGTCCAGGGCGTACAGATGTTCGCTCTTCGAAAACAGCCTGGTTTCAGGCGAATTGATGTACTTGGCCGGATTGTCGCCGCTGGCGCCCGGCAGGATGCGGCCGCCAAAAGCGATCGCGCGGCCCTGCGCGTCGCGGATGGGGAACATCAGGCGGCCGCGGAAGCGGTCGTAGTAGCGGCCGCTGGCGGGGCTCCTGGCACACAGTCCGGTGGCCTCCAGCACGGGCGCAGCAAAACCTTGGGTGCGGCCGTGATCCAGCAACCATTGCCACCCCTCGGGCGAGAATCCCAGCCCAAACCGTTTGACGCTTTCCGACGTCAGGCCGCGTTCTGCCACGTAGCGCCGCGCGGTTTCCGCGTCGGGCGACAGCAGCAAGCACTGATGGAACTGCTGGGCCGCCCACTGCATTGCCCGATACAGGGTCTTCTTGTCGTGCGGGCTGCCCGGCGGCAGCTCGGGACGTCCGGCGGGCTGCAATTGCACGCCGGCTCGGTCGGCCAGAATCTCCAGCGCTTCCCGAAATCCGATCCGTTCGTATTGCATCAGGAAACTGAACACGTCGCCGCCGACATCGCAGACCCAGCACTTCCAGGATTGGCGCTCGGGATTGACCTGCAAACTGGGGCGGGAATCGTCGTGCCAGGGGCAGAGGCCCACGTAAATACGGCCCTGTCGGCGCAGGGGCAAATAGCTGCCGACCAAGTCGACAATATCTGTCGCTTGGCGAATCCGTTCCTTGATGTCCTGGTCAAGCGGGGATGCGAAGGACACCGGACAGTCCTGTGGCGTTGGGCCTGCGGGAAGGAGATTGGGCCGCGGCCAGAGTGTCACTTCCCTGGTACTTGTTCTCCGCCGGCTTTTGGGTCAACTTGGCGGTGTCGTGCCCTCCATAGCACGCGGGCGAATTATAACGGCCGCGCCGGCACGGGTCAACATCGGGTTTGGGGCCGTCCACCCGGACCTGACGAAAGGCCCGTCTTTCGAAAAAACCGAGCTTCTGGGATGACACTCAGGGCCCCTGCCGCTCTGTCAGGCATCGGGTGGACAGAGCGCTACAGCGGCTTGCTGGTGATCAGCCCGATGCCCCGCCCTTGGTTCCCACAGGCGCAATAGTACAGGTACAGCGTGTCGTTTTTCGGGTTGTAGACCAGCGAAACCTTGTGGGCGTGCTGCTTGTCCAATCCGCCGGGATGGCCGCCCGCTCGGTACAGCGGTTCCGGATGCGCCGTCCAATGCAGCAGATCGCGCGAGAAGGCGGCCATGATGTGCGCCCCGCCGCGGCCGACGCCAAAGTAGAACATCGTCCAATGGTCGCCGTCGCGAAAGACTTTGGGATCGGAACAGAACTGCTGGTCGTAGCCTCCCCGGCGATTGCGGATCACCGGATTGCCGGGATGCCGCGTCCAGTCCAGCAAGTCGGTGGAAAAAGCCAGCCCCGTCTGCTCCTTGCCGCCGCAGGCCGCGTTGTAGAAATTGAAGAATCGGCCGCCCGTCTCGACCAGCCACGGCTGGTAAATGCAGTCCTTTTCCCAGGTCCCGCAGTCCGCGTCCTGGACGGCCAGGATCGGTGCAGGCTTGGCCCGCCGCCAACTCAGCCCGTCGTCGCTGCAGGCCACGCCCTCATAGCCGGGCCGCAACTCGTAGCCGCCCTGACGCGGGTAACAGCCGTACAACGTCCAGTACTTGCCGTCGCGTTTCTTCAACACCCGCGCCGCCCGCAGATCGTAGGATTCGTACAGGTACGCGCCGATGACGCACCCGCCGTGATCGAATTCGTTCGGGGGCCCGAAGCCCATCGCCAGCCGGGGATGGGTCCACCGGACGAGATCCGTGCTTTCGACGACGAACGAGTGATAGCCCCGCCCGTCGAAGGCGATGAAGCTCAGGAAGAACTTGTCCGGTTGCCCGGGCAGCTGATACACGCACGGGCAATCCGTGTGGCGGAACTTCTCGTAACCGGGAATGCCCGGCTGCGCCAGGATCACGTGCTGGGGCTGGTAATGCCAGCCGCGATAAGGGACGGACCACTTGTCGATCGTCTCGCGATCGATGTCCAGACTCGCCGCCGCCCCGGCAGCGTCCTGTGTGCATGACAGCGCCAACAGCAGCAACGAGATCCGCGGCAGCCTTTGCATCAGCATCTTCATTCTCCTGGACCGTAGCCTGGCGGAAGTCGCCGTCACCGTGAACGCGTCGCGCTCCACGGCCCTTATTCTACTCGATTCGCGCGGCGGGACAGGCCAGGGTGACTCCGGTTCGCCCCGCCCGGCGTCGGCCTTCCGGCGTGCTGTCCGGCAGTCGCTTGGATACACGCTAAACGGGAACCGTGCTACCATGGGAACGGCGTTGCGCCAAATGTTAAACATTGAGATTTTCCCGCCGGCTGTGCCAAGGAGACCGATGCCATGAAACGCTTGATTCGGGTTCCGCTGGTTGCGGTTGTCGCGATCGGTTGCACTGTGCCAGTGTGGGCCGTTGCGGCGACACCGCCCTGCGTGCTGTACGTGTCTCCCGCCGGCAATGACGCTTGGTCGGGAAAACTCGCCACCGCCAACGCGGCCAGATCCGATGGTCCGCTGGCTTCGCTGACCGCCGCGCGAGATGCGATCCGCAAGCTGAAGGCAGCCGGACCGCTGACGGCGCCGGTCGAAGTCCAGCTGCGCGGCGGGGTCTACCGGCCGCAGGAGATGCTGGCCCTCGAAGCGCAGGATTCGGGCACCGAGCAGTGCCCCATCGCCTATGTGGCCTTCCCCGGCGAGACCCCGGTGATCAGCGGCGGGGTGCCCATCCTCGGCTTTCGGCCGTGGCGGGGGCAGGTCGTCTGTGCGGACCTGCCGGACAGCCTGCCGCCGGACACGTACTTCCGCTCGCTATTCGTCGCCGGCCAGCGGATGATCCGCGCTCGCTGTCCCAATTACGTGCCGGCCGATCCTTATCGCCAAGGTTTTCTGTACATCCGTCCGGACTGTTTTGGCGAGGCCATCGGGGCGATGCACAACCGCGGCGATTGGCTGGAGTGGGACTTCGAGGTTCCGGCGGCCGGCGACTACGCCGTCTGGGCCCTGTACGCCCACGGGATGAAGCAACTGGGGCGGGAAGACATGGGCGGGCAGACGAGCCTGGCCGTCGACGGCGGTCCCCCGGTGCCGCTGAACAACTTGCCCGACACCGGCGGCTGGCAGGTTCACCAGTGGAGCAACGCGGCGGCGCTGACGCTGACGGCCGGCAAACACCGGTTGCGTTGGTCCAACGACAAGGGCGGCGGTTACAATCTCGATGCACTGATCCTGACCGACGACCCGGACTGGCGTCCCGTTTCCTGGAAACGCCCGCCGGTCGCCGCCGGCAAGCACCTGATCACGATCCAGTGCGAGGACTACCAAGCCTGCCACGGACTGCAGATCGTCAAGTGCGGGGGGTTGAGCGCCGCGAGCAAGACGCAGTTCCCGTTCCTGTCCGGCACGGCCAAGGCTTCCTGGACGCAGGAACCGGACGCCGAGGTGCATGTCTGGCCCTCGTCGCCCCATTCCTGCCGCGCATTCAACCAGATCCTGAAATTGGAACGCGTCGACGAAGGCGAAGGCGTCATCGTCGTCAGCGGCAAGGAGGCCGCCGTCGAAGTCTGCAGCGGCGACCGCTACTTCGTCGAGAACATCCTCGAGGAGTTGGACAGCCCGGGCGAATGGTACCTGGATCGAGCCGCCCGCAAGCTGTACCTGTGGCCGAAAGCTCCGCTGAGCGACGAGTCGCCGGTGATCGCGCCCCGTCTGACGCGGTTGGTGGAATGCCGCGGCACGCCGGAACAGCCGGTCCAGTTCGTGCGTTTCAGCCAGCTCACGCTGCAGGAAACGGACTACACCCCCGACGACGGCTTCGTGGCCTACGGCAGCAACCAGGACGGCGTGCTGACGCTGGTCCACACGCAACACGTCACCGTCGAGGACTGCCGCCTGCTGAACATCGGCAAAGCGGGCCTGCACACGTCCTTCGGGCAGCAGACGCAGTTCGTGGGCAACGAGATCGGCTACGGCGCGGAGGGCGGCATCTACGTCAACCACTCGCCCGGCGGCACGGTCGTGTCCGACAACCACATTCACCACCTGGGCTGGGTCTACAAGCACGTCGCGGGCATCTCGACCAGGGACCAGGTCCACGGCGCGCGGATCGCCCACAACCACGTCCACGACACGACCCGCTGGGGCATCAGCGTCGGCCACACGTCCAGCACCAAGAACATCGTCGAGTACAATCATCTGCACGATCTGAACACGGAGACCTACGACACGGGCGGACTGGAAGTCACCCAGCAATCCCGCGACCACCACACCGGCAGCATCTTCCGCTACAACCTGATCCACGACACGGGTGGGTTCTCCTCGATGATGGGCCGCGACCTGTGGAACTCGTGGGGCATCTACCTGGACTCCTTCGCCGGCGGCTTCACCGTCTACGGGAACGTGGTCTACGGAGCGTCCGACGGGGGACTCATGGTGCAAGGCGGCAAGCACAACAAAATCTACAACAACATCTTCGTGGAAAACGGCCTGCGGCGGCAGGTTCTGATCGCCAACTTCTCCGACAACTCGCGCGGCACCGAGTTCCACCACAATATCGTCTCGTACACGGCGCCCGATTCGATGGCGATCTACTGCGGCCGCCAGGCGGCCCATACCATCGTGCGCTGGGACCACAACCTGTACTGGCACGCCGGACAGGAAGTGCGGGTTTTTGCGCCGGGCAACGAGCCGTACGCGCAGTGGTTCCGGCCCTGGGCCTTCTGGCGAGAACTGGGGTTCGATCAGGCAAGCCGGATTGCGGACCCGCAGTTCGTGGACGCGGCCCGGCACGACTATCGGCTGCAACCCGCTTCGCCGGCGCTGGAACTGGGGTTCGAACCGCTTGACCTGAACACCGTCGGACCGCGACCACGCGCCGCGCACTGAATGGCCAAGCAACCGGTGTTCAAGACCAGAGCTGTCCACGCAGAAATCGGCTGTTTCGCCACCACGCTGCTTGCCAGCGTGGAGCGGTGTTCAAGATGCTCGACTCGTTGGGCGAGACGACGGCTGGTTCTGAACATGGCCCCACGCTGGCAAGCAGCGTGGTGGCCGACGAGGAAAAAGTCGCGCGACGAAACGACGCTTGGTTCTGAACATGGCCCCACGCTGGCAAGCAGCGTGGTGGCCGAAATCCGGGAAGCTATTCTGGCCACCGTTGCAGCAGGCGGTTTGTCGCTTCCCCAAGACAGGCAAAGAGCCTGGACGCAGTCCCGGACGCACAAGTCCACCGCGATCCTCTTGCGGCCTTGCGTGGGCCCGCCAGGCTGCTCCGGACGCGCGGCGCTGCACCGCGTGCCGGCTACGCTTGTCCGGGCAACTGGCCTATAATGGGCCAGATTCGGTATCGAGCCCGCGCGGGCCTGCCGGCCCCGGAACGAAGACGAGATCCACCATGACCATCACACGGCACGAGCCGGCACGGCTCGAATTGGCGCTCTACAAGTCGCTGGAAAACGAAGAACTGTCGTCCCGCATCGAGGCGGTGCGCGCCCAACTGGGATCGGGCCTGCTGATCCTGGGGCATCACTACCAGCAGGACGAAGTCATTGCGCACAGCGACCTGCGCGGCGACAGTTATCAACTGAGCCGCCTGGCGGCTGACAGCCAGGATTGCCGCACGATCGTGTTCTGCGGCGTCCACTTCATGGCCGAAACGGCCGATATCCTGGCCAATCGTCCGGAGAAACTGGCGGCGCGCAGCGGCGAGCGGGTGACGGTGATCCTGCCCGATCTGGCCGCCGGCTGCTCGATGGCCGACATGGCGGCGGTCGAGCAGGTCGAAGCGGCTTGGGAGGACCTTGGCCAGGTGATCGACACCAGCGAGATCACGCCGGTCACCTACATCAATTCGGCCGCCGGCCTGAAGGCGTTCTGCGGCCGGCACGGCGGCATCGTCTGCACGTCCAGCAACGCCGGGCCAGTGCTGAAGTGGGCCTTTCAGCGGACGCGCCGAGTGTTGTTCTTTCCGGATCAGCACCTGGGACGCAACACGGCCCTGCGGATGGGCGTGCCGATCGAACAGATGCCCGTTTGGAATCCGTACGCGCCGGAGTTGGGCGGCAACACAGAGGAAGCGATCCGCGCCAGCCGCGTGCTGCTGTGGCAGGGCCACTGCAGCGTCCACCAGGTGTTCCGCCCGGAACACGTCCAACAGCTCCGGCTGCAGGTCCCAGGCATCAAGATCCTGGTCCATCCCGAATGCCCCCGCGAGGTCGTGGATTTGGCCGACGCCTTCGGCTCGACCTATAAAATCGTCCAAGTCGTCGAACAATCCCCGTCTGGCAGCAAGTGGGCCATCGGCACCGAACTGCATCTGGTCAACCGGCTAAAGAAGGCCCACCCCGATCAGGAAATCCACTTCCTGGCCCCCATGGTCTGCATGTGCGCCACGATGTACCGCATCGACTTGGCGCACCTGTGCTGGAGCCTGGAGAACCTGGTCGCCGGCCACCGGGTGAACGTCATCCAAGTCGAACCCGAAACCAGTCGCTGGTCGCTGGTCGCCCTGGAACGGATGTTGCAGGTCAGCAGCGTTCGAGAAACAACGCTCGCCTCGCCAACGTAGCCGTCACACTTGGTGGGACGGTAGGCAATAAACACAGGACAGTTCTTCGAACGAAGTCTGGCACGCAATCATCCGTCGCAAGACGCTCGCCAAACAACGTCGAAAACGGCCGATCAAATCCCGAGTGCATCCTGAGCGGGGATTCCGTTGACCGTCGCCAGCGTTCCCGCCCCCAAAGCTGCCGCGAGGTCTGTGCGAACTTGCTGCGCCGCTTGCGTTGGAGCCGCTTGCGTTGGAATTGGCGCGTTTCTTTTAGAAACTGCCGCTTGACGCCGATAAAAGGGAACGCTAACATTTAATAAGCATCAAAGTTATTTGCTTCGGTTGACCCTTATGAACCGCGATTTTCGTTCCAACTTGAGACTGCTGGCCACCCCCGTGGCAGTCCTGGGCGTCGTGGTTCTGGTCGGCGTCGTCGTAGACGACGTCGCGTCGTAGGGGGTCAAGCGGACACCACAATCCGGACCATCACCCAACCCCCGCCGGCGCGACGCGCCGGCGGGGGTTGTCCTTTCTTGGCATCCTGACCCGCGCCGGCCGTCGCTCCGGCAGCCAAGAAAGGAGCACTGCGATGATTCACACCACCGGCGCGCAGGCGATCGTTCGCTTGCTGGAACGTCAGGGGATTCGCACCATTGCTGGAATACCCGGCGGCGCGAATTTGCCTATCTATGACGCCCTGTCCCAAAGCCGCCAGATCCGCCACGTGTTGGCGCGTCACGAGCAGGCGGCGGGGTTTATTGCCCAAGGCCAGGCCCGCACTACCGGCCAGCCGGGAGTCTGTTTTGCGACCTCCGGGCCGGGGGCCACGAACCTCCTGACAGCCGTGGCGGACGCAAAACTGGATTCGATTCCGCTGGTCTGCATCACCGGGCAGGTGCCGCGGGGGATGATCGGCACCGATGCGTTTCAGGAAGTCGACACGTACGGCCTGAGCATTCCGATCAGCAAACACAATTTCCTGGTGCGGTCGGCGGGCGAGTTGCTCGAGGCGGTTCCGGAAGCGTTCCGGATTGCCGCCTCCGGCCGTCCCGGTCCGGTTTGGATCGACGTGCCGAAGGACGTCCAGAACGAGACGATCGAATTCGACGCCTGGCCTGAACCGGGAAAACCGGAGCCTCCCCCCGTGGCCGATGAGGCCGAATTGCAGCGGGCGGCGGCGATGATCAATACGGCTCGACGCCCGGTGCTGTATGTGGGCGGCGGCGTGGTCCAGGCTGACGCCGGGGAGTTGGCAACGGCCTTGGCGGAAAAAGCCTCGATTCCGGCCGCGATGACGCTGATGGGACTGGGCGCCGTGCCGTCCGATCATCCGCGCTCCTTGGGGATGCTGGGCATGCACGCGGCCCGCTATACCAACTTGGTGCTGGAGGAATGTGACCTGCTGATCGCCGCCGGCGTTCGCTTTGACGACCGCGCCACGGGCCAGGTCGCCCAGTTCTGTCCGCATGCCCAGATCATCCACGTCGACATCGACCGTAGCGAGTTGGACAAGATCAAGACGGCGCACGTGGGGATCCACGGCGACGTGGGGCAAACGCTGCAGTCGCTTTTGCCGAGGGTACGGCGGCAGATGCGGCCCGACTGGCTGGCACGCGTCGCCGAACTGAAGCGGCAGCACCCGTTGATCACACCTGGGGCGGCGGACCCGCGGATGCCTTACGGCCTGATCCTGCAAACGGCCCGCCTGGCCGGCGACGACGCGATCGTGACCACCGACGTAGGCCAGCACCAGATGTGGGCCGCCCAGGCGTACCCGTTTTCCCGGCCGCGCCAGTTGCTGACGTCGGGCGGGTTGGGAACGATGGGCTTTGGCCTGCCCACGGCGATCGGGGCGGCCTTGGCTTGTCCCGATCGGACGGTGATCTGTTTCAGCGGCGACGGCAGCCTGCTGATGAACATCCAGGAGTTGATGACGGCTGTCGAGGAGAACGTGAACGTCAAGATCGTGGTGATGAACAACCGTTCGTTGGGGCTGGTGCATCAGCAACAGGACATGTTTTTCGGCAAACGCCACTTTGCGTCCGGATTCCGGTCCAACCTGGACTTCGTGAAGATCGCCGCCGGGTTTGGGATGCCTGCCTACGATCTGGCCACCACTGCTGCGCCGCTGGCGATGTTGGAGCAAGCCATTACCTGTTCCGGTCCCTGTTTGATTCACGCCCCCATCGACGTCCGGGAGTTTGTGTTCCCTATCGTGCCGCCGGGCGCCGCCAATCGAGACATGTTAGGAGGAAAAGCCAATGTCGACACTTGCGCTTGAAAAAGCAACCATCCCTTCCACGTCGTCGCCGCACACCGTAGTGGAGATGACCGTCAAGAACCATCCGGGGGTCATGTCCCACATCTGCGGCTTGTTTGCCCGCCGCGCGTTCAACGTTGATGGGATCCTGTGCATGCCGATCGGGGAAGGAAGCACAAGCCGGATCTGGCTGCGCGTGCGGGAAGACCGGCGACTGGAGCAACTGATCCGGCAGACGCAGAAACTGGCGGATGTCCTGGACGTCCGGCGGCACGACGCGGAGCACCACGTGTTTCTGCAATTGGAGCAGTTTTTCACCGGCGTCCCCTAGCAGCCTGCTGAGACCGGGGGCCAGAGAGAAGCGGACAGGCGTCTCGCGGCGCTCGTTCTTCCTTGAATTCCTTCGGCGCAACCTGGAGCCAGTCCCCTGTTTTCAACCGGCTGAGGGAAGCCTGGCTGAGGGACGCCCCCTTGCGGCGGATGGATCGAGGCCGAATACTTAGGCCGTGCGGGAAGGTGGTGTTCCGAGGCTGACGCCGCGCAGATCACCTCCGCACAAGGCGGAAAGATTCACCTCGTGGTCGCAAACGCGACGGCAGGCGCGTGCCCGCCGGTTCTGCGGCCTGCAGCCGATACCCGCCGCGGTCCCGCCGATCTCACGTGAGGTGACGAAAACGGGCAGCAACATGCCGGACAGCGTTGGCAAAACCGGCGGGCTCACGCCCGCCGTTCGCCGGATTCTCTGAAACGCCTGGATTCACGCACTAAGCATGAAAACCTACTTCGACTGTATCCCTTGCATGATTCGACAGGCCCTGGACTCGGCCCGCTTGGCCAGCGAGGACGAGACGGTCCACGAACGCATCCTGCGCGAGGCGTTGGTGGCCGCCAGCGAGTTGGACCTGTGTCAGCCGCCGCCCGCCATGGCCCAGCGGGTCCATCGCAGGATCCGCCAATTGACGGGAAAGGACGATCCGTATCGAGAAGCCAAGGACCGTCAGAATCGAATGGCACGGGAGTTCTACGAACGCTTTTCCCCCGAGGTCGCTTGTGCTGACAACAAGCTGGAAATGGCCGTTCGTTTGGCCATCGCTGGGAACGTCATCGATCTGGGGGTCAAAAGCAATCTGGACCAGTCTCAAATCGACAAGGCGATCGAAACCTGTTTGACGGAGCCTCTGGATGGAGACATCCCGCAGTTCGCCGCGGCGATCGCCAAGGCTACCCGCATCTTGTATTTGGCGGACAACGCGGGAGAGATTGTCTTAGACCGACTGCTGATCGAACAATTGCCGCGGGAGAAGCTGACGGTTGCAGTCCGAGGCGCGCCCGTGATCAACGACGCGACCCGCGTGGACGCCGAGACCGCCGGAATCACCGGCTTGGTTCCGGTGATCGACAACGGTTCGGATGCCCCCGGCACGATTCTGGAAGACTGCAGCGGCGTGTTCCGCCGCCATTTCGCAGAGGCGGACCTGATCATCGCCAAAGGCCAGGGCAACTACGAGACCTTGCGCGAGGCGCCCTGTCCGCTGTACTTTCTGCTGCGCGTGAAATGCTCCGTCCTTGCCCGCGACCTCGGCTGCCCCGTAGGCCGCATGGTTTTGCGGTCCGCGAGTTCGCTGCCGCGTTCCGAGCCGGAGGTGAACCAGGTTCTGCCTTCGCTTCCCTTGTCCGTTCACCGGGAGCCGACGATGAAAATCGCCGTGACGGCGGATGCGCCGTCTCTGGAGGCGGCCGTCGATCTGCGGTTCGCGCGCTGTCCGTATCTCGTTCTCGTGGATTCTGGGAACGGGACGTTTGAGGCCCTGGAAAACACCGCCGTTGGCGCCGGCAGCGGTGCCGGTATCCAAACCGCCCAGACGCTCGCATCGAACGGCGTTCAAGTCCTCCTGACGGGCAATTGCGGCCCGCACGCATTCCAGACCTTGTCCGCCGCAGGTATTCGCGTCGTTCCAGGATGTTCGGGCACCGTCCGAGAAGTTGTCGAGCGATACACGGCAGGGCAGCTTCCGCCTGCCGACGAGCCCGATTTGGTGCCCTACTTCGGCGCGGACAACGCAGCGGCATCGACCCGAAGTGCGCCCGCGCAACCGGGTCTTGACTTGCCCGTGAAAGGCGGGCAGGACATGGGCCGGGGAGGCGGCCAGGGGAAGGGACGTGCGCCAGGTCCGGACGACGGTCAGAGTCCGGGCGGCGGACGCGGGTTGGGCCGCGGGCGAAGAGGCACGGGCCGTAGCGGTGGACGACGAGGAAACAGATAGAGCGGCCGCCGTCGTGTCCGTTTCGATCAGCCAGATCTTGAACGGGCCGCCGGTGAGGCGATGCACGCCCGCTCCGTGCGCGCGGATCTCCCACCCCAGGCAACGCGATTCCTCACGGATCGCCTCGTTCACGCTCGGCACCAGGACGCTCGGCGAAATGTCGGCCTGCGGAAGACGCTCCGCCTGCTGGCTGTGCCGAAGGAAAACTCGCCCGGCCAATCGCGCCAACTCTCCCGTCTCCAACGTGTCGGCGGGGCCTCGAATTCGATCAGCGTGAACCAATTCAACAGCGGCACCAGAACCGACAGGTCGAGCGTCGACGGACGGTTCCTCGGTGACGGCAATTCACGCATTCATCGACCGACAGGAATCGTCATCGCTGCCGCAGAACTGGTCGTGGCGGGTCTGCTCGCCGTTCCAACAGGCCGTAGCGGCGGCGGAGACCTGGACTGCCATGACTTGACACCGAGGCCGCCGTTGCCCTGCCTCCCGTGGTGGTCGACGGAACGCTTTGCGGTCCCACTCGATTTGGAATCAAGCTACGAACAAACTTGCCGCGACCGCAGACGCTGTTGCAGATGTGCCAGCATGGCGGACAGCTCGCCGAGCGTTCGTTCGCGCAGACTCGCGGTGGAACTCGGCTGTTCGCCGAGAAGCTCTTGCAGGATTTGAATCTTCCCTACCGCTTTGCCTTTTTCCAAACCTTCTTCACGGCCTTCTTCACGCGCGCTGTCCAATCCCCACTGATAGTCGCGCTGTGCCTTCAAACGCTGGTCGTACATCATCCGATCCTCCGTCTTGGCTGCGATCGCCTCGACCACAGAAATCGCCTGCTGAAACTCGACTCCCGGCAACAACGCCCGTAACCGCTCCGGCTCGTGCCCGTCCGCAAACAGAAAGAAAAAGGCCCATTGCTCGATCGCCGAGGCCGAGTAAATCGTTTCCTCCTGCAAATTATACTTCGTCAGCTCCACCGTGTGTACTTCGATGGAATCGGAGACCTCCACGGCGTGCTCCGGGTCCGCCAGCCGGAAACGGTGGTGAGGCATCGTGTCCTCGCGAAACAGTCTCGTGTTGAGCAGGCAAATCGAGATCGCGGATCGCAGATCCGCATAATTCTGGCCGGGGTCCAACTGATTGACGTACATCGTGCAGGCGTAGTCGACCAGTCGCTGGAGCAGACCGGCAAAAACCGTTACCTGCATCTCGATGTTCAGCCACCGGCCCGCCGAATCGCGAGCCCGGATGTCCAGCACGACAAGCTTGTCGTCCGCGAATTCCTGGTAGCTGAACGGATTCAGAATCTCGGCGTGGACGATCGGATGAACAAGCTTCAGGATGGCGTTCAGCAACCCGATGAGAACGGGGATGTTCTCGGGACTGCCAAAGACCTTCTTGAACACGAAATCGACGGTGGGTTTGATTCCCAGCAACATGGAATTCCTGCGTGAATTCGGGTGGACCGTCCGCTCTCGCGTGCATTTACGATGGCTGACCAAGGCCGTCGACCAGCGAATTCAAAGCGAATTCAGACACCCCAAACATCTGCACGGCAAGGCCGGCGATTGGTGCATTTTGGACATTGATGCATCGGTAGCTCGCTGACACGGGACAAGCGGGGCGCGATTCGCGACGAGTTAGTCCTTATCCTGGAGCGGCCGGGGGAAGCCGCTGTAGTCTGTGCTCCCAGAAGCGAACCTGTCCCGCTTTCTTTGCCCTTTGCAGAGTTTGAAGGCCGTTACCCCGGCCATTCGAGCGCCGAACGGAGTACAATGTCGGCACGTGACGCGGTTGCGCGGGCTTAGACTGCCTTGGGAGGGAACGATGAATGCATACCAGATGAATCGGCTTCGGGTGGATCGGATTTCTTGGGCTTGCGGGCTTTGGATCCTGTTCGCGTTCTGCATGGCAGGCGGCTCGCCGGCCGGGTGGGCGGCTGAGACGGAGAAACCGCTCCTGCCTCTGAACTCGGTCCAGGGCGTACTGCCGACGTTCAGCGCGAACACGCCGCGCACGCTGAAGGTCGTCACCGGCGCGGGGAACAGCACGGACGGCAACGGGGCGATCAAGTTCGGCGGGGTGTCGAAGGACGGCCCAGGGAATCACTACTTTGGGATCATGGTCCCCTTGCCGGCGCCGCTCAACCTGGACAAGTTGCGGATCGCGTTCGACGCCCGCTGCGACACGCCGGAGACCCTGACGCGATTCTACGTGCGCTGCTACAACCGGGGCGAGAACCAGCCCGCCTGGAGTTTCAACGGCCAGCCGTTCGTCAAGGCCGAGACGGCGCAGTCCGGCGACTGGCAGACGCTGGCGTTGCAGCGCGAAGTGGGCACGCAGGGGCTGCAGTGGGAGCCGTCCATGGTCGAAGAGCGCCAGGGCACGGCGGTGGACCGCATCGAGTTCATTATCGGCACGTCGGCGCGCCAAGCCGAGGTCGCGGCCAGCATCGACAACCTGCGCACGGCCCCCGCCATGGCGCGGATTGCCGATCTGGCTGCGCCGAAAAAGCTGATCCCCGACACCGTCCTGGTTCGGGATGGACGGGCGAGCGCCGTCGTGCTGCATCCCGATTCCCTGGCCGGCCGCGAGGCGGCGGCGGTCGTCGTTCAAGCCATTCGCCAGCGTGCCGGCGTTGTGCTGGAAGCGCGGCCCGGCACGGCGACAGACCGCGAACCGGCGCAGACCGCCATCCTGCTCGGCAACCTGGACACGAACCCGGCACTGCTTCTGCTGTACGCACGCTACCTCACGCCGGTCGATGTGGTTTGCCCCGGCGCCGGCGGTGCGCTGGTGCACACGGTGTTCGACCCATTTGGCAAGGGAGTCAACGCCATCGTGGTCGGCAGTTCGGACGACGCCGGATTGATGAAGGCCGCGACCTTGTTCGCGGACGCCGTCGGGCAGCAACCGCAGGGCGCCGACCTGCTGCTGCCGCGACTGTTCACGGCCCAGTATGGCGAAGCGTTTCTCAAGCGGTTCGGCTGGGCTGGAAAGCCGGCCAGTTCGAAGCGACTGGAGCAAGGCCTGAAGGACGCCCAGCGGCGCCTGGACGAAGGCGCGCACACGTCGTTGGCCGGCGCGCTGCAGACGATCGCCAACCGCTACCTGCTGACCGGCCACAGCGTCGAGGCCGAGTTGTTCGCCGCCGTTTGGGACTTGTACGCCCAAAGCGCCGTGGCCGATCCGCGTAAGTACGGCGGACCGTGGGGATTCGACAGCGACTTTCCATCCAGTCTGGTCGTGGCCGGCTGGGACGTGATCGAGCACGACCCAGCCCTGACCGACGAGCAGCGTCTGCGGGTCACCAAGACCCTGGGCCGCTGGCTGGCCGAAGCGGTCATCCCCAAGTGCGCCGGCGCGGCTCGCAGCCCGCGCGTGCCGCACAACCACCAGACGTTCCCGGCGCTGGGGTCGCTGTTCGCAGGCCTGTACTTCAGCCAGGGCTACGACACGATCGAGGGCCGGACGTGGCTCGGCATGGCGGACGCGATCTTCCAGCGGCAAGCGGGCTACTTCAAGCCCTATGAAGACTGCAACGGGTACCAATGGTTGACCAACGGGCACCTGATGCGGTACGCGGTCGCACGCCCCGACATGACGCTGTTCGAGAACGGCAACGCCAAACGCATCACCGACTTCTGCATCGGCAACATGGACAACCTGGGATATCAAGTGCCGTACGGCGACACGGGCAGTTGGCAGTGCTGGAACTCCGAACTGATCTGCCTGGACATCTTCGGCTTCCTCACCAGCGATCCAGCCAGCATCTGGGCCGGCGCGCTCAAACGGCGGATCAAGAACACGTGCGAAACATTTGCTTTCTACCGAAGTGGTGAGGGCGAGAAGCCGGACCGTTTTGACGGCGTGCAGGTCTGGCCGCTGGAGCCGGCGTATTACGAGACATTTCCCGCCGAGGTGCGTCCGCCGCTCGACAAGTGTGTCGACAAGATCACGTTCCGCGAAGCCCTGGATCCGCAGGCCGCGTACTTGCTGCTCGACGGACTGAGCAACGGCGGCCACAAGCACCTGGACGGCAACAGCCTGCCGCGCCTGACGCAGTTCGACCGCATCTGGCTGGCGGACAACGACTACTTCAAGGCGCAGGTCAAGTACCACAATTCGCTGCTCGTGTTCAAGGACGGCGAGTCGGCGCCCATTCCCGAATACTGCGAACTGCTCGGCGCCGGCGAGACGCCGCGGTACGGCTTCAGCCGCACGCGTCTGAGCGGCTACGCCGGTGTGGACTGGGACCGGACGGTCGTCTGGCTCAAGGCGCAGCAAGCGTTCGTCGTGCTGGACCGCGTCGTGCCGCAGGAGCAAGGGCGTTACCAGTTGCGTCTGCTCTGGCACGGGATCGGCGCCGTCGAGATCTCCGGCAACGGCCTGCTGTTGACTCAGAAGGGCCCTTCCTTCCGGCTGGACTTCGTGTCCGGTCCAAGCTTGACCTTGAGCGACGACGCGGCCTTGGGCGAGAACTGGCGAGGTTATCCGCACGCTGAACCGGTCGTGCGCTCGCTGAGCGCCATGGCGGCCGTCGATCTCGGCGCCGGCGAGCCGTATTTGTTTGCCACCGCGCTGCACGGCAAGTCGGACAGCACCGTGACGCCCTGGCAACTTCAGCCGCTCGCCGGCGCCGACGGCGTGCTGGTCCAGACGGACAGCGGCAAGGTGGCAATCATGCTCGGTCCGCTGCAGGCGTGGCCTGCCGGGCCGACGCTCCAGTCCGACGCCTGGGCCGTCGTGACCGACGATGCCGGGCTGACACTGCTGGGGAATACGAGTGCGAAGGCCGGTGAAACGGTACTTCATGCGGCGGCGCAACCGCAGTGTATCGAGATCGCCGGACCGAGCGCTGAATTGGCCCCTGCCCGACTGCCGACGCGGGCGCCCAAGCGGACGATCGTTGCGGGAGCGGCGGCCAAACCGCTTCCCATGATCTGGGAACAGCGGCTGGTTGCACCGGCGGGACAGACCGTACCAGGCGGCAAGTCGCCCGCGGCAGCGACTCCGTCCGCGCTGAACATCACGCGAATCGCCGCCGCCAGACTGGAGCCGGGCAGACTGGAGCCGGGTCAGGCCCAACCCCACGTGCTCGTCGCCACGCGGGAAGGCACGCTGGCGGCCCTGAAACCCGACGGCACGCAGCAGTGGGCGGTGCAGTTCGGCTGTCCGTTGAACGACGCAACCGCCGCGGACCTGGACCGGGACGGAAAAGACGAAATCGTCCTTGCGCGGCAGGACGCCCATGTCTGCGTTCTGGACAGCGCGGGCCAGGAGCGCTGGAAGCAGAAGCTCGAATTTTATCGCCGCCCGCCGTACGTCAACATCGTGCGGACCGGCGACCTCGACGGCGACGGGGTTCCGGAGGTCATTGCCGGCGGCGAGAACTGGCGTTTCTACGCCTATCAGGCCGACGGCACGCCGTTGTGGAACTACGAAAGCGTTCACCCGTCGCGTTCCGGCGCCGTGGCCGACCTGGACGGCGACGGCCGGTGTGAGGTGCTGTGCGGCACGCACTACTACTGGTTCCCGGCCCTCAAAGGCGATGGCACGAGGCTGTGGGGGTACAACTTCGGTCCGATCTGTTACGACGTCACGACGGGCGCCTTTGATGGCGACAAGACGCGCGGCGTGGTCATCGGCGGCGGCGACGGCTACGTCCACTACCTGGCAGCCGACGGCAAGCTGCGGATGAAGTACAACACGGGCGACGAGGTAAAGCACGTGCTCGCGGCCGATGTGGACGCCGATGGACGGGACGAGATCCTCGCCGGTTCGCTCAGCCACTACGTGTACTGCTTCGGCGCGGACGGCCAGCGGCGGTGGGCCGTCGACCTGGGCGGTCCGATCAGCGCTGTGCGTGCAGTAAAGACCGCCGACGGCCGGTGTCTGACGGCGGCCGGGACTGCCACAGGGCGCGTCGCGACGCTTGCGCGCGACGGAACCATCCTGGCCGCGTCGGACCTCGGCGCGCCGGTTGTCGATATGCTGACCGACCGCGCCACCGTGCTGGTCGCTACCGCAGACGGCACGCTTCGCCGGTTGAACGTCGAGGGGGCCGGCCCGTAGCCTGGATGGACGCGCCGTCAAGCTGGGCGGAAGCCCTCGGACCGTTGGCTGCGCGCGTTGTGCGCTCATCGTAGACCGCTCGCTCCGCAAGCGGATTTTCGCTCGCGGAGCAAGCGGTCTACGGTGGGTTGCGGAGTGGATTCGGCGAGCTCCGGCCTGGCGTTCGAAGACGCACCCGGCCACCTTCGTTGCATTTCCCCCTAGAAAGAGTGTTTCGCGCTCCACGGCCGCAGAAACTTCGCTAAAATGGGGATTCAAAATTTCGGTCGTAGTTATCCAAGCTTTTTTCGGGCAGAAGGACCTGGACATGATCCTGGCTGGCGATGTTGGCGGCACGAATACGCGGTTGGCACTCTTTGATGCGGACGCCGCGGGGCACTTGCAGGCCGGTGTGTCGCAGACGTTCCCCAGCGCCCGCTATGGCGGATTGCACGAGATCGTGGAACAGTTCCTGCAGGCTCAGCGGGTGTCGGTCGCCTCGGCGTGCTTTGGCGTCGCGGGCCCCGTCCAAAACGGGCGGTCCTCGAAGATGAATCTGACTTGGATCGTGGACCAGCGCGAGTTGGCCGAGGCTCTGGGGATTGCCTGTGTGTCCGTGATCAACGATTTGGAGTCCATGGTGTACGGGGTATCCTGCCTGGGGCCGCAAGACATCGAAATCCTCAATCCGGGTCTGCCCGACGCCGCAGGGCACGCCGTGATTGTTGCGCCGGGAACTGGTCTGGGCGAAGCGGGCATGTTCTGGGACGGCCAGCAGTATCATCCGATCGCGACCGAAGGCGGGCACGCCGATTTTGCTCCTCAGAATGAATTGGAGATCGGGTTGCTGAGGTTCCTGTTGAAGGAGTACGAGCACGTCAGCTACGAACGGGTTGTGTCGGGGCCCGGTTTGCACAACATCTATCGGTTCCTGCGGGACACGCAGCGCGGCGAAGAACCGTCCTGGCTGGCAGACGAAATGAAAAAGTCGGATCCGGCGGCGGTGATTTCCCAAGCGGCGCTGGCGAAACGCTCGCCGTTATGCGAACAGGCGCTGGATCTGTTCCTCCGGTTGTTCGGGGCCGAGGCCGGCAACATGGTCTTGAATTACATGTCCACGGGCGGCGTTTGGCTCGGCGGCGGGATTCCCGTCAAGATTCTCGACCGCCTAAAGACGACGGACTTGTTCATGAACGCCTTTGCCGCCAAAGGCCGGCTGCAGAAGCGAATGTACGAAATCCCCGTGCGCGTGATCCTGAACGGTCAGACAGGCCTGCTCGGCGCCGCGCGGCACGCGATTGACATCCTGGCGTGTTGACGCGAGCCGTCGCTGGCAATTGGGCTTCGGAGATCTTCCCTGCTTCGCGTAGAATCAGGGCACTGGCGCTCCCGACCTTGATTCGTGATCCTTGATGCCAAACCCGCATGGTGAATCTCCGCCACCGGCGATCGAACTGCGACCCGCCCGCTGATGTCCGCTTTCCGGCGGCGTCTGCGACGCTCGCTGCCGCCGAGGGAAACGTGCCGGACGTGGGGGCTCGCCACACCGTCGCCTGGTCGCGTTCGCCCGCCGTGTTGTCGTTGCTGAGCGGGCTGCTGTTGTGGGCTTCCTTTCCGCCGCTGGGCTGGTGGCCGCTGGCCTGGGTTGCCCCGGTCGGCTGGCTGATGCTTGTCCGGCCTGAGCCGTTGCCTGGCCGCCGGCCCTACGTAACCCTTGCCCTGACCGTCTTTCTGCACTGGCTCGTGCTGTTGCAGGGAATTCGGCTGGCCCATCCAGCGCTGTATCTGGGCTGGGTGGCGCTGGCGGCTTACATGGCAGTTTATCCGCTGCTGTTTGTGGCGCTGGCGCGGATTGCCGTCCATCGTTGGCGGCTGTCCGTCATCTTGGCCGCCCCTGTCGTCTGGACAGGATTGGAGTTGGTGCGCGGCCACGCCATCACAGGGTTTTCGATGGCCTTGCTGGGGCATACCCAGGTATCGTGGACGACGCTGTTGCAGATGGCCGACGTAGGTGGCGCGTACGGCGTCAGCTTTCTGGTCATGCTGGTGGCCGCGTGTATGGCTCGGACGCTGCCGGTCGCTTGCGGCCAACATCCGCCGACCGGCTCGCGGTGGTCGGTCTGGCCGCTGTTGCCGGCTCTGCTCGCGTTGGCTGGAGCGATCGGTTATGGCCAGCACCAACTGCGCGTTTCCAGCCGCTCGCCGGCACCGCGCCAGCCGTTGCGCGTGGCCCTGATTCAGGGCTCCTTCGATACGATCTTTGAGTTTAACGCCGAGCGGGAACGCGGCAATTTCCTGCGGTATCGGGAGTTGAGCGAGCAAGCCGTCGCCCAACACCCGGACGTCCAACTGGTCGTTTGGCCAGAGTCCATGTTCACCGGCGGAGCGGGGGAAATCCTTGTCGCCGGGCCGATCGAAGTACCGGCGGACGCGCCACTGCTTGCCGAGGAATATCGTCAGCGAGTGCGGATGCAAGCCTTGTCGTTCTCGTACAAAGTCGAAGACGTGGCCCGGCGTTTGAACGCGGCACGCGGCCCGCGCCAGAACGCCAACTCGGGAGGCGTTCACTTGGTCGTCGGCACGGACACGCTTCTGTTGAGTGCCGGCGATGCGCGGCGTTACAACTCGGCGTTGTGCATCCGTCCTGATGGCCAGTTGACGGGCCGCTACTACAAGATGCACCGCGTGATGTTCGGCGAGTACCTTCCGTGGGGTGACGCATTTCCTTTCCTTTATCGCCTCACGCCGATGGCCCAGGGGCTGGCCCCTGGCGAGGCGCCTCAGTGCTTCCGCGTTAGCGAGTGGCGATTGTCGCCCAGCATCTGTTTCGAGAGCACCGTCCCGCACTTGATTCGAGAGCACGTACAAACTTTGCGCAAGTCCAATCGCCTGCCCGATTTACTTGTCAACGTCACCAACGACGGCTGGTTCTGGGGCTCGAATATCCTGGACCTGCAACTGGCCTGCTGTGTATTTCGCGCCATCGAGCACCGGCTCCCCATGATCGTCGCTGCCAACACGGGAATCTCCGCCTATGTGGACAGCGACGGCAAGGTTCAGCAGCGGGGTCCACGGCGGAGAGAATCTGTCCTGTATGCAGAAGTCAAGCCGGACGGCCGCCTTACCTGCTACGGCCGGATGGGTGATCTTCCTGCCGGGCTGTGCGCTTCGTTCTGCCTGGCGCTTGCCCTTTTCGGGCTGGCAACGCGGCTTAGCAGGAATAAAGCCGGGCGGACGGGTCGATATTAGCAGTAGTCAGACGGGCGAGCGATCAGGGGGGATTTCGACGATTCTTCGGTAAATAAGGACCAGGCTATCTATTTTGCCCGTGTTTTCTAGTTTCTGATCGTTTCGTTGACACTGCGTTTTACCTAGAACTATACTAGTCTTGATTATCCGGTTCGGGGAGTCGTTGTAGGGAGAAGGTCAATGACACTGCTCGGCAAAGTTTTCACGGTGCTTATTTTCATCATGAGCATCCTGTTTATGGGCTTTTCCGTCGTGGTGTTCGCCACTCATCGGAACTGGAAGGTGCTGGTCGACAACCCCACGGCGACCGACAAGGCTCCCTTGGGTCTGAAGCAACAACTGCAGGCTCAGGTCGAGACGAACAAGGGCCTGCGTGCCGAACTCGACTCGTTGAAGAACCAGTTGGCGGTCGAGATGGCGGCGCGCCGCAGTGCGTTGAGTGCGGCGGAGACCAAGCTGGCCGAGGCTCAGCAGCGGTTGTCCGCGAAAGAGGCCGAGCTGGCGGGTCTGCAGTCGGCGCAAACCGAGGCGACGGCAGCCCTGAACGCGGCGGAAACGCGGCTCAAAGAGCTGGTGGCCGAAGTCCTGAAGCTGCGCGACGAGATCGTGGGGGCTCAAGGGGAACGAGACAAGTACTTCCAGCGCACCGTGGAACTCACGGATCGACTGCACGAGGCGGACGGAATCAAGCGGAATCTGGAGGAACGCCAGAGGCAGCTGATCGATGATATCAGCAAGTACAAGCGCGTGACCGACGTGCTGGGCGTGAATCCCAACATCCCGGTCGAAGCGATTGCGCCGCCGCTGGACGGCATCGTCACAGCGGTGGGCGACAAGAATCTGATCGAGGTGTCCCTGGGCTCCGACGACGGCCTGCGCGTGGGACACACCGTGCAAGTGTTCCGGGATAACAACTATCTGGGTTCGGCGGTGGTGCTCAAGACGGACCCCGATCGAGCTGTCGCACAAGTGGACGATAAATCTCAACGAGGCCTGATTAAGGTAAGCGATCGTGTCGCAACAAAACTCAGCCGGACCAGAACTAGCTAGTACGCCCATCGAGCAGAAGCCACGCGCCAACATCTACACGATGATGCTGGTACTGTCTTTCTTTGCCATCGTCGTGGCGTGCATCGTGCTCTGGCTGGAACTTAAGACGTACGGAGAGTACCCTTGGTGGGAGACCAAAGGCATCGCTCCGCCCACGACCTGGCTGATGCCGGCGGAGACGGGCGGCGATGGCTTTGTCACCACACCAGGTTCGTGGTTGGCCTAGCGGCGCGCTCCGGGGACGGCCCCCAACGGGAGGCATGGCTGCCTTGACAGGGTCTTCGGCGTCTGCGACTTGGCGCGGTGCATCTTGCTGACAGACGGCTGACGGCGGTGACATGCAACAAAGCCGGCCCCATGCGATGGCATTGGACCGGCTTTTTTTGTGGAAAGGCGCGGTTGGGTGTCGGGGCAGCAAAGTCCGTCGATCCGTTTTACTTGTCCGTCATGCGGCGGCCGGATGAAAGTGCCGCCCGGCCAGGCCGGACAGAGGTGCCGGTGCGCGCGCTGCAACGCCCAGGTTGTGGCGCCGACGTCGGCGGGCCACGACGCGCAGCCAGTTGCCGCACCCGCTCCGTCCGGCCACGACGCCAATCCGCCAGGTCCACCTGCAGCGGACTCCGCCAGGGACAAAGCCGTTCCGTCTGGCTTGCCGTCTGCGGCCGCGCCGCCCGTCGCTCCGGCGGCGACTCCGGCCCGCCGCGCGGGCCCGACGGCGGAAGCGTCCAAGCGGCCCGCCGACGTCCCCGTCGCCGAGCCTCCGCCGCCGACCGCCGCTTCGCCGCAGGAATTCGGCTTTGAATGCCGGCTGTGCCGGACCCGGTTGTATGCTCGCCCGGAGCAGATCGGCCAGGAGGTGACTTGCCCCGATTGTCACTCGAAAAACAAGGTGAAACCGCCCAAGCCGCAGACGAAGACGCCGGTGCTGGTCGAGGACGATGACGATGGTCTCCAGTTGAGCGAACCCGTCGAGCGGCTTTCGACCGTCTATGTTTCGGCGGCAGGCATCGGAGACGCGGCAAGCGACGGGCCCGCCACCGGTCCGGCTCGGCCCGGCGGCCATCAAGACGTGATCGCAGACCAGGCCCGGCAGGTGCTGGCCAAGGCCGCGGCCGAAGTGGAAGAAGTCGAGCGCGCCACACCGCGTTTACCCGACCGGCCTTTCGTCACGGGCCTGGTTTCGTTCCTCTTCGACGTCGATGCGGTGCTCAGGTGGCTGATGTTGACGCTGATGCTGCACGCAGACGTGGCCTTGCTCAAGTGGATCATCAAACTCAGTTCCGGACCCGGCATCGCCCAGATGGGCGCCTTGCTGATGACCCTGGGCGCGTCCTTGCTGGGGTTGGCGATGGTGGCGATCGCGTCGGCCTGTTTTTTGGCGATTCTGCAGGACACCGCCAACGGCTACGACAAGCCCGAACATTGGCCCGGAATCGAACTCACCGATTGGATGCTGGACGCATTCTACGTGGTCAACGGACTGCTGGCGGCGGCGCTCCCCGGCCTGTTTCTGGGTGGGACCTTGATGTGCTTGGGCGGCAAGGTTCTGTCTGCGGTGTACGGGGGCGCGATCAGCACGCTTGCGTTGTTTCCGGTCTTCTTGATTTCGATGGTGACGGAAGGGTCTTGCTTTGCCATCGCCTCACCCGCGGTCTGGGGCACGCTGCAGACCTCGCGGCACTGGTGGGGCAAGTTCTACCTGATCTCCGCCGGTCTGGGCTTGGCCCTGCTGGTGCTGGCACGCTGGATGGCCAGCGGCGGTTTTTTCCTCACAGGCTTGGGAGCCGCTGCAGCCGTGGCCGTCATGATGGTCTATTTCCGCTTGCTCGGCCGGCTCGCATGGTGTCTGTCGGAGCAGAAGCCGTCCTGACGATCGCCGCCAGCCCTTCCCGATAGGAAGGATATTGCAGCTGGCAGCCCAGTTGGCTGAGCAGTCGCCGGTTGCTGACGCGTTTGCTGGCGCTGGCGCGCAACCGGGCCGGCGAATCCGGCTGCGGTTCTCGGAACTGCGGTTCGACGGCGCCCAGCCCTGCCGCCAGTTGACGGAAGTAATCCCGCCGCAGTACGGGATGGCCGTCCGACACACAGTACAGGCTGGGCAACGGGGCCTTCTCGTCGGCGGCGATCACAACACGGGCCGCATCGTCCACGTGGATCAGGTTCAGATAGCCCTCGCTGGGCGCGTCAATGGGCAGACCGTCCAGTAGTTGCCTGACTCGCGGGATGCGTCCTGGCCCGTACAGGCCAGCCAGGCGCAGGATGGCGGCTTGTCTGCCAAGCGGGTGTCGCTGCAGGACTAGTTCCGCCTCTCGGCACGCTCGGCCGCCCTCCCGCGTGGGCTCGCAGGGGGACTCCTCGTCCACCCAACTGCCATCCGACTGGCCAAAGACACCGGTCGAACTGATGTAGATCAAGCGGCCGATGCCTTGCGGCAGATGCTCCAGCACGTTTTTCAAACCGTCGACGTACAACTGCCGGATCGAATGTCCGCAGCGGCGATCGTGGCCCACGGCGAACAAGACCGTATCTGCAACGGGCAGTCGGCGCAGGGAGTCCGGCGACATGATGTCCGCGACGAGCGGTTCGATGCCTCGCGACCGCAGCGCGGAACCCTTGTCCCGGTCACGCGTTACGGCGCACACCGGAATGCCCGCCGCGGCCCAGCGATCGGCGACGCGAAGTCCAAGATAGCCGCATCCAAAGATCAGCTTCTGCACCGCTCTCCCCTCTACATCGGCGTCGAAAACGGAGAATCAGCGACTTGAGAACCCATCGCGGCCACCTAAAATGTCACTAACTGTTTACAAACCGGATGCAATTGTGTATCCATTTGGATATACTGCGCAATCTGCCTAGTTTATTCTCGTTGTCACCGTCCGGGCTTGGTTCTTGGCAAGCCAAGTGGGGACTGCAGAGGCAACTTGATCGAACTTTGGCGTCAAGGTATCTGCAGCGTCTTTGGTCCGCAACGACCTGATGGAAATCGCTATGAGCCATGATTCGGGAACCCGGCGTCGCTGCAAAGGCAGCCGATGGTTGGGGTCGGTGATGACATGCTGCGGTTTGTTGTTGTTTGTCTGTGTAGGCAGCGTCCGCTCCGAGACGGTAACCATGGCGATTGCATCGCCGGCATTGAAGAAGATCTTTGATGGCGGCCAGCCCGCGACGCTGGCGGAGTTGCGGTCGATGCAGGAGCATCAGCGGCAGCTGTGCGACAAGGTAGCCTCGTGTACCGTGGGAATCGTGATTGGTTCGTCGCACGGCAGCGGAGTCATCATTAGCGAGGACGGTTATGTCTTGACCGCAGCGCACGTGGCGGGCTCGCCGAACCGCAAGGCAACCGTGATCTTGTGCGATGGACGACAGGTTCCCGGCAAGTCCCTTGGGGTGTACCGCACGCTCGATGCCGGCTTGATGAAGATCGACAAACCGGGGCCTTGGCCGCGCGCGGAACTGGCCAAGTCGGATGCGGGGAAGGTCGGGCAGTGGTGTCTGGCCGTCGGGCATCCGGGCGGATTCGAGGAGGGCCGGAAGCCCGTCGTTCGGATCGGCCGCGTGCTGTTGCGAGACAAGTCTGCGATCACCACGGATTGCACGTTGGTGGGCGGGGATTCCGGGGGACCGCTATTCGATATGGAGGGCCATGTCTTGGGCGTCAACAGCCGCATCGGGCGATTCATGACGGCGAATCTGCACGTGCCGATCGCCGCGTATCGTGAATCCTGGGATCGGCTGGTCAAAGGCGACGCTTGGGGGCACTTCCTCGGCATCGGTCCGTACCTGGGGGTTCAAGGCGAGCCGGACTCGAAGGAAGCCAGGATCGCACGCGTGATCCCAGGCACGCCGGCGGAAAAGGCCGGCGTCCAGTCCGGCGATGTGATCGTCAAATACAACGGCCAGAGCATCACCGATTTCGCCGCCTTGCAGACGCGGGTTGGAGAGTGCCGGCCGGGCGAAAAAGTGACCTTGGAAGTCCGGCGAAACGGCAAACGCATCCAGCTGGACGCCGTGCTCGGCGAACGCGATGGGTAGCCGCTGTCCGGGAACCATTTCGTAGGGCGGAGTTCATTCCGCCCGAGCGGACGGCAGTTCACTCTACGAGAAAACCGCGACGTTGATCTTGGACAGCTGGGGGCGCGGCGAACGAACGGGGGCGAGGCGATTGCCAGGAAGGCCTGGAAGGGAGGACAGTGGACATGAGAACGGTCAACCGATTCGCAGCGAGGACTTGGCCGGCGGCAGCCTGGAACGCGGTCCTTTTGTGGTCTGCCGTCTCCTCAGCCGGCCACGCGACCGAACGCGACGCGTACGTCGTCAAGAATGCTTTTCGCGAGGTCGTGGTCGCTCCGGCGCAGAGCACCGTCCGGGTCCTGTGCGACGGCCGGCGGGCGGCGTTGGGAACCATCGTCGCGTCCGACGGCTTGGTCCTGACAAAAGCCAGCGAGTTGACGGGCAGGCTCGTTTGCCATTTGTTCGATGGCCGGCAACTGGAAGCTCAGCTTGTCGGCGTCAACGACGAGTGCGACTTGGCCCTGTTGAAGATTGCCGCGGACGCCTTGCCGGCGATCCGCTGGAGCGACGCCGAACCGCCGCCGGTCGGCAGTTGGCTGGCCACGGCAGGTTTGGAGAGCGTGCCCCTTTGCATCGGCGTGGTCAGCGTTGCGCCACGGCAGATCGAGCGGCGTCAGCCGGCGTTGGGCGTGATCATCGAGGAGGGGGATCAGGGGCCGGTGATCCGCGAAGTCATGCCCCGCAGCGGAGCGGCGAAAGCCGGCCTGAAACCGAACGACGTGATCACGCAACTAGACGGAAAACCAGTCGAGAGCCGGTACGGTTTGATCCAGACGATTCGCGGCCGTCGCTCCGGCGACACCGTTCGCCTGCAGGTGCTGCGCGGCGGGCAAGGTGTGACGGCCGACGTCGAGTTGCGGGACCTGACGGAAATCGCCAACGGCGAGATGTTCCAGGAAGAAGTCGGCGGCCGGCTCAGCAAGCGGCGGACGGGATTTCCCCTGGCCTTGCAGCACGACACGGTCCTGCTGCCGAACCAATGCGGGGGACCGTTGGTCGATCTGGACGGCAAAGTCGTGGGCATCAACATCGCCCGTGCCAGCCGCGTCGCCAGCTATGCCTTGCCCGCTTCTGCCATCAAGCCCGTGCTGGAAAAACTGAAGGCCGGGCAACTCGTCGCCGCCAAGCCGGCCAATTGAGACGGGCACGCCTGCTTCAAAGAGACGTCAGTCGGTGGTTCGCAGGACGGACTTCAGCCTCTGACCTCCGGATCTCGGAGGAAACTAAGGTGGGACCTTCGGGTCGTCCTGGGGCGGTATCTCAAGTCGCCGTCAGATAAAGTCCTCTAGTAGTAGCCGGACGACGGGCCTTACGGCGCAGCCCGTTCTTATTTGGACACCCGTCGTGCAGAGGGAACGCGGCCGTCGAAATCCGAAGTTGGTCGGTGGCGCATCCAACTCGAAACGAGTAGAATGGAAGTACCTCATGCACGCCCGGTGAAGTCACCGGGCGCTGGTAACCAGCTCTCTAACGCACTTGGAAAGGGTGTCTTGTGAAACCCGGTACAAGCGGCTTTCCCAGGGGCGTTTGCGCTGGTGGGCATCCAGGCCCGATGCCCGCGTATGCACCCGCCTCACCAAGACTGCAGCATGAGACGTGCGCTACGTTGCCCGCCGGTGATGAGGCGGAAGAAATTCTTTGCCTCAATCGCGTTACGCGAAAGACGAGATTCTAGCCGTTCTCTTGGAGGAAACAAAGCGAACCTATTCCCACAGGCAAAGCTAGAACGGCCTTTTCTTTCTTGTTTTTGTATTTCAGGGGCTACATACCAGGGGACAGGGGGCCTCTCTTGAAAAGACCCCGGTCCCCTTATCGTCACCCGCCCCTAGAACCCGCGGGCGGCTTTGACGTCGTCGAAGTCGCGGAGGTGGTAGCCGATTCCGACGAAGTCCAGGGTCCGGCAGAGGGCGCGCAGCGCGACGCCGAAGCCGTCCGGGCCGCTGAAACCGCCGAACTGGCCGCCGCCCTTGACGTGCGGCTCCAGGTCCAAAAACACGCCGGGCACGCCGCGTTTCTTGAGCTTCTTCTCCAGCTTGGGAATCGCGCCGCGCAGGTCGCGGAGGATCGCCTCGTGGCCCGTGTCGCCGCGGTCCGCCGGCACGAAGTTCTTCAGTGCTTCCTCGTCGACATGGTCGGTCTTTTGGGCGGGATGCGGATGGCGGTAGTCCTTGATGTGCAGCCAGCCCAAACCGGCCTTCATCTCGCGAAACTGCTGGAGGCATTCGTCCGCCGAGCAGCCCAGGGTCACGATATTGGCTCCGTCGAAGATCAGCATCAACGCCGGATGATTCACCTGGCGATGGATCTCGGCCAGCAGACTGCCGCTCTGGCCCACGAGGTTGGCTTCCAATTCCAGGCCGAAGATCAAATCGCTGCGGTGGCACGCTTCGGCGATCTTGCCCAACTGCTCCACCACCTGCGGCAGATGCTCCCGCGGGTCGGTGCCCCTCGGATGGTAAAAGGAGAATCCGCGGATCAACTTCGTCTCAAACGCATGGGCCAACTCGCAGGCTTGCTGGACTTCCTGCGCCAGATACTTCTTGAAAGGGACGAACCGGTTGTGAGTCCCGTCGTCCACGTCCAACAGTTTGACTTTGCCGATCGGCGATCCGATCGAGGACACGTTCAGGCCGTACTCGTCCTGCAGATGCCGGATCTTGGCGATTTCCGCTTTCGTGAGCGCCATGACGTTCTTGACGCCTTGACCCGCATCGATGAAGCGAACCGTGTAGTACTGCAACCCCAGGGCGGCAAAGGCCGCGAACTGTTGCTCGGCAGTCTTCTGGTTCGCAGCTTCATCGGCAAAACCGGACAAGATCACGGTCGGGTTGTCGGTCATGGAAATCATCCTTTGCTGGTTCAAGGAAACGGGCGAAGCCAAGTCGAAAAGCGTGCGATCATTGTGCCGCCTGGAGGGACGGCTTACAAGTAGCCGTAAGACGAGACTCGAGTTGCGGAAGGGGAGAATCCCGAACGGACTCACCCGCGACAGCGCCGCGACGGTTCGCTCAGACCTGCTTCAACGCCGTTCGCAGTTCGCGGAGCAAGGTTTGCACGTCGTCGGCCGTGTTGTACCCGTGAAGGGCGATACGCAGCCGCCCGGCGTGGGACATGAGGTGGATGTTCCGCTGGTGCAAATACTGATGAATCTCGGCAGCTCGCGGATGGCGGAAGGCCAGGATTCCCGCGAGCGGTTCGTTGGCCGGCGTCAGCATTTCGATCGGGAGCCCCTGCAGTTCGCGGCGGCACTGTTCGACCAGCGGCTGGGCCGCGGCGTGAATCTGCGCGACGCCGACGCCGCGCAGGTACTCCAGGGCCGCTCGGATGGCATAGACGGCTGCAAAATTCGGCATCCCCACGGCGAAACTCGGCGCTCCCGGTTGGCTGACCGCGCGTTCAAACCGCTCCGCTCCAAAGGCGTCCTGCAGATGAAACCAGCCTCCCGCCGGAACGGTCCAACGGTCCGCGACCCGGTGCGGCACACCGACCAGCCCCCCGCCGTGCGTCGCCAGAATCCACTTGTGGCTGCTGCTGATGATCAGATCGGCATCGGCCAGGTCCAGCGGGATGCGGCCCAAAGCCTGCGTCACATCCACCGCGACCAGGGCAGGCGAGTGCCGGCGAACCGCGGCGACCGTTTCGCCCAGCGGCAAGACGAATCCGTTGAAGAAGCTGACCAGCGAGGCCGTCACCAACCGGGTCCGGGGCGACAGCAGCCCGACCAGGTCCTCGACGCGGAGGGCACCGTCCACGGACCGCCACACGCGCACCGTGGCTCGACAACTGGACTGCAGCCAGGGCGTGACGCCGGCAGGGAAGTCAAGATTGTTGACAACGACTTCGTCGCCCGGCTGAAGCTGCAAGGCCAGAGCGGCCAGGTTAAAGGCTTCGGAAGCGCACGAGCAGATGGCGACCTCGGCCGCCGTCAGTCCGTAGAACTCGGCCACGAGTGCCTTGGCCGCCTCCAACTCTCGGAAATGGGGCTCGCGGCCGTCCATGCCGGTCTGCTTGTCCGCACCGTACTGCAGCAGCGCCTCGCGCACACACCGCGGAGGAATGCCCTCTGCCGCCGTATTCAGATAGACCATGTCTTGCAGCGTGGGGAAATCCCGATTTCGTGTTTCCGGCGTCAACATGGTCGTCTCCTTTCGCTTCCGGGCTCTAGCACGGTTGGAGAAGATCGGAAGCGGAACGGCGCTAGCCACCGGTCCCGAATTCGCCGCAAGACCGGCAGCTAGCGCCGTGCCGCTCACGCGTCATCTTGGCTGCGGCCCGATCTTATCGAAGGGGATGGGCTGGAAGCCGGGAAGCCGCCGGAACACTTCGGCGTCGGGACGCAGCAGGAAATTCCCCTTGTCCGCATCCACGAACCCCGGATCGGCGTCGGTCGCCCAGATCTCCTCCTCCGCAAATTTCCAGTTGCCGCTGCTGACCTGCTCGCAGCGCACTAGCACGTTGTTTTTCGCGTGGTTCACGCGCACCTGGCCGGGCTGCGGGTTCATAAAGCCGACCAGACTCGGATAACGCGTCGTGTACGGCGGCCGGGTGATGTCCACTTCCTGCAGCAATCGCGTCTGCCATTGGCAGCCTTGCCCGCCGTCTACGGCTTCCTTCCAGCGTTTATCGTTCCACGGCGCCGAGCCGAGCGGGCGCCGGCATTCGATGAAGATATTGTTTTCCGCCGTATTGTCGTGGCCGCCGTGCGAAAACACCGTTCCAAAGCTGCCGCGGCCCGGATGGCCGCAACGCACGAAGATGTTGCCGAACACCGTATCGCCGCCGTCGCCGTCGTCAAAGTAGACCGCCGCCGTGCCGTGGCCCAGCGGGCTGCCGATGTCGCTCCAGAAGTTATAGCGGATGACGTTCCCGCGGCAGGAAGGATTGCGGCCTTTGTACAGCGCGCCGGCGTCGTCGGAGGCGGTGCACACGTCCCGCACGATGTTGTATTCAAACACGTGGTCGTTGCCCCCGATCCCGACCGCCATGTGCGGCGCTTCGTACAGCAGATTGTGGGCCGCGCGATTGCCGACGCCGCCCAACCGGATGCCGCTGGCATACGTGAGCTGATGCTGCGAGAACCGCCCGATGCGGTTGTTCACGGCCTGGTGGCCGGCCGCCGCAAGCGTCCTGCGGTCGCCGCCCTCCAGGACCAGGCCGCCCGTGCCCGTGTCGTGGATGCGGCAGCCTTCGACGCGATGCCCCGCGCCGCCGGTGACAGAAATGCCCAGCTGGCGAGTGTTGCGGATTTCACACGCCTCAATCCGGTTGCCGTTGCCGCCGGACACCTCGATGCCGTGGCCCAGGGACGCTTCCACAATGAACCCGCGCCACGTCACGTGCGAAGCGTCGTGCAGCGAGACCAAAGGCGTCTTCAACGCCGACAGAACGACGCGGGCGCCCGCCAATTCGCCCGGCGGCCAGAAGAAGAGCCGGCCGGCAGCGTGGTCGAGGAAGAATTCGCCCGGCTGGTCCAACTCCTCCAACAGGTTCAACGCTCGATACCGGCGCGGCGCGGGATTGCCCTGACGGATGCCGTACAGGGTGGGCCGGCCCAACGTGATCTGGCGCTTGTCCACGTCGATGGCCTTGACCTTGATCGTTTCTTCGTACCAGTCGAAACACCAGTAACCCAACAGCCACACGCCGGCCTCGACGTTCCAGCGGGCCGGCCGGTCGCCGTTGTATTCAAAGCTGCCGGGTCGCGGCGACGCGTCGCCCGAACGCGGGACGGAGCCCGACTCGACGATCTTGGCGATCGTCGCCCAGCCTTCGTTCGGCCAGCGGGCGGGCGTCATGCGTTGGTCGTTGAAGAACAACTCCGGCACCGCCGGCGCGCCGCGAAAGCTGTCGGGATAGCTGCCCAGGTCCTTGACTCCGGTCCCCGCCAGGTCGGCCTGCAGGACCTTGCCGCGCGAGGTCGAATCGAGACGCGACAACACCTTTTCGTCGCGGACAGGTTGAAAGGCGTCGGGAGACAGGGCCGCCCCGCCGCACAGACGGACCTCCTCGCCCGCCGCCGCCTGCCACACGACGGGCGCGGCTTCCGTGCCGGAATCCTGCGCGCCCAGCACCAAGCTCGCGCCGAGGCGGTACGTGCCGCCGCGGACGAGAACCGTAACCGGCTGAGTCAGCGGTCCTGCTTGCGTCAGCTTGCGCACCTCGTCGCGTGCCCGCTCCAGCGTCGCGAAAGGCCCGGCCTGGGTGCCCGGATTGGCGTCGTTGCCTGCCGGCGAGACGTAGAATTCGGCCGCAGGGACTTCGGCCCAGGAGATCGCAAGAACTGCTGTGGCAAAAGCTCGGGTAAATCGGTTCATGGTTCTGGCCCTTTTCGATAGATTCAGCCTGAGCTGACGCTCCGAAGAACGGAGCCGCATGTTGACGCGATTGCGATCCGTCTACGCCGGTGGAGCGACCGCGGACACGGAGCGGAACGGAATGCCTCGTCCGATTCCCCTCGCCGTTGCTCGTCCGTTGAGTAGTATAACGCAGCTGGATCTATGCCTACAAGCGAGTACGGCGACCAACCGAATGCGATCACTGCCGAGAAAATGAGAGGCCGCAAGCCTGGAACGGCTCCCGGAGAGTTTTCGGCCTCGCCGCGAACTGCCACGACTGTCGACCGGCTCGGTAATCATCGATTCGGCGTCCTGGTTTCAGGTTAATCTGATGCTTCTCGTCATTCTCCCGCGAGATTCGGCACCAGACATTTCCCCCGGAATGTTCCTTGACGTAGTGGTGTCTCGATACCTTCTTGCTCGGAACCCCAAAGAAGTCAACTGGGTCATGCCTTGGAGCGAGGCGAAGTCCCGATTCCGGGTTTCTGCCGTCAACAGGCGCGTCTGCCTCGACAAGCGACAATGCGAGGCATCTTTGCCAACAGCGGGTACGCGATCAGGACCAGGACCATGTAGCCCAGCAGCCACGGAGGCAGCCAATCGCCCGCGGCGATGCCAAACGGCCGATATTCGCGCAAACGTATCTGCGTCTCGACGTCGCCGCCGTGGGTCTGTCCCGTGGGAGCGGAGCGGTTTTGGCCGATCAGGACAAGATGGTCGAAGGACCGGTCGCGAAACCGAAGCGTCAACAAGTACTCGCCGCCAGTGGCCGCCTGCAGCAGCCAGGTCGCCGTCCCTCGCGGGCTGCCGCCGCGCTCTGCCGGTATGATTTCTCGGACCCAGCCTCCCTGACTGTGCAGTCCCGAACAAGGGACGAGATGCACGACCGAGCTGGCGGCGGTGGCCGGCAGCCAAGCCACGAACTCCACGGGTTCCTGCGGCGCCGGCGGCAGATAGTGAAACCGCTGGGCAGCCCAAGTCAGCAGTATCGCCCACGTCAGCAGCGAGACCAGCAGCGTGCGAGCCTCCTGCCGCGCCCGCAGCAGGGCAACCGCTCCAGCCGTGCGCCGGTATCGAACCCGCGCGGGTTCATCGTTACGGAGACGCGCGTCGCGGATCAGTTGCTTGAGTCGCCGCTGGTCTTGGCGAACGCGTCGCAACAGCGTCTGGTCCGTCACGAGCCGGCGGAGTCCGACGGCAACGAGGGCCGAAAGAACCGCCAGCAGGACCAGCGCCGCATCGCGAGGCAGCCACAGCAGCCAACCCAACAGGGCGTCGCCCAGACGACAACACGTATCTCGCCAAAGGTCACTCATGGCGCGGATTCCCCCTCGCAGACGAGGCAACCGCGGTCGCCGTCCACCACGACGACTTGGCCGTCACGAAGCAACTGCCCGGCACCGGCCAGCACCACCGCGGGGATGCCGAGTTGCCGCGCGACGATGGCGCCGTGCGACAGCAGGCCGCCGCGCTCCACGACCACGGCGACCGCCCGCAGCAGCAATGGCGTCAGGCCGGTATCCAACGATGGGCAAACCAGCACCGAGCCGGCGGGCATGTCGTACGCCGATCTGGCCGCCGTCCAGATGCGCACCGGCCCGCGAGCCGTGCCGGCCGAAATCACCGTCGCTTCCATCCTGACGCCCGCAGTCGCCGGTTGCGGTGGGGCGGCGTCGAGGGCTTCCAAGTGTCCAGGATCGACCGTCTCCGGAACAGCCAAACGCTGGACCAGTTGCCAACGCTGCCGCCGCTGGCGAATCCCTTCGCGCGAAAACTGCAACGCGGACAATTCGTCGTATCGCAGAAAGAACACGTCCTCGCCCAGTTTTCGGCGACGACCGATTTCCCGAACGGCCTGGCGGATCAGTTCGTAGCCCAGCAGGAACGTATGCCGGGCCGATTCGCGATACGGCAACAGCTGCTGCGCCTGTCGCGCCTCGCGTTCGACCACGGGGATGAAACTCGACGCGCCGTGATCGGCCAGACGCTCAGCCAGCGATCGCCAGGCTCGCTCGCGCTCTTCGGCTGCCCGTTGCCGCAGCGTTTCCGGATCCGCCGCCTTGGTGTCGCGGAGCCAGGCTGCCAGACGCTGCAACTGATTTGGAATCTCACGCCAGCGGGGCGCGGCCAACTCCATCTCGCCGGGGCCTCGATGGCCGAATTCCTGCAGGAACTGCGCGACGCTGAGCTGCCCTTGGGCGAGGCGATACAGGGCGGCCTGGCAGGCAGCCGTAGGCGGCTCGGCCAGCCCTCGCACCAAATCGCGCGCCCCGCGGCCGCCTTCCTCCGCGCCCATCAGGCGGACCAGCCGGCTCTCCAACGCGCGCATGGCCAGGGCGGCAAAGAAGGCCGGACGCAGCCATTCGGCGGCGAACTCGTCCAGGACCCGCGCACAGCGTTCCTCCAGCAACGCCGCAAGTTCGGCGTCGGACAGAGGCGTCAAGTCCGCCTGCCGCTGCTGCCGCACGTAAGTCAGGTACGTGGGCAGCGCCCGCTGCTCAAATCGTTCCGCAACTCGAACCGACTCGCGCTTCACCCGCCGGGACCCGCGCCAGACGGTCCACAACAGCACCGGCAACCGGAACAGCAGCCAGGGGTCCGCCCGTTCCGGCGCCAGGCTGGTCGGACCGCGTTCAATCAGCTGCGGGGACCGCTGCAAGGCGTTCACATCATATCCCACGGGCCATCCCGCGCCGAAGATCTCCGCCAACCGGTCGGGGTCGGCATAAATCCGGCCTGCCACCAACTCCAGAAAACCGTGCTCGCAGACCCGCCGCGACGGCGCGTAGCCCAAGCCGCGGTACAACCGCCCGTAGCCGCCGCGGCCGCTCATCCAGCGGCGGACCAGGTCCCAGGTCAACGGCGTCGGCGCGGGCAGCGTCTCGTCCAGATTGTGCCGCACCCACAGCCGCGTGCCGTATTCGCGCGCCGAGCGCTCCAGACGCTCCAACTCCTCGGCGCGAACCTCCGCCAGCCGTTGGCCGCTGTCCGGCTGATCCATCCGGCGAGCCTGGAACAGCCAGAACTGGCCGGCCGCCCAGCCCCATTCGACGTCGGCCGGACCGCCCAACAGCGACTCGACCCGCACCGCCAGCGCGCAAAGTTCTGTCAACTGCGACGCATCCAGGATCGGCTCGCCGGGCTCCGTTGTTGCCTGCACGGACAACCGGTTCGCAAAGGCCAGGCGTGCCGGGCCGGCGCGACGGCCTGGAAGGACCGTCCCGGCGCGATCGACCTCGTACCGCTGCGGCTGGGCGTGGCCGGAAACCAGCTGGTCGCCGAGGCCGCGCACGGCTTCGATCACAAACGCCTCGCCTCCCGGCTGCCGCGGATCGTGCGAGAACAGCACTCCCGCCGCCTCGACCGCCAGCATGGCCTGCACGGTTACGGCCGTGCCCGATGCATCATCCAACTGACGCAGGCGGCGGAACGTGGCCGCCCGCTCGCTGGACCAGGAGTCAAACACGGCCGAGATGCACTGCTGCAACAGGTCCCACGGGTCCTGCGGAAACGGCCGGCCGCAGACGCATGCGTATTGCTCCAGCAGCGCGAGACAGCCGCGCCGGGCGTCGTGCGGGCGGAGTTCATCCGAGCCCGCGTGCAACTCGAAGCCCGTCGCTGCGGCAAAGTCGCTCACAAAGCGGACGTAGGCGGACCACAGTCCGGCGTCCGCCAGCGATTCCGCCAGCCCTTGAGTCAGGCCGCAGTTGAGCAGCGTCAGCAGCATCCCCGGCATGGACTCCGGCCCGCCGCTGCGGACCGCCAGCAGCAGGGGCTGCGGCGCCGAGCAGAACGGCCGCCCCACTTTCCGCTCCAGTTCACCTACGGCTTCGACCACCTGCTCCCACAAGCCGTCCGGCCAGCAGCGGCCGCCGGCCAGGTACTGCCGGCAGGCCTCGGTCCCAATCGTGAAGCAGGGCGGTGTCGGCAGTCCCGCGGCGCAAAGCATCCGCAGCGCAGCTCCTTTGCCCCCCAGCGCCGTCACGGGGTCACGCGCCTCGGACAACGGCTCGCGCGGATGGTACAGCCATCGTGGCGATTTCATGAGGCGTCGTCTCCCGCCAGACAAACCAGACCCCGCCCGGCGATCCCCAGATAGACGCGGCCCGCATGCAACACCGGCGCTGCCGTGATGCGGAACGGGCTGCACTCCACAAACGGACCTGGATCACGGCCCTGCAAGTCGGCGGCCGTCATTCCGCCGGGCGTGCAAAACAGAATGCGGTTGAATCCCACCAACGGATTCGTTCCCGCAACCGCCCCCGGCAGCTGCGCCAGGACCGTGCCGCCGGCCGATTCGCCCAGGACCAAGTTCCCACCGAGATCAATGTACGCATAACGATCGGGTGCAACGTACAGCGGACCGCTCACGTCGCCGCGAAACTGGCCCAACTCCGAGCCGTCGATCAGCGAACGGACTTGGATTCCGGCCTCGTCCGCAAAATAGACTCTGCGGCCCCGTACGGCGGGCGGCGTCGCGGCCGGACGTGCAAGCGGGCGCGTCCACAGCGTTTGACCGCTGAGGGCGTCGAACGCCACAAGTCCCGGCGGCGTCTGGACGGCCAGCACCAACAGCGGCGTCGAAGCATCGGGCCCGTGCCGCAACAAGCCCACCTCCGAGGTCCACCGCACCTCGCCATCCAGATCCAGGCAACTCAGCCGGCCAGGCACGTCTTGGACGAACACGCAATCGCTGGCCGCCGTCAGCGCCGCATCGCGGGCTTGCAGCGTGCGGCTCCACTGTTCGTGGCCCGTGGCCAGATCCAGCGCATCCAGACGTGGCGTGGCGCCGCCCGTCTGGCCGGAAACCGCCAGCACTCGCCCGCCGGCCACCACCGGCGAGTGCTTGACAATCGCCGGCGTCGAACGAACCCACCGCGGACGCACGTCCGACCGATCGTCCCAGGGGATCGCTGCCAGTCCCGTCTCCGCTCCCGCTTGGAACGGCACCACGATCGTCCCCGCCGCCGCGGCGACGCTGGCCGTGGCTTCCAGCGGACTTGCGTCGTTGCCCAGCCGATCAAATTGCCAGCGGATGCGTGCCTCCAGCGGGACTCGCGAGCCGTCGCGACATCCGGCCGCACCGGCGCCGCCTCCCTCGCCGGGCCAAATCTCGTCGCCGACATGGGGCGGAGCCTCGCCGAGACATTGCAAACCGTCCTCCGGCGTGCCCGCGTACACGTGCCCGCGAGCGACCGACGGAGCGCTGAAGTACCGTCCGGGCGCTCCCAGCCGCCTTTCCCAGACAGGCTGCAGCCAGCGGGCATCCAACGCCACCAGCATTCCGTCTTGATTCACAACGTACACCAGACGGTCGGTCACCGCCGGCGCCGCCAGAATCGGCGAGCCGCCGTTCCATTTCTGCAGCAGGCGGCCCGCGCGGTCCAGCAAGTAAACGTGCCCGTCGCAACAGCCAACAAACACGTGCTCCTCCGTCACCGCCACCGCGCCCAGCACCGTGGCCCCCAGCGGAAAGGACCAGCGCTCGCGCAGCGTCGCCGAGTCAAAACAACGCACACAGCCGGCCGGATCGGCGACCGGCCGGACATAGTCTCCGCGGCCCAGGCCGACAAACAACTGGCCGCCCTCGACCGCGGGCGGACTGAAGACAGGATACGGCATCGGCCGCCGCGCCAACTCCCGGCCGGTGGCAGCATCTAACAGGCAGATCGCTTCGCCGCCCTGGCCAAGCCCGACGAACACGCGATCTCCGCAAACCGCCAGCGAGGTCTCCGCATCGGGATAGCGGTCCCCCGGCGCGTGCCAGACGACCCGTTCCCGGTCGCTCACCGACGGATCCAGGCTCAGGCAGTAGACGCCGTCGTCGCCGGCTCCCACATACACGCGATCCTCCGCGACCACCGGCGTACACTCGACGTGGCCGTTGGTCGCAAACGTCCACAGGACACGGCCCGCGCGGGGCGACTCCAGATCCAGACAGACGACGCGCGCCAGGCGGGCGTGATGCAGACCTTCGCCGCACAGCAAGTACCGCCCGGAGATCACCGGTGACGAGAACGTGGCCCGGTAGCCCGCCGGAGCGGCACTCCACAGCCGCCGTCCGGTGTCGGCGTCCCAGCAGCAAATCAGTCCTCGATCCCCACGCGACGAAACGCAGTACACGCGGTCGCCGACCACTGTGGGAGAAGCCCAAAAGGCCTCGCCGGCCCCTCCGCTCGACCAATGCAGCCCGCCAGCGGCCGGACTCGACTCGCCCGGTACCCAACCGCGCCGCTGTAAGCCGCCGCGATCCATGGGCCAGTCGGCCTCAGCGGGCATCGCCGCGCGAGCCTCGTCGTTGGCCGCCCGCGGCCAGCAGACGGTCGTCCAGCGGACCACGACCACGCCGAGGGCCAGCACCAACAACGCGAACTTCTGCCGCCACACCAGCCGCAGAACTTGTTTGGCCACCTCCGGCCGGCGCAAGGCGGCCAGTCCCGTCAGGAGCGACAGCAGCAAGGCGGGCAGCAACAGCGCCAGGGCAGTCAAGGTCGGCAGAACGGGCACGACGCCAATCACCTGTGCTTCTCCCGCGAAGATCGGAAACGCAGCTGGTCGGACAAACCCGACTTCTTCCAGAGTCACGTTTCTCCGCTCGTCGGCAACGCCTCGACCGCCGCCCACTCACTCTACCATAACCTGCGGCGCAACCGACAGCCAGCGTTTGCGCCCCCGCCCCGCCGGCGCGGCACCGCCGGCGCGGCAAGCAGGTTGACGCCCCCGTCCGTGTGGACTTATCATCAAAACATGCAACACAGCACGCTTTGCTTGAAACGATTCCCAGAGTTCCTCCGGGCGATACGAAAGACTGTCGGCGCACTCGTCGCCACCGCGGGTTTGTGCTTCGCGGCCGGGCTGAGCGGCTGCGAGAGCCGCCCCCAGGCTCCCATCCTGCGCGATTCGCCCATCTATCGCAACGCCGCCGAAGGCCTGCGGTTTCTGGTTCCCGAGGGCTGGATTCAAACGGCCAGCACGGTGCTGCCGGAGGGGCCGTTGCAGGATCAGGTGTTCCTCGTGCGATACCGCGTCAGCAGTCCGGAACCCGGCGCCATCCTGCAACTCGAATGCGCGCCGGACGGTCCGGACGTGGACTTGGCGCAGCACCACGCCGCGCCCTCGTATCGCGTCGATCGCTGGAAGGCCAGCGGCCCGGCCGAGAGTCTGACCATCAGCGGCGAGCAGGCCCAGCGGCTGATCTACACCGGCGAGGTCGCCGGCCGCAAGGTCACCAAGGAAGCCGTTTGCTTTTGTCGCCACGGGCGCATCTACTCCTTCATCGGCATGTTCTCCGCCACCGACGACAAAGCCCGCGAGCAAATCCGCCGCGCGGTGCAGAGCGCAATCTGGGAACGGTGAGCCGCACGTGGGCTTGTCGGAGTTCAAGCCGGTGCGGTAGGCTATTGCCGTCTTGCGGGTTTCGGCGGAGGCGTTCCAGGGGGGAGCGGCTCCGCGACCCGAGGTCCAATTCTCTCGATAAGTCATCATCCCGGACAACGATTGATTATGAGCGATCCCTATTTCCAACAACTGTTTGCCGACCGCATCGGCGGCGTGAATTACGGCAAAGGCACGGATATCTACAAATTCGAGAAGATCAAACGCGCCAAGCGGAAAGCGTTGGCCGACCATCCGGAGCGGCAGTTGCTGGATTTCGGCATCGGCGAGAACGACGAAATGGCCCCGCTGAACGTTCGCCAGCGGATGGCGGACGAGATCGGCCGCCCGGAGAACCGCGGCTATGCGGACAACGGCATCGCCGGCTTCAAAGAGGCCGTGGCGCGGTTCATGCAGCGGAATTTCGGCGTCGTTCTGGACCCGGTCAAGCAGGTGAATCACTGCATCGGCTCCAAGCCCGCCTTGGCCATGCTGCCGGCCTGCTTCATCAATCCGGGCGACGTGACGCTGATGACCGTGCCGGGCTATCCCGTCGCCGGGACGCACACGCGATACTACGGCGGCAGCGTGTACAAACTGCCGTTGCTGGCGGAAAACGACTTCCTGCCGGATTTGGCGTCGATTCCGTCCGACGTTCGCCGCCGCGCCAAATTGCTGGTGCTGAACTATCCCAACAGCCCGACCGGCAAGGTGGCCACGCGGGAGTTTTACGAGCAGGTCGTCGAGTTTGCTCGAGAGAACCAGGTCGTGGTGGTCCAAGACGCGGCCCATATCCTGCTGACGTTCTCCGGGGCTCCCCTCAGTTTCCTGTCGGTTCCGGGCGCGATGGACGTGGGCGTCGAAGTGCATTCGCTGTCCAAGGGCTTTAACATGATCGGCTGGCGACTGGGTTGGGTCTGCGGTCACGAGCGGATCGTCCAGGCGCTGGCCGACGTCAAGGACAACTCCGATTCGGGCCAGTTCATCGCGATCCAGAAAGCGGCGATCACGGCTCTGGACGACGATTCCATCCCGCAGCAGATCCGCGAAAAGTATCGCCGCCGCATGACCAAGCTGGTGGACGTGATGTCGCGCTGCGGATTTGCCTGCCGAATGCCCGGCGGCTCGTATTTCCTGTACGCGCGGGCCCCGCGCGGCGTGGCAGGCGGCCCGGAGTTCCCGACGGCCGAGGCGGCGAGCCAGCACCTGATCACGCAGCACTCGATCGTCACCGTCCCCTGGGACGACGCCGGGCCGTTCCTGCGGTTCTCCGTCACGTACGAGGCGGCGGACGAAGCGGCCGAGGACGCCTTGATGGCCGAGACCGTGCGCCGCATGACCTCGATTCGCTTGGTGTTTTGAGGAAGGACCATGTCTTCATCCCGCATTGCGTTGTTCGTCTTGTTGCTCGTCCTCCCGTTGTTGGCCGGATGTGGCGGCGGAGCCAAGAAATCCGGCTCCTCGCTGGACTCGCAATATCGCCAGGCGATGGCCGAACCCGATCCGGCGGCGCGGGTCAGCCAACTGCTGACCGTGGCGGACAAGCAGAACAAAGCGGGCGATCTGTTGGGGATGGAGCAATCCCTGAATGCCGCCGCCGACGCCGCCCTGGGCATGGACGACGCCCAGGGCAAGACGCTGGCCTTGAACCGGGTCGCCGAGTCGCTGGGGAAGGCCGGGCAAGCCGGCGAGGCCAAGCGTCTGCTGCGCGAGGCCAGCAAGGCGGCCGATCAGATCGCCGAAGACGAGATCAAAGTGTCGGCGCTATCCCGAATGGCCTTCGTCTACGGCAAGTACCTCAACGGCCAGGATGCCGCTACCGGCTACTTGAAGAACTGCGAAGAGATCGCCGCAGGCATCCAGCGGCCGGAGGGCAAGATCGCCGCCCTCCTGGAGGTCGCTTTGACCTATCACCAGCTGGCGCTGGCTGACCGGGCCCAGGGCCTGGCAGACCAAACGCTTCAGGCCGCCCGAACGCTGGAGGATGCACGCAAGCGAGCCGACGCCGTGGCCCACGCCGCCGCAACCTTGAGCAAGATGGACCAGTCGGACGCGGCCCAGACCGTCTTTCGGGAAGCGGAACAACTGGCCGGCCAGATTCCGGACCCCATGAGCCGCGCGTACGCCTTCATTCACCTGAGCGACCAGTGCCGGGCCTGCGGGCGACGGGCGGACGCCCAGAAGGCGCTGCAGCAAGCCGAAGCGGCAGCGGACAAAGTCACCGACTCCAGCATGCGGACGCCGCTGCTGGAGACGATCGACCGCTCCCGGCGGTAGGGATCGTAGGCCGCTCGCTCCGCGAGCGGCCTACAATGACGGTCCGCACGGGCGTGCAACCAGCTGAGCTTCTCGAACGGCCCCGGTGCGGACCAATCTGACCGCTCCTCCCTTCCGCCCCTAATTGATGAGCGGACCGCGGGCCGTTAGAATCCGGCAACGGCAGCACGCACAGCAGGTAAGTCCTTCGGGCGGGGCGAGCGGCGGCTGTCTCCATTACCGAACGTGGCGCCCAGACGCCGCAATCCAGCGTGACGGGGAGGATGCGATGAGCGAACTTTGTGATTTCGGTCTGATCGGTTTGGCAGTCATGGGCGAAAATCTGGCCCTGAACGTGGAAAGCCGCGGCTTTAGCGTGGCGGTGTTCAACCGCACGGTTGAGAAGGTGGATCAGTTCATGCAGGGCCGGGCCGCCGGCAAGCGGTTTGTGGGCTGCCACAGCATCGAGGAATTGGTCCGCAGCCTGGCTCCCCCGCGGAAGGTGATGATGCTGGTCAAGGCCGGACCGGCGGTCGACGAGTTCATCGACAAACTGATTCCGCTCCTGTCCCCCGGCGACGTGATCATCGACGGCGGCAACACGCACTTTGCCGATACCGAACGGCGGACAAAGTACGTCGAGGACAAGGGCCTGTTGTACATCGGCACGGGGGTTTCCGGCGGCGAAGAAGGGGCGCTCAAGGGCCCCAGCATGATGCCCGGCGGTTCCACGGCCGCGTGGCCCCTGGTCAAGCCGATCTTTCAGGCCATTGCCGCCAAGGTCGGCCCGCACCACGACATCCCCTGCTGTGAATGGGTCGGCCCGCGCGGCGCGGGACATTACGTCAAGATGGTGCACAACGGCATTGAATACGGCGACATGCAGCTGATCTGCGAAGCCTACGCGATGCTCAAGGGCGTGCTGGACTTGAGCAACGACGAACTGTACGACGTGTTCGAGGAATGGAACCGCGGCGAGCTGCAGAGCTACCTGATCGAAATCACGCGGGACATCTTCAGCGTCGTGGACGAGGAGGCCGGCGGCCACTTGGTCGACAAGATCCTGGACGTGGCCGGGGCCAAGGGCACGGGCAAGTGGATGAGCCAATTGGCGCTTGACCTGGGCGTCCCCAGCACCCTGGTGACGATGGCCGTGTTCGCCCGCTGCCTGTCGGCTCTGAAACAGGCCCGCGTCCGGGCCAGCAAAGTGTTGCCCGGCCCCGCCGCCACGGCCGTGGACGTGGGCGACCGGAAGGCGTTCATCGAGCAGGTGCGACAGGCGCTGTACGCCTCGAAGATCTGCAGCTACGCCCAGGGGTTTGTCCAGATGCAGGCGGCGGCGGCGGAACACAACTGGCCGCTGAACTACGGCGACTGCGCCATGCTGTGGCGCGGCGGCTGCATCATTCGGGCCCAGTTCCTGGACCGGATCAAGGAAGCCTTCGACGCCGACGCGAATCTGGAAAACCTCCTGCTGCACCCGTACTTTACGCAAGCCGTGCAGAAAGCGCAGCCGGCCTGGCGGAACGTCGTCATCACCGCCACGCAATTGGGCATTCCCGTCCCGGCCTTCAGCACGGCGCTGGCTTACTACGACGGCTACCGCAGCGAGCGACTGCCCGCCAACCTGCTCCAGGCGCAACGGGATTACTTCGGGGCCCACACGTACCAGCGAGTGGACATGGACGGCGTGTTCCACACCGAATGGCTGGAAAAACGCCGTCCGCCGAAGCCGTAACCGCATGGCCTGATGCGAGGCCTTGGGGTCAGGCTGACAGATTTCAATTTTCGCGGAGACGGACAGCTGCACATGGTTGGACGTCTTTGCCGCGAAAACTGAAATCTGTAAGGCTGACCCCGGAAATTCGCTGAAAGGGAGATTTCAATGCGCCGGATGATCGTTGGCTGCGTCAGATTCAGTTTGGTTCTGTTCCTCTTGGCCGGCATGCATCCAACTGCCGGCGCGGCAGAAGTTGCGGCCGAAGCCAAAGTCAAAGCCAAGATCAAGACCAAGGTCAAGACCAAGGCCAAAGCCAAACCCGACCTGCTGGAAATCCCCAAGGTCACGAGGGATCGAGTCATCTGCTTTGCGTTGTACACGGTCCATAACAACGTCCTCAAGCTGACCGCGCAGCTGTATCCGCTGGAGGACAGCGACCCGCGGACCGTGCGTCTGGAGATCCAGCGGGACGGCCAGTGGCAGGAGGTCGCTGTCACCCAGATCGTCAATCCGGGCTGGACGGCGCCGTTCCGCGTCGAGCCGTGGGACATGACACAGGAAGTCCCCTATCGCGTGCGGCACGGCGAGACGGCGGTCTACGAGGGCCTGATCCGGCGGAACCCGGTCGATAAGCAGGAAATCGTGGTCGCCGCCTTTACCGGCAATTCGATCTATCCCGGCCACGGCGGCGATATCCCGCGGACCGATATCGTGCGGAATCTGCAACGTGTCCAGCCCGACTTGCTGTTTTTTTCCGGCGACCAGGTCTACGACCACAACCGGCACTATGCGTATTGGCTCAAATTCGGCCGGGATTTCGGCGACGTGATCCGCAACACGCCCACGGTGACGATTCCCGACGACCATGACGTGGGGCATCCGAATCTGTGGGGCGCGGCGGGGAAGAAGTCGGAGCAGCCCAAGGGTGACGACGGCGGGTACTACAAGCCGGTCGAGTACGTGCAGGAAGTTGAACGGGCTCAGACCAGCCATCTGCCCGATCCCTTCGATCCGACGCCGGTCCAGCGCGGGATCGGCGTCTACTACACGGCGTTGACATGGGGGGGAATCAGCTTTGCCATCCTCGAAGACCGCAAGTTCAAATCGGGGCCGCTGGGATTGGTGCCCCCGCTGGGACCGCGGGCAGACCACGTTACCGACCCGAACTACGATCCCAAGCAGTTGGACGTAGCGGGTGCCGAGTTGCTGGGCGAGCGGCAGTTGAGATTCCTCCGCCAGTGGGCGGCCGACTGGCGGGACGCCGAAATGAAAGCGGTCCTCAGCCAGACGATCTTCTGCGGCGGCGCGCACCTCCACGGCACGTACACCAATCGGATTCTCGCCGACCTGGACTCCAACGGCTGGCCTCAAGCGGGCCGCAACCAGGCGCTGGCCGAAATCCGCAAGGCATTCGCGCTCCATCTCGCGGGCGATCAGCACTTGGGGACCGTGATCCACCACGGCATCGACGACTGGAACGACGCCGGCTACTCGTTCTGCGTCCCGTCGATCGCGAATCTGTACCTGCGCTGGTGGGCCCCGTTGCAGCCGGGCCAGAATCGCCGGCCGGACATGCCGGAGTACGCGGGCGAGAACGTGGACGGGTTCGGCAACAAGCTGACGGTATGGGCGGTCGCCAACCCGTCGCCGGAAGCGAATCACGACAAACTGACCACGCGGGCCGCCGGCTTCGGCCTTGTGCGGTTCAACAAGCCCCGCCGGACGATCACGATGGAATGCTGGCCGCGCAACGTCGATGTTACGGACCCGGCGGCCAAACCGTATCCCGGCTGGCCGATCACGATCGCGCAAACCGACAACTACGGCCGCCGGGCCGTCGAGTACCTGCCGACGCTGAAGATCAGCGGTATGGACGATCCCGTAATCCAAGTTGTCGACGAGCAAGACAACGAGATCGTGTACACGTTACGGATCCAAGGTTGCGAATTCCGGCCCAAGGTCTTCCACGCGGGCAGCTATACGATCCGCGTCGGCGACCAGGGCCGACGGTGGAAGGAACTTACCGGCATCCGCGCTTTGCCGGTGGGCGAGCGGCGCGAGTTGGCGGTCGACTTCGATTGACCGCCGGCCGGGCCGGGCATCCGTTTCCGGACGATCAGCGCGATTCGTCGAGGATCCGTTTGGCTTCGACCAGATCCGGCGTGTCCCAGCCCTCGGTGAACCAACGGTAGATTGGCGTGAGGATTTCCAGGGCTTCCGCGGTGCGGCCTTGTTGCTGCCGGAGGCGGCTCCAGCTGAGCGCGATCCGCAGTTCGCGCGATTTGGCTTGTTGGCGCCCAGCGATCTGCATCGCTTGCTGAAACAAGGCTTCCGCCTCCGCCGTCGCGGGCGGCGAGCGGGCCAGCAGCAGTTCTCCGCGGAGCCGCAGCAATTCGGCTTCCAAATACCGCTCGGTCGAGTGGACTTGGACCGCCAGGGCCTTGTCCAACGCCGCTTGGGCTTCGTCCGGCTGCCCCAGATCCAGATAGGTTTCGGCCACATAGCTGAAATGATGTGTCAGCGACAGCCGGGCTCCCGTGGCCTCGTACGTGGCCTCGCCCTGCTCCAGATCCCGCTGCGCTTCCTGCGGCTTGCCGCGCCGCAACAGGCACGCCGCCCGGCACATCAACGCTTGGGCTTCGCGGAACACGAATCCCTGCTCGCGGGCCAAAGCCAGTTCGGCCTCCACGCTCCGCTCCACCTCCGTGTACAACCGGCTGTACTGAGCCACTCGCCGTTGATGATACAGGGCGAACGCGAGGCTGAACGGGTGCGCCAGCTGATCGGCTAGCGTCAGCGCCTGCTGCATCCGCTGGGCGGCTTGATCCGGAAATCCCAGTTGCCAGAGGGCCAAGGCCATGTGACACAGGATCGTGACGCCGGCGTTCAAGCCGGTGCGCAGCGAGTGCTGGCGGGCCTGTTCCAAATCGAACAGCGCCCAGCCGGCCTCCAGGTGCCGCATCGACTTGACGAAGTCTCCGCGATAGTAGTAGGTGTTGCCCGGCAGGAAGTGCGCTTCGGTCAGCAACTGCCGGCCCTCCTCCGTTTCGGCCAACTGCAGGGTCGCGTCGCACAATTCGCAGCACACGTCCAGCTCATCGCGCAGCAGCCGCCAGGTCCACATGCCGCGGAGGACGAAGAACAGGCGGACCGTCGCATTCAGCGCCTCGCACAACTGGCGGGCGCGGCCGAACACGTCGCCCACCTCCGGAGCCGCATAGCCCTTGGCAGCCATCAGGACCACGCCCAGGGGGACCAGGAAATCCAGCTCCTGCTGGTCGCGCAGCGGTCCCGGCGGCAGCGTCGCCAACTGCTGCAGGCCGCGTCGGAACTGCGCGATGGCCTCGCGGTTGGCCGACCGCAACTGCGAACGTTGCCCGGCCCGCAGCCAGTAGGGCACGGCGAGGGCCGCTTGTTCGGCTTGCGACCAGTGGTGGGCCAGCAATTCCGGGTGCAGCTCGACCGTCTCGCGGAATTGCGTCTCCAGCACCTCGGCGACCCGCTGATGAAAGCGATGGCGTTTCTTCTTCAGCATCGACTGGTACGCGGCTTCCTGTAGCAGCGCGTGCTTGAATTGATAGCTCGCCTGCGGCGGCCGGCCGCGCTGGAACAGGATCTCGCCGGCCGCCAGCTTGCCCAACTCTTCCTGCAGCTGCGATTCCTCCACCTCGGCCGCGGCGCGGATCAGTTCGTAACTGAACTCGCGCCCAAGGGTCGCCCCCAGCTGCGCCACGTCGGGCAGGATGGTCAGGCGGTCGAGCCGAGCCACCAGCAGGTCTTGGAGCGTGGCCGGAATCGCGGCCAAGGAGAACGACGACGTCGGCTCGACGGAACCGTCCGCGACTTTCAGGCCGCCGGATTCCAGCAGCATCTTCGTGTATTCTTCCACGAACAGCGGCACGCCGCCGGTCCGATCCGCGATCTGTTCCACCAGGGCGGGCGGCAACTGGCGGCTGCCCGTCTGCCGCCGCATCATCTCCGCCACCTGCGGCTTGCGCAAGCGGTTCAACGGCAGTTGCGCCTGGTGGGCTCGCGGCGTCCAAGGGACCGTGAACTCCGTCCGGAACGTGAACACGGCCAGGATTCGGTGTCCGGCGGCTTGATCGAGCACCAGTTCCAGCAGTTCCAGCGTGGAAGGATCGCTCCAGTGCAAATCCTCGACGATGAACAGAACCGGTTGCCGGCCGGCCAAATCGCCGAGCCAATTGAACAGCGCCTCCAGCGTCCGCTGTTTCTGGCCGGCGGGACTGAGGGTCAGTGGCGGATAGCGACTGTCGCTGGGCACCGACAGCAGCGCGGCGAACAGGGGCACGACTTCGCCCAGCCTTCCGGCGTGGCAGGCCTGGAGGTAACGCTCCAGCTTGTCCAGCCGGGCGGCGGCGTCTTCGCCGCGGCCGAACTCCAGCGCCTGCTGGAAGTAGTCGGTGACAGGGTACAGCCCGGTATGCTGATAGTACGGCGAACACCGCCATTCCACGACCAGCGGCTCGGCCCCCTCCGCCGCCTGCCGGACATGTTCCTTCAGCACGTGAACCAGCCGCGACTTGCCCAACCCCGCATCGCCCGTCAACAGCACGACTTGCCCCGTGCCGTCGGCGGCGTCGGCCCAGTGTTTTTGCAACAGCGAAACTTCCAGATCGCGGCCGACCAGCGGCGTCAGGCCCGCTTGCTCGGCAACTTCGATGCGGCTGTGAGCCTGCGTCTCGCCCCGGACCCGAAACACGGCGACCGGTTCGGCGAGTCCCTTGACCGCGCTGGCTCCCGCGGGCTCGCACTGGAAGAAGCCGCGAATCAGGCTCTCCGTCGCTTGCGTGACCAGCACCTCGCCGACCTGCGCGGCGGCGTGTCCCAGTCGCGTGGCGACCGTGGACGCCTCGCCGACCAGGGAAATGGCGCCGCCCGTCTCGTAGGGCGCCTTGCCGACCACGGCCAACCCGGTGTGGATCACAATCCCAGCCGCGACGTGTGCGCCGTGCTGTTGCCGCCAGCCGGAATTGCGCCGCGCCGATTCGCGGAGGATCTCTGCGCCCGTGCGGACGGCGCGCAACGCCGCGTCCTCCTGGGCGACGGGATAGCCGAAACACACCAACAAATCCTCGCTGGCCGTAGGCACGGGCGATCCCGAGTGCCGCCGGACCACCTGGGCGCACAGGTCGTCGAACTCCTGGATCACTTCGTTCTGCGTTTCGATGTCCGGTTCGGCGGCGCCGTCTCGGCCGACCTCGATCTCAAACCGACAGTACAATACCGTCACCTGGCGGCGTTCTGCCTCGCGCGCCCTCCGCTCGGTCGAGGTCGCGTGGCTGCTCGGCCGGAGGTCCGTCCCCCGCGACGGCCAGCTGGTTTCCGCCGTCGCGAACGGGTCGGCGCTGTCCGAGTTCGTCCCGTACCTCAACAGCTGCCGCAACTCCTCCGCCATGTCGCCGGCCGTGGTGTAACGCCCCGCCTGCTCCTTGGCCAGGGCTCGCAGGCAGATGCGCTCCAGCGGATGCGGCAGACCGGGCACCAGCTGCCGCGGCGGCTGCGGCTCGTCCTGGACGATCTGCCGCCACAACTCGTCAGGATCGCGAGTTCGGAAGGGCAGCCGACCGCACAGCAGTTCGTACAGGATGACGCCCAGGGAATAGATGTCCGTGCGGCCGTCGATCCGGTGCGCCTGCCCGCGGACTTGCTCCGGAGACATGTAGGGCAACGTCCCGGAGACTGTGCCCCGCTGGGCACCCGGCTGATCCGACTCGCTGATCCCCAGCCCGAAATCGACCACTACCGGCTTCAGGCCCTCGGTCAAAATAACGTTTTCCGGCTTGATGTCACGGTGCACGGTGCTGTGGGCATGGGCGTGCGCCAGGGCTTCGGCCACGTCCGCCGTGATGCGCACCGCCTCTTGCCACGTCGGCTTGTGCTCCGCCAGCCACTTGCGCAACGTGAGCCCCTGGAGAAAGTCGGAAACGATGTAGACCTGTCCGTCCGCTACGCCGACGTCGTGGACCGTGACGATGCCCGGATGCCGCAATTGGGCCGCGCGGCGGGCTTCGCACAGGAATTCCTCGATCTGCGGCTCCGAAACGCCGTGCCGCGGCACCTTGATGGCCACCGGCCGATCCAACTGCGTGTCCTGGCCCAGATAGACGGCGCCGAAGCCGCCGCAGGCCAACAGGCGCCGCACCTCGTACCGGCCGAACCGTGTGGGCAGTTCCGGTTCGCCGCCGGCCGCCGCGGCTGCTTCGCGGCCGGGCGTGTACGCTTCCGTCTCGGCAACGACGTCGCCCGGAGCCTGCGGCGTCGAGATCGCCTCCGTGTCCCAGTCCTGGTCGGGACGGGTACGCTGGCTGTCGGATCGCGACTTTGCGGGATCGGAAGGAATGCTCATCTCGGCACGACGCCACGGACGTCTGGAAACGCGATTGACTCCCACCTCAGTGTAGCCTGTCCCCGCACGTCGTACCAGCACGCCCCGCCGCCCGAAGCCCCGCCGCCCGTCGCCCCCGGCGGCATCCCGCCCCCATTCTCCGCTTCGCGCGGATTTGGTGCCGGACACCGCTTGTGCTACAATCGGAAAGAGTGACCGCGGTCGTTTCTCTGCGGGCGCAGACGGGCGATCGCACGGTGGATTCTCATCAAGCTGAAAAGGACGTGCCCATGAGCTGGTCTCCCAAACGCACGGTCGTGGTTCCCGTGGACTTCTCCGACGACTCGCTCTCCGCGGTCGACGTGGCCCTCGATCTGGCCACCGACCCGTCCGGAGTCCAAGTGATTCACGTCTTGCCCGAAGCCTCGATGATGGACCCCGACCCGGTCTGGCTGGAAATCGACAACGCCAACCGCTCCGAGCGGACGATCGAGGCCCTGCGGGAACGCCTGGCGGGCGAGAAATACGAAAAGATCCAATTCGAGGTCGACTTCGGCGACCCGGGCTATCGCATCGCCGATTTCGCCCAGCGCGTCAACGCCGAACTGATTGTCATCCCGTCGCACGGCCGCACCGGCCTGGGACGCATGCTGCTGGGCTCCGTCGCCGAACGCGTCATCCGGCTGTCGCACTGCCCGGTGCTCGTGTTGCGAAAGTGACAGCCCGCGATTCTCTATCCCTCGCGGATCGTCCTCGTCGCCGCGTCGTACACCTGGCGGCGGCCAGTGTCCATGGCCCGCATGGCCATGATCGCGGGCACCGAATGGTTGTAGCCGGCCTCGATCGGCGCGTTGGTGGTCTTGCGGTTCCGCAGGCACTGGAGCCAGTCCAAAAAATGATCGGGGATCTCGACCGGCTCGACGGGCACAGGCGCCTTGGGCAGCTGGGTGGTCAGACGCGCGCCGGCCGCGGAATACGTCGGCGCGGTCCAGTCGGTCAGATCGATCGTGCCCTGGTCGCCGTAGATCTTCAGCACCCGCCCGTCGCTGTTAGCCGTGTTGGTCGTGTAACTGACCATGAAGCCTTCCGGATAGATCCACACGGCCTGGCACTGGTCAGGACACGTGAATCCATGCTCGTCCTTCCAGGTGAACACGCCGCCCTGGGCCACGCAACTGGCCGGCAGCGTCGCGCCCACGATGTAGTTGTACAGGTCGATGAAGTGGCAGCCCAAGTTGGCGATCGGGCCGTCGGTGAACTCGCGGTATCCGTACCAGCCCATCAGCAGCTTGGGGTCGAACGGCCGCGCGGGCCGGTCCAGGAGGAATTCCTGCCAGTCAACGTCCTGCTCCTTGACCTCGGGCAAGTCCTTGAGCCGGCTGTACCAATACGGTTTGGTGCTGTTGCGGCACTGCTCGATCCGCGAGACCTTGCCGATCGCACCGGACTCGAAGAGCTTTTTGCAGCCGGCGCTGGTCGTGCGGCTGCGGACCTGGGTGCCCATCTGGACCACGATCCCCGCGTCTTTCACCGCCTCGCAGGTCCGCGTCAGCGACTCCATGCTCATCGCCAACGGCTTTTCGCAGTACGCGTCCTTCTTGGCCTTGGCGGCGGCCTCCAAGTGGGCGCAGTGCTGGTGATCGCAGGAGGCGATCATCACCGCGTCGACGTCTGGGCAGTGGATCACGTCGAGAGCCTTGGAGAACTGCCTGGCCGGACGGCCGTACCACTGTTCGGCCCGCGCCGCCGCGCGCTCCCGCCGTACTCGCCACGGGTCCGAGACGGCGACGAAGGCGACGTTCTGCTCCTTGTCGAAGGGATGAACCCCGTTCATGTGCGCCTGATAACCCCGGCCGCCGCAGCCGATCAGCCCCAGGCTGATCCGGTCGTTGGCGCCGCTGATCTTGGCATAGCTGGCGGCGGTGAAACTCAACGCGGCCCCGGCCGTGGCCGTCTTCAGGAATTGTCGGCGGGAAGGCGTGTTGGACATGGTGTGCGCTCCATTAAAAGTGGGTAGATGCCGTCACGGCAGCCCGTTGTCTGTGCATCGTTCCAGAAACAGCTGAGCGGAATGGCACGAGCCGCCGGTTCCGGATTGGCCGCAATCCCGACGGCGAGCGACTCACGCCGCTGACTTGTCAACCGGACAGTGGATTCTCGAACCATGCTAAGCGGTTCTGCTACGGCAAGTCAAGCAATCTGAGGTCCATCGCACTCCGGTATCCTGGTGAGGACGTCGGCGTTTCGGGCCAAGCGCAGAGGACGTTCGAGGCGGGCTTTCAGGTTTCCCCTTCGGCAGCTTGACCACCAGGACCGCGCTCCGCATAATGGCAGCCGATTCTCCAAGGGAAGGATGAAATGCTCTCCTACGCTGTGATCGAGTCGGCGATGTACGAGGCCATGCGCCGAGCCGCGGTGACGCTGCCGCCGGATGTCGAGGCGGCCCTGCGGGCGGTGCTGGCCGAGGAAACCGATCCCCTGGCGCGGGAACACTTGCAGGTCAGTCTGGAGAACGCGCGGCTGGCCGGCGAAGGCCGGGGGCTGGTCTGCGGCGACACCGGGTTTCCGCTGTACTTCGTGACGGCGGGCAGCCGCACGGAAATCGAGGGCGGGTTCGGGACCTTGTGGCGGGCGGCAGAAACGGCGACGGCGCGAGTCACGGAAGACAGCTTCCTGCGTCCCACGATGGTCGATCCCTTGAGCCGGACGAACCCCGGCCGCAATGTCGGACCGGGCATGCCGAAGCTCGAATTGGCGTTCCGTGGCGACGGCGACGGCCTGGAAATCGTGGCCGCGCCCAAAGGCGGCGGCTCCGAGATCTTCGGCACCTTCTACCGCATGCTCTTTCCGGCCGACGGCGAAGCGGGGATCTGCAAGTTCGTCCTGGAGAGCATCCAGACGGCGTGCTACGCCGGCAAGATCTGCCCGCCGGCGATTGTCGGCGTGGGCATCGGCGGCAGCGCCGATCTGTGCATGCGGATGGCCAAGGAGGCCGCCGTGTTGCGGCCCGTGGGCCGGCCCCACCCCGATCCTCGGGTGGCGGAATTGGAAAGGAAATGGCTCCAGGCGACGCGGCGAATGGGGATCGGCCCGATGGGCTCCCGCGGCATCAACGCCGTGCTGGGCCTGCACATCGAGACCGCGCTGACCCACACCGCCGCGCTGCCGGTGGCAATCAACGCCCAGTGCCTGGTGGGACGCCGCTGGGTGGCGTCGATCGCGGCCGACGGGACGGCGACCTATCGCGGAGAAATGCGATGAGCCCGATGATTCGCCACCTGCAACTGCCGCTGAGCGAAACGGAAGCCCGCAGCCTGACCCTGGGCACGCGAGTCACCGTCAGCGGCCTGGTCTTCACCGGCCGCAGCCGGTTCCACATCCGGGCCGTCGAACAGGATCTCGTTCCGCCGCTGGATTATCAAGCCGTAAATTGCTTCTTCCATGTAGGCCCCGTGATGCGGCGCCGCGACGGCCACTGGGAGATCGTCAGCATCGAACCGACGTCCAGTATCCGCTTCGACCGCTACAGCGGCGACGTGATCCGCAAGCTCGGCCTGCGGACGGTGATCGGCAAAACAACGATGGGAGCAAACGCGGCGGCCGCGCTCCGCGAGGTGGGCGGCGTGTACCTGACGAAGATCGGCGTGTGCGGCAATCAGCTGAGCCCCCAGGTAAAGAAAGTCCACGGGGTTTATTTCCTGGAAGAACTGGGCAAGACCGAGGCCACCTGGGTGTTTGAGGTCCAGCGGTTCGGCCCGTTCTTCGTGGCCATCGACGCACACGGCAACAACTACTTCGAGCAACTGAGCGCGGACGTGGCGTCGCGGATGGGGGCAATCTACCGTGAACTGGGCATCCCCGACGGCTTTGGGCTGACCAACGTGGACGCCGCCAACAGGCAGGAAGGTCCCGCATGAGCCCGGAACGAATGCGTTTCGTGTCGGTCTGCGGGATGCTCGGATACGGCTATCCGGAGGAGAGCCTCCGCCTGGCATTGGAAGGCCCGCTCGACTTTCTCGGCGCCGACAACGGCTCCACCGACCCCGGCCCCTATTATCTCGGCGCCGGAACTTCGTTTCTGAAGCCGGCCCAGGTCCGGCGCGACTTGGAACTGGCACTCGTGGCCGCCAGGGAGCGGAACGTGCCGCTGGTGATTGGTTCGGCGGGCGGTTCCGGCGCGGCTCCGCACGTGGCTTCGTTTGTCGAGGTGCTGCGCGAGATCGCCGGGCGTCGGAATCTGCATTTTCGCCTGGCGGTGATTCATGCGGACATCGCTCGACAAACCGTGTTGGACGCCCTGCAGCGCGGCGCTGTGACGCCCTGCGGACCGGCGGAGCCCTTGACGCCGGAGCGAGTCACGGCGTGCGCGCACTTGGTCGGCCAGATGGGCACGGGACCGCTGATCCGGGCGTTGGAGCACGGGGCCGAGGTCGTGGTGGCGGGCCGTTGCTGCGACACGGCGATCTTTGCCGCGCTGCCCATCCTGCGGGGCTTCGACCCGGCACTGGCCCTGCACCTGGGCAAGATCGCCGAATGCGGCACGCTGTGCGCCCAACCCGGCGGCGCCAACGACGTGCTGATGTGCGAACTGGCAGCCGATCATTTCGTCGTGCGCCCGGCCCATCCGGAGAAGCGTTGCACTCCCGCTTCCGTAGCGGCCCATTCGTTGTACGAGCAGCCCGATCCCACCTGCTTCTACGAGCCGGAGGGCAAGGTCGATCTGTCGGGCTGCACCTTCCAGCCGTGCGGCGACCGTGGCGTGCGGGTGGCCGGGACGCGGCTTGTCCCGGCGGCCAGTCCCAGCATCAAGCTGGAAGGCGCGGCGCTGGTCGGCTACCGCTGCCTGACCGTGGCGGGCGTGCGCGATCCGGCCGTGATCGCCCATCTGGACGAACTGGAGGCCGCCGTGCGCACAGCGGTGGCCGGCAATCTGGCCTCGCTGATCCGCGAGCCCGCTTACAAGCTGCGCTTCCTGCGATACGGCATGGACGGCGTGACCGGACGGCGGGCCGCGGCCCCCGCATCTCCGCCCTGCGAGGTGGGACTCGTGCTGGAGGCCATCGCTCCGACCCAGGAGTTGGCCGACACCGTCCTCAGCCTGGCACGCTCCACCGCCCTGCACCAGCCGTTTGCCGGGCGCAAGACGACGGCCGGGAACCTGGCTTTCCCCTTCTCGCCGTCCGATTTCCGCGGCGGTCCGGTGTACGAGTTCTCCGTCTACCACCTGCTGGAAACCGCCGACCCCGACGCCCTGTTTCCCCTTACCCTGGAACAGGTCTGACTATGCGACTGTACGATTGGGCTCAAGTGATCCGCAGCAAAAATGCCGGCCCGTTCACGCTCACGATCGACCTGGTGTTCGCAGACCAGGCCCAGATGGAGCGGGTCCTGACCGCGGACAGTTTCACGCCGGCGCGGATCGCCGGCCTGTACGGAGTGGACGCGACCAGCGTCCGCATCGTCCCGTTCCCGGCCATCCGGACGATCAAGGTGACCATGCCGCGGCCGGACGGCAGTTCCGGCGCGCCGGACGACCGCGACGTGTACGGCTGTCAGCAGCACTTTCCGCTGGCCGACCTGGAGGTGGACCCCGGAAGTGGGCAACCCGAGAGAGTCTGAAGAAACTGCCGGAAAACCTTGAAAGAATCCATGTTCGGTTGTTTCGCCACCACGCTGGCAAGCAGCGTGGTGGCCGTAGCGGTCGCTTGGTGGGGCGTGGTCTGGTTCTGAACACGGCTCCACGCTGGCAAGCAGCGTGGTGGCCGAAGAGGTCGCATGGTGGGGCGTGATCTGGTTCTGAACACGGCTCCACGCTGGCAAGCAGCGTGGTGGCCGCAGAGGTCGCTTGGTGGGGCGTGGTCTGGTTCTGAACACGGCTCCACGCTGGCAAGCAGCGTGGTGGCCGCAGAGGTCGCTTGGTGGGGCGTGGTCTGGTTCTGAACACGGCTCCACGCTGGCAAGCAGCGTGGTGGCCGAAGAGGTCGCGTGATGGGACGAGGTCTGGGTCGGAACACGGCTCACGTGCCCGCAACCCAGGTTGGCGGCGCTCGCAATTCGGGGCTCATCATGCGCAAAACGCGAGGGATCGGGACGCTTCGCGGTCTCCAGGCCGAGGTCGGCTTTTTTCGCTGCGTCCAATTGCCGTGTGTTCTTTTCCGAGTTGTGCCGCCTTCTCAGGCGATGACAACGCGCTTGGAGACGAAAACGAGCCGCGTTTGGATCGCGTCTCTCCGGCTTGCCCCGCGCTACGAAAAACTGCCTTCTTTCAGGGGCTGCGATGGCCCAGCCGATGCCCTCTGCGACGAGGAATGAAAACGTCTTTTTCAGAGCGGCCGCACCACCGACGTGCTGCGCCAGTAGTCGAACAGCGTATGGACGGACAGGACGCCGCCGCCCAGGCCGCTTTTGTTCATGCCGGCGTAGGGCACGCCCAGCGGGAACAGGTTGTGGGCGTTGATCCAGTTGTTGGCAGCCACCATGGCCTCGGCCACGCGGTAGCAGCGGTCCCAATCGCTGCTCCAGACGCTGTTGGCCAGGCCGTAGTCGGTCTGGTTGGCCAGGCGGATGCCTTCTGCTTCATCCGCAAACGGCGTCAGGTAGGCGACCGGGCCGAAGATCTCCTCGCGGGCCGCCACGTTATCCAGCGAACCGGCAAGCAGAGCCGGTTTGACATAGAATCCGTCTCGCCCGTCGACTTCCGCCGCACCGCCGGGCAAAACCAGTTCGGCGCCTTCCTCCTGGCCGCGTTTCAAGTAGCCCAGCACGCGCTGCCGCTGCTTTTCGCTGACCACCGGCCCCATTTGCGTCCTGCGGTCCATCTGGTAGCCCACCACCACTTTCTGCAGCCGCTCGACGCACGCCGACACGAATTGATCGTAGATCGGTTTGTGAATCAGCCAGCGCGTGGCGTCGCAGCAGACTTGGCCGCAGTGGAACGTGATGGCTTGGACCAGTTTCTCGACGGTTTGCGGCAGATCGACGTCGTCAAACACCACCGCCGCCCCTTTCCCGCCCAATTCGAGTTTCGCCGGCACCAGGTTCCGGCCGCACGCCTCGCCCACCAGGCGGCCCACCTCGGGCGAACCGGTGAACGACATCCGCTTTAGCCCGGGATGCCCGGCCAGCGCAGCGCCGGCCGGGTCGCCGAGACCGGGAACGACGTTGATCACGCCGTCGGGGATGCCCACTTCCTTGGCCAAGAGCGCCAGGTAGATCGTCGACAGCGGCGTGTCCTCGGCCGGCTTGATCACCACCGTGTTGCCCGCCGCCAACGCCGGCGCGAGGCCCCAGCCGGCCAGCAGGATCGGGAAGTTCCAGGGAAAGATGAACCCGCACGGTCCCCAGGGAGCACGCACGGTCCAGGCTTCGTGCCGGGCTACGGCCAACGCACTGCGATGCTGGATGTGCAAGGCCATGTCGGTAAAGTAGCGGGTCGTATCGACGAAGTTCTGCACGTCGGCTTCCGCCTGCGCATAGACCTTGCCGCAGTCCAGGGCTTCGATTTGCGCGAGGCTCTTCTTCCGCTGCTCGACCGCGTCGGCCAGCCGGTGCAGCAGCACGCCGCGGTCGTTGGGGGACAGCTGGGGCCAGCCCGATTTGTCAAACGCCTGTTGAGCCGCCTGCACGGCCCGATCCACGTCGGCAGGCTGCATCGCGTAGACCTCGGCCAGCGTTTCGCGCGAGCCCGGATCGCACGTGGTGAACGTCTCCTGGTTCGCCGAGGCAACCTTCTGCCCGCCGATTACGCCTGGCAGCGGACCGCCGGCCAGATACTCGACAACTTCCGGCAACACGTCATTCCGCGTCATCTTCGCCATGATTTCACCTCCCCAATTCGCGGCAGGGCTGTCCGATCGCAGCAGGGTTCTCCGAGCCGTCCGGATGGGTACGGGATTCGGGTCGAATCGCACGGCGCGGCGAGCCTTTGACCATCGACATCTCTATACCATACCCGCGGCACGTCGTCCACCGTCGGTGCCGCTTGCCAGTGCCCGCCCGCGAGAGGTCGGCCCTGCCCGGCTTGGCCGCGCTCGGGCGTTTCGGTCTCCGGACTCATTCCCACTCGATCGTCGCAGGCGGTTTGGAGCTGATATCGTAGCACACGCGGTTCACGCCGCGGACTTCGTTGATCATCCGCGTGGAGATGCGGGCCAGCACGTCGTAGGGCAGGTGCGTCCAGTCGGCGGTCATGAAGTCGTCGGTGTTCACGCACCGCACGGCCACGGCGTCCTCGTAGGTCCGCGCGTCGCCCATCACGCCCACGCTTTGCACCGGCAGCAGCACGGCGAACGCCTGCGAGGTCTGGCGGTACAAGCCCGCGGCTTTGACCTCCTCGACGACGATCGCATCCGCTTCCCGGAGCACGTCCAGCCGCTGGCGGGTGACGGCGCCCAGGCAGCGCACGGCCAGGCCGGGACCGGGGAACGGGTGCCGCCAGACAACCTCGTCCGGCAGGCCGAGTTCCCGCCCCAGCTTGCGGACTTCGTCCTTGAACAGGTCGCGGAGCGGCTCGATCAACTCGAATCCCAATTCCTCCGGCAGGCCGCCCACGTTGTGGTGCAGTTTGATCGTCGCGGCCGGACCGTCCAGGGCGGCGCCGCTTTCGATCACGTCCGGGTAGAGCGTTCCTTGGGCCAGGAAGCGGGCGTCCTTGATGCGCGTGGCCTCGGCCTTGAAACACTCGATAAAGGCGTGTCCGATCCGGCGGCGTTTCTCCTGCGGTTCCACGATGCCCTCCAGCGCCGCCAGAAAACGGTCCTCGGCATCCACCACGTGCAAATCGGTCTGGAAGTGGCTGCTGAATTCCGCGATCACCGCCTGCTGTTCCGCTTTCCGCAGCAACCCGTTGTTGACCAGGATGCAAGACAGTTGCGGGCCGATGGCCTTGTACAGCAGCGCGGCGGTGACCGCCGAGTCGACGCCGCCGGACAGCCCGCAAATGACCCGTCCGTCGCCGACGCGCTGCCGGATCTGCTCGATCGTTTCGCGGGCGAAATCGCCCAAGTGCCACGTGCCTTCGCACCCGCAGACGATTCTCAGGAAGTTGTGCAGAATAGTGCTGCCCTGCGGCGTGTGGGTTACTTCGGGATGAAATTGCAGGCCGTACACGGGCAGGGTCCGATGCCGGACGGCGGCGATGGGACACGTGTCGGTGCAGGCCAGCGGGAGAAAATTATCGGAAACCCGAAACACCTGATCGCCGTGGCTCATCCACACGGTGAGGTCCGCAGCAACCCCCGCGAACAGGTCCTCGTGCGACGTGACGCGACAGCGTGCTCGGCCGTATTCCCGCGACGGCGCGCCTTCCACTTGTCCGCCCAGCGCGTTGCAGACCAGCTGCATCCCGTAGCAGATGCCCAACACGGGAATACCCAGCTGGAGCAGTCCCGGATCGCACTGCGGCGCGCCCTGCTCGTAAACGCTGTTGGGGCCGCCGGAAAAGATGATCCCGCGGGGCCGGTGAGTCCGCACGCGGGCGGCCGAGATGTCGTGGCGAACGATCTCGCAATACACGTTCTGTTCGCGGACCCGGCGGGCGATCAACTGGGCGTACTGCGAGCCGAAATCCAGGACCAGGACGCGTTCTTCCGAGGTCCGTCCACCAAGCAACGAGGAATCCAAACCGTATCGGGTCATGAACGGCAACCCTGACGACCAAGAGGCCCACGAAGAAGACCGCCGAGGCATCGCGGCGGAACGCGACAAGCGGCGGATTATAGGCCGGCGGGCCGGCATCGTCCAGCGGGCCGTTGTCCGCGGGCCGGCGCGGCCGTATACTGGGCCGCAATCACGCGGAACGACAATCACCGCCGGAAACCACCAAATCGCCAACGGAAACCGGGCCGTGCAAATCCTGCTTACCAACGACGACGGCATTCATGCCCCCGGCCTGGCGGCCATGGAACGCGAACTGCAGACCCTGGGCGACGTCTGCGTGGTCGCGCCGGCGCACGAGCAAAGCGGCGTCGCCCATTCGATCACCTTTCTCAGCCCGCTGGTCTGCCAGGAAGTGTACGCCGGCGACCGGCAACGCGGCTGGGCGGTCGAAGGCAGTCCGGCCGATTGCGTCAAGATCGGCGTTCATGAACTGTGCCCGCGCCGTCCGGACCTGTTGGTCAGCGGCATCAACGGCGGGCTGAATGCCGGCATCAATGTGTTGTATTCCGGCACGGTCGCCGCGGCCATCGAGGGGGCCTTTTTCGGCATTCCCAGCGTCGCCGTGTCGTTGGAATTCGACGCCCACGCACAGTTCGAGAAAGCCGCGCAACTCGCGCGGCGGATCATCGAACAAATCTTGCGGCTGACCTCGCCGGACGCCCAACTGTACAATCTGAACATTCCCACCCCGGCGTTGACCGGCACGCCGCGGCTGAAGGTCGTGCCGATGGGCGTCCAGCGGTACGGCGAACGGTTCCTCAAACGGCAGGACCCGCGCGGGCGGACCTACTATTGGGCCACCGCCGATCCACCTCCCCAGCCGACCGACCGCGAAACCGACCTGACCGCGCTCAAGAAGGGCTTGGTGACCCTGACGCCGCTGCAGTACGATATGACGAAGTACCCCACGCTGCGCGAGATGGAAAACTGGACGCTGTAAAGCGAATCGAACGTTGTCAAGGGAGTCGAACCGATGAGAAGTTCAGCTGGTTGCGTTGTCGTGTCGTTGGCTGTCCTGCTTGGTTGCGGAACGGAGATTCCGCCGGAGCCACCGTCGGCCAGCGCTCCGGCCAGCGATCCCGTCACGCCCGTCCCAGCGGACGCTGCGGCGCCGGCGGCTGCGGAGGGGACGGAACAGCCGGCCGTGTCCGACGCGTCGCAGGAAACGCCTCCCGCTCCGGCCGTTCAGCCGACGCCCGCGCCGGCCACAGGCCCGGAACTGGCGCCTCCGGCTCAAGCGACTCAACCCGCCCCGGCCGCCCCCGCCCCGGACATGGAACGGGTGAAAGCCGAAAAAGGCGTGGGCCTGAAAGGCCGCAGCCTGGACCAACATGAAGGCGTCCTGGTGACGCCCGCCAAAGCGTTCTTCTCCGTCCGCGAGCGGGCGGTCTTCGACATTCAGATTCCCGAAGCAATCAAGCTGTTCAAAGCCACCAACGGCAACGGCCCGAAGTCGCACGAGGAGTTCATGGCCCAGATCATCGAGGCCAACCAGATCCAACTGCCCGAACTGCCCGCCGGCCAGAAGTACGTGTACGATCCGGAAAAAGAAGAACTGCAGGTCGAACGGCCGGCCCGGTAGACGGGCGGCGCGGCAGACGGGCGGCCCGGTAGACGGGCGGCGCGGACCGTGCCTGCTGCGGCGGGCGCCGCAGCCAGGCCTTCGGACCTGTCCGGTTTCAACTCCGCGGTTTTCTCGTAGAGCGGACTCCGGTCCGTTCCGGCGGAGTGAATTCCGCCCTCCCCAATGATTCCTGGACAGGGGCTTCGCTTCGGCCTCACCGTGCCGGCTTCAGGCGGCTTCGACCCCATGAAAGCGGCCTGCCCCGCCCTGTCTTTCGATTGGAGGCGGCACTACCGGTCGTCGTACTCGCCGCGCGGATCGTCCGGATCCACGGTGAATCCCCGCCGCGGATCGAAATGCTCGTAAGCGCCCACGCGCCATTGGCCGTCGTCGTCTTGGAGAAAGGTCACTTCCAGGTACCGCGGAATGCGGCGGTGGGCGAGCAGGCCGTCGCGCGTGCTCAAGACCACCACCACGTTGAACTCGGCGACGGCCGTCGGCGGATGGCGCTCGGGGGAGACCCGGACTTCCAGATTGCTCTTGATGTTCACTTCGCTGAACCGATACAAGGGCAACTCGGCGGCCGCCTGGCTGCGGACCGCCGGGGTTCCGGGGTAGGCATACTCCAGCGCCTCGTTCACCTGGTTGCGTTCCACTAGGGCCGCGATGTCGAACAGCGTCTGGGTGACCTGCTCGCGGTCCGTAACGATGAGTCGTTCCGCGAGCACGGCGCCGATCGTCAAGGCGATCGCCGCAAAGATCGCGGCCAGCAGCCACCTGGAGCCCGTCTGCAGCCAGCCGCCCGCCAGGATGATGGCGGTCAAACTGCCGATCAGCAACACGGGAAGCGGGTTTTCGGTTAGCCAAGTCATGGGCGAAGGCGGACGGTTCGGGGTTCGGGGGCCAGGCAAGTAAGTTACGGGAATGTCGCACGCCGGGCAAAAGCCCCGCCTGGACAGAACCGGGGCTCCCACGTCGTGCCTCTCACAGCGGCCGTTCGGCCACGCGCACCTCCAGTGTCAACTTTCGCCCGGCACGGATCAACTCCACCTGCGCCGTGGAATCGATCTCGGTCATCGCCACCATGCGAATCAACTCCGCCGACTTGCCGACAGGCTTGCCGTTCCAGCGGATCACGACGTCGTTGACGCGGAGTCCGAAATCCTTGGCCGGGGAGGGCACGCGCGGATCATCGACCACCAACACGACGACCGCGCCCGTCGCGGCAGGCAAGCCCAGGCGGCGGGCAGTTGGTTCGGAGACGTCATCCAACTGCACGCCCAGCCAGCCGCGCGCCAACCGGCCGCTGGCCTTGAGCCGTTCGTAGACCGCTCGGGCCACGCTGCTGGGAACAGCAAAACTGACGCCTCGATACGAATCGCCGACGATCGCCGTGTTGATGCCGATCACCCGGCCCTGGGCGTCGACCAGCGGCCCGCCGCTGTTGCCCGGATTGACGGCGGCGTCGGTCTGCAGAAAGTCCTGATAAACGTCGCCGGCCAGGTTGGCGCGGTGCTTGGCGCTGATGATCCCGAACGTGATCGTGCTCTGCAGGCCGAACGGGCTGCCGACGGCCCAGACCAACGCGCCCACGTCCAATTCTTCGCTGTCGCCCCAGGGGGCGGCGATCAGGCGGTCGGCGTCGATCTTCAGAACGGCCACGTCGGTGGCCGAGTCCGCGCCGACGATGCGGGCCGGCAGCACCCGGCCGTCGCTCAGCGCGACTTCGATTTCGGCCGCGGCGTGGACGACGTGCGAGTTGGTGACGATGTACCCCTGCGGATCGACGATCACTCCGGAGCCTTGCCCGTACGACGGCTCGGCCGGGCGGCCGTACAGCTGGGCGTATTCCTCGGGTTGACGCTGCGAACGGACGCTGCTGACGTCGATATGGACCACGCTCGGCCCCACTTTCTGCGACACCAACTGGCTGGCTTTGGACAGGCCGCTCAGCTGCAGACTCCCCAAGGCCTTGGACGCGACGTCGTATTCGGCTTGCTGCCGCGCCCGCGTCACCGCGTACTGGTACCGTTCCAGCAGGTAGGGCACCACGTACCGGAGCACCACGAGCAACCCCAGGAGGATCCACACGTGCGTCAAGGTGAACGGCGACCGGCTGGCAGGTGCGGCGCAGCGGGCGGACGGGCGGGGCGGAGGCGCCGCTTCTCGTCCGGCAGACGGGGGCGCTGGGCTGCGCGCGGGCGGCGGGGCCGGCGACTGAACCGCATCCGAGGTGGCGTTGAAGGACTGCGTATCCATCGTGCTGCGTCTGGAGAGAATTTGCCCATCGAAACGCCGAGCAGAACACTGCCGGCGATTGCCTCGCGGGAGGCCCAACCCAGTTTTCCGAGCGGCCAGGTTGTCTTGCTTCGCCGAACCGTCGGCGTAAGCCCCGCCGGCTCCGACAACGCCACCGGTCCAGCGCTTGGAAAAACGGCTCAGGCTCGCGCCCGCCCATTGCCCGGAACCGGGGCCTGTCCGCCGATGCAGACACATGGCCTTGAGAACATTCTATACCAGCCGGACGCCGGCGTTGAGTGCCGCGCAACGCGAAGGGCAGTCTTTTCCTCGCTCGCGGAACCGGGTAGAGTCGTAAAGGGGGCCGTTTCGATCGGGATTTGTGGGAGGCGCGCGGGATACGTGGGAGGCGCGCGGGACACGCCTTTTTCAGAAGCACGGCTGGATGCGTGGTATGGGAAAGACTTTTTGCAAGGTGCGGTTTCCGCCGGTCTGTCAGGCCAGTGAAGGCGGGTTGCTGATGGTCGGCGGACAACTGACGACCGAGTGGCTGTTGACGGCCTATCGCCGGGGGATCTTTCCTTGGCCCATCTACGATGGTCAAACGGATATCCTGGCGTGGTTCAGCCCCGATCCCAGGGCGATCCTGGAGTTGGACCGACTGCACGTCTCGCACCGGCTGCAACGCCGGCTGCGAAGCAACCGTTTCCGAGTAACCTTGGACGCCGACTTCCGCAGCGTGATTGCCGCCTGCGCAGAGGCCCGCGGGCCGGAGGAGGGCACATGGATCACGCCGCACCTGGCCGAAGCATACGTCGAACTGCACCGGTTGGGCGTGGCGCACAGCGTCGAGGTCTGGCGCGAGGACCGGCTGGTCGGCGGCGTGTACGGCCTGGCACTCGGCGGTTTCTTCGCCGGCGAATCCATGTTTCATCGCGAGCGAGACGCCTCGAAGGTCGCCCTCGTCCACCTGGTCCGCCATCTGCAATCGCAGGGCTTCGTCCTGTTTGACGTGCAACAGGCCAGTCCACACCTGGTGCGCATGGGCGCGACCGAGGTGCCTCGCAACGAATTCCTCGCGCGGCTGAAGCACGCCCTGGACCTGCCGGCGTCCTTTACCGATTCAACCCGCGCTACGGGACTTGCAAGGCAGCCTCAAATCGCGGACATTGAGGGCGGCTGACGGAATGCGTGACGGATCAGGATTTCGAGTTTATCCCGAACGTGGAGAACGGAGGGTGACCCGATGCAAACCACAGTGGATTTGCCGCAAGCGTTCTCGGTGCGCGACGAGCATGAGATCTATCCCATTCGGCACTTGATGGCCAGATTGAATCCCGACTTGCGAGTCGTCCACGTGGCTACCGGCGTGCATGTCAACGGCGGTTGCACCGTGTTCTGGGGGTTGGTCTACCAGAACGGCCAGCCGCTGGAAAAAGCGGACGTGGAACGGGCGCTCCAAAGGGCGGGATTGGATCTGGCCCACAGCGGTCCGATTCAAATTCCAACGCAGCGGGTTGCTCAACCGGACGTCGCAGCCTGCCCGGCTTGATCGGAATTGGCGAAAAAGGCCAGAGCGTCGCTTTCCGTGTCGAGAATCGTCAAGAGTCTGTCCAGCTTGGCGCCGGCCAACGTCTCGCGGACGATGGGCGTAAGTTCGCACAAGATGAGTTTGCCTTGGGCGTCGTTCATCCGCCGATTCAAGGCGATCAGGCCGGCGATGAAGGAACTGCTCACCAGCTGGACCCCGGACATGTTCAGGATGACCCGCGGCGGGCTGCCCCTGGCGATGAAAGCCGAACTGACTCGCTGGATGTCCTGATTCGTGGCCACCTTGCCGGTCAAGACGTCAGCGATCGTTACCCCCTCGCTGGCCCGCGGGCTGAACCACAGCACATGAGCGCACTGGGGGCACGACGCATCTCCGGGGAGCAGCAACGGCCCTATCGCCAGCGGGCTTCCGCAGATGGGACATTCGGTCGGCCAGGGTTTGATTACTCGACTCACGGGCGTCGCCTGATATCATCGGGCCGCTGTCGGCAAGTTGATACGACGGAACATTTAAGCAGACGGTCAAGGATTTGCAAACGCCTCCCACCCTATCGACGGGGTAATTTCGCGGCATTCCCCCAGCCAGTTGCGGCCGGCCATCGAAAAACGTCCTTTTTGGGGGATTTCACTGCCGTTGACTTCTGCGCCGTTCATCGTGCTACAAGAAGGGGACCACGCTCATGCTTTCCGCTGGACTGATCGCGGTTTTGCTCGGCGCGGAAGCCGGTTTTGAGGTCGCCGTACAGCGGGTCGAGGATCGGGTCGACATCCGTGCGGGGGCGGAACGTGTCGTGTTGACGCTCGTCAGTCCACGCGGGATCGGCGCGGCGACGGTTCGGCGTCGTGGGGCGCGATGGCCAAAAACAGTGACGCTGCGGTTGCAGCTGCGCGGACTGGAATGGCTGACGGTTGCGGCGGGAAAAGTCACGTTGGGCGTGTCCGTATCCAGTTCCGCGCCGGAGGCGGTTCGGCTCTTCTCGTCGGAAACCGGCAAGCCACAAAAGGAAACGGTCGAACGCGGCAGTTGCTACTGGACACAGGTCCGCGTTTTGGACCCCAACGGCAAGCCCGCGTCCGGTCTGCCCGGCGCGGGCGGCTGGTTCGAAGTCCAACTGCCCGCCGCCCTGCTGAAGGACAATCCCGAATCGGTTGCGATTCGCTGGATCGACTTCTACCGGAACTGACCCAGGACGTCCGCCGGTCCGCGCCCACGGCTTCGCTTGTTTTCAGACGGTCCAGTCCAACTCCTGTCCGCACTTGGGGCACTGGGGGTCGCCGACGGCGACGGACTCCCCGCAGTGATAGCAGTACGGTTGGCTCTCCTCGGGCGTTTCCCCCGCGCCGCCTGCCAACCTTGTCTCAAACTCGGCCAGCACCGCGCGGGCGCGCTCGAAATCAACCCGGCGGACCATCACCGGACACGTGGTATGCTGGAACGGAATGTCGCCCAGTCCCATCTCCAACGCGTCGCTGGCCACACGGGCTTCGATATCCGCGTTGGCCAGCACCTGGCAGATCAGATGCGCTTGCCGGGGGTCCCAGGCTTCATACACGGTCAGCGGATCTTCCGGATTCATCGCGCGCCTTTCGAGTAGTCCCAGCCCGTGCGGAAGTCCTTTCGCAGAAGTTGCTGCGCCCGCTCGTTGCCCACCGCCTGCAAGTTTTCCGCATCCCAGGCGAAGCCACCGCCAGCCCGGTAGGCGGCGTTGCCCAGCAAAACCGTCTCGGCCAACGGGCCGCTGTACGTCACAAAGTCGCACGTCGCAGGCGGGCCGCCGCGACAAGCGTCAAGCCATTCCCGGTAGAAGCCGGGCGAATCCGGAATGGTTTTTTCGGGGGCCTTGAAATCCGCAAACTTGTCTTCGGGGTACAGTTTGCGCTTGCCGAACCCGCACAGCAGCATGCCTTCGCTGCCGATGAACAGGGTGTTGTTGCCGGATTCCGGCAGATTGTGCCGCCGCAGCACGTCCGGCCCCTTGTCGGCATGATACCAGTGCAGCGTCACCGCGGGACGCTTGCCGTCCGCGGGAAACTCGAATCGCGTCGCCATCTGCTGGGGCGTCGTCTGCGCATGCACCGGCGGACCCGACGCCTCGACTTTGGTGGGATACTTGAGTCCCAGCGCCCAGTAAGGAATATCCAGAATGTGGCAGCCCCAGTTACCCGTCTCGCCGGTGCCAAAGTCCCACCAGAACCGCCAGCCATAGGGGCAGTAGGTCGGATGGTACGGACGAACTGGTGCCGGGCCGATCCAGAGATCCCAGTTCAGGGTCGCGGGCACGGGCGGCGTGTCCGTGGGGATCGCGGGCATGCCCCGCGTGCCGCCGATCCAGCAATGAACCTCCTGGACCGCGCCGATCACGCCGGACTGCACCAGTTCGACGACGCGGTGCATGTTGTCGAGCGTGTGCCGCTGGGCGCCCAGTTGCGTGGCGATCTTCTTTTCGGCCGCCAACCGTGTCAGCTCGCGGGTCTCCCAGACCGTGTGCGCCAGCGGTTTCTCCAGGTAGACGTGCTTGCCCAACTGCATGGCCGTCACGGCGGGATGGAAATGCGTGTGGTCCGGCGTGCTGATCACTACGCCGTCGATCTGCTTGCCCAATTCGTCGAACATGCGGCGGAAGTCGAAAAACTTCTTGGCCTGCGGATGCTGCTCGTACGCCTTGCCCGCCCGCTGGTCGTCCACGTCGCACAACGCCACGACATTCTCTTTGGCCAGGGCCTTCAGGTTGTCGCCGCCCCGTCCGCCGACGCCGATGAAGGCGAGGTTCAGTTTTTCGTTGGACGATTCCCCGCCGCGGGCTGCGCCGCGGGAAGCAATCCACAATCCGGCTCCCGCGGCGGCGGCGGTCTTCAACATCTGGCGACGGTGCATGCGTTTGGTCATGAACGGTTCTCCTACGACCTCCGGGTTGATCGATCTTGATCGGTGCAACTTACCGCAGCCGGCGGCGAAAATCAAACGGTCCACCTTCGGACGTCTCGACGCTTGGCTGGAATTCTCCGTTTTGGCGGGGATCACGTTCACGGTCCGCTCACGGCGGCGATCAGTTCTTCCCACAACTGCCGACCGCCCTCCGCGTTGGTCATGATGACAAGGCCGGATCCGCGTTGCGGATCGAATTCACAATAGCAGCGGAAGGCAGTGTCTTTCGAGCCGTTCGAGCCGCTGTGGTGGATGCGGTCGCCCCCCGCCGTGGCATCGATGGCCCAGCCCAGTCCGTAGTAGGTGGGCTCCGAGGACTGCACGCCGCCACGGACAATGGGCGGGCGGCCCTCGGCCTTGGTCGTGCGCGTGAGCATGGCGTCGATGGACCGGACGCTCAAGGAATGCGGGGCCGAACGGTCCCGCTTGAGCATTTCGACCAGGAACAGCGCGTATTCCATGGGCGAGCAGTACAGCGAGTAGGCGGCGTTGGCTGCACGATACAAAGTGCGTTTGGCCGGCATGTCGCCCTGGCCGGGACGCAAGCCGGCGGCCAACTTCTCGAAACCGTCTTTCCACAGGTAGCTGGCGGTCGTGATTCCCAGCGGCTCGAACAAAGTCCGCGTGACGTAACGCTCGAACGGCTCACCCGTGATCTGTTCCATGACCCGCTGCAAGTAGGTAAAACCTTCGCCCGAATAGGCGAACTTCGTTCCGGGCTCAGCAAGCACCGGCAGCGGTCCGCCGTTGCGCCAGCCGCCGTTGCGCCAGTTGGGAAATCCGGTCGTATGGGACAGGACCATCCGCGCCGTGATCTTCAGATGTTTCGGTTCATCCGCCAGGTACGGCTTGTCGAGGTACTCGGTCAACGGCCGGTCGAGTTCGAGCCGGCCCTGCTCGACGAGCTTCAGCGCGACATAGGCGGCCGGCAACTTGCTCATCGAAGCGGCCTCGAACAGGGTCTGCGAACCGACCGGCTCCGGCCGGCCCGGACAGCGCACGCCGTATTGCCGTTCCCAAGCGATGTGCCGGTCTTCGATGCCCACAATCGACACGCCAGGCACCTTGTGCTTGGCCATCAGCGCGGGCACTAACTCGTCGAGACTCGTCGGCAGCACCGGCAGCAAGGCGGCGGGCTGGACGGTGCCGGCGATAGCTTGTCGCGATTTCGTCGGCATGGCGTCCAGGATCAAATTCACCAGCTTGCCGAATTCGGCTCGCTCCACGCGCGGGCCGTCCTTCTGGTCCGTGTCCACGCGGTGAACGATCACCAAGTCCCAGACCGGCACGACGAGAATGTAATGCCCGCCGGCGCCGCGGGCCGAGAACGTGCCTTGGGGCAGCTCGACCTTTTCCAGGTGCCGCCCGCCAAACTGCGTCCACCACAGATAGCCGTAGCCCGCGTGAACCTGCCCCTCCTCCGTCGTGGCTGGCGAATAGGTGGTGGTGCTCCGCGCCACCCAGTCTGCCGGAACGATCTGCCGGCCCTGCCACTGGCCGCCGCGGGCGAACAACAACCCAAACCGCGCCATGTCTCGCGCGGTCATGCGGAACGGGTAGGCCGGATGGATTGAATCGCTGCCCCGGAAGTACTCCGCATCCTGCAGGCGGAAATCCTCCATCTGCAGCGGCTGGGCAAGATAGCGTTCGAACGCCTCGAAGACGCTCAGTCCTACCTGTTTCTCGAAGATGGTCCCCAGCACGTTGAAGTCCCAGTTGTTGTAGTACCAATACGTGCCCGGCGGATGGCTGCCGCGCTCCGGGCGGCGTTTCTTCATCGAGTCCGTTTCGTAGAGCGCCGGGTGATACACGCCCGAGCGGGCCTTGAGCAGATCGGCTACGGTCGCCTCCTTCTCCCTGGCCGTGAGTCCCGGCTCGTTGTCGTCGATGCCCAACTCGCCCATCGTGTCGCTCAAGCCGATCTTCGCAGCCGCCCCGGGAATGCCGTACAGCGTGCTGAGAAAGCTTTTGCGGATCGAATGCGCCTTGAAGCGTTGCGTGGTTTGCCCCCAGTCATCGACCACGCGGCCCTGATGAACGACGAACAGGGCGGCGGAACCGATCGACTTGGCGAAGTCATGTGCCGCCTGCAGCTTGGCCGACGACCAGCCCTGCGGGTCCGGGCCCGGCACCTGGTCCCAGTGTGCGCCTGGGAAAACGGCCAGCGGTTGCCCTCCCGCTGCGAGGCCTACCCATCCGGCCGCCAGCACGACGAAGAGCACCATCGCACCACTGCGGCCGCTGGAGAAGGGCCGCGCCGAATACTGAGGATCAGCTTGCATTTCAGATCAACCGTCCTTCGCTTTACCAAGATTCGTGGAGAGAATAGGGGTCAGGTCTTGAATTTTGACTTTTGTCAATCCGAGCTTCGCCACCGTGCTCAAGGTAGCCCGTGCGCTCGACGCCTTTTTCTGCTGCGCGACACATTGCCAACCTGCCAAACGCGCATCAAACGACCGAGCGACGTCACCCGGTCGGAGTTCGGTTTGCCGGAGTGCGGAGCAGTCGACTGTTCGATGACGTCAAAGCCATTCGCGAGCATGAAAGTTTCTTTGAAGCGGTCCATCGCCAGTCGTTGCGGTGCGCAGTCGCCGGGAATTCAACCGGCTCTCCCCAGCCCTGTCCCCTATCCGCGATCCCCCTTTCTGCCTCCGAAGCCCAGTGCCCGCCAAAGTCAAGCCGCGTGTTTCACCTTCTGTTCCGTTTGCTCCACCAGTCTGCAGCGTTTTTTCGGAATCGCTCAAGCTCAGACTTCGTGATCGGCCGCGACTCGAGTGCTTCCTTCCACACCGCGATCGGCGTACCCGTCTGTTGGGCTCGCCGGACGACTCGTGCTGCCGCACGGGCAAACGCAGCATCTGCTTTCGCCGTCAGCGAACGGGAATCGTCGGAGCTCCCCATGATTAGATCGCCTCGACAACCAATCGGTGCTTGGGCTTGGGCCACCGCTTGCCCAGTTTCTGCAGGCTTTCCAGGTGCAGATCGAGAGCCTCGCTGGCATTGCGGAAGGCCTCGGCCAGAGTGTCGCCGCTGGTGATGATGTCCGGCAAATCGGGGAAGTCCACGGCGTAGGCGGGCTCCCTCGGCTCATACGTGATCGTGAAGATGTAGCCGCGGTACTCATGCGTCGTTCTCATAACCCAGTGCTCCCAGGAGTTTTCGAATGTCGGCAGGATGACAAGTCTTCCGCCCGCCGTGCGGCTTGACGATGGTCAGCAGACGGCCATCGGACCGGTGATACGTGCAATGGCTGCCCCGCTGGTTGAACAGTACGAATCCTTCGTGCCGCAGCAGTGCGTTAACCTCGCCGAACCGGATGCTGCCCGGCAAGTTTCGCATTTTCTCCACAAGTTTTTCGCGTCGCCCCACGTGTGCTTCTCCTTGCCCTGCTGCGGCAGGCTACGTATCCCAATTGTACCGGACTCGTCCACGCCGTGCGTCCTCTACTGGAGCACATCGGGAGCAAGATGCACAGTCTGAAGTTGTTTGGCTTTCGTGTTGTTGATGTAGCCGGCTTGGGCCAGGATCTGGAAAACCGAAGACTGGGCCTCGGCCAGCTCTTCTTCCATGATTCGGTTCACCCCCCCCGGTCTTGTCGCCGTCCGTGTCGATGTCCACGCTTGGGAAGATCGTCAGGATCGACGTGCGGTACTGAGGGGGGTAATTCGTCCCAGCGGTCCTGCGGTTCACCTTGGCCGCTGCCGCTGCCGGATTCCTCCAAGTGCCGATACTTCAACACGCGCTGCGGGACAGCGCCGCCACCACCCCCGGAACCGCTGCCGGAGCCCGAACCACCGCCGGAACCAGAGCCCTCCCACTCCTCGCAGTCCACGTTTTCCCAACCGGCGATTTGCGATTGAAGCCATTCGATGTCTGATTGCGGTGCGCCGTTGGCACTCGCCTGATTCAACGCCTGAGTGAACGTAGCAATCTGGTTCGCCTTCAACTGTTCGCAGTACGCCTGCCAGACGGCTTCTCCCTCGGAGGTCGACTGCACGGTAGAACCGCCGATTCCTGCGCCCGATTCCTGCTCATTTGGTGCCGGAATGCCTGCGGCCGCCCAAACCTCTTGCACGGCGTCACCTTGATCCAAGCCCGGAGGCAGGCTTGCGCCGCAGACCTCAATCGTCAGCATGTGCCGAGGCCCAAGTCGCTCGATTCTCATGAGTCGAAGCCTGTGATGCCTCTTGGGCGGGAGGGGGGCATGTCCAGACTACCTGCGGGCCGGAGTCCCAAACGCTTGAACAAATCGATCCACAGGTGAAACGGCTTGTGCATGATTTCAGTTCCTGGCATCGTGGGACGATTCGGTGGGAGCACCCAACCTTGACACCCATTGGCAGCCCAACCGGTCCGCCTGTCCATACCCACCCCCCGGTGGCGCGAACCCCTCGGAAGTTCTTTCTCCGTCCGTCGGCCGCTTACGGAGTTCGTGTCGATGTAAAGAGTCCTGACCCCTTTTTGTTCTTTTCGTTCGGTGGCGGCTCCTCGTGGGGCGTCGGACGCGCCGGCAGTCCGAAGAGGATCAGCAGCATGGCGACGATCAGCACGCCTGTAGCCGTGTGGAAACTGGCGATCCGTCCGAAGCGGTCGGAGACCTGGCCGAAGATCACGGAGGCAAATCCGACCAGCGACCCCAACAGACTCAGATAAGCGATGTTGGCTCGCACCTGAGACTTGGCCGAGGCCGTCGTGACGTAGTTGGGAAAGTACGCTCCAAACAACTCGCCGGCTCCTAACAGCCCCGCCGTGCCCAGATACCACCATCCCGAGACGTTCAACGCCCAGGCCATGCCCGCCAGGAGAATCGCGGTCGTCGCCAGCAAGGTGGCTTTGGGATTCGTCTTGGCCAGCAGCCATCCCAGCAGCACGCCGGCGACGGCCTTGAAGCCGAACCTCAGGAAATTCTGCAACCCGACCGTGTCGGGCGACGCGTCGCCCAAGACATCCTTGGCGTGCAGCGACACGTTATCAAAGATGGCGTTGCCGCCGGAGTAAACCAGCAGATACCCCACCGCTGCCAACGCGATGGGCCGGGACGTGACAAACTGGCGCAGTCCGCCCAGAATCTCGGCCGTTCTGGATGAGCCGACCGGTTCGTCCACCGCCGGCGGGATGTGAAATGCAGCGCCCAGAAAGACGCACAAGACCATGAAGGGAAGCGCACCGGCAAACAAGGCCAGATAGCTGTCGGGAAACGACAACTCGAAGCTATATCCCGTCAGCGGTTCGCGGGAGAGCAGAACCTGTTGCATCAAGGAGCCGGCACAGGCGGCAACCGGACCGATTCCGAAACTGAGGGCCAAGGTCACGCCGCGGCGCGCGGTGGAAACGCCGCGCCGGACGACTTCCCAGAGCGTCATGAGCATCACGCCGTTGGCCACGCCGAACACCCCGGCGAACAGGATCACCGTGGCCGTCACCACCACCGCCGGCCAGCGCAGCCAGATCGCCACGGCCACCAGGGCCGTTAAGACGGCCTTGGCGGCAAAGGATCCGACCAGCAGCGGCTTGAGCCAGCGGGCCTGCGGCAGAAACCACGCGACCAGGACTGGCAGGGCCGTCATCCACTGGTACACCGCGTGCGGCAGATTCGCCAGCGTGTCGCTGTTGCCCAAATCGTGCAGCAAGTTCGCGTGCGTGACGCCGACGTAGGAAACGGGCGCCGTCAAGTAGATCAAGCACCACACCCCGGCCAGGCAGACCATGTTGCGGGTCTGCAATCCGACGGACAACGGGCAATCGTCGTCCGTTGATCCCGGAATGGTGGATGCGGGGGGCTTTTCGTTCATCGAGGCTACGGCAGTTCCCGGAGGTAGATGTTCTTGAAGTACAGCGTGTTGCCGTGGTTCTGCAACTCGATCTGACCGGTCGGATAGATCGGCTTGTCGCGCTCCCAGTAGTTCTCCATCGTGACGTTGTCGACGACCAGTTCGCCGTTCAGCCAGATCCAGACCTTTTCGCTGACCATCTTGATGCGGAACGTGTTCCATTCTCCCACCGGATTGTCGGCGTTCTTGAGGGGCTTGCTGGGGTTATTCTTGTTGTTGTACAGGCCGCCGGAGCCCACCGCGACGTCCCAGATCTGCACCTGGGGAGTGCCGCGCAGGTAGATCCCGCTGTCGCCCTTGGGGAGGATCTTCCAATCGACGTACATCTCGAAGTTGGCGTAGTCCTTCGCCGTACACAGACTGGACCCCTTGCCGTCGAACACCAGTGCACCATCCTCCACTTTCCAGTGCGCCCGCATCTGCTCGTCGGCCTTTTTCTGGGCGTTGGCCAGTTGCTCGGCCGTCATCTTGGCCCGCTGAGGAGGATTGGCGACCAAGCCCTTCCAGCCCGTCAGATCCTTGCCGTTGAACAAGGCAGTGAACCCTTCGGGCGGCGTGTTGTCGGCCGCGCTGGCGACAACTGCGAAAGCGGCTAACAGGCAAGCGGCAGCCAAGGCAAAAGGACGATTCATGGTGGGACTCCTTGAGGTTAGGGTAAGAAAACAGGGTTGTCAGTGGTTAGATGTCAGAGGTGGCGGGACGAAGTCAGGTTGCGGCGGCCGGTGATGCCTGGACGCGTCACGCTTTACTTCACAAACAGTTTCGACACGGAGATGATTTTGACGTCTTCCGGGCGGATTTTCAACGGCAGCGTGCTGATGCGGCGGTCCTCGGCCACCAGCGCAGCGGGCTTGGGCGTGGCGTAGCGGATTGGGCTGGGCGAGTCGGACACAAGGGCCTCCTTCAAGGCTGCCGCGTCAGGCGTAACAAACACGATCTGCAGGTTGTCATACTGCAGGTGCCTCTGGACGGCCGCCTTCACATCGGCGCCAGTGACTTCGTCCATCGAGCGGCGGAAGATATCGAGATGGCTGCCGGGAATGCCGTAGAAACGGTCGTCCAAGGCGTAGCCCAACCGCTCGAAGGTGGTCGGGGCGTAGTGCAGGACATAATTGCGAAGGAACTTGCGCGTCAGCTTGAATTGGGCGTCCGTCAGGCCGCCGTCGACCAGGCTCTTGAGTTCCCGCAGCGCCGCGCGGAGCGCGAACTGCCGGGTTTCGTTTGGGACCGGCCGAATCCAGATCTCGAACAACTGCCGGCGGCGGCAGGCGTTTTGCGGCGGCTTGGTCAGCATTCCGCCGTTGGGGAAATGCTCAATGTACGAGTAGTCGCCGTAGTTCAATCCCCGCTGATCGCGGATCACCTGGAACAGATGGCTGCTGGAGTTGCGGTGTTCGCCCAACCACGAATTGGCTATGGCCAAGGCATACCAGTCGGGAGTTCCCCGCAGCGGTTGGATGGGATAACCCATGCTGATCGCGGTGGCTTTGGCGTCCTTTTCCACAATGGTCACCCGCAACCCCCGAAGCGGCCTGGGTTCGGGCGGCGGGACTTGCGGCGGCGTTCCCAGCGGCAACCGGCCCAGATCGGTCCGCAGACGCTGCAGCAGTTCGTCCTCGTAACCCCCGCCCAGCCCGATCACCACATTGCCGCGGGTGAAGTAGGTCCGGTAGAAGTTGCGGATGTCGTCCAACGTGATCGCGCGGACGGCTTGGACCGTGCCCGACGGAAGGTGGCCGTAGGGCATGCCGGCGAAGATCTCCTGAGACAGCACCGCTTTACCCAACTCTTCGTCGTTCGCATAGCGGAGCGTGTTCTCCAGGTAGTTCAACGCGTCGCTCTTCAGGCGGTCCAGATCGTCCTGCCGGAACGCGGGCGCCAGCACCGCCTCGACCAGCAGCGGGTAGTAGTCGCGCAAGTTGTCCCGGTGTACGCGTCCGGAAATTACCGTCATCTCGACGCCGGTCGAGGACGAATAGCCGGCCGCCATCGGGTACAGACGCTCCAGAATCCGGTCGTACGGGTTCTGCTCGGTCGCGGCTTCGGTGAGCATCGCCCCGGTGAGCGCCGCCAAGCCCTCCTTGCCCGGCGGGTCGTTCTGCGAGCCGACGCGGAACCAGAGCCGGAAGCTGATCGTCGGATCGCTGGCGACCGGCAGTTGGACGACGTTGCTTTCCGGCACCTGATCCGCAGCCCAAGTCATGGAAGCCACCATCCACAGAGTCGCCATCCCCATGTTCATCCTTCCGTTCCCTGGAGGATCATCACCGTCCGCCGTGCGGGCACGAAGTACTTGCCAGCCGCCCGCCTCACTTCGTCGGGCGTGACGCGATCCAGCGCCTCGTACAGCCGGTCCACGCCTTCGATGCCGCCGGACAGCGCGATGGGGCGGGCCAGCGCCCGTGCTACGCCGTCCGGCGTGTCCAGTTCCATCAGAAACGCATATTTGTGGCGGCGTTTGAGCTGGGCCAATCTGTCCGCCTCGACAAGGCCGGCCTGAAATCGCGCCAACGTGCAGTCGATCTCACCGCGCACTTCGTCCAAGTCTTGCCCTTCTTTCACCATGGCCATGATGTCGAACAGCGGTGCGTCGCGGTTCATAGGCACAAACGCTTCCAGGGCGTGGACTTTCTGTTCGCCCAGGACCAGACGCTTGTAGATCTCGCTGCTTTCCCCGAACGCCAGGTCGGCCAGCAGCAGGGCGGCGACGTAGTCCGCGTTGTCGGGGTCAAAGGCGTCGCCCTTGTAGGAGATCTGCAGGATCGGCAAGGTCTTGCCCGGATACCGGACGCTGCCCTTGCGTTCCGAGGTCTGCGGCGGCTCCGGGACGATCTGCGGCGGCACGTAACCTCTTTCCCAGCCTGCGTAGTACTTGCGGACGAGGCCTATGGCTGCCGCCGGCTCGACGTCGCCGACCACCAGGATCACGACGTTCTCCGGCCGGTAGAAGCGGCGGAAGAAAGACAAGCTGTATTCGTAGGCGTCGGGCATGGCCTTGATGTCCGCCTCGAAGCCGATCGTGGTGTGCTTGTAGGTGTGGACGTCGTAGGCCAGGTCGCGGAGTTTTTCGTCCAGCAGGGCAAACGGCTGCGTGATCCCCTTGCGGTACTCGCCGTACACCGCGCCGGCCTCGGTCTGGAAGGCCGGCTTCTGGTAGCTCAGGTTCTGGAACCGGTCGCTCTCGATTTCGACGACTCGCTCCAGGTCCTCTTTGGCAAAGGTCATGTGGTACGCGGTGTAGTCGTCCGTGGTATAGGCGTTGCTGTCCGCGCCCAGCGAGGTGACGATCTGGTCGTACACGGGGCCGGGATACTTCTGGGTGCCGCGGAACATCATGTGTTCGAAGAAGTGCGCGAATCCCGACCGGCCCGGCTCGACTTCGTCCCGGCTGCCGGTCCGCACGATGCTCCAGTACGTCACCAGTCCGGGGCTGTCCAGCGGAATGACGATCGTCTTCAGACCGTTGGGCAGGATCTCCTGGACGGCGCGATAGGGGAAGATCTGGCGGTTGGCGGCGCGAGAGGGGGGTTCCATAAGTTTCGGACCTTCGCCAGCCGGCAGCAGGCCGGCGGACAGCAGTAGCGTCGAGAACAGCGTGAGCCGCACACGGGATGCGCGGCTTCCTGAAGGATCGGGCATGTCAGCTTCGTCCTCGGAGGTTCACCGTCAATCGTTCCGGCATGATCCGCCCGGCCGGATCGGTCCAAGGCCGGGTATTCTAGCACAGACGGCCTGCCTAAGGTATCGTGGGACGCATCCCGCGGAGAACGAGACGCAATCATGAGCGAGCCTGGCCTGTTTCGCGACTTGACCGAGGTGTACGAAGCGATGGTGAATTGGCCCCAGCGGCTGGCCCGCGAGGAGCCGTTCTATCGCCGTGTGTTCGCAGCGCACCAGGTCCGCCGCGTCGTGGACGTGGCTTGTGGAGTCGGGCACCACGCGGCCCTGTTTCAGCGTTGGGGACTGTCGGTCGAAGGCGCCGACGTCAGCCCGGCGATGATTGAGCGGGCGCGGCGTCAGCATGGCGAGTCGCCGGACCTGCGGTGGGCCGTGCGCAGCTTCGACCAGCCGATTAGCGCGGACGAGACTTTCGACGCGGCGATTTGCGCCGGCAATTCGTTGGCCCTGGCGGCCGATCGGCCGATGGTCGGGCAGACGCTGCAGCAGATGTTCGCCGCCGTGCGTCCGGGCGGAATCGTCGTGGTCCAGGTGCTGAACCTGTGGCGTTTTCCCGACGGCCCGTGCGTGTGGCAGAAATGCCAGCGGACCGTTCTGCCGCAGGGCGAAGTAGTGATCGTCAAGGGCGTCCACCGCAGCGGGCAACAGGGTTTTCTCGATCTGATCGTGATTAGCCTGGGTCCGGGTTCGGAACGGCACACCGAGTCCACCCCGCTGTTGGGCCTGGAAGCCGGTGAACTGGAAGCAAGGGCTCGCGCCGCCGGCGCATTTCGCTGCGAGTTCTTCGGCGGCTACCAGGGCGAAACCTACGTCCGCGAGTCCAGCGTGGACCTGATCCTGGTCGCCCGCCGCTGAATTCGCCGCGGCTCGGAACTCCGCCCCGACCGGGTCCGGACGTCGTCCCCACCTACTTCGCGGCGGCGGGCCGATCGGTCGCGCTCAGTTCGCGGTGCAGGATGTTCAGCAGCGTTTGCAGGAAGACGACGATCATCGGGCCGACCAGGATGCCCAGCGGGCCCAGGGCCTGGACGCCGCCCAGGACGCTCAGCAGGGCCAGCAGCGGATGCAGCTTGGACCGGCCTTGCAGGACCCACGGCTTGATGAAATTGTCCGCACTGGAAACCACGGCCATACAGTAGATCGCCAGGCCCACGGCCGCGCCCGTTCGCTCTTCGGACACGTACAGCCACAGGCCGGCCGGCACCCAGACCACCGTGGCTCCGACAAACGGCACCAGGGCCATGACCATGGTCAGCATGGTCAACAGAACGACGGACGGCAGTCCGGCAAACCAATAGCCAAAGCCGGCGAGGATGCCCTGCGCGATTGCGGACAGGAGCGTGGCCAGCACCACGGCGCGGCTGACCTCGTCGAATTCGCGGACCAATTCCTGTTCGTACTGGTCATCCAGCGGCGACAGTTTCATGATCGTGTGGATGATGTTCGGTCCATCCAGCAGGAAGAAATAGATCGAGATGACCATGACGAACGCACCGATCAGCAAGTGGCCGGCAAAGGCGGTCGTCGCGCTGCCGGCGGCCAGCAGCCACGCCTGCGCTTTTTCGGCGATCTTGCCACGCCACCTGCGCAATTCGTCGTCGTCGGGATTGGCCAACTCGACCAATTGAGCCCGGTAGGGGCCACCGCACAGCGCGATCCTGAGTTCGTAGAAATCACCGCGGGCGACGGCCAACGCATCTCCGTACTCCACAGTCCCCGGAGCGTGCGCCGTCAGCGTTTGCAGGTTCTTCACCAGCTCGTCCATGTTGACGTGAGCGAATTGCTCCGAATCGCGGATTTGCCGCTGGAGCCCGACGGCCGCGTCCAACAGATCAGCGGTTCCTGCCGAGGGCTGCGTGGGCTGATTCTGGACCGCCGCCGGCAAGGCCGGGTCGTTCTGCCAGGCCAGCGAGCGCAGGGCCGAGTCGATGGTCTGAACGTCGTCGGCAAAGGGCAGATCCAAGCCGAGCCGTTTGCGTAGCTTGGCGACCTTGTCCCGGATTGCGCTCACTTCCAGCGTGGAGACCATGGCGGTGCCTTCGATCGCCGCCAGCGTACCGATGGCTAACGCGGGGACCAAGACGATCAACAAGATGGCCACCGTGGTCAGGCCGGCCGCCAGACGCTGGCGTTCCCGGCAGCGTTGCAGAATTCGGATATGGAGCGGCCGGAACATCACCACGCACAGGGCCGCCAAGAACAGGGGTACGAGGAAGGTCGCCATGACCTTGAAGAACAGCCCGCCGATGATCAGGATGATGCCGATCAACAGCGAGAAAGAGACGAGACGAGAAGTACGAGACGGTTCCATGCGCAGATCCTTCCCCACGCGGCCGAGTCTGATCAATTGCGAAACCGCCGCCGAACGAAAGCCTGCGCTCGACGCAACGACGGATCGCCGTGCCTTCGCCGCCGCTGGGGGCTATTGGAACAACTTTCGGCCGCGGAATCCAGAGTAGGAAACAAGGATCACCGGCGGGGGCTGCTCAATACGCCTGGGCGCGCACCACGGGGCTGCTCGCTTCGCTGGTCGCGCGCGACGGCGGCAAGCTGTCTCGGGATGCCTCCAGCATCACGGGTCCGCCAGTTTGCGCTGGCCGCGCTGCTCGGGTCAATTGTTCGAGCAACGCCGGCGAGAGGCGGTCGAAATAGAGGACTTGACTGGGGCCGCGCGGGTCCCGCTTCGAACGGACAATACAGATGACCTCGGTATCGTCGTCCAGCGCAGCGGCCGCAGTTGCGATCAGCGGCGCCGCGGCCGCGGCCGCGACGGACGGATCGGGGGCGCCGAGCGGCGGGTGCGGCATCTGGGAGGCCATGTCCGGCGGCGAAACGGCTAGCGTTGCCGGGGCCGTCGGGGCCATCGCCGCCGGCACTTGGGCCACGGCGCTGGACGCTGCGTTGCGCTGATAGATCCGCGATTGGCCGATTTTGTCCAAATGGGAGTGCAGCAGCGAGAGGGCGGCGTAGATGCCTTCGTCGTCCTGCGGGTCCGCCAGATTGCAGACGCCGATCAACTGGCCGTCGGCCGAGAACAAGCCCCCGCCGCTGCGGCCGATCACCGGCTGGCCGGCCGATTCGATGTTGGGCGGGCCTTGATACTTGTTCAGCGCCGTCACCTGGCTCGGACGGACCGTCGGCGGGGCGCCCTGATCGCAGCCGACGCTGAACACGCGGTCGCCCGGCCGCACCTGGTAGCCGGCCGCCGCGACCGGAACCGGCGTCGCGGGGCAATTCAGGCGGATGGCCAGCAGGGCGACGTCCTGTTCCAGGTCGTAGGACAAGAGCGTCAGCACTTCGCCTGCCACCGGATTCTGGACGCCGGCGGGAAACACGTCGACGGACATCTTGCCTTGGCCCTGCGACTCGCGGAACAAGTGGCCGCAGGTCATCACGAGCGCTTCCTGCTGGTGCGTGTCGATGATCGTGCCCGTCCCGAAGGACCTGCCCCCCGCGTCTTCGATACACAGCCGGACCGTGGCTCTCAAGGCGCGCGTTTGAGGATCGGCCTCTTCGGCTCGCGACGGCGGCGCGGAGCCTTGACGGACCGCGGCCGGCGGGGACGCCACGGGCGGGGCGGCCGCGGCCGCCGGTTTGGCCGCCGAGAACATGCCGGCCAGGTGGGCGTACGACGTCGGCCCCACGGCCCGGCTCACCTCGCGGCCGTCGGCAACCAGCACGTAGGTGGGCACGCCGTCCACGCGATATTGCCTCGCCAACGAAGAATCCTGGTCGATGTTGACCATCCGCACGGGATAGCCGTCGGCGACCAACCGGCGGACGGTCGGCTCCATCGCCCGGCAGGGACCGCACCAGTCGGCATAGAAGTCGAGCAGGACCGACTGGCCGGGCGCAGAGAGGGCTGCTAGCAGCGTCAGGGCGTGCAGCGTGATCATCGGCTCCCTCCTTGGATTCGATGCAGCGTGCGGAACGGGGGTCACGGGCCGGAAATGTCGCCCGGATTTGAAAAATTTACAAGTCCAAAACGGCGTCCTTGGAAAACTTTCCCGAAAACCCGGGTCGTTTCAGGCTTGCTGGCGGGAAGTGCATGATTCGTGCCAAGAGCCCCTCTGCGCCCAGAAATCGACCGCCGGCTTCGCCGGGCGAGCGGCCCTATCGGATGGCCGCGGCGGCAACGGCCTGGTAGAGGTCTTGCGGCCGAATCGGCTTGGTGACGTAGCCGTCCATGCCCGCTTCCAGACAGCGTTCGCGGTCGCCTTTCAGGGCGTGGGCGGTCATGGCGATGATGGGCGTATGCCGCCCCGCGGGGATTTCCTGGGCCCGGATCGCCGCCGTTGCTTCCAGGCCGTCCATCTCCGGCATTTGGATGTCCATCAGGATCAGGTCGAAGGATTCGCAGGCGGCGGCTGCCACGGCTTCTTTGCCGTTGTTGGCGATCGTCACCGCGTGCCCCTGGCGGGTGAGCAGGGCGACGGCCAGTTTCTGGTTGACCACGCTGTCCTCGGCCAACAGAATCCTCAGCGGGGTGGCCGGCGGCGTCTGGGGGCTCGTGCGTGACAGTTCGGCCTTGGGAACCAGGACGCCGAGAGTCCGTTCGATCGATTCCAGCAACTCCGACTGTTTGACCGGTTTAAGCAAATAGTTGGCGATTCCCAGCCGTTCGCAATGCGCGGCGTCCTCAGGCCGGTCGCCCGATGTCAGCATGATGACCTTGGTCGCCGCCAAGGCGGGGTCCTGGCGCATCGATTCGGTCAGCATAAAGCCGTCGACGTCCGGCATGTGGGCGTCGGTCAAGACCAGGCGGTACGGAGCGCCGGCCTGGAGCGACGTGCGGAGCAGGTCCAGGGCGTTCGACGCGTTCCGGGCCAAGGTGGGTTCCATCTGCCAACAGCGGAGAATCTCGTCCAGGATTCGGCGGTTGGTGGCCGTGTCGTCCACGACCAGAACGCGGAGCCCGTGCAGGCAGGCGGGGACGAGCACCATGTCTTCCGTGTCGCCGGCCTCGGCCAGTTCCAACCGTGTCGTGACGTGAAAGCAGCTGCCTTTGCCAACTTCGCTCTCCACCCACGCCCTGCCGCCCATCATGCCGGCCAGACGCGAGACGATCGCGAGTCCCAGTCCCGTGCCGCCGTAGCGGCGGGTCAAGGCGCTGTCCGCCTGCTCGAACTGTCCGAAAACCGCCGCGAGTTTGTCCGCCGGAATCCCGATGCCCGTGTCGGTGACCTTGAAGTGCAGCAGCACTTCCCGTTCCGACAGGGCTTCGCGATCCACCTCGAGGACGACTTCGCCCTGCTCCGTGAACTTGAGGGCATTGCCCACCAGATTGATGATGATTTGCCGCAGCCGGTTGTAGTCGCCCACGACGCGGCGGGGGACCGGCGGATGGATGCAGAACGCGAGTTCCAGGTCTTTCTGGTGGGCGCGGATCGCCAGGGATTTCATGGTGTCGCCCAGGCTCTCCCGCAGGTCGAAGGCGGAACGTTCCAGGACCAGTTTGCCTGCCTCGATCTTTGAAAAATCCAGAATGTCGTTGATGACCGACAGGAGCGCTTCGCCCGAATCCTTGACCGTCGACAGGTATTCCCGCTGCTGGGCGGACAGGGGCGTGTTCAGCACCAGATCGGTCATGCCGATGACGGCCGTCAAGGGCGTGCGGATTTCGTGGCTCATGTTGGCCAGGAACGTGCTCTTGGCGCGGCTGGCTGCTTCCGCCGCCTCCTTGGCGTCGCGCAGGGCTTCGGCCGCAAGCTTCTGTTCGGTCACGTCGCGGGACAAGCCGAAGGTGCCGACGATCTCGCCGGCTTCGTCGCGGAGCGGCATTTTGGTCGTACTGGCCCAGGTCGCATGCCCGTCCGGCCAGGTTTCCTTTTCCTCCTTGTCGATCACCGGGCGGCCGCTGCGGACGATCTCGCGTTCGTCGGCCAGCGCCTGGGAGGCGTGTTCGCCGGTAAAGAAATCGCGGTCCGTCTTGCCGACGGCCTGGGCCGGGTCCTGCAGGCCGAAGGCCCGCGCCATCGCCGCGTTGATGCGGACAAAGCGGCTTTCGGGGTCTTTGAAGTAGATATTGTGGGGCAGGTTGTCCATCAAGGAGTGCAGCAGGTAGCGTTCCTGCTGCAGTTCGTCGTTGGCGTTGGCCAATTCGGCCGTCCGCACGCGGACGCGGACTTCCAACTCGTCACGGGCGCGGCGCAGCTCCTCCTGCACCTCGCGGCGCCGGATCAGTCGCCACATGCCTTCGCCCAACAACGTCAGTTGGCGGACGTCCGACTCGTCGTAAGGCTGCTTCTTGTTTCCCACGCCGATCACGGCCACGATCCGCTCGCCGTCAAAAACGGGAACGTTCATGTGCCGCAGGACCGGGACGTGCCCTTCGGGATGGCCCTTCTTCAACGGATTGGGCGCTGCATAGTCGTTGGTGATCACGGCCCGCCGCTGCCGCACCGCCTCGCCCCACAGGCCCGTCGTCGCCACGGGATAGTGGATCGGCTTGTCGATAATGGCACACTCCTGCATGGCCGACTTGGACCAGGCATGCATGGTCAGCACGCTTTCGTCTTCGCTGGTAAAGGCCAAATAGCCGAGGTCGCTTTGCGTCAGCCGCACTGCCTCTTCCAGGCCAAAGTCCGTGACGGTTTGCAACGGCGCGTCGGTCATCTGGTTGAGTTTCAGCAGGGCTTCCAGTCGGGCCTGTTCCAACCGCAGCGAGTCCTCGGCCCGTCGGCGGTCCTGCTCCAGATCGAGGTTGTGCAAGGCGAAAGCGATATCCCCGGCCACCTCGGCCAGTAATTCCCGCTCCTCGTCGTCGCGGGCATACTCGGCCGGCAGCGAGGCCAGCATGACGCCGTAGGTTTGCTCGCCCCAGCCCAGCCGCACGACAATCGGAGTCTGGCCGCTGACGCGCACGTGGACGTCGCAGCCGTCGCAGACCGCCTGTCGGTCCTCAACCGCGAAGACTCCCGAACACGCCAAGGCCTCGCGGATGCAAGCCACCGGCTGTCCGCGCCGCAACCGCTGCAACAAGGCCGCAAACTCGTCGCCAACCCCTGCTTGGGCCGAGTCCGTCGGCTGTCCGGCCGCGTCCAGCAACACGATCCAGGCATACCGGTAACCGCGCGTCTCCACCAGGCTGTCGCAAATGCTCTGCAGCAAACGCTCCCGCTCCCGTTCCCGCGCGATCGCCTGGTTGACGTTGCGGATCGCCCGCAAGACCGCGTTCAAGTGCTCGGAACGCCGGTCCGCCTGCTGTTTCTCCGTCACGTCCGTGACGAACCCTTCGATGGCCGTCACGTCGCCTTGCGCCGAGAAAATTCCCACTCCCTGTTCCCAGACCCACTTCTCGCTGCCGTCGGCCCCGATGATCCGGTACACCATCCGATGCCGCCGCCGTTGGGCGAGCGCATGCGAGATCCATTGCTGCACCGCTTCGCGGTCGTCCGGATGGATCAACTCCAGATAGGGATGCGAGCCGCCTGCGAGCAACTCGCCCGGCGGATAGCCGGTGAGCGCCCAAGCGCCTTCGCTGACAAATTCCATGCTCCGCGCGGCGTCGTTCCGGCAGCGGTACGCCATGCCGGGCAAGTTGCGCAACAGGGTAGTCAACCGCCGCTGGCTCTCGCGCAAGGTCTCCTGCGAACGGCGCAGGGAATCAAACAGGGGCGCGATCGAGGCGATCCCCGCCAACATCAGCACCGAAATCGCCAACCCCACCAACTCGAACGGCCACCCCCCGCCGCCGCCGGCGTCTCCAGCCCAGACGCCGTACAGCGACAGGATGCGCCGCACGACCATCGCGAAAATGGCGAGGGACAACAGAAGCCAGGCTCGGCTGACGCCCGTCAACCCAATCAGCCGGATCGCCAGAATCGCGGCGGCCAACTGCAGCAGCACCGCCGCTCCCAAGACGACGATCGGAAACATGGCTTTGGCCTCGCACTCGGTTGCCGGGATCCAGAAGGCCGCACTTCCGCGCCGAAAAAGACCCGTCTTGCAGCGGGCGACCTTCCAACAACTAAGTATCGTTCAGAAAGAACTGTCCAGCGCTTATTTCTCATCCTCACACGGCGTGTGACGGCGATTCTGACGAGGCGTTCGTTCGCTTTGGAACGCTGCTGACTTCTAGTCTAATCGTATCGAGAACTCAAAGGGTACACATCTTCAGCCAGAAACGAAGAATTTGGCTTCCTTCTTCGTCACCTGATCTCCGCGCACCCAACGCCCGGCCTCCGCGGTCGCCACCGGATCGACGCGCCCGGCGTTTCGCTTCGCGGTTGGATTCCGTCGCTGTGTCGTGGCGGCCTGCCATGGCGCTTCGTCGCCTGGGGAACTCCGGGAAATCACGGCAAGCGAGGCTTCAAAGGCGTGACGCCGTCCTGGTCCACCGGATAGACCGCGCCGCAGTGCTCCAGGGCCGCGATCAGGCCTTGCAGCATGCGGCGCAGTTCCTGCGGCCGGGCCGCGGCAAGGTCCTGTTGTTCGAACGGGTCCTCGGCCAGATGGAACAGCTGGTAGTGCGAGTGGCCGGACACCTCGGTCGGGATGTAATGGTAGATGACCTTCCAGGGGCCGTCGCGATAACTGGTCCAATAGTCGCTGCGATGCGGTCCATGCGGATAGTGCATCAGGAACGCCTCGCGCCGGGCCGGATCCGGCTGGCCAGCCAGCAGCGTGTCGAGCCGCAGGCCGTCGACGGCATGGCCGGAAGGTATCGGGATACCGACGAAACCCAGGATCGTGGGAAACAGATCGCAGACCGACGCGATTTGCGGCTGGATGGCGCCGGCCCGAATCGGCAGCCGCTGCTGTCCAGGATGGCCGGCGCTGGGTTTGGCCCAGGCGGCGATCAGCGGCACTCGCATGCCGCCTTCGTAGTGCGCGCCCTTCTTGCCGCGCAGCGGCTCGGCGCAGGCCACCTCGTGCTGATGGCCCAGCGGCGCGTCGGAGCCGTTGTCGCCCAGGAAGAAGACGAGCGTGTTTTCGGCGACGCCCAGCGTTTCGAGATGATCCAGAACGTCGCCCAACGACTTGTCCATGCCCTCGATCAAGGTGGCGAACGCTTGCGCCGGCGCGGGCTTTCCGGAATCCTGATAGTGAGCGGCAAAGCGAGGATCGCTGTTGAACGGCGCATGCACCGCGTAATGAGCCAGATACAGGAAGAACGGTTGGTTCGCCTGCACGGCATCGGTCACGTGCGATTTGGCCTCGAGGGTCAGCGCCTCGGTCAAAAACGTCTCGGTGCCGTGGTATTTTTCCAGGTGCGGGACGGCGCTGCGGGCACGCTTGGAACCGTGGCCGTAGCGCTCCCGGCCGTAGTAGCTGGCGGGTGCTCCGATCGAAGCGCCCGCCACGTTCACGTCGAAGCCCAGGTTCCGCGGCTCGGCGCCTTCCGAATCGCGCGGACCGAAATGCCCCTTCCCGACGTGAATCGTGCGATAGCCGACGGCTCGCAGCGCACCGGGCAGAGTCACGTCGCCCTTCTTCAGCCCTTGCCAATTCCAGTTGGGCGGACCGTTGGGACCGGCGTTGTCTTTGTCCGGGTTGATCCAGTTGGTGGTGCGATGCCGCGCCGCGTTCTGGCCCGTCAGGATGGAAACCCGCGTGGGCGAGCAGACGCTCATCGCGCAGAAATGACTGAAGCGAATGCCGCCCGCCGCCAGCCGTTCCATGTTGGGCGTGCGGTAGTAGTCGTTCAGCGGGTAACGTTTTGCACGGCCTGCCGCATCGGTCAAGAAGGGGAGCGAGGTGTCCATCACTCCCATGTCGTCGACAAGGAAGATCACGATGTTGGGCTTGCCGGCCTGGGGCTTGTCGGCGCCAAAGAGCGTGACGCCGACGGCGAGCAACGCGGCAACCAGGACGACACGAAGCAAGCAAAGAGTTCTCATGGCTTGGTCCCCAGTGGCAAGTGGGCGCGGGTTCGCAGGTTTGCGGCGAATTCGGCGAGTCGCCGCCCAAGGCCGCAATTGTCGCCCAAACCCGGCGGTGCGTAAACACCCCGGCGCGGAGCGGCGGCGGCCTGCCCGTGTCCCCTCGCCGGGGCGCGGGGCATGTTTGACAGCACTGGTCGGGTCCGATAAGATCGCACCGCGCTGGGACCTCCCGCTTTCACCCTGACTCAGAAAGGCCTTCTGTCATGACACGTTTTGCCGTTTTGGTTTTGACGTGGTCCATCCCGTTCGCCGCCGTCGCAGCGGCCGCCGAGAAAACCCCGCAAGCGAAGAAGCCGGCGCGACCGCCAGTTCGGGCGGAGGATCTGGTCCGCGACCGGGGCGACGGCGTGGACCGCATCCCCCTGCTGCCGCCCGGACCGGGCAATCCGCGGAACAGCGAAGGCGCGTTGCTGACACTGGCCGACGGCCGTTTGATGCTGGTCTACACGCATTTCACCGGCGGAGGCGGCGATCATTCGGCAGCCCACCTGGCCGCCCGGTTCTCGTCGGACCACGGCAAGACGTGGACGCAGAACGACGTGGTCGTCGTGCCGAACGAAGGCCAGTGGAACGTGATGTCCGTGTCGCTGCTGCGTCTGGCCGACGGCCGCATCGCGTTGTTTTACCTCCGCAAAGAGTCGGCCCACGATTGCCGGCCGGTGGTGCGGTTCTCGGCGGACGAAGGCCAAACCTGGTCGGCGCCGCGCGTGTGCATCGAAGATCAGGTCGGCTACTACGTGCTGAACAACGACCGGGCCGTGCAACTCCGCAGCGGCCGGCTGGTGCTGCCCGTGTGCCTGCACCATACGCCCGAGTACCAGAAACCCGACTGGGCCGGCATCTGCATGTGCTACCTGTCCGACGACGGCGGCCAGACCTGGCGGCGCAGCAAGAGCCAACTCCAGGGTCAATCGGCCGACGGCAAACGGGTCACCACCCAGGAGCCCGGCGTCGTGGAACTGAAGGACGCCCGGCTCATGATGTTCGCCCGCACCACGGCCGGCAGCCAATTCGTCAGCTATTCGTCCGACGGCGGCGACACGTGGCTGCCGTTCCAGCCCTCCGCGCTCCTGAGCCCCTGCTCGCCCGCTTCGATCAAGCGGATTCCGAAGACGGGCGATCTGCTGCTGGTGTGGAACAACCACGCCGCGATCGATCCTCGGCTGCGAGGCAAACGCACGCCGCTGCATGCGGCGATCTCGCGTGACGAGGGCCAAACCTGGGAGCAGCCCAAGGTGCTGGAAGACAATCCCGACGGCTGGTACTGCTATATCGCCATCGGCTTCTCCGGCGACCACGTCGTGCTGGCCCACTGTTCGGGCGACACGAAGCTGGTCGGCCACCTGCAGTTTACCCAGATCACGCGGTTCCCGGTCGCTTGCCTGTACCCGTAGCGGCCGCAGGAACGCGAGACCACGCGTATTTCCAGGAACCGCAAAGAGCGCGTTCAGGTGGAGTAGTCGGCGTTGAATTTGACGTAGTCCACGGTCAAGTCGCTGGTCCAGAAGCGGACGCTGGCGGAGCCTTCGGCCAGCGTCAGCAGCACCTGGGTCTCGCGGTTGTCTCGCATTGACTGCGAAACGCTGGCCGCGTCGAAGGCGACGGGCGTGCCGTCCTGGTACAACCAGGTCCCGTTCACCTTCAAGGACACGCGGGCCGGATCGAAGGGGACGCCCGCGTAGCCGGCGGCGGACACGATGCGGCCCCAATTCGGATCGCCGCCGGCGATAGCCGTCTTGACCAGCGCGCTTTCCGCCACGGTCTTGGCGATGCGAAAGGCGTCGTTGCGCGCGGCCGTGCCTTGCACGTCGATGGTCACCAAGTGCGTGGCCCCCTCGCCGTCGTCGGGAATCTGCTTGGCCAGTTCGATGCACACCTCGCGGAGGGCCTCCTGGAACCGGGCCAGGTCCGCGCCGGCCAGCGGCCCCTCGCACGCGGCCCCGCTGGCCAACAGCAGCAACGTGTCGTTGGTGCTCATGTGGCCTTCGACGCTGATGCAATTAAAACTGTCTTCGACCGCGGCAGCCAGCGACGCTTGGGCGTCGGCCACGGTCAGGGCGGCGTCGGTCAACACGACAGCCAGCATGGTCGCCATCCGCGGACCGATCATGCCGGCGCCCTTGCACATGCCGGCCAAGCGGACCGTCCGGCCGCCGAACTCCAGCGTGCGGCTGGCGATCTTGTGCGACTTGTCGGTCGTCGTGAGGCCCCGCGCAGCCAACAGGAACGAGGCTTCGTCGTTGCCCAGGCGGGCCGCGGCAGCGCGGATTCCGGCGGTGATCTTGTCCATCGGCAGGAACACGCCGATGATGCCCGTCGACATGATCAAGGCCTGATCCGGCCCGGCCCCGCAAGCCGACGCGGCCAGTTGGGCCATCGTCAGAGCGTCCTGCATGCCGCGCTCCCCCGTACAGGCGTTGGCGTTGCCCGAATTGACGCAGACGGCGCGGATCTTGTCGGACGGTGTCCGCTGCCGATCGACCGTGACAGGCGCGGCGCACACCAGGTTCTGCGTGTAAACGCCCGCAGCAATCGCCGGCTGATCAGCCACGATCAGCGTAAGATCTTCGCGCGTCGGATCGGCCTTGATGCCACAGGGGACAGCGGTGAGTCGAAAACCTTGAGGAACGGAGATGGTCATGGGAGCCTGATGGTGGTTAGGGGAAAATCGGTGATCAGTCAGCAGTGATCGGTAAGCGGTGATCAGCAAGCGGGCATCCGTCAGCCGTGCTCAGTAAGCGGTCATCCGTCAGCGGTAATCGCCGATGAACGGCGACTACAGCAGCGCGGTGGTCTCCGGGAAACCGTACATCCAGTTGAAGTTCTGCACGGCGGCGCCGGAGGCGCCTTTGACCAGGTTGTCGATACAGCTGACCACGATCACGCGTCCGCGAACCAAGCGGGCCGTGAGCTGACAGAAGTTGGTGCCGCTCACGTCTTTGGTCGCGGGCAGATGGTCCACCACCTGGACAAAGGTCTGGCCGGCATACGCCGCCCGCAGGGCCTCCAACAACTCCGCCTCCGTGACGGGCCGCGCCAGCGTCGCGTAGCCAGTGGTCAGGATGCCTCGGTTCATGGGCACCAGGTGCGGCGTAAAGATCGTCTCGATCGGCTGGCCCGCGACCGTTCCCAGCACCTGGTCGATCTCCGGATTGTGCCGGTGCTTGCCCACGTTGTAGGCGGCAAAGCTCTCGTTGCACTCCGGGAAATGCGTGGTCAGCTTGGGCGTCCGCCCCGCGCCGGAGACGCCGCTCTTGGAATCGAAAATGATCCCGGCGGGCTCGACCAGTCCACTCTTGAGCAACGGCGCCATCGGCAAAATGGCCGACGTCGGATAACAGCCCGGATTGGCGATCAGTGGCGCGCCTGGCAATTGGTCGGCAAACAACTCGGGCAGCCCATAGGGAACCCTTCCCAGCCGCTGGGCGTCGCAGTGCGTGTCTTCGTACCAGGCGCGGTACACGGCCAGGTCGTTCAAGCGATAGTCGGCGCTGAAATCCACGACCCGCACCCCAGCCTCGACCAGCGGCTTGACCACCTGGGCCGACGCCCCGTGCGGCAGACAGCTGAACACGCACTCGCACTCGGCTGCCACTTGTTGCGGGTTCAGATCCCGCAACCGCAGGTCCAGCCGCCCGACCAGGGCCGGGTGAATCGAGGCCACGTGGGGCTCGCCCTGCTGCCGGCTGGTCAAAACCGTGATTTTCGCCTCCGGATGGCGGAGCAGGAGCTTGATCAGTTCCACGGCCGTGTAGCCGGTGGCCCCTAAAATGCCGATGCGGATCATGTTGGTGCGTTCCTTAGTCGCGCGCGAAGCCCAAATTCAAAGTGCCAAGTATAGCGTTCGCAAAATTCTCGCCAAGGGACGGGGTCTCGGCTCGAAAGGCACTCGCCGGATCGTTAGAATCCAGGCTGCCGCCGTAGTCTGGCGGCAGGCACACTTCTTTTTGGGAGGAACCGCGACTATGAAGACCGCCCTAGCCATCTGCGCTCATCCCGACGACATCGAATTCCTGATGGCGGGAACCATGATCCACCTGCGCAACGCCGGGTACGAACTGCATTACATGACCGTCGCCAACGGCAGTTGCGGCAGCAACCGGTACGACACGGAAACGCTGATCCGCATGCGCCGCCTGGAGGCGATGGCCGGCGCGGCCAGCTTGGGCGCCGTGTTTCACGAAAGCGTTTGCAACGACCTGGAAATCTTCTACACGTTGCCGCTGCTGGCCAAGGTTGCGGCCGTGGTCCGCGAGGTCGCTCCAGAAATTGTCCTGACCCACGCGCCGGTGGACTACATGGAAGACCACATGAACGCCGGCCGGCTAGCTGTCACGGCAGCCTTTGTCCGCGGCATGCCCAATTTCCAGACCGATCCGCCGCGTGCGCCCGTGGACAACCAGGTCACCGTTTACCATGCCCAACCCCACGGCAACCGCGATCCGCTGGGGCAAATCGTGCGGGCCCAGATCTACGTCGATACGACCGACGTGCTGGACCAGAAACTGGCGGCGGTCTCGAAGCACGAGAGCCAGCGGTCGTGGCTGGGGGACAGTCAGCAACTGGACTCGTACATGCAGGCCCTGTGCGACCTGGGCGCCGAAACCGGGCGTCTGTCCGGCCGCTTCCGGTACGCCGAAGGCTGGCGGCGGCACCTGCACCTGGGCTTCTGCGGCCCGGCGGACAACCCGCTGGTCGACGCGATCCCGGACAAAGTGCTGATGCCGGAATAGCGCCGGCACGTTTCTTCCGCGTCGTGCGGGCCGTAGGTTCTTTCTTCAAGCCGGATGAGTGCTTATGCGCAGCGTGCTGCTCGTTCTCGCGTTTGTCGCGTTCACGATGATCAGTTGGGGGCTGTACGGTCCCGCCGTGCACGAGGGCCAGTATCAGCTTGGGGGCGGGGCGTATCCCAGCAGCCTGCGGCCTTTCATCTGCGTCGGGCTGGCGTATTTCCTGATCGCCGTCCTGGTCCCTCTGCTGACGCTGCGGTCCAAGAGCGAGCAAGGCAACTGGACGGTGCTGGGGGCGGTCTGGGCGTTCCTGGCCGGTGCCGTCGGCGCCCTGGGAGCCTTGGGAATGGTGTTGGCTTTCAAGTTTCGCGGCGATCCAGTGTACGTGATGCCGCTGATCTTCGGCCTGGCGCCTGTGGTGAACACATTTTTCGCGATGTGGCTGGCGCGGACGTTCAAGGAAGCCCGTCCGCTGTTCTTTTCCGGAGTGATTCTGGTTGCTGTGGGCGCGGCGGGCGTGTTGAGCTTCAAGCCTGCGACCCCTGAGCGATCGCCGGTGGGAGCATCCGCCCAGGCGGAGACCACAACCGATCCGGCAACGACGCCTGCGGCCTCGGCACAGCAGGCATCGACGGTGGAGAAGCTGGTGAAGATCCCCTTGTCCATCGCGCTGGCGGCGTTGTGTTGGGGCGCTTACGGACCGCTCCTGCACAAGGGCCAGATGCGGATGGCCGGCAGCCGGCTGCGGCCCTTTTTGTGTGTCGGGCTGGCGTATTTTGTGATTGCGGTCCTGCTGCCGCTGCCGTTGATCCAGTTTTGCCGCGAGCCGGGCGGCTTCAACTTCTCCGGGATCACCTGGTCCTTGGCGGGCGGCGCGGCCGGAGCCATCGGAGCTTTGGGCATCGTCCTGGCCTTTAACTTCGGCGGCAGACCGGTCTACGTCATGCCGCTGGTGTTCGGCGGCGCCCCGATCGTAAACACGTTCACGGCGGTGCTGACGGCAGGCAATTCCAGCGACCTTTCGCCGTTGTTCCTGGCGAGCCTGATCGTGCTGATCGCCGGTTCGGCGACCGTGCTGGTCTTTGCCCCGCGCCAGGCCAGCCCGGCTGCCGAGCCCAGGCTGTCTGAGTCGCTGCCCGGCGAGCCACCAACGCCGGCAACCAGCGAGCGCAAGCCCGATGACGAGACAAGTCCCGGCGATGACTGTCGAGAGGATCTGGAAGACACGCTCGACGACGACGATACGGTGATGCAAGAACGTCCGGACTGACCCGACACGCCGGCAGAAAGCCCGTTTTTTGGAAAGCCGGACCGCCGATTCCACGGCTCGCCGCGCTTGACCTCTCGCGGAGTCTGCCTACGATTCGTTTACGAGTGTCTTGTGTTCACGGCCTCCGACGGGATGAGGGAGGGAAAGCTGCACAGGCCGGAAGCCCGTGCCATCGTTGACGGAGTTGCCAGCAGATGGATCGGGTTTGCAAAATTGCTGCGTCCTTCTTGGCTCAAACTCAACTCTTTCGGCTCCTGCTCATGGTCGCTGTGGGGGCGGCTGCTAGCTTCGCCCCTCGCTCCGCTCAGGCAGCCGCGCCGGAGGTTTCCTTTGACGTCACGCCTTCGGCAAGTTGCCGCGATGTGACCACGGCCGAATTCGCGGAAGCCAACCCCGACGAGCGGCTGATTGAGGTCCTGATCGAGGTTTCGGCGCTGATTCGGCAAGGCAAAGAGGACGATCTGCTGCAGTATTTCTATCGCTTCGACAGCCCGCGGCGGACGATGCGCGTCGTGGACTATGCGCCCAAGACGACCTTGGCCAGCGATCTCGCCGGAAATGTGACGATCGAGCAGAAGCAGGAGGCGAGCAAGGGACTCGGACTGGCGGTCACCGCGCCGCTGGACTGGCCGGCCAAATTGAGCGGATCGGGCGACCTGGGAACGAAGACGACGGATACCAAGCGTTACGAACTGGTCCCGCCGATGACGGCCGTAGCGGCCAGCGGCACGCTGGACCGCGGCTACAGCGTGTATTTCAAACTCAGGCCGTCACGCAGCCTGTCGCTGGAGGGCGCCCGGCTGTTCACGCTCGTGCTTCGCGTGCCCCACCACTGGCGCGCGGACTACGGCCATCTCACCTGTACCGCCTCGGCTTCCGCACAGGGGTTGCTGGGCCCGCTGGACGAGGAAGTGGTCTGCGGCCGGCGGCGGTTTGTCGTCGCCCTGTATGCCGAGGGCGATGCCTCCGCCAAGGCGGCGGCGGAACGCCTGGTCCGCGCCGAATCGGAACTGCTGAAGACCATCTCTGCCAACCGTCAAGAGCTGCAAAAACGGTACTATCCGACCTTTGCCCACCGCTTGGGGGCGTTCTTGGAAGGCGTCTCGGAAACGCTGCCCGACAGCGTTGCGGAGGTGATCGTCTACGGCGGCCGGTTGCCGGAACGGGACATGCTGGCCCTCCGACTGCCGGCCGAAGTCCGTCAGGCCGCCGCCCGCTACAGCGTCGCCCGGCGGGCCCTGTCCAGTCTGGGGACTGCCGAGACGGAGGAAGTCCAATAGCCGCGACTGCGTCGGAGCAGTCTTTCCGGTGTGGTACGGCCAGGGAATTCCTCGTGAGCGTCCGCTGACGATGCAGGGCCGCTCGGTGACGGCACGGCAGCACCTGTCCAGCAACAACTTCGTAGGGCGGAATTAATTCCGCCCCAGCGGACGGAAGTCCGCTCTGCAACCAAATCGCGGAGTTGATCCTGGACAGGTGCTTAGCATCGTTCGGAGAACAACGGTCGCTTCATCAGAGCAGCCGTCACACCGCGTGGGATGATCGGCGATCAACACGGGACAGTTTTTTTGGGAACGATGCTCACGTTGCGCCGTGAGCCCGCCCGCCGGCCTGCACCTGCAGGACGGGCTGGGCGCGTTCGCCGCTGCAGAGCACGACCAGCAGGTTCGCGATCAGGGCGTCACGGTCGGCCTCGTTGACCTCCAGGCCGGCCGCCTTGAGCTGTCCCACGGCGTCATGCACGATTTCGACCGCACCTTGCACGATCGTCTTGCGGGCGTCGATCAGGGCCAGCGCCTGCTGTCGCATCAGCATGGCCTGGGCGATCTCGGGCGCATAGGTCAGGTCGTTCAAGCGGACGCCCAACACGCGGATGCCCGCCGGCTCGACGGCCTCCTGCAACTCGGCGATAAACCCGTCCGTGACCGCCTCGCTTTCTTTCTTCAAGCACGGCTTCGCCTCGTCGGCCGATTCGTAGGGGAACTTCGAGGCAACCCGCTTGACGACCGCCCCGGCCTGGTCCTCGATGAACTGCCGGTAGTTCTCCACGTGCAACGCTGCCCGGTAGGTATCCTCGACGCGGTAGACGACCACGGCGCTGATCTCGACCGGGTTGCCGTTGACCTCGACCACCGTCGTCGTGGCGATGTCCAAGGTCGTATCCCGCGTGGAAATCCGCTGCAACTGCCGCCCGACGGGGTGGATCCAGCGAATACCCTGCGTCTTGAGGGTCGTCACGTATTTGCCGAATCGCAGCACGACGATCTCCTCGCGCGGATTCACGACGAAGAACCCGAACAACAGGATGGGGGGAAAAAGAATCGTCACCAGCAGCACCAGAAACAGTTCCCTTGCCCCCTGATTAGCATCCTGCGGCGTGTCGAATTTGGCGGACATCATTCTCCTCCCCGGTGATGCGCCCCCGTAGAAGTTTCGCCCGGCGCCTGACCAGATCAGTTTAGCGGCGATGTTTTGGCCGCGAAAGATCTGGCGGCGATTCTCTTGAACTTGCGGTGGCGTTATAATCAGGGACGCAGCCGTTGCCTTCGCGCGTGGGCGTTCTCGCCGCCGCAACGGCGCGGACGGACATTCGATCGAGGCGTCCGCGGCTATGAGCAACGCATCCGATCCACAGGCCGATCTTTCGGGCGGACATGCGGCGACCCGCAGACCCTGGGGAGCCGTGGCGGTGGTGGTCCTGGCTGTCGCCGCGGCGGCGGCCGTCAAGCTGATCTGGCCTGCCGCCGACGTCCCGTCAAGGAGTCCTCCCATGCCAGCGCTTTCTGAGCCCCAGAGCCTCGGTTCGAGAACGGCCCCGCAGGAACCGCCCGAACCCGAGCGGTTCACTGTGCTGAGGCAACGGATGGTCGATGTCCAACTGGCGGCGCGGGACATCCGCGACGAGCGGGTGCTGGACGTCATGCGGCGCGTCCCTCGACACCTGTTTGTGCCCGAATCGCAACGCGAGTCCGCCTATGCCGATTGGCCGTTGCAGATCGGCGGAGGGCAAACGATATCCCAGCCCTACATCGTGGCCTTGATGACGCAATTGGCCCAGCCCAAGCCGGAATCGCGGGCGCTCGACGTGGGCACGGGCTCGGGCTACCAGGCCGCCGTGCTGGCGGAGTTGTGCCGAGAGGTGTACAGCATCGAGATCATCGAATCGCTGGCCGTCGATGCCCGTCAGCGCCTGGGAGAACTGGGCTATCGCAACGTCGACGTGCGCTGCGGAGACGGCTATCGCGGCTGGCCGGAGCACGCCCCGTACGACGTGATCATCCTGGCCGCGGCGCCCGCCCATGTCCCGGAACCGCTGGTGGAACAACTCGCGCCGGGCGGCCGATTGGTGCTGCCTGTCGGCGGCCGGTCACAGGAACTGGTCGTGGTGGAGAAACAAGCCGACGGCGCTGTCCGCCAGTGGAGCGAGATCGGCGTGGTCTTCGTGCCCATGACGGGCCAAGCGCAGGAGCGGTAAGAAGCGTTCGAGAAGCGGGGGAGCGGCACGGCGCTGGCGCCAAACGGGATTTCGGCAACTTCCCTCGTCGTGCATAAAGTCACGATTTCGACGCCATTTCGCGCGAGCGTGACATCCTAGACGGCGGCTTTCCGTCGCCGTTTCCCGTTTGGCGCTGGAGTCGGTGAATCAGGTCCGGGGTTTTGCCGGCGAGAACCGCGGCGGTCGCCGCGCGGCTCAATCGGCTGCGCTGCCAATCTTTTCCGCCGAACTGGCGAAGGTGCCTTGCGTCGCATGGCCGAGGACTTCGAAGGTGCCAATGATGGCCACCAGGATCGCTGCCAGCAGCAGGATCTGCTCGAACAATCGGACACCGTGTTCCCGCCGCAGCGATCGCCGAATGACAGGCATGAATCTCCCCCCCCCGACACAAAAAAACGGCCCGCCGAACCGCACCGGGCTGCCCTGCGTTCACGTGGCCGCGGACTGGGCCGATCGCCGCACCGCGCCCGAACAATTCGCGTGGACATTCCACGCGCGCGCCACCCCTGTGTGTCTAGTCTAGCTTGAGATTCGCGGACGCCCTGCGAGATTCTGGGCCTTGCGGCGTGCAGGGATCGCCCTCAAGCCGGGGATTCTCCGGATCGACCGCGCTCAACCGCCGCCGATTGCGGAGAACACGTCCAGGCGTTCGCCGCCCGTCAGCGCCTGGTCCGGCTCCGCAGCTCGGTGGTTGACGAAAGCGATCTTTGCCCGCTGGCGCGGGATCCCCAGCCGGTCGAGCACCGTCGCGACCGTTTGCCCCGGCTCGACGTCAATTTCCCTGCCGGCGGCGCCGCCGGTAAACTGGCGCAAATCGGCATAAACGTAAACCTGAACTCGACTCATCGTGAACCGTTAATCGATCCCCGCGAAAACCTGGTCCAACTCTTCGTCGGGCACAGCGAACGTGCTGTTGTGCGGCGCGAGCTTTTCCGTGCGGAAGAAGTCGGGCAAGCGGTCGTGGGCGGCGGTGTAGCCGACGGCCTTGTTGAAGCCCCGCTCGACGCCCAACGTCCGTTTGCCCAGTGCTAGAAAGTCCTCGGCCGTGATCCGCCGTCCGAAGTAGCCGCCGAGCATCTCGCAGATGCCCTCCAGCGCGGCCGGGTCGTCCAAGACCGCGAAGGCCACGAACAGGCACAGCCCGGTAGCGTCGATGGCGGCCGTTGCAATCTGCAGGTTGCGGCTCAATTCGATCTGGCCTTCGCTCCGCAGCGGATCGACCTTGCCGCCCACGCTCAGCACGTTCGCAGTCACCGCATAGCCGGCGGTGTGATCGGCGCCCATGGTCGACGTGGCGTAGGTGACGCCCATCCCCTGAATGGCCCGCGGGTCGTAGGCGGGCAGCGCCTGGCCCTTGACGGTGGGGACGCGCTCGATGCCGTACGTCTTGCCCAGAACTTCCGCGCCGGAGGCGATCAATCGTCCCAGCGGCGTGCCCCGGCGGACTTCCTCCAACAGCCCCAGCGCCCCTTGGGCGTCGCCGAACGGAAGGATGCCCGCTTCCATCGCCACCGCGATCGTCGCCCCGGTTTCGATCGTGTCCAGCCCCAGGTCGTCGTCCATCCGGTCCATGCGGGCGATGGCGTCCAAATCGTCGATCCCGCAGTTGCCGCCGTGCGCCCAGATGGTTTCGTACTCGGGTCCCTTGGTCACGAACTCGCCCTGTTCGTCGACGTAGGTCCGCGAGCAGCGGATGGTACAGCCGCGGTGGCAGGCGTGGGCGATCTCGCCGCCGCGCTCCACGATCACATCGTGCTGCCGTTCGCCGCTGATCGGCTCGACGCCCTCGAACTGACCGGCGCTGAAGTTCCGCGTCGGATAGCCGCCGACGGCGTTGATCACATTGGCCAGCGAGTTGGTGCCGAACTTGGGCAGGCCCTCGCCGGTCAGCGGATGGCCCAGCAGGGCCGCGTTGAATTTCTGCGCCCCTTGGCGAAAGCCGGCCATGTCCGCCGGGCGCGGCCGCCGGCCGCCGGCCGGATCGACGACGATCACTTTCAAACCCTTGGAGCCCATCACGGCCCCCAAGCCGCCTCGGCCGCAGTGCCGCGTCGGCCGCAGTTCGACGTCGGTGACCGCGATACTGGCCGCGCCGGCCCGCATCTCGCCCGCCGGCCCGATGCTGATGCAGGAGACCTTCTGGCCGAATCGGTCGACCTGCCGGGCTACCGTGTCGTAGTTGCCAAGTCCCGCCAGGTCGTCGGCCGGCTCCAGCACGGCGTCGCCGGGCGTCACGCGCAAGCGGTAGCACTTGCCGGCCGCCGGCCGGCCCTCCACGACGATCGCCTGCAGGCCGCAGGCCGCCAGATCGATCGCCGCCATGCCGCCGGAGTTGGCTTCCTTGATCGTGTGCGTCAGCGGACTTTTGGCCCCCGCCGACAACCGCCCGGAACACGGCGCGCCGGTGCCCGTCAGAAGGCCGGGGGCCAGCACCAGCTTGTTGGCCGCCGACAGCGGATGGCAGTGCGGCGGAACTTCGTGGGCGACCAGCGCCGAGGTCAAGCCGCGTCCTCCCAGTTCCCGGTACCGAGCGTCGGCTTCTTCCCGGCGAACCGACAGGCCGTTCATATCGACTCGCAAGATCGTCGCCATGTTAGCTGACCCCCCGTGGGCTTGGCAAAGTAGAACGCTGCCGCATTCTAGCAGATAACGGCGGTCAAGGACACGGCTTGGACGCGGAGTGGCTGAGCGGCGAACCGCCTCGGCGGAGTTTCTTCCGTCCGCCCTGCGGCTTTAACGGGTGGCGCAATCGTACAGCAAGCGGTACTCGTCGGCCGCATGGTCCCAGGAAAAAGCCAGGGCCTGGCCGTACAGATTGGCGAGCAGGCGGCCGTAGCACTCGGGCCGCTGGCTGAAGATGGCGATGGCTTCCAGGAGCGCGTCGGTCAGGCCTTCCACGAGTTGCCGGTACACGGGGTTCGCCTGCCGCGTTTCGGGATCGGCTGCGACCAGCAGTTCCCGCCAGTGGGCCGCCACGTCTGCCGGTGCGAGCGACGAGAGATCGGCGTCGTACAGCAGGCCCGTGGCGCTGGCGCGGTCGTGGCGATAGTTGCGCACCTGTTGCAGCAGGCCGCCCGTGGCGCAGGCCACCACCGGCGTGCCCTGTACATAGGGCTCGGTCGCCGCGCCGAAAGGCTCGTACAGCGATGGCATCACACAGTACGTGGCGCCGGCCATGGTGTCGAAGTAGCCGTCGGTCATGCGATCCGGGATGAACGTCACGTCGCCCTGGCGCTCGGACGCCAACTGAGCCAGGTCCGCGACCCAGCGTTCGACGCCGCCCGGCGATTCCAGGGCGAAGATGAACTTGGCGCGTCCCGGTTCGATCCGTTCCACAGCTCGCGCCAAGACGTCGAAACCTTTTTGGCCCGGGTCCATGCGGCCGAACATCATAAAGACCGGCACTTCCGGCGGCAGATCGGCCAGGCTGCGTCCGGGACCGGCATTCAGCTCCCCCCGCGCGCTCTCCTGCAGATAGCCGGCAAAATGCTGTAGCAGAACCTGCCGCTTGTCTTCCTTCTCGCGCAGGATGGCGGCGACGTTACCGCGCCGTGCCTCGTCGACGGCGGCGGCTGAAAACGGTCCTGCGTTGGCATCCAGGAACAGTCCGTTGTCGACGCCGACGACGCCCTGCCGGCGAAAGACGTCCTGAAGATGACTGGCGAAGAACGCGGTCTGCACGGGATGCACCGTCAGTTCGCGGGCGAAACTCTTGCTGACGGTCGCAACCGGCGCGTCCAGCAGGGGCAGCATGCATTCGTAAAACGTGTCGCGGCGAACGGGCAGCGTGCCGTCTCGCCGTGGCGTCTGCCGCAGCGTGGGCCAAAACCGCTCATGCACGCGGCCCGTGATCAGGCCCAGTTTGCCCGGCGGCAAAACGCGATCGTAGGGATTGTGAGAAGACAGCACCACGGAGGCGGAGTGCAGCACGTTATCCAGCAGGGCTTGCTTGACGGTCAGTGCGGTCGCCGCCAGTTGCCAGTCTTGCGCGTGAATGACGAGATCCTCGGTCAGGCCCAGGGCGGCCAAGACGGAAGGAACCGCGGCGGACGCGAACAGGCTGTCGACGTCCAGCCGTGACGGGGCCTGGGGATGGTCGGGACCGGTGTAGTCGTACGGGATCTTGCCCTTCGGGCCGCCGCGTGCCCGGAAGTAATCCGGCGCCTCGAACAACACCCAACGGACCCCGTCCAGCGTGTGCTCCCACAACTTCAACGGCACGCGGGTATTGGCAAATCGGACGCTGGTCTCGCCGGTCTCGCGGCACGGCTGCAAAGGACTCGGCGCAGCCCCCGGCGACTCAGACGGTCGCGCCGGCGCCGTCGCCAACGCGGCATGGAAAGGGCTCAGGACCAGTACTCGCTCGCCGTGCTGCTGCAGCGTCTTGGGCAGCAGTCGCGCTACCTGGAACAAGCCCCCGGCGCGGGCAAAGAAGTTCTCATAGGCGCACAACACAATGGTCCGCCGGTCTTTTTGGACAGCACGGCGGCCCGACGCCAAACGCGCACCGTCCGTCTCTCCAAAAAGGGCTTGCAGCGCCCACGGATCGTGACTCCAGCCCGAAACGCTTTGAGAAAGCTCCGGATCCACCATGCCGTCGCCTTTCTAACCTTCGCCAAACCCACAGAAACCGGCCTTCCGCCCGTCGGCACACCCACCGTTGCAGAATCGGCTCCGATCGGGGTTAGTTTATCCAATCGTCGATTCGGTGGAAATCCAGGAAGACCCTTCTGTCGGAATGCAGCCATTCTCGTCTCCCCGCGTTGACTTTCGTGATGCCAATCGCCAGGATCAAGGGCCGCAGAACAGTCTGCCGAGGCACTTCATGCTTAATCCGAATCTCTTCGCTGGTCTCGGACTTACGCGGCGTGGCTTTACGCTCGTAGAACTGTTGGTCGTGATCGGCATCATCGGGATTCTCGTGGCCCTGTTGCTGCCGGCCGTGCAGGCCGCGCGCGAGGCGGCGCGCCGCACCCAGTGTACGAACAACCTGCGGCAGATCGGACTGGCCGCTCACAACTTCCATTCCGCCATGAAGCGGTTTCCTCCGGGTTACCTGGGGCCTTGGCCGCCCGTCGAAGTCCCGCCGGTTGGCGACCAGTTCGTCGGCGTGCTGCCGTACCTGCTGCCCTACCTGGAGCAAGGGTTCGTCCAAGACCGCATCGAAACCGAAATGGACGTGGAGAAAGTGAGATCGGCCTGGTGGACGGATTCTCCGACCTGGAACATCTCGCAGACGCGGTTCAGTCTGTTCCTGTGTCCCAGCGACGATCCCTACGCGAACACCGTGGGAACGTTCGTCGGCTTGCACATGTGGTGGGACAGGGCTGGCGCCAAGACCCCGCCCGATTCCACCTGGCTGACCGGTCTCTACGTGCCCGTCACGGACGGCGGGCTGAACATCGGCCGCAGCAACTACGTCGCCAGCGCTGGCGGGATGGGGCTGACCGAAAACGCGTATTGGGATCACTACTTCGGTCCCCTGTACAACCGGTCGAAGAAAACGCTCGGCCACATCCTGGACGGGACCAGCAACACGCTGTTGTTCGGCGAAGCCCTGGGGGGCCAGTACGGGAACCGCCGCGAGTACGCGCATACCTGGATGGGCAGCGGCGCGCTGCCGACCGCGTGGGGACTGAGCGACGCCGCCTACTACCGGTTTAGCAGCTGGCACCCGGGAATCGTCCAATTTTGTTATGCCGACGGGTCGGTGCAGCCGCTTGCGACGTCGATCACCGAAGGTACGATGACGCTTCTGGGCGGGATCTCGGACGGCGAGGTGCCCCCGTGACCGACGCGCCGTCGGCGCGCATTTACGGGGTGGGCCAGGTCTTCATGGCTCACCGCCAGGACGGACAACCATCCGGTAGGCCGCGAAGACTCGGCCCACCTCGCTTGGTCGCCGCGGCCACGGGCCGCGCAAGGCTGTCATGAAATCCATTCTTGCCATCGCCTGGTTGTCGATTTTGATTCTCGTCAGCGTGGCCGGTTGCGGCGGGAACACCGTCGAGTTGCCGCGAGACCCGGACCCCATGCCCGCAGGCCCGCCCCGCGCGGCCGGAGAGCCCGCGCCGAGCGGCCAGGCTGCGGCAGCCAAAGAACAGCCGGCCCAGGCGGCTCCGCAATAAGGGAGCGTCCGCTGCGAAATGGCGGCGCTGCTCGCCTGACCGCCTCGCCGAACGAAATGACCTCTTTCCTCGCGCGTTGTTGCTGCGCGGGCGTCGCTTCGTTATGCTTAGCGTGCCGGATGTTGCCGCCGGCTGCGAGGAACAGCCGGTTGCTGGAAAACGGTTCGTGAGGTAATCCGAGTTCTTGCTCTCCCTGGAGGACTAAGATCATGACGCAGATTCACCGCCGTCGGTTCTTGGCTCAAACCCGCGACGCGGGGTTGGGCATCGCTGCGGGCTGGACGATCCTGAACAACGCCGCTTCGGCGCGCGCCGCACCCGCCGCCGACAAGATCGTCCTGGGGCTGATTGGCGCCGGCGGACGAGGCAGAAACTTGACCATGGACTTTGTCGCCCGTGGCGACGTCCACTTCGCCTGTGTCGCCGATGCCGACGGAAACCGCCAAGCCGCGGTGTGCGCGGCGCTGGCCGAAAAACAAGGCGGAACAGCGCCACGGGGAACGCAGGAGTACCGTGAACTGCTGGAGGACAAGTCGATCGACGGCGTGATCGTGGCTACGCCCGACCACTGGCACGCGCTGGCCACGATCCACGCCTGCCAGGCTGGCAAGGACGTGTACGTGGAAAAGCCACCGAGCCACAACGCCTGGGAAGGCCGCAAGATGGTCGAAGCGGCGCGGAAGTACAACCGCGTCGTGCAGGTGGGCACGCAGAACCGCAGTGCCGAATACAACATCGCGGCCCGCAAGTACCTCGCCGACGGCAAACTGGGCAAAGTGCATTTCGCCCGCATTTACAATCAGAAGGGGTGGAACAACTTTCCCATGCAGCCGGACAGCGAGCCGCCCGCCACCTTCGATTGGGACCGCTGGAACGGCCCGGCGCCGGAGGCCAAGTACAACGCCACCTACCACCGCAACTGGCACCATTTCTGGCGCTACTCCAGCGGCGACATCATCAACGACGGCATCCACCAAATCGACTTGGCCCGGTTCGTGCTCGGCGTGGACTATCCCAAGAGCGTCTATTCGACCGGCGCGCGGTACGAACCGGGCGCGGCCGAATCGCCCGACACGCAGGTGGCCGTGTACGACTTTGACGACATGACCGTGACCTTCGAGTTGACGCTGTACACGCCCCACATCTTGAAAATCTCGCCCATCATCCGCCAAGCGCCGGACAAGTACCCGTACTGGCCGCAGTGCGCCACGCGGATCGAAATCTACGGCAGCGACGGCCTGATGTGCCTGGGCCGGCACGGCGGCGGCTGGCAAGTGTTCGGCCGCCCCGGCCTGCAGGAAGGCGTGGTCAAGGACCAGCAGAAGGGGCTGTTCCCCGACCCGGAGCACAAGGAAAACTTCCTCCAGTGCATCCGCTCGCGCGAGCGTCCCAACGCCGACATCGAGGAAGGCCACATCAGCGTGCTGTGGGCGCACTACGCAACCATGAGCTACCGGTTGGGCGGCCAGAAACTGGTCATCGACCGCCAGACGGAAAAGGTCGTCGGCAACGAGGACGCCATGAAGATGTTCAAGCGGGAGTACCGCAAGCCGTACGTGATCGAAGAACAGATCTGAAAGACGGCTCGCGAAAGGCAAGCGCGAAAAGTAAAGCTGGCAGGAAAATGGGACAGAAAGAGGGAAGAACGGGCTCTGTCTCTTTCAGCCCCCATCTTTCTGCCAGCTTTTACTTCTGGTTCCCAGGCTCCGCCTGGGAACCGGCTGTCCGCGAAGCTCTGCTTCGCGCCTTGGAACCCGAACTTCCGAAAACGTGCGTACCCCTCGCAGAGCTTGGCAACGAGGGGCAATCCTGAACGGAGAATGAAAAACGCGTCGAAGACGCGTCGATCGCCCCGCGGTATTCTGCATTCCGGATTCGCGATTCCGGAGTTGCTGTTTACCGCGTAGACCGCCGTCCGGCTGAGGACCGTCGCAGACAAGCCGTGGTCTACCACGCTCCGGCCGACATCCGGTTGGAGGATCTGCTGACATCGGTCTGGGGATGTCGCCGGTCCAGGGACAGGCACCTCGCGGTGGCCGTTCTTCCTCGGCTTTCTCCAACGCAGCTCGGAACCAAGCCTCTTTTTTCAACAGGCTGTTGAGATTCAGGATCGTCGTGCCGGGGCCAGCCGGGTTGCACCGCGGGCACGCGGAGCGATGAGCCCTGTCTTTCGATTTGCGGCGGCACTAGTCCGCAAATACTGTCTGCTCCAGGGTGATCGGACCCAGCTTGTTCTCGCCCGGCTTGATGTCGACTTCCAGCCGACCGTTTTTCCATTCGATCCTCTTACCGCCTTGGTTCACCTGGCTGAGGTAACCCGCTTTCTCATGCCAAAACTGGATCGTCCACTTGCCCACCGGCAGGTTCTTGATCAGCAGTCTCCCGTTGGCGTCGCTGCTGGCCATGTAGGGGTTGTCGCGGATCAGCAGCCAAGCCGACATCCAGGGGTGAATCGCGCAACTGACTCGCGCCGGCAACTGTTCGGCGTGCGAAAAGCCATGTTCCACTTGGCCCTTGGCCGGAATCGTATAGTTGATGGGCGGATTGGCAAACGTGACGATCTTGCAGCTGTGCCGAATCTCGTCGCTGTTGCTCAGAATCAGCGTCTGCGTGGTCCGCAGCAGCAGCACATGAGGATCGAACCGGCAGCAGTTGCTGTCCAGTTTGACGCTGGCCCTGACGGTAGCGTCGTACGACGGATGTGGCCTCGGCGATTCGCCGCTGCGGCCCAAGTACAAATACGCGAAGACGTTGGAGATGCCCTTGTTCTCCGCATTGACCGCCAGCGACTCGTCGACAATGCGGAACTTGCCACAAAACTCGGCGTCCTTGGTGACGGTCAGCGTCGCCTCCTTCGGCAGTTGGCCGTCGTAGACGAACGTCGCGGAGAGATCTCCCCATTGCTGCGCGGGCAGCCAAGCCGCAGGCAGCCAAACGCTCAAGACCGCGAACAGCACCAACCTCAGGCGTTCCATCGTTCCACTCTCCTCTTCTTGTGTTTGTCGACTTGCGTCAAGACAACCTCCAATATGGGCCGGCGGCAGTGTACCATGTCCGGGTCAGGCAGGGTATACCGCGCGCCGTGGCGGACGGCCCGCCGGGCCTGCGGAGGGCAGATTGACAGAAACACTGGGGTCAGAAGAAGGACCCTTGAAAACGGCGCTATTCGGCGACGTTTCTGCTGTCAGTCTTTCCGCCATCTGGAAGGAATGCGGGGCAAGGCACCAACCAAGGCAATGTTCGCATTTTGCCAACCCGCCTTGAGGCTCCGCCGGCGCTGCTCGCGGCGGGTGCCCGCTTGATCGCCCCGCGCCCGCAAATCGTGTCGAGTGCGGCTCAGGCCGCCTCGGGGGGACCTAATCCAGGCTGACGGAATCTGGGCCGACTGGATTGGTCCGCTCTTGGGCGATAAGACGAGCAGGCCGGAACGAGTCCGCGCCGTTCCGGCCTGCTGTCTGTCGTGTTGCCCGCAGACAGTCTCCTGCCAGGAAGGAATCCGCCGTCACCCGTCCAGGACCCAGCCCTGGCGGTATTCGCGGCGGAGGAACCGGTCGGCTTCCGGGCAATTGCGGGCCTTCAGGTTCTTGGCGTCCCAGTCCAACTTTTGGTTCACCCGGAAGGCGACGGCAGCCAGCAAATTGGCTTCGATCAGCTTGCCGGAGTAATCGAAGTTGCACAGCGTCGGAGCGCCGGTCTTAACGCCGTGGATCCACTCCTGGTAGTGTCCCAACGACGGCGGAATGGTCTGCTCCGGCGGCTTGAAGTCCTTATACTGGTCCTCCGGCAGCAGGATTCGTTTGCCGTAGTCGGCCAGCAACTGGCCCTTGTCGCCGATGAACAAGACGCCGATGCCCCACTTGTTCAGGTCGTGTCCCGGAGGCGACGGCGGGCGTTTGATGCCATCGTACCACTTCAACGTGATCGGCCCGCGATTGCCGATGGCCGGGTGCTCCCAGCACGCGGTCAGCCAATTCGGATAACTCTCGTCGCTGCGGGGATCGCCGTCGGCCACGACGTTCAGCGGGTCACGCAACCCCAGGGCCCAGAACGGCAGGTCGATCAAGTGACTGCCCATGTCGCCCAAGCAGCCGTTGCCCCAGTCCCAGTGTTGTTCCCAAGTCGTACAGCCGCGCGGGTAGCTGGGATGGTACGGCCGGTAGGGTGCGGGGCCAAGCCACAGGTCCCAATTCAGCTCCGGCGGGCAGGGCGGTTCATCCGTGGGCCGCGCCGGGGTCGGCCCGACGCGGCTGCACCACACGTGGGCTTCGCGGACGGTCCCGATCGCCCCGCCCTGGACCAGTTCGACCACGCGACGGTAGTTGTCCGTGGCATGGATCTGGGTGCCCATCTGCGTGGCCAGCTTGTCCTTGTTGGCCAGGTATTTTTCCTGCACCACACGGGCCTCGTACACACAGTGCGCCAACGGCTTTTCGCAATACACGCTCAGGCCCCGGTTCATGGCCCACACGCTGGCCGGGGCATGGGTGTGGTCGGTCGTGCTGACGACCACCGCGTCCAGGTCCTTCTGGTCGACCAACTTTCGCCAGTCGTCATACGTCTTGGCCTTGGGGTGTTTCGCGGCCGCTGACGCCAGCTTTTTTGAGTCCACGTCGCACAGCGCGGCGATGTTTTCGCTGGACACTCCGCCCATGTTGGCCCCGCCGCGTCCCGTGGCGCCAATGATTCCGATGTTCAGTTTCTCGTTGGGCGAGTTGCTCTCGGCCGCTCGGCCGAGGCCGCTGACCCAGAACCCCGCGCCCAGCGCGGCAGTGGTCTGTAGAAAACGGCGGCGATCTGTTTGTCGATTCATCAAAGTTCCTTTCGTGCTAACGGTATCATTGCTCAACGCAGCCTCACCAGCCACGCTTCCACGCTTCGTCCTTCGTCCTTCATCCTTCATCCTTCATCTCCCGGCGTTTGTTCCCGCGCCAGTTGGCTGATCTGCTTGAACTCGGGCGTCCCGGCGACTTCGCACCACTCGAACAGCGCCGCCTCGGTGGTGGTCAGCGTCGCCCCGGCCGAATTCATGCGCCGCAGCGCCGTCTGGTAGTCGAGTTCGAACCGCGAGCCGACGGCATCGACGGGGACATAGACGCGGAAGCCGTCGCCCAGCAGGTCCAGTACGGTCTGTTGGACGCAGACGTGCGTTTCCACGCCGACGACCAGGGCTTTGGGCCGGCCCTGTTCCGCCCAGCGGCGGAAAATGCCGCCGCACTCGCCGCAACTGAAGGTCAACTTGGCGGGAATCGCACCCAACCGCTCCGCCAGTACGGCGACCGTCGGACCCAGGCCCTTCGGATACTGCTCGGTGGCGGCGATTTCCAGGCCCAACAGGCGCGCGCCGTCGATCAAGCGGCGCACGTTCCAGATCACCCGCGAGGCGTTGCGGATCGAGGGCAGCAGACGCTCCTGCATGTCGATAACCAGCAAGGCCGTATCGTCGCGAGACATCAACTCCGGGCTGCGTGGCAAGCGGTCGGCGGTGTTCATGGGTCTCATTGTTCTGGCCGCGGAGCGGAAAAGCAAGTCGGCAAAAAACGCGGCAACTTGGCAACGCGAAATCCGGTCCAGATTCGACGCACGGCCCAAGTTCAGACCGGGCGGCCGTTCGGCATCTCGGCGGTTGGGGCTTGGCCGTTCCGATTCGTTTCCGGTTCCGGGCTTCTGGTTCCTGATTTCGAGGGTCCCACCGCAGCCTGCCCTGCGGCGTTTTTCGTTTACCGCCCCTGGAGTTCTTGGGGGTTTTCCGCCACACTGTTGGTTTTGGGGCACAGGTGGGGCGCGTCTGCGAGCCCCATCCGACGGCGGCTTGGTGACGCAGTGGGACCCGAAGACTCGTTCCACCCTACGCTGGATTTTCTCGCGATGCAACTACATGCAACCACGATTTTGACGGTCCGCCACCTGGGCAAGGTCGCCATGGGCGGCGACGGCCAAGTGACGCTGGGCACCGCGGTCGTCAAGGGCGACGCGGTGAAGATCCGCCGCTTGGCCGAGGGCGCCGTGTTGTGCGGCTTTGCCGGCGGGGCAGCCGACGCTTTTGCGTTGCTGGAGCGGTTCGAGGCCAAGTTGAAGGACTATCCGGCGAACATGCCGCGGGCCGCGACGGAATTGGCCAAGGAATGGCGCACGGACCGGGCGCTGCGGCGACTGGAAGCCTTGTTGACGGTCGCGGACGCGCGGCACACCTTGCTGGTCAGCGGCAACGGCGACGTGATTCAGCCCACGGACGGGATCATCGGCGTGGGCTCCGGCGGCAACTACGCCGTAGCCGCCGCCCGCGCGCTGGTCGCCCACTCGCCCTTGGACGCAGCAGGCATCGTCCGTACGGCCCTGGAAATCGCAGCCGGCATTGACATCTACACCAACGACAAAATCCTCGTCGAGGAACTGGAGTGCCAGAGGTGAGACAGCTTGCTACGGAGATCGCGACTTTGGAAACTCGGGTTTTGACGCCGCGGGAAATCGTCGCCGAGTTGGACCGGTACATCGTCGGGCAGGCAGCCGCCAAGCGGGCGGTGGCGATCGCCATCCGCAACCGCTGGCGCCGGCAGAACCTGGGCGAGGACATGCGCGAGGAAGTCGCGCCCAAAAACATCCTGATGGTCGGCCCCACCGGCGTCGGCAAGACCGAGATCGCCCGCCGCCTGGCCCGCTTGACCGGCGCGCCGTTCATCAAGGTCGAGGCCACGAAGTACACCGAAGTCGGCTACTACGGCCGCGACGTCGAGAGCATGGTCCGCGAACTGGTGGAAAACGCCATCGGCCTGATCCGCGAACGCGAGCGGAAAAGTGTCGAGCCCGAGGCGAAACGGCGGGTCGAGGAGCGGCTGCTGGACCTGATTTGCCCGCGGCCGACGTCGGACTTCGACCGCGAGGAGGACGGCAAGGATTCGACTCAGCAGCAGGAACGCACGCGCACGAAGATGCGGGCCATGCTGGCCGCCGGCGAACTGGACCAGCGGACAGTCGAATTGACCGTCGAACAGAAGGCCACGCCGATCATGGTCGGCAGCCTGGGCCTGGAACAGATGGACATGGACCTGCAGGGCATGTTCGAGAAAATCCTGCCCCGCTCCACCTCCCGCCGCGAGATGTCGGTCGCCCAGGCCCGCGAAGTGATGTTCGAACAGGAATGCGACGCCTTGCTGGACCCGGAGAAGATCAATGCGGCCGCCATCGAACTGGCGGAGAACATGGGCATCATCTTCGTCGACGAACTGGACAAGGTGGTCGCCAGCGACACGCGCGGAGCGGACGTGTCCCGCCAGGGCGTGCAGCGCGATCTGCTGCCCATCATCGAAGGCACTACCGTCCAGACTCGCTACGGCTATGTCCGCACCGATCACATCCTGTTCGTCGCCGCCGGAGCGTTCCACCGCGCCAAGCCCAGCGACCTGATGCCCGAACTCCAGGGCCGGTTCCCGATCCGCGTCGAATTGAACGACCTGACCAAGGATGATTTCGTCCGCATTCTGACTGAGCCCCAGAACTCGCTCACCAAGCAGTACGCCGCCCTGATGCAGACCGAACACGTCGAATTGTCCTTCACCGACGACGCGATCGACTCGCTGGCGGCGTACGCCTTCAAAGTCAATCAATCGACCCAGAACATCGGCGCGCGGCGCTTGTACACGATCATGGAACGTGTGCTGGAGGAACTGAGCTTCGAAAGCCCGGACAGGAAATCAGGCCCGGTCGTCATCAACGCCGAGTACGTCAAGGAACGGCTGGAGGAAGTGACGGAGGATGAAGAACTGAGCAAGTTCATCCTGTAGGGACTTTGGGAGAACTGGGCGGAAACTGGGCGGGATGAGCGGGGCGGCGGGTTGCCCTGCCGGACCCGCGACGCGGCCAACCGCGTCCGCCAGAAACGGCAAAAGCCCGGCTTCCGGAAAGAAGCCGGGCCCGTCTGCCGAAGGTCTTTGATCCGTTCGCTCTTTTTCAGAACAAGAAGATCGCGTCGATCCCGAAGGTCATCTGGTCGTCGCTCACTCCGTCGTTGAACGGCATGGCCGGCTTGCCGGGAAGGAAGCTCGCCGGGCCGTCATACCAATCCCAGCGGACTTCGGGCCGTACCAGCCAGTTGCCGTTCGGACGCCAGTTCAAGCCCAGGCTGACCTCGAAAAAGTCGCCCGCATAGCCGGCTCCGTCCCACGCGCGGACGCCGCCGACGACGCCGTCGGGGCTGACTATGTTGCCCGGACCGGCGATTCGGGCGCCGTCGTCATCCCGCATCCACTCGGCCCGCACGTTGACCGCCCAGCACTTGTTAATCGTGTACAGGAAGTACTGGTTCAGGCCGTACCACTCGGCATCGGCCCCGCCGAATTCGACGATGTCGCGTTCGAAGCCCAGGTTGTGGACCGCCACGTATTTCAGGTTGTCGCTCAACTGGTGCTGCAACACCAAGCTGTACACGAACCGGTTGTCGTCGTTAAACGGCACGCTCTGTCTTCCACTCGAAATCGCATACCGCAACTCGGTCTTCTGGTCGCAACTCTGCCACTTGATGCCCGCCATCACGTCCCAGGCACCGTTGTAATCCTCGAACTGCATCCAGCCACGGTGCATTCCGCCCTGGATCGACCATTGGTCGCTCAACTTGTAGTCGGCCAGGAATCCCGTCACCAACTGCGGCACCGTGTAGCCGTAGCTGTACGAGTGCGAATAGAACGGGTTCATCGGACCCGGAACGGCTTCGTAGTCCAGGATGCCCGCGAAATGGCCCAACTTGACCGACAGGTCGTTGTAGGCCAGTTCCAGGTAGAACTGCGGAATCACGATCCCATACGTGTCACGATCGAAGCCGTAAATGCGGTCTTCCAATCCCTTGTTGATCCCGAATCGGCCGTCGGTGCCGTACATGATGTCCATGTGACCGCCCCAGGCAAAGCCGCAGCCGCCGTTGTCGGCCGGCCGGTGCAGGTACAGCCACATCTGATTGGCCTGGTATTCTGCGGCCAGGTCGTTCGTGGCCACCGGACCGTTGAAGCCGTTGCTGTGGTGGTCGTTGAACGTGATGCCCTGCTGGAGCCAGCCGCCCAGAACCGTGTTATGCCGCTGCAGAAAGTCGGGTTGGGGCAGCTTCCACTGCTGGCCGGGATTGCAGGACAGCCAACCGCCGCACCGGTCATCAGGGCAGCCCGCGTCGAAACACGAGTCTTCCTTGCCCTTCAGCACGCTCTTGACATCGGTCGGCGGTGCGTTCTCCCGGTCCAATTTGATCTCGGGTGCATTGCTAACCGGCGGCGCGGGAGCGTCGCTAGGCGAGGCGATCGCGTGATCCGGCTTGGGTGCCGCAGTTGCCTTGGGGGCCTCTGACGCCTTGGGCGCGGGAGTCGCGGGCGGCGCCGAGTCGGCTGCAGGGGCCGGTGCCGCGGGGGCTTCCTTCGGCGTCACGGGAACGGAGGGCACCGGCTCCTTGGCAGTTGGCGCAGGATTGGCCGGCGCAGGATTGGCCGGCACCGGGGCGGCGGGCGCGGCCGGCGCTTCGGCTGCCGGGGCTGCCGGGGCTGCCGGGGCTGCCGGGGCTGCCGGAGCTGCCGGGGCTGCCGGAGTTGGCGGAGTTGGCGGAGTTGGCTTGGCTGGCGGAGTCTGCGTGGGGAGCGTTGGCACGGCCGCTGCGTCGGGTTTCGCAGCCGGGGCAGGTCCAGCGGCGGGCGGCTGCAGGGCGGCCAGCGTGGGAAACTCCGGCGTGTAGGCCACTCTGGCGGGTGCGTGGTCTCGAGGGACGCCGTCGGGGTAATAGTAGCGAGTCTGGCCGGAAGCCGGCGTTGCGGAGATGACCGCCAACAAGGCGATCCCTGCCAGGAGAGAAGTTTTCATTGCGAGCACTCCCTTGCTGCTGAAATCTTGTGTCGCGGGTGGTATGGCGGGTGGGGTAGGTGTGAATCGTCCGGTGCGATCGACGCCGTGTGGCGTGGGGCTTGCCTGGACCGGAACCGGCTGTTCCAGTCACGAGCAGTCACCTAACGTGTTCGGCATCCGGTCGATCCGGATTTACTTGCCGTGACGACTGTCCGGTTTATTCCAAACGTGCTAGCTCCGCACGAAACGGTGGCGAAGACTTTGACGGCTGGCGGCGTTGCTGTGTGCGGTTCAGAGGCTCGGACGTCGGGTTTCGCAGACTGAGGCGTCGAGAGGCCGGACGCCGCATCCTGAAGGCTGATGCCCGAGAAAACCGGGTTTTGTGCGTCTGGCTCTTGCCGGAGTTGCCTCGGCCCCCAGCTAGCGTCGCCGTCACCTCTGGAAAACTCTGCGGATTAAATTGATTTCCGAAAGTTTGAGGATAGGGCGGCCGATATCAGGTTTGCCGATTGCCATGCCTAGGGTGTTTGCGCATTGCGCAGCGACCGGGGGCGGACGCAAGCGGTCAAGGGGGGCCTTGACTGCGATCCACGGCCGGCGACTGGTCCGGCTGTAGAGGGAGAGTCCGTCCTTGGCCGTTGGCGTCAACGGTCACGCGAAACGCCACCACTCTAGGAACGTCCATCGATGAGTCGGCAAACCACTTCGCGCGTCGCCCTGCTGATGCTCGCCCTGGCCATCTTTCCCGGCTGCAGCCCTACGCAGCCCTTCTACTTCCATAACGACGGCGACCTGTCGCATTTTCTGGACAAGGCGACGGAGATCGAGTATCCGGACGTCGAGAGCGAACCGTTGCCGGAGACCAGTCAGTGCCAGGCGCCGCTGACCGTGTCCCGCCCGGACTTCCAGGAAATGTGGGATCTGACCCTGGAAGAATGCATCACGATCGCCCTGCAGAACAGCAAGACGATCCGCCAACTCGGCGCGGTCAGTCCGTTTGGGCAGGTCAGCGGATACCTCAGCTCCGGCGGCTCCGGGGTCTACAACGTGTTGGGTTCCACCACCGTCTACTCGCCGGCCATGACTCAGTCCCAAGGAAACCGGCAGGGGACGAATCCGACGCTGGAGGGAGCGGGCGGCGTCGAGGATGCGCTGGCCGATTTCGACGCCCAGTTGCAAATTCGCGGCAATTCGCCGTCGGGTTCTTTGATTCAACGGCTGGACCGGGCGGACAACCGCGCCACGGCCATTTCCACGTTTATTCCCGCCCTGAACGAATACGTCCGCAGCGGCCTGCGGACGGACCTGTCGAAGCGGACCGCTTCGGGCGCCCGGTTCACCATGAGCAACTTTACGGACTACAACCGCTGGACGGGACCGTGGGACACGGGCACGAACGTCGGCCCCGGTCAAAAAGTCAACAGCGACTGGACGACCGGATTTGAAGTCCGCTGGGACCAGCCGCTGTTGCGCGGCCGCGGCACGATGATCAATCGCATCCCCGTGATGCTGGCCAGAATCAACGAGGATATCAGTCTGGTCGGGTTCGAGGCGGTGGTCCGCAACTTTGTCTTCGACGTGGAAAAGACCTATTGGGAACTGCACAAGTACTACCGCAACCTGGAAACGGCCAAGATCGGACGCGACAGTGCGCAGGGCGCTTGGAGGATCGTGTACGAGAAATTCAACGAGGGTGTGGCGCCGGCTCAGGAAGAGGCCTACGCCCGCGAACAGTACTTTCAGTTCCGGGCCGGTGTCGAACGCAGCTTGCAGGATCTGTACGACACCGAATCGCGGCTGCGCTGGATGATGGGGCTGGCGGCAACCGACGGGCGCCTCATTCGGCCGATCGACGAACCGACGCTGGCCCGCGTGGAATTCGACTGGCCGAGCGTGCAGACCGAGGCGCTCGTCCGCAGCCCGGAACTGCGGCAGGCGAAGTGGACTCTCAAGGCGCGGGAATTCGAGGTGATCGCCGCCAAGAACCGTCTGCTGCCCCAGTTGGACGTGGGCATGTTGTATCGCTGGATTGGCCGCGGCGACGAACTCATCCGCCGGGACGACAGCGGCAAGAATTTCGGCAGCACCGTGACGTCCGAGTACACTGGCTCCGCCGCCTTCAACGAGTTGGCGAGCGGAAATTATCAGGAAGCGGACATCTTCGTCTCCTTTGGGATGCCGGTCGGCTTTCGCCGCGAACTGACGGCGGTGCGGAACACCCAGTTGAAGGTCGCCCAACTCAAGGCCCAGATGGAAGATGCAGAGCTTTCGCTCGTCCACAACCTGAGCAACGCGCTCCGCGCCATCGACAGTTACTACGTGCAGGCTCAGACGCATTTCAACCGCTGGTCGGCGGCCGAGAAGGAAGTCGAGTCCGCCACGGCGAAATGGAAAGGCGGTGCGGATACGGTCGACAAGGTTCTGGAAGCACAAAGCCGGCGGGCCCAGGCACAAGTGGCCTTCTACGAGATGCTGGTGGAGTACAACAAAGCGATCGCTTACGTCCATTTCCAGAAGGGTTCGCTGCTGGAGTACAACAACATCGAACTGACGGAAGGCAACTGGCCGCAAAAGGCGTACTGGGACGCCCTGGCGCTGGCTCGCCAGCGGGACGCCAGCTACTACCTGAACTACGGCTGGACGCGCCCCGGCGTCATCAGCCGCGGACCGGTCGACCAGGGCATCGGCCGCCCGGTGATGGGCCAGCCGACGCCGGCCGAGGTGATCCTCACGCCGGAACCGATGCCGGCCGGGGTAGGGCCCGAAGAAGGGGCGACCGTTCCCGAGTCGCTGCCGATGCCGGAACCGCTCACCACGCCGCCGTCCGCTCCCGAAACCGGTCCCATCACCGGCGGGCCGGCAACGTTGATGCTGAACGCTCCGCTGGTCCGTTCTGGCGACGCAGGACAAGCTGGCGGCGGGTTGGCGAATCCGCTCCGCAGCCAGTCGTTTGAGTTGGGCAGACTCGGCTTAGACCAATTGCGGCCGGGCACCGCGTCGGCCGCGCAAGCGGAGACCAACTCGCTGCGGCCGGCGTCGCCCGAGACAAACGCAACCGTCCAACCTGCCGGGTATTCGGCAACGATCAGCGATACGCCAAACAACCGGAACTAAACGAAAGGGTCGTGCAATGATTCGAGCTGCCGGGACTGCCGGGGCATTGTTCTGCGCTCTGCTGGGTCTGCTGGGTGCGCCGGGCTGCAGTACGCCCGCCTTCTTCTATCAGTCGCCTCCGCTCCCCGAAATGCTGGGCACGAAGGTGGATCAAATCATGGAACTCCAGGAACAGAACGCCGAAGCGGCCAAGTTCGTGGTCTACCAGCACGAATTCGAGGACCGTCGTTACGAAAACGGCGTGGCGGTCAAAGACCTGCGGTTGAACGAGGCGGGCGAAGACCACGTCCGGAAGATCGCCGAACAACTCCGCGCCGGCTCGCCCTACCCGGTTGTCGTCGAACGCAGCCAGACAAGTGCCAAACATCGCAGTCAATTTGGATATCCCATGCACCTGAATCCGGACCTGGACATGAAACGGCGTGAAGCCATCGTCCGGGCCCTGACGCGGATGGGCATCGACGACGCGGACACGCGCGTCGTCGTCGCGCCGGCCTTCTCCCAGCCGCTGACAGGGATGGAGGCTGAATCCGCCTACTCGACCGGCCTGTGGGGCGGCGGCGGTATGGGCGGCGGCATGGGCGGCGGGTGGGGCGGCGGCATGGGCGGCGGCATGGGTGGCGGGTGGCAGTGAGAAGGGATGAGGCAGGAGGGATTGCCGCGGCCACGAGTCATCGCCGTAACAGCCGTGCGCGATCCGAAAATCCGGGACGCCGACGCCGCGTCCCGGACGCTCATCCGCCCAACCGGCAGCCCCGAAACGCGTCAGATCTCCGCCCCTTCTGATCCCCGAGCCCTCTCCTTCATCCGCGGTTCTTCATGCTCGACCCTTTCGACTTTCATCCCGAACTGCTCGAACCCACCGCGTTCGTCGCGGTGGGCGCGCGTCTGATCGGCGAGGTGCTGGTCGGGGCCGAGTCCAGCGTCTGGTTCAACGCCGTGATCCGCGGCGACCGGGAGAAGATCCGCATCGGCCGGCAGACGAACGTCCAGGATCTGTGCATGTTGCACGCCGATCCCGGCGTCCCTTGCTCGCTGGGCGATCGCGTCTCGCTGGGCCACGCGGCCATCGTCCACGGCGCCACCGTCGAAGACGACGTGTTGATCGGGATGCGGGCCGTCGTCATGAATCGCGCTCGGATCGGCGCCGGTAGCATCGTCGGCGTGGGCGCCGTCGTGACCGAAGACACCGAAATCCCCCCCGGCAGCATCGTGATCGGCGTGCCGGGCAAGGTCAAGCGGCCCGCCGAAGCGCGCGACCGCCAGCGCATCCGCCATGCCGCCGAGTACTACGTGGCGCTGGCCCGTGAGTACCGTCTGGCGGCCGCCGACGCGGCCTTTGCTCTCAAGAGCCGGCGTGGGGCATCCGTGTAGATTCGATCGATGCCCATCTTCAGCAGTTGCGTCATCGTCGCTTCGTCGTTCACCGTCCACGCCCCGGCTTCGAGGCCCGCCTTGTGAATCTGCGCGACGCTCTCTGGCGTGACGATGCTGTGGTGCAACACCAGGGCCTCGAAGCCGTGTTGCCTGGCGATCCGAAGGTCTTCCTCAATCACCGACCAGCGGCGGTCCCAGAACACAGGCAGTCGGGGAGCCAACCGTTTGACCTCGGCCATGTACTGCAGATTGCCGTCGTTGAACCCGACCCAGGGTTCCGCCCCCAACTGCTGCACCAAGGCCACGGCGTCGGCCACGCAATCCATCTTGGGCTGAATCGACACTCGCGTCTTGCCCTGTGTCATGACCAGGCGCAGCACGTCCTCCAGCAACGGGATCGTGTGCTTGGGAATCGCTCCCCCGGACTCGCCCCGGCGTCTGCGGAAGTCGGCGGCGACATCGACCGACCGCAGTTGGTCATAGGTGGACTCGGGCACGGCCAGGTTCTTGTCGCCTACCCGCTCCGTGGTCCGGTCATGGATCACCACGAGCTTGCCGTCTTGGCTGCGGAAGATGTCCAGCTCAATCCAGTCCGCTCCCATTTCGATGCCGCTTCGGAACGCCGGAATGGTGTTCTCGGGGTACTCCGCCGAGTTGCCCCGATGGGCGGTGACGCCGTTGTTCAGGAAGCCGTGGCCGGCGGGGCCAGCGGCGGCGGCATGGGCCGCGAGAAAGAACAACGCCAAACCGAATGGGAACCCAGGGGGTGTCAGGATCATGATGTCGTCTGCTCGTCAATGGTCCGCCGCCAAAACATGCCTTCTGACCGCTCCGGCCAATCTGACCGCTCCGGCCGGTCGATGTCTACGGGGCGTCCACCAGGTCGTACACGCGCACGTAATCGACCAGAAACCGATCCGGCAGTTTCGCCTTGGTGATGTCGCCGGCCCAGTCGCCGATTTCGTCGCTTAGCTTGATGTACAACGGCACTTGGCAAACACCGCCGGCTTGGCTGCGCCACGTTTCCTTGCCGTCGACATAGAAAACATACTCGTCAGCCTTCCACCACAGGCTGAACGTGTGCCAGCCCTGCATCACGCCCGGCACGCTCGCGACATGGCCCTCGGACCGGTGTTCCTTGCCGTAGCCGTCCCAGTGCAGCGCGTGCTGCACCCGCTCGTCCCGCCAGGGCTTTTCCATGATGTCAATTATGGTGCTAGTTAAACCTTTCCGCTACAATCCAGGGAACCAAAGGGGAAGCCGATGAAAAACAAGCCGAAAATCGCCGTAAAACACGCCGTATCATACACCAGATACAGCACAAAACCACAGGGCAAAGGCAGTAGCAAGGGTAGGCAGGGCAACACGACGGTTGATTTTTGCGAAAGGAAAGGTTGGGTACTTCTGGACGCAATCGAAGACTTGGGTTTATCCGGCTTCACGGGCAAGCACCTTGCCAAGGGTGCGTTAGGTGCTTTCCTTGCCGATTGCGAACTAGGCAAGGTGCCAAGGGGAACGGTGCTTTGCGTTGAAAAAATGGATCGGCTATCCCGGTTAGGAATTGACGAAACCATAACCCTAGTGAAACGCATCTTAAAAACGGGTGTTGAAGTTTGTACGGTCCTACCTGAATTACACTTGACCCCCGGTGACTTAGACGACTACGCCAAAGTCTTAATGTTGGTGACGTTTGCCTATACAGCAAAGGAATACAGCGAAAATTTAAGTTATCGGGTCGGTAGTGCATGGGCTAGAAAACGTCAAAAAATTGCGACAGGTGAAAAACTGACTAGGAAGACCAAAGGGTGGTTAGAATCCAATGAAGACCGAACCGCTTACAAGGTAAAGAAAGGGGCGAAAGCAATCCTTGAATTGATATTTCGCCTAGCCATCGATGGTTTAGGTTTTGATGCCATTATCAAGCACCTAAACGAACATGACATTCCGCACTTAGAAGACGGAACTTGGCAACGAAAATATATTTCTAGCATCCTTCACGATAGGGCGGTTCTAGGTGAATTCCAGCCATGTAAGAACGGCAAGCCGGAAGGGCAACCGGTGAAGGGTTATTATCCACAGGTGATAGACGAAACCACTTTCAATAGGGCGCAAGCCGCATTAGCAAAACGAAGACGAAAGGGTGGTCCAAGGGGGCGAAAGGTTGCCAATCTATTCACGGGTTTAGTTTATGATACTGCCGATGGTTGTATCTGTCACCTTACAGAAAAAGCACCTGGAAAACCTGCCCTAGTTTCTAGTGGTGCAATCCGACACCAGAAAGGAAGCAAGTATTCTTCATTCCCCTATCGTGCCTTTGAAGCAAGCATCCTAGATATGCTTCCCGAATTGCTACCACAGGTATTCAGGGATACAGAACACGCCGATTTAATTTCTACCATAGCCGAACTAGAACAAGCACAAGACGGAAGGAAGGAACGAATTGAAGCATTGAAAAAAGCATTCAAGGCGAAAAGCGACTTTGCCACAGCATTAGAATTGATGGGGGAAACGGAAGCCGAATTTAAGACGACAGAAAAAGAAATCGCAGCATTGAAAGCGAAACTTGCTAACACGACAAACGGCGGTCTTCATTCCACGTTAGAATTGATAGGCAAAGCGGCAAAAGGTAGCGTTGAATTTCGCCAGCAATTGAAGGGCAAGATTGCATCCTTGATTAGTCGCATCGATTGCACCTTCACGGGCGATAGAAGGATTAAACACGCCGAAATTATTATCACTTTTGAAAACGGGGAAACCCGCCATTTACAGATTGTCGCTAACACCCTGAAAAATGCTTGTGCCTACATGCAAGGGAAGGATACTACGGTCCTACTGATTCCCAAAGGGAAACCGTATATCAAACGCACCACAGGGGAAGACGGCGGGTTTAAGTATCTAGGGATACACCTAACGCATTGAATTTAACTTGACCTTATCGCCCTGCCTATGCAAGTAGGCAGGGCTTTTTTGTTCGACAAAGGTTTTACATAAGTTTTACATTCAAGGTGGAAGGGACGGGAAGCGGGAATACTACATATCGAAAGAAAAAGCCCAAAGGCGGACAACCAATGGGCGGGAACTAGAACGGATTTTACCTATGAAATTATGTAGTAAGACAAGCCCCAATTCCGACGGAAAAAAATTAGAATTTCCTATTCAACATCGGAACTACTTTCAACCCAAGAAAAAGCAGACATGGTTTGACAAGCAGGACAACAAGATAACGGGCAAAGTACCCGACTATCCCTATGCAAATAATTGCGGGGGTTGGACGGCTGGAATATGGGGCTATCTGGTCAATGCGCATAGGGAACACGATATCTTTTTAGTCAACGATAGGCTTACCGGGAATCCCGCCTACATCGGACGAATTCTAAAACTTGATGAAGTAATCACCCCGGAACGGGTAAAGCAGGTTGCCAAGCAGATTAAAGCCGGGATGAAAAAAGCCGGTTTGCCGTACTGGTCTTGTTTGGAAGTGAACGAAAAAAATACATTCCATTGGAACGTATTAGTTCGTTGTCCTGACAACCCGGAAAATGAAAAAGTAATTTCAGCAGTTTTGCGTCAATCGTCCGGGGATATTCGTTGTCGGGTTGAAAAATTCAAAACGAAGATAACCAACGTATCGGGACTAGTCGCCTACTGCTTGAAGTGTAAGCAACCCGACAACGAAGGGCATAGGGACCGATGGAACCGCAAGCGGGTATTATTCGCCAAGCGTACCGGGTTAAAAAAGGTGGAAAGTTCAACAGACTTTTTCAAAGTCGGGAAGGGTAAAATCATGGCAGCAATTCGGGCAACCCGGAACGTGGAAAATGCCGCAAAGACCCTCATCCCTTCTAGTATATGTAATGTAAATGTTATTAACCCTGTTTTAGTGGAACAAATTGAAGGTGAAAATTTCACAATTTTCTTACCGAAAGGAACTAACGGAAATGGAAACGCAAAACCCGTCTAATAGAATACAGGATAAAATCGCACAAGACATTGACCGGGAAACATGGGAAGCAATCTTTGCCCTAGTGGAACTTGAACTAGTGGAAGACGGCTTGCTTGACATAACAGAAACCAGACACTTGGAAGACCCCAAATACGTAAACAACGTGAATAGGCGAACAAGGCGGGTAGCGGTAGCGATAGCGTAACCGCCCCGCCTTGTTCGCCTATAGTGTTTGGGGTAATAAGAATTAGCCCTAACGGGATTAGCCCGATTAGAAACCCCGTAGGAAATCAACTTCTAGCCCCCTAGCGTTGCATTAGACGCATTCAAAATAAAAACAGGACTGGAAACACGTCCTAGCCCTTAAATCAATTCCTAGCGTGTAATCCTTTGAATTACAGAAGGAAAAATTTACTTCAATCAAAAGACCACTTGGAAGACGTTCGGGATACTTGACGCAAGATGCTGTCAATTTTACTGGTTTGTTGTGCTTGTTCGGTATGGTTGCCATCGGGTAGGTACTTCCTAATCGGGTCTTCATTCGTGACGAAATCCCGAACAAGTTTTGACATAGAAACCCGGCTGGATTTTGCCATCGTCTTTAGTGCGTTTGCTTGGCTATCGGTTAGATACAAGTGAATCCGTTTCATGCTGTATTTATCCCACAAATGGGACAAAATGAAATTTAATTCAACGGCTGTCGCGAACATATAGGACAAGTGTATCCGATATAAGCCCCCTGCTTGCGAAAGCAAGCGGGGGGGCGGTCTTGATTGTTCGGGGTTTCCGATCGTTAGACGCCCCGCCCCTGCCTTGAAAAAGTGTAAAGCATCAATAGTCATCCGAAAACAGCCGTTTTCGGGACGTGTTTTAACGACTTACGGCAAAGAAAAAGTGTATCGGATGAAGTATAAAGCAGGCTTGACACTTTATTAGCCGATGATTAGGATACGGGAAGTGAACACAACCCGCCCCGAACAAGGAAAACCAGCTATGACAATCGCCGTTTATGAACGTGTTAGCAGCAAGGCACAAGACACGAAATCCCAACGTCCCGACTTGGAACGATGGGTTGACGCCTACGCCAACGGGGAAGCGGTTAAAATCTATCGGGACAAGTTCACGGGAAAAACAATGGAACGGAAGGGGTGGAAGCAACTAGAAACCGACTTGGAAGCGGGCAAGGTTTCCAAGATTTTGGTATGGCGACTTGACAGAATCGGCAGAACGGCTAGCGGATTGACGAAACTTTTTGACTACTTGACCGCAAAGAAAATTACCCTGATTTCAATTAAAGACGGTCTTGATTTGGGGACAAGTGCGGGGCGGTTAATGGCGAACGTGTTAGCCAGTGTCGCCCAATATGAAACCGAAGTAAGGGCGGAAAGGGTTCTAGCAGGTCAAGCGGTTGCGAAAGCGAACGGGAAGACATGGGGCGGAAGTGAACGGGGGCGGCTTGTGACCGTGAAACCCGAACAAGTGGAAGCGGTCAAGCGATACCATGCGGAAGGGATGAAGGTTGCCAAGATTGCCCGCACCGTTGGCGTTAGCCGTCCTACGGTTTACCGCTTGTTGGAACAATCCGCTACTTGCCCGTAGAACGCGATAGCAACGCATTAGAACGGGGTTCAATCATCAGGGCAATTCATCGCCCCTTTTTTGTTGCCCGTTTGTTAAATCGCATCCTAGAAAATGGGATAGAAACATCCGATTTAACCCCCGGACTATTGATTTTTTTTCGATGGGGGTCTAGTGGTGGTTGGCAAGACCGCGTACATGGGGCGGGATTTTAGACGATGGGTGATTGCAAAGGTGTAATCGGGGCGATAATTTCGATTTCCGTCCCGTCCCGCCCGGCCTCTCCGATCCTGCCGACGCTGGCGTGGTACAGCCAGAAGGCCGACCAATGGCCGGGCTGCTCCTGGAGCTTGATCCGAGCCGCATAGTAGCCGTGGGCGTGCTCGAACTTGCCCCGCGTCCGCACGCAGGCGTCAAGATACCGATCGCCGTCCTGCAACGTGCTGATCGCCAGATGGCCGTTCCCGTCCAGCGATACGGCTTGGGGTGACCACCAGCCGTCCCGGCGCCGGTGATCCGGTGCCTCCCATTTCGATTCGTCCAGCTTGTGGCCGTCAAATTCGTCGTGCCAGACCAGTTTCCACGCCGTGCCCGCGGGCGGGGCCGGAAGTTGTCCGTCCGACTCAGCAGCCTTGGCAGCAACCGCCAGAAATCCGAACAATATGGTCAACGCAATCTTCATCGTGGTTGTCTCCTGGAGGTCCGGGCGCGCACTCATTTCCCGAACGAGGCCTGCCTGAGAGCCTCTGCAATCTGTTTCGCCACCTGTTCGACCTGGGCCGCGACGCCCTGGGCGTTGAAATGGACGCCGTCCGGAGACCAGTATTCCGGATGGTCTTTCACCAAGCCGTACAGATCGTCGACGGCAATCCCTTCGCGGACCATGATGTCTTCGGCGATCTTGTTCCTGGCTTGCACCCGCCTGGTGTTCTCGGCGATCACGTCCAGCTTGCCCGCCCGACGCATCGGCGTGATGGTGGCCCAGATCAGTTTGGCCTGCGGAGCGTGCTTGCGGATCGTCGCGATCAGGTCGGGGAAGGCCTTCTGGTAGTCTTCCTCGCTGTAGCCCCAGCCGTGCAAGCCGTTGTTGAAGTGGACCACGTCAAAGCGGCACTGACCGAGCACCAACGCGACTTCGGCCAGCAGGGCCGGGTCGCCGATCGACTTCGAGGTCGTCAGCCGGGCCACGGAGGCCTTGCCTTTCAACGCGTCCGCGACCTTGGCGCCGTAGCCGCCGGTGATCGAGTCGCCGACCAGGAGCACCCGCGGCAGCGCCGTGCCATGCGCGTCGGGAATCCAGATGTTGCACCATTCAATCGCTTCGCGAGCGATGTGCGGCTCTGATCCGTGAACTGACGCCCTGGCCCCCATTCCGATTGTTAGTACCAGGGCGTAGCCGAGAAGACGTTTCATCGTGGGATTCTCCTGAAAACAAGTGGTCTTGCTGACCGGTCACGGCTCCCGCAACCCCTTCCAGACCTTGCGGCTGACGCGCAGCACGCTGCCGTGCCGATGATCGGCGGGAAAGCGGACCTTGTCCGACTCTTCGCTCCAGTGGACCAAATCTCGGGACGTTACCAGTCCGTAACGATGCTCGATGTAGCGATCAAAGTAGACGAACCACTTGTCGCCCAGGCGGATGGCCGACGGGCCTTCGGCCCAATACTGGCCCGTGATCGGCGGCGATGGCGGGCCGTAGGGGCCTGTGGGCGCCTCGGCCGTGGCCACACGCAGGTTCTTGGCCGGCGGATTCCGGGTTTCGTCTTTCAGGAACATCAGATAGCGATGGCCGTCCTGGACGATCGTGGCGTCGATTACATTGAACCCCGGCTCATACAACAGCCTCGCTGGCTCCAAGCGGTCAAAGTCCGTTGTCACCGTGAAGTACATGCGGTGGTTGTAGCTGTTGTCGCCCGCCTTGTCGGTGGCCGGAAAGCGGCCGGGGATCGTCGAGGCCCAAAGGATCATGAATTGCTTCCGAACAGCATCGTAGAAGATCTCCGGCGCCCAGACGTTGCGGGCCGACGGCTCGTTGTTCATCACGTCCAACAATTTCTGCCGCGACCAGTGGATCAGGTCCTTCGAGTTGGCGTAGCCAACGCCGTGCTTGTTCCAGGCCGTCGTCCAGGTCATGTGGAAGGTGCCGTCCGGCCCTTGCAGAATCTGCGGATCGCGCATCAGGCCGCCGCCCACTTCCGGACGCAGCAGCGGCTTGTCATTCCTGAGCGGAGTCCACGTGTAGCCGTCCTTGCTCCAAGCCAGATGCAGGCCGTCCTCTCCGTTTCCGCGAAACGAGCTGAACAGCAGCATGTCTGCCGAATCGCCGCCGGGCGGCGGGTCGGCCAGACAAACCGCGGAACCGGTCAGGAAGAGCACCAGAAGGGTTGGGATGAGATGACCACGTCGCATCGGACTTCCCCGTATTTCTCAAGACGGCTTGCCACCGGCAGGCCAACGCACCGCGGACCGTTGGCTGCGCCGGCGATGAATGACAGGTGCCTATTCTCCTGCCAGAGGCGATTTAAGCCAAGAGGGTTGGCCATCGCAAGTTGCGTGATCCGCCGGTCCAGGCCCGTCGTCCGGGAGCGGTCGAGCGACGCGGCCGCAGGAACGGAGACTTCGAGGTTGTCTCCCGGCTGGACGGCTGCGGCGATGATCTCGGGTATCCCACCTGGTCGTGAACTGTGGTATCGTTGTCTCGAAGGCCACGATGAACGCGATGGCCACCTGCGATGAACCGATTCTGGAAAGGAGACAGCCCCATGAGTTCCCTTGCCCTTGTCTTCAGTCTGCTGCTGGCTTCCGCGGCCCCGCCGCTGCAAGCGGGCGCGGCGACCAGCAACATCACTCCCGAACTGGGCACGCTGGTCGTAGGCGGCTTTGCCCCCTATCCGGCCAAGCACGTACACGACGAATTGCACGCGCGGTGCCTGGTGCTGGACGACGGCCAGACCCGACTCGCGCTGGTGGCCTGCGATCTGCTCGGCCTGCACCGCAGCGTCAGCATCGAGGCGCGGCGGCTGATCCAGGAGGCGACGGGGATTCCGCCGCAGAACGTCCTGATTTCCGCCACCCACACCCATTCCGCGGGAACGGCCCTGGGCAAGAACCGCTACGTCAACGAACAGACCCTGGACGAGTACCAGCGTTTTGTCGCCCGGCGCATCGCCGACGCAGTGCAGTGCGCGTTGCAGGTTCTGCGGCCGGCGGAAATCGCCTTCGGCACGGTGGACGTGCCGGAGCAAGTACACAATCGCCGCTGGCGGATGCGCGAAGGCAGTGTGAAGGCCAATCATTTCGGCAAGATCGACCAGGTGCGCACCAACCCGCCCGTCGCCAGCCCCGACCTGATCGAGCCCGCCGGGCCCACCGACCCCACCGTCTCGATCCTCGCCCTGCGTGAACCGGGCGGCCGGCTGATTGGCGTCTATTCCGCCTACTCGCTGCACTACGTCGGCGGGACCGGGCCGGCGCACATCTCGGCCGACTACTACGGGATGTTCTGCGAGGCCCTGAAGCGGCTGCAGCCCGACGGAAACGCCGACCCGCCGTTTGTGGCCATGCTGGTCAACGGGACCAGCGGCGACATCAACAATATCGACCGCCGCCAGCCGCGGCCCGGTCGCCAGCCGTACCAGCAGATGCGCGCCGTGGCGGAAGACGTGGCCAGCAAGGTCAACGCCGCGCTGGCCAAGCTGTCCTGGCAAGACCGCGCTCCGTTGAGCGCCCGCTTTCGCGAGCTGCCCGTCGCCTGGCGCACGGTCGAACCGGAACTGCTGGCCTGGGCGCAGGACATCGAGGCCCGGGCGCCGCGGTTGCCGGAGGGCAACGTCCCCGTCGGCGCCAAGTGGGCGACGACGGCGGAATTCGTGGGTCCGTTGAGCTACGCCGGCCGGGTCCAGTTGCTGGCGCAAAGCAAGGATTTGGCGCTGCTGCCGCTGCAAGTCTTGCGCATTGGCGACGTCGTCATCGGCACCAGCCCCTGCGAGACCTTTGCCGAAATCGGGCTGGAGTTCAAGCGGCGCAGTCCGTCTCCGCACTCCTTCATGGTCTCGTTGGCCCACGGCTACATCGGCTACCTGCCCACGCCGCGGCACTTCGAACTCGGCGGCTACGAAACCTGGCCCGGCACGAATTATCTCGAACCGCAAGCTTCGGCCAAGCTGCTCGACGCCCTGATCGAAATGGCCGCCGAAACCGCGCCAGGAGCCGCGTCCCGTCCACCGGCCCCAGGACGCTGAACAGGCTGCCTACGAACCTCGCCATGGGCTGCGCCGCCATCGGACTGGGCGGCGGCGTTTCTGCCCAGACGCTCGCGTGGGGCGGCCCCTGCGGCGCCTGGGCGGAAAACCGCCTTGGCCGGTCTCGCCGGCAACCGACGAAAGGCGGCGTTGGCACTCACAACGAGTACTGCGGGACTTTCATCGTTTCCCCGTCCTTCATCGCGGACAGGTGCGCGTAGTAGCCGGGGACGGTCATATTCAGGGCGTCGATCACATCGACCGCCGGTTTCCGGCCGCGCAGAATGGCGTCGATAAAGTCGTCGCCGAGGTAGCCGTGCGAGCCGCCGTGCCCGCCCGGCTGGACCCCCGGCGGCAAGGTGTATTTCTTGATCTGCAGGCCCTTCTTCAGGGCCTCCTCATAGCGTTTCTTGCCGGTCGCATCGCCGACGAACGTCTTGTTGAAACCGGCGTATTCGCCCCGGAGGCGCCCCGCTTCCAAATACTCGCCCTGCGAGCCGCAGATGATCATCCGGGACAGGCCGCCCTCCGCCGTGCGGAACAGGCCAACTTCCGACTTGAAGATGTTTCCGATCGCGTTGGGGACACGCTGCGACTTGTCAAAGGCAGGAGTCCCCTGGCACGAGACATCGACGAAACTCTGATGCGTCACGCCGACATAGTAGGCGGTGGCATGCGTCGGATACCACATCGGGCAGCCTTTCTTCCGCCAATCCTTGTAGGACCCCAGTGTCGGGGAGCCCAGGGAATGAGGATGGCAATACTCGCCTTCGGAATAGACGATCTGGCCGAACACCTCGGCCGCATAAAGTTTCTCCATCGCGTACAGGTCGTCGTGAAAGACCGAGGTCTCGAACATCGCATACACCAAACCCTTGTTCTTCCGGCAGCATTCCAACAGCTTTTCGGCATCCTCGATGTCGCCCCGGAAGGCTGGAACCGCAGTGGCCACATGCTTGCCGTGCTCCATGCACAACATGGCGTGCTTGGCGTGGGACGGCGCGTCGGTGGCGCAGTAGATCGCCTCGATCGTGTCGTCCTTGACCATCTCTTCCAACGACGGATACGTCTTCTGACACTTCGCTTTTTGGGCCATGTCGGCACAGCGGTCCGGGAACAAATCGCTGACCGCGACCAATTCCACGTTGGGATGGTTCTGCAGGCCGAACGCCAGCCCGAACTGGCAGACGCCGTGACCGACGATCCCCAGCCGTACCTTGCGGTCGCTGAAGGGCTTCCACTGCTGGGTGCGGTCGTAGTCGGTCTTGGTCTGGTCAAAGCCGGCAATGCCCTCGGCCGCCTCCGCACGGCAGAGCACGGAACTTGCGGTGACACCCGCCGCAGCCGAGGCGGCCAGGAAAGATCGGCGAGATACTTGCGACATCGATGAATACTCCTTCCATGAGGATAGCCAAAGAATTCTGGAACAGGGACGCTGAAGACTCGCCCGCGGGGGGAGCGAAACAGCCGCTTTGGTCCCGAGAATATAACGGCCCCGCGCGGCAAATCAAGCAAACCGGCGAAGACGCAAAGTTCAATCCCGCAGACGGCCGAAGCCTCGGTGCCCAGCGAACCGGGCCACCACGCTGCTCGCCAGCGTGGAACAACGTTCAACACCAGTCCGCCCCGCCCCCGCGCCCGTGCGCCCCGTCACCACGCCGCCCCGTCACCACGCTGCCCCGTCACCACGCCGCTCGCCAGCGTGGAACGATGTTCAACACCAGCCCGCCCCGCCGGGGCGGGATTTGCCGTTGCCCCAGAACCCGGCGTTCCGGTCCAGCGGCCGTTCCTTGCGGATGAACCGCAAAAAAATGTCTTTCGGTTCTGTCCACCGACTCCGCCGTTTGTCGGTATGATAGGAAGACGCTTGGCAAGCCGACGTTGGCCGGGCCTGACAGTGTGTTGGAAAAAAGGGATCGGCTGCGAACTGCTTTCGAGAACCCCCAGGAAAAACGACCGCGGCGAGGTGCCTGTCCTGTTTTTTGACCAGGCTGCTGGGGCATGGTCGGCATGAACGTGCCAAGGAGACTCAGATGCGGGAAGTCGAGTAAGCGCCGTGCAGCGAACAGCGAACAAGGCTTTCACCCTGGTCGAACTCCTGGTGACGATCGCGATCATTGGCATTCTGATTGCGTTGTTGTTGCCGGCCGTCCAGGCGGCTCGGGAGGCGGCTCGGCGAGCACAGTGTCACAACAACCTGAGGCAATGCCTGATCGGGTTGCACCTGTACCACGATTCGTACAACGCTTTTCCCGGCATGATGCCGTATGCGCAGCAGACGTTTTCCGTGCAATCGAAGCTGCTCCCGTTCCTGGAGTCCGCCAACCTGCAGAACCTGATTGACTTCAGCAGACCCATCCTGGGCGACGGCCCCAGCGGCGCGCTGCACGCGGACAACTCCGCGGCCGCCAAATGCGTGGTCTCGGTCTTCCGCTGCCCCTCGGATGGCGAGCGGGACATCTACACCGAGTTCTTCGTCCTGGGGCCCGATCAGGCGTTTGCCGGCGGCAATTACATGATCTGCACCGGCACGGCTACGCGGACCTACTACGATACGCGCCACAGGACGGACGGGCTGTTCTATTTGAACTCGTACTGCAGAATCAGCAGTGTTCTGGACGGGACAAGCAATACCCTCGCGATGTCAGAGGCCTTGTTGGGCGATCACACACCGTCCAATCCGGGCGCGATGCCGCCGGGCGCCGATTACCGGCGTTGCATGGCGCGGGGGAATTCTTGGGTGCCTGCCAGTCCCGGCCCCGGATATTCGGGCATCATGGATCCGCAGATTCCCGCAACCTTGCTCGCCAATGCCGCCAACGCCTGGGTCGGATGGCGGGCGTCGGCGTGGATTATCAGCAAGCCGCAGATGTGCTCCTTCTCGGCCTACAGTCCGCCGAATCCGCCGCACGCGGATTGGATCGCCCACGGGAACGGCTTTTTGGCGGCTCGCAGCCTGCATCCCGGCGGCGTCAATGTGGCCCTGACCGATGGCAGCGTCAGTTTCACGAGCGATTCGATTGACGTCCACGTTTGGCGCGCCCGAGCCACGCTTGCCGGCGGCGAACCCATCGGCGGCCCGCTGTGAGTGCTGCACGGCCGGCAAGTCAATGACTGTCACGTTCCTGCGTGCGATCGCCAGCCGGAGCTTGACGGCGACGGCAAAGTCGCGACAGTTGCCGGGCTGCCGGCCCTTCAGTACTTGCCGATGGCGTTCCCGTCGTCCCGCACGCACAGACTCCAAAAGGTCACCGCTTCAATGCTCTCCGGCAGGAAACGCACGGAGCCGTCGCACAGACTGACATTGATCCCGCCGGGATGGAACGAATACGGCGCCCAGTTGTTGTTGCAGTTTATCAGGCACGTGGCCGATCCGTCGGTGGACGTCGGGTGGCTGCCGCACGACGGATGGACGTAACTGGGAGTGACGCCGTCGCCGGTGTAGGTGACGACAAACATGCCTACTCCGTCGGGCCATTCGCCTTCCCAACCGAAATACGCGGGCGGAGTCGGGTTGGGACGGCCAAGAATGTAGTTGACGGGATGGCCGGCGGATTCCAGCATCAGCAGCGTGTTGCTTAGGCCGTCGGTCACGTCCGAGGGCTTCCGGCTTTGGGGCGCTCCGCTCGGGATCGTATCGTCGGACAAGGCCCCGCTGCCAAAACTCTGGCCGTAGTTCGTCATGGCCACCCGCGGATGCAGATAGTCCGTCACTTGAGAGGTGAAGCCGGCCGGGGTTTCGTTTCCGGCGGCAAACCGGTTATAGACGGGCATCTTGCGGGCATTCCCGGGAGTCGAGGGGCACTGGTACACCGGGATCGGCAGATTGATCGCCTCTTGATTGACCGCGTGATCAAAGCCATTGCCGTAATCGTACAGATCCGCGATGGCGGTCTGCTCGATGAAAGGCAAGATCAGTGCCAGCAGGCCGTTCACCGTCGAGTGCGTGCTTCCCGGCGGCTTGAAGATCACGCGGCAAGGCGGATAGACCTTGTGGGCCCCTTCATAGTTGGCGATGGCCAACGCGACCTGCTTCGAATTATTGGCGCATTGGGCCCGCCGAGCCGCCTCGCGAGCGGCCTGGATCGCCGGCAGCAACAGGGCGACCAAGATGCCGATGATGGCGATGACCACCAGCAACTCGACCAGCGTAAACGCCCCTCGTTTTGGGCTCCGATGCGACATGTCGCCCCCTGTGGAATAAAAAATAGCTCCCCATCAATATACCGTAGACGGCTCAGGCCTGTGGACCGGCAATCGCAGACTTGGTTGGCATCCTTGCCGGAACTGGTTGGCGGTAGGGTGCTTAGTGCGATTCGAAGCGCCGCTCCGCAACGCGGGACTTGCACCGCCGCGGCGGTCGAAACCTGCGACGGCGGCCCCAAAACGGCCGGAACCCTGTCCACAATCGCGGAGATGTTCGGTATCTAATCCAGAAGCTCACCAGGGCCCTGTCCGGCATCGCCTGTTGGGAAGGGTGGAGTGCACGCCGTCCCCAGAGGCGGATTGTAGTCCACCCGGCGATTCCTCCAGATGCGGCGGGCAGCGCTCCACGGCACAATCAAGGCACTACGTTGAGGTGATACACATGACAGCAGAAAACGGCGGCACGACGCTGCCCCAGCCCGGCAAGTCTCATTACGGTCACCTGTTTCGCTTGCTCCATTGGGTGCTGACGGCGGCCTTCGTGCTGCTTCTGCTCACAGGGCTGAGTCTGAACGCCATCTCGCGGCCGGATCGTTCGTTCTTCTCCGGCGTGTTGCCGGAGTATCTCTGGTCGGGCCATGTTCACTTGTGGCATTTTGGGACGGCGCTGGTCTTCTGCCCGTCGCTGCTGGCGACCGTCTTGGTCTGCCCGCGCCGGGTTTGGTCGCGGCCGATCAACGCGATGTTGCTGGGCGGCGGGCTGGTGATGATCGGGACCGGCCTGGTGATGCACGGCGGGATCGTGTCGGGGGAGATCGGCAAGCTTACGGTCTGGCTGCACAGTTCGTTGGCCCTCATGCTCCTGCCGTTTGCCTTCCTGTGGCACACGGTGATGGGGCTGACGCGCCGACTGGGGCTGCTGATTCCTGCCTTTCATCCGTTCGCTCAGCCCCAATGGGGCCGGCTGCTGATCTTCCTGGTCCTGACGCCGCTGGCGATGTGGTTGATGCTCGGCGGCTGGCCCCTGGTCCTTCCTGGACGGACACTAGTGGCCGCCGCCATCTCGCCGGAAGAGTCGGCCAGTGGGGACGTCGCCCGACTGCCCTGGGATCGGGCTCGCCCGCTGATCGTGCCTTTGGTCAATGGCAATGGGTTGGACGCCGGCCAGACCGAAGTCACGCTACGAGCCCTGCACAACGGCGACGAACTGTTTCTGCTGGCCGAATGGAACGATCCGACGGAAGAACGCCGCTACACGCCCTGGAAGAAAACGGCCGACGGCTGGGAGCACTTGAAGACCAATCCCAAGGACGAAAGCGTCTACTACGAAGACAAGTTCGGTTTGATGTTCCCCGTCCAGCCGGATTGGCGGTTCGAGCAGGCGGGCTGTGCGCTGTACTGTCACGCCGGCGGAGGCAATCCGTATGGCGTCAAGTACAGCGACCGCGTGGTGGACGAGTGGCACTGGAAGGCCGTCCGGTCGGATCCCGTGGGCCAGGCAGACGACAGGTACGTATCGCACTCGGCGTCGGAGACGAAGTTGAGCGGTCGCCGCAACGATCCGGAGCCGCCCGGCGGCGGTTACAAGCCGAACGCGGCCCCGGACCAGCCGCATCCGTCGTTCCTGCCCGGCGACCCGGCCGACACGCTGCTCGGCGCGATCCGCAAGGAGCATGCTGTGCCGTACACCGAGGAGCGGGCCGCGGCGATCCCGCCGGGAACGATCATCCCCGGTATGATCTGCACGCCGTTTGGACAAGACCGCGGCGACTTGAAGTGCCAATCCACGCACCGCGACGGTCGCTGGTCTTTGCTCTTCCGGCGAAAGCTGGACACGGGCAGCGAGTTCGACGTACAGTTCAAGCCCGGCGGGTCGTCTGCCTTCAGTTGCGCGGCGTTCGATCACACGTCCAAACGCCATGCGTACTCGCTCGCCGTGTTCCGCCTGGTGATCCCTTGATCTGCGAAAAACGTCCGTCGCGGGCCAATGCGGAGCCACAGGACGCCGTCACGCCATGAGCTGCACGCCCAACGGCATGGTTAGCATCGTTCGAGAAATAACGGTCGCTTCGTCAAAGCAGCCATCACACTCGGTGGGATGATCAGCAAGAAACACCGGACAGCTATTCCTCGAACGATGCCTGGCCTGTTACCGTCTGCTCCACTGACAAGGCGTAGTACGCGCACTCGGCAAAGAAGAACTCGGCCATGTTCAGTTGGACGTAGTCGTAGTGGCAGATCGCCCGCCGGACCGACTCGAAGCCGTCCCGGTACCCGGCCAGCGCGACGAGCGCGGCGGCCGCCAGCGGGTTCCGCATCCGGCTCGCTTCGTAGCGCTTGCGTTCTCCCAGGATGTTCCGGTCGCCGGTCGCCGCCAGCCTCTCGGCGTCGGCCTGCGTCTTCTGGGGAAACCAGGCCGGATACGCCTCGCGCCAGCGGGCGTGGCCGAAGACCTTCGTGTCGCTGTTGTCGAAGGTCTTGTATGCATCGATAACGGCCAAGGCTCCGCGCGCATTGACGGCCAGCCCCGCGCGGTACTGTTCGCGGGCCTTTTCGTCCGTCTCCCAATCGGCCAGCCGTGCCAAGCCGCCCTGGGAACTGACGTAGATCCACAGCACGGCGTGGTCGATGTTCTTGATCTGTTGGCGATCGTGCGGGTAGCCCTCCGCGCAGATCTCGAGCCGTGTCTTGCCCGTCTTTTCGGAACGCTCGTGCTTGGCCCGCTGGTAGCGTTCGAGCCAGACGCAGTCGCCGGTCACGTCGTGCATGGCCCGGAGAATAAACAGATACATGGCGGCCCCGTGATGCCGGAACATCTTGAAATCGCCGCGGGATTGCCCCTGGAACGGGCCGTCACAAGGGCATTTCCAGTCGGCGGCTTCCAGCGCGTCGGCCACTTCTTTCATCTTGTCGATGACGAGCTTCCGCTTGTCCGCAGCGGGAATGCCGCTGGTCGCATAGGCGTGAAGTCCGTAGAACCACGGATGCGTCTGGTCTTGGGAGCCCATCGGATAGTGGCATTTCCCGTCCGTCCCCATGCCGCGGGCAATGAATCCCGGCACGTTCGAGACGGACGCGCAGGCCAGCAGCCCTTGGGCCAGTCGCCGCGCCTTGTCACGGTCGGCCGCCGCCCCGCTGCGGCGAGCCCGCTGGCAGATCGCGGCCAGATACGTGCCGGTGAACATCGGCCCGTTCTCGATCGGGCTCCACCAGCCGATCGCATTGGGCTTGCCCAACGCGCACTCTTCCGCCGTGGGCAGTTCGCCGACGTAATCGTGAATGAGGCCCTCCGGGCCGATGAACTTGCCCCACAAGGCCGTGTGCGCCGATTCGATCGCCCGCTGGAGTTCGACCTGTGTGACCCGTTCCGTCGCCGTTGCCGACATTTCCGCGACACTGCCGTAGGGAATCGCCAACGACGCCATCAGCAGGAATCTCAGCAAGTTCGGCCTCACCATGTCAACCCCTTTCAATTCCGAGGGAAACAGTTTCCGCTGCGAAGGACGATCTTCATCCAGGACGCAACTGAAATACTCGCGGGTCTCGTGCTGTTCGGCGACAGCGGCGTCGTCGATCCAGGACTGCAGTAGCTGCACCAAGTCGGCTTGTCTTTCGGCAGGCGGCAGGTGCCGCTCCAGCAGCCACACGGCCAACGCATCTGCAGACAACCCCTCCTGTTCGGCTGCTTGCTGCAGTCGCCGCTCCAAATCCGGAGTTAACGGCAAGGTGATTGTCATGAGAAACATCCTCCCGGTGGAAAAACATGTCCCGCATCACGCGGATCCTCCTGACGGTCATCCTGTGCGAATCCAGCGCGTCGGAGCCCTTGCCGGAAACGGTTTGGGAACACTCACTGCCTGCGGACATTTTAGCCGAATGCTCGATGCCAAGTAATCAGAAGCGCCGCCGGCAACCATAACTTCAGTCCGGTCATTGACGAGCCACAATCATCCTTGCGTGTGGCGGATCGGCGACCGGGATCACGGTTGGTCACCGGAATCTGGCGGAACGTCCGGGGCGTGGGGCAGGATCCCGTCCATCTTTTCCCAATTTGCGCGGCTGACGTAAGAGGCGAAGCTCTCGCGGGCGGGAGCACCCAAAAGAATGAGCGCTACTCAGCGCCGTTACCGCCGACCTTGTGTCGGCGGAAGGATGCCTGACGGCTACTCGGCCTCCCCCCCAAAAAACTCTCTGCCGCCGTGGAGAAAGATGCACGTCAAGAGCGTCAGCCACGGGTGAACAGGAGCGGCCGCCAACTCGCGCGGGCGCTCGGCGACTTGCACCACGTGCCCGAAACGGTCCACCAGCGCGACGCGCTCCGTCCGCTCGATCGGCTCGTCCGGGTGCAGCAAGCGCGCCGGGACGTCCACCATTTCACCGCTTGCGTCCCCAAGGCGTTTCTCGTAGGCTGACTTGCATGATCGACGAACAGGCCAAGCAGCAAATCGCGGGCTCGGTGCGCACCTCCCAGATCATCGTGGCGGCGTTGAGCATGGGGGTCGTCACCTATGCGGTGGCGGTCGTGTTCTTGATCTCCGGAGACCCGCCGCTGAAAGGAAATCTGCTGACGCTCCTGGCCATTGTGTTTGCCGGCATCGTCTATGTCCTCGGCCTCGTGATTCCGCACTTTGTCGCCGCTGCCCAGCGGCAGAAGATCGCGGCCGGAGACCGGACCTGTTCGCCGGACCAACGGCCCGTGCCCGACAGTGACGCGGGCCAGCTGGCGCTCAGCTATCTGACCAAAACGCTGGTCGGCGCGGCGTTGTTCGAAGGCGGCTGTTTCTTCGCCTTGACCGCCTACCTGCTCGAGGCCCGAGTTTTAAGCCTGGGAGTTGCGGCGGTGCTGCTGTTGTGCTTGCTGGCCCAGTTTCCGACGCAGGCCCGCGTCGAAGCCTGGATTGCAGAACAACGGCGCCGCGTGGAAGACGAGCGGCTGTTCTCTCGTTGACCGCCGGCAGAGGCTCAATTGGTGGCAGCGATCACCAGCATCAGGCGATGGCTTTCGCCGCGCGCCCCGTCCAGGTTCTCCTTCTGGCCGAACAAGTACTCCACGCCGGCAAAGATCGTATGTTCGGTGTTCTCGACCGATGGCGGAGTGTGGGGACCGCACACGTTCTTGTGATACATCAGGTTGAGCGACAGGTAATCGCCGCGACGGTAAGGCGAAGAAGCCAGCATCCCGGCAGGATCCAGGCTTTCCACGTCGACGTGACTGTAGACCGCTGTGCTGCGCAGGTACCGAGTCCAATCGTGCTGATAGGCGGCGAAATAGGCCAGCACGGGCAACGGAGTCAAGGAGTCGTCCGACGGATTGAAAGACACGTCGTACGTCGGGCTGACCATGTGCAAATCGTTGAAGTAGCGAGCGATCCCTTCGCCGCCGGTGATCGAAAAGAAGGCATAGTCGCGCAACTCCCACGACGGATCGCGATAGACGGCATAGCGGCCGCTGAGCTGGACGCCCCAACCGGTAACCTCTTTGCGCCAGGTGCGGGCGAGCCCGTCGGACTGTTCGAGGCCCAGATCGCGGACCAGCGCGCCGACTTGCAGATGCCAGAACTCCCGGTATTCATTGTTCCCCAGACACTTGTTCTGCGCCCATTGCCCCGCCTGGTATCTCAAGGTCGCGACGAAGTCCGGATACCGGCAGCGCGTGGCGTATCCCATGCCGTCGGGAAGATAGATATCGACGTCAGGCAGTTCCACGCTCAGGTCTCCGTACAGGCCGGTCGGATCGCTCTGTCGCTGGCTCGGTTCGAGGGCCTTGTAGCGGATCTGAGGCGTGCTTTCGTAGAACCACGGCCGACCGCTGGGCCCCCCCAAGTCAATCGTTTCGGGGATCGCGGCCAGATCGGTAAAGGTGCTGTCGGTCACGCCAAAGACCAGATTCTCCCATTGCAACCAGGCTTGCGTCGCCGCCGCCGTTACGTTGCCCGAAGCCGTATCGAGGAGCTGCACGCGGGCGCCGCCGGAGATGGGCAGTTCCGTGCCAAGCTGGGCCAGCCAGCCCAAACCGATCGAACTGCCATTGCCTTGAAAGGTCGTGCGTTCCCCCAGCTTGTAGGCAGGCTCCCCGCGGGCCGGAATCGCGGAAGGGAGAAACAGCCCGCTGGCCCTCGAATCGAGTTGGGTCGTGTCGACGACGATTGCTGCTCGGCCGCTGAGCGAAACGTTGTTGATCGCAAAGAAACCCGGTTCGCCAGTGGTGTCCGCAGGTCCCGTCGCCGCTGCGGTCTCAGGTTCCCCAACGTCCGCCGCCGCTGGCGCCGCCATGCCCTGGAAATCGGATCGCTGGGGCATCAAGCGTCTGGCCCGACTCGGCGGTTGCGCCGCGGGTGGCGGCGGTTGCGGCGGGCGGTCCACCTGGCGGCGAAGGTTGTCGAGTTGCTCTTGGAGTTCGGCGATTTTCTTTCTCAGCTCCGCGTCGATCATCGGCGCCGGGACGTCTGACGGACTGGCTTCGTCCTGATTCCACCGCTCCCAGTTGGCAGCCTGCAGAAAGTGGTCAGCCAGCAACGCCGGATTCAGCGACTGTGCCAGGCAGGCCGCGCTGGGAAAGCACAGCGAAGTTCCGCTGACGGCCCCCAAGATCAAGCAAACGGCGGGAACGAGGGTTCTTCCTGGGGACATCTCAAGACGCCTGTGCCTCGATTCTGCATGGCGATCACTCCCCATGCCTTGCCGCAACCGACACGTTCCCGGTGACTTGATTCAGCGCCGCCAGCAGGTGCAGGGAAAGTTGGTGGGGTCCAGCAGCCTGTTGAAAAAAGGGAAAAAAGGACAAAAACAAAAAAGGACAGACAGGCATCTTGCGGCCATCTCGTGGTGGTCGTTTTTCCTTGGGTTTCTCCCACGCAGCTCGGAGCCAGGCTCCTTTTTTCCACAGGCTGCCAGGGAGCCCCCGCGTGCCGCTGGCACCGGCTGTGCGGGAGGCGTCCGCTGGGAGAGCCGCCCTTCGTTCTATCGACGAGGCCGGGACCACTCTTGAGAAGGACCTGACATCGCGGGCCTGCAGGGCGCTCCAGACCGCCGGGAACGCGATCCCAGAGGCGCGGCGCGCGGTTCGACCAGGACGTCGATCCACGTCCGGTCAGCCTTGCGGAGCGGGTCTTGTTCGTGACGTTGAGAGGTCACGTTGAGAAGTGCTGTCGCTGCTAGCTACCGGCGAAGGAATTTTCGGGACGCGTCTTAGATCAAATGCTAGCGGTCCCGCCGCAGACGCAGGAAATCACGGAACTCGGCTCGCCTTCGCGGGTCCGCGATCTGTCTCTCGGCGTGGCTCAGCGCCTCCTGGGCTTGCCGCCAGGCGCGCACGGCGTCGGCGTTCTGTTGGAGGGCTTGGAAGTGGCCGTCCAACTCCGCCAGGCTCTGGCCGTCATCCTGGGCGGCCTGCCGGATACCCTCCACAGCTCCCGCGATCTCGGAGACGCGTGTCAGGCAGTCGATCGCCGCAATCGCCTTGGCAGCGTCCTTCCTGGCCAGCGCCTGGAACGCGGTTCTCGTAAATGATTCTCCGGCGATCAGGCGTTCCGAGGTGCGGATCGCTCGCTGCTTCGCATTACAGTACCATTGTGCGGCCTGGAGGGGGGCGTTCGCCGCCCAAGCCTCCAGGACTTCCGGAAAGGTTCGCGACGCGAAATCACCCGGAGGCAACTGAAGAAGAATTCCGATCGCCGTCTTTCCGTTCTTGGCGGCGAGTTGAGTCAAGAGCACGCGCAGCACGAGCGAGGCTTCGTCCGTCTTGCCGGTAAATCGCCTGGCGTCGTACACCGCGTCCCACGTCGCCTGCAACTGCTGGGGCGTCTGCTCCTGAAACTCGGCCAGCAGGACCTCCAGTTCGGCCAAGTCGGCCTTTTTGCCCGGCGGCAGATTCCAGGCGGCCGCCACCTTACCGGCCAAACTGCCGGGCGGATGCGGCGGGCGCGGCAGGACCGCGGGCTTCGCCGGCGAGCCACCGCCTTCGAACCGTTCGATGCCGATCCGGGCCTCGATCGCTTCGCCCGACGCGACGATCTGGTCCACGGAGACGCCGGTTCGAACGCCGTTGTTTCCGAGGGAGGCCGGAGCGGAGGTCGGCGTGAAACGCTTGCCGGGCACGTAGTAGGTTCCGCTGCCGGCTGATTCGCCGTCAGCAAAGTCATGGACGCTGTCGGCGCGGACCAACCGGATCAGTTTGTGTTCGGTATCCGAATTGTTCATCAGAAAGTCGGATCGGTCCGAGTTCGGTGTGGCGTCGACATGCCAGATCAGCAGGCCGTCGTTGGGCATTCGGGCAGCCTGGCCATCGTTCCCGGTGCGGAAACGGTTCTCGATCAGGAAAAGTTCCCGGCTCGGCGCGTCGGAATCCGCGAGGTCCGGAAAGACGGCCATCGCCTTGGTGCCCGAGACGGTCCCCGAAGCGGCTACCAAGGTCTTGGCTGCCGGCGCCGCCGACGCGATCACCTCCGGCTGAATCCAATCCAGCAGCCAGCGGCTGAAGCCATTGTGATTTCCCTGATTGGCGTCCATCATGTCCAGCCCGCCCAATCCGCCATCGGGCCCGACACCGGGGCGATAGTCGTAGTAATCCGGAAGGCCAAAGGCGTGGCCCATTTCGTGGATCAAAGTCCGGGGATCGAAATCGCTGCCGGCGCGCAGGCTGACATACTGGAAGACGAACTGCCGGAACCGCTTCCCGTCCAGGCGGGTTTGATCGGCCTCGGCGACGAAGAACTCCCAGCGATAGGCCCACCAGAACGACATCCAGCCCGTCGCGGGACCGGCGTACAGAACGGTCACCAGGTCGATGTCCTCGTCGTGGTCGTTGTCGTACTGGGCAAAGTCATGCTCCGCATCGAACGATTTCAAGGCTTCGGCGACGACGTCAAGCAGGGCCCGATTCCAGGCGGCATCGGACTCCGATTGGGGCTCGTAATCGCTCCGGTTCTTCGGGAAATGGTACCAGCCGAGGACCTCTCCCTGGACGTTGACCTTGTTCTCCGAGGCTCGCCGGTAATACGCGTTCAGGCTTTCGTAGGGCACGAAAGCTTGAGCGGCCTCGGTGCCGTTGCCGTAGACATTTTGGGCCAGGTTTTGCGGCGCCAGCCCCGGCAACTCGTCGCCGGCCCGATGGTCCGCAAAGTCGATCAGGATCGTCAACGTCTTGACGGCGCCCCGCGACTTCAGTTCGGGCGGCGTCGTGGTTGGAAACGCCATCACCGGCCCGAATCCCGCTCCGCCCCGCATCACCTTGGCGGCCTCGATTTCCATTCGGCGGACGGCCTTCTGTTGAAGTCCGGCCTGGAAGCGGTTCATCCCGAACCGCTCGGCCCGATCCAGCCGCTCCTGGAGTACGCCCGCAGCGTTCAACTTCGCCATCTCTTCCGCCGTCGGCGGCCCGACACTCCAAGCCGTCGCCGAGACCAGCAACGCGGCGACCACGGCGCCACAACCCTTGCCCGCCCGCGCCAACCGACCGTACGCTGCTCGCCTGGCCATGAGATCCTCCGGATTCTACCACGATGAGGCCGACTGGAGGCCCGTGTTTGCACCAACGCGATCACCCCGCCGAGCGGGAGCATTCTACTGCACGGCCGGTCTCCCAGGCAAAGCGATTTCACCGCGCCGGGCCGAACAGCGCGTCCTCGACCAGCCGCCACAGGCGGAGCAGGGCGCCAAGCACAACGAGACAAAAGAGCATCAAGGCGGGAATCAGCCAGCCGAGCGAGAAAATCATCTTGGCGTGGCTCTCCCACGCGGGGCTCCACCACAAAATCAGCAGCACCGTGGCGATGCATAGGTAGGGGCCGTAGGGGATGTCCCGCCGCCGCGTCAGGATCCACTGGATCACGGACACGACGACCGCGACGAACGGCGCCAGGAAGAAGATCAGCAGACAGGCCTGCCAACCGACGTACACGCCGATCATCGCCATCAGCGTCACATCCCCAAAGCCCATCGCTTCTTTCTTCAGGCTCAGACCGCCCACGATCCGGACTGCCCAGATCAGCCCGCCGCCGAAGGCCAAGCCCACCAGCGACGTCAGACAGGCGTGCCAGGGCGCGCCCCCTCCCAGCCACACGCCCGCCGCGGCGGCGCATCCGGCCGCTGCCAACAACGGATAGAACGGCCACCAGGCCAGCCGAAACAGGCTCGCCACGAGATACTGAAGACCTTTCCTCCAGCCCCGCCGCAACGTCGAGGTCTTGGGCCAGATCGCCAGGCACCAGCCCGCAAAACAAACCGCGCCGATGACCAGGCCCGGCCAACCGTCCAACGCGGCAGGCCAGGGATTCGGCGCCGTGAGCAACAAAGGCGCGACGTGCCACTGACCCCGAATGGTCACCTGAACGACCGGCAACGCGGCGGCCGGCGCAAGCGTGAACAGGACCAGACCCAGCAAAGCGCCGGGGACGGTGATCGCGTCCGGAATCGTCTTTTCGTCGAAGTCGATGAAGGTGGCGACCAGCATCAGCGCCATCAGCAGCACGTGGCCGGCGTACTGGACGATCAGCAGCGACGCGGGGAACGGCGGCGGCACAACGCGCGGCATCAGTGCGGCTTGCTCCACCTCCCACCAATACAACCAGGCCGCGCCGCAGCCGACGGCCAGTTCGATCAGGACAGGCCGAATCCAGAAGCCCGGACCGTGCCACGAGGCTTCCCGCCGCAGCCCGAACCAGCCCACGACGGGAATCAGATCCGTCCCGCGGCGCGGCGGCGCATCCGGCGGCGGTTCCGACCAGGGGCTAATGGCCCGGCGGCGCCAGGCCAGGCCGTAAATGCCCCGGTTCAGTTGGCCGCCCAGCACGGCACCGAGCACGAAGATCAGCACGTACAACACCGGAGTCACCGCCGTTAGTCCTGCCACCGGGCAGCTCCGATGGCCCGTTTCAAGGCCGTCCGCATCAGGTCCAGCGGCGCCGTCTGGCCGGTGAAATGCTCGATTTGCAGAGCCGCTTCGCGGACCAGGACTTCAACCCCGGTGACCACCCGGCAACCCACCTCCCGCGCTTGCTTGACCAGCAACGTCTGCTCCGGGTTGTACACGGTGTCCACGACGATCATGTCGCGCCGCATGTACTTGGCGTCCAGCGGCGATTCGTCCACGTTCGGGTGCATCCCGACGGGCGTCGCGTTGACCAGGATGTCCGGATCCAGTTTGGTCCGTTCGTACCATTGCACCGTGCGGCAGCGGAACTTGTCGGCCAGCACCAAGGCCCGCTCGTGGGTCCGGGAGCTGAGCACGACATCGGCGTCACGGCGTTTCAGCGAGTGCGCGATGGCCTTGCAGATGCCGCCGGCGCCCAGGACCAGGGCCACGCGCCCGACCAGCGGGCGACCCTGTTCGTCCTCGTGAAAGATCGTGTCCAGGGCGTCTTGAAAACCGCGGAAGTCCGTGTTGTAACCGACCACCTCGCGGCCGTCGAACAACACGGTGTTCGCGGCCCCGATGTTCCGCACGACGCCGTCGGCCTTGCTCAAATGCTTCAGGATGTCGTCTTTGTGAGGGATGCCGACCGTCAAGCCCCGGATGCCCAGTTCGGGACATTCGCGGATGAACTCGGCCAGATCGTCCCGCGGCACGCGGAAGGGGACAAAGACCTTGTTCAGGCCCAGGTGACCGAAGGCCACGTTGTGCAGCAGGGGACTCGTGTTCTGCGCCACAGGGTCGGCAATCACCCCGTAGACCTCCGTCTCCGGGCTGATGCTGTCGTAGCGATAGATGTCCCGCAACTCCTTGTAACTGACCTGTCCGGGCGCCATGGAGCGTTCGTGTTGCAGCGAGGCATACGTGAACGGCGCGCCGAATCTGCCCGCCAAGATCCGCGTCGGCGTGCCAATCTCCCCCATGCAAATCCCGATCGTCGGCACTTTGGATTCCTGCATCAGCCGCAACATGCGGACATTGTCGCTGGGGCGGTGCGTGAGGGCGGCGATCTTGATCACGTCCGGATCGAGGCCGCACATCCGCTGGTGGATTTCGTACAGGTCGTCCGGCGTTTCGCGAAAATTGTGATAGCTGATGATCCGCTTCGTCTTCCCGTAACGCGGGATGTCCTTGGCGATGTCCTCCTCCAAGTCCACGTAGTCGGCCCCTTCGACGATGGCTGTCCGCAGCACCATCTGGCGAGCCTGTTCGGTGTCGGCCCATTGGCCGCCGTCCTGCTGGCGGCGACACGTGATGATGCACGGGCAAGGCCGGTCGGTCAGCAGACGTTTCAAACTCAGCCGGCTGCGGATGTAGTCCACGCGGAGTTCGACCAGCGGGATGCCCTGCTCGGCCAGGTAGCGGTGTTCGGCCAAAACGTGCTTGTGGCGGCCGCGGCCAATGCATACACAGATCATGTCAGACGCCCTCTCGCATGAGGCGGATTTCTGTTCGCACTCGGATCGCCCGATGGTTCGTCTTCCAGCGTGCCTGGGGACGCGCTGCGCCGTTTGGGAGTCCGCCGGCGACACAACGACCGCCCCTTCGTGTTCCGGTGACTCCTGAACCCAATCGTCCGCAAGGTACCGGTCGGCCGGCCCGCGCGGTGAGGTGCCGCCACCCCCCGGACTCGGCCACGGACCGGCCCAACGCCGTCTACTGCACGAGCCCTATTGTAAGTCCCGACTTTGCGTTTGGCAATTTGGCTTGTCAACTCGTCAGGAAGCCGGGATTGCGTCGGCCACAAACACCTCGAACGGCTGCAGCGTCAACGTCGCCGGCTGACCGGCCGCCAGTTCGAGCGGCGGCTTGTCCGCGTCTTCGTTCCAGGGACTCCGCAACGAGAACTTTCGGACCGCGCCGGGAGGCAATTCGAAGACCTGACCGATGTCCAGCTTGATTTTGGCGGGCTGGTCTTCCGGATTGCGGAGCGTGAGGATTCCCTTGCGATGGGACCATGAAGCCCAGCCGTAGATCTGTCCCTGGGCCGGATCGCCGCCGACCCAGTGCGTATCGGCCAGCACGTCGGCGTTGCTGCGCGACCAGCGGGCGGCCTGGGCCAGCGCGTCCCACGTGCGGGCCTCCATCAACGGCGGCGCGATGTACAACTCCTGCAGATTGGTCCCGGTTCCGAAGAACGAACGGATCTCGGCGATGATCTCGGCCGGATCGTACGTCGGACGCGGGGCGGCCGGGTCGTAGGGGTTGCCGAACAGCGGCAGGGCGTTGACGAACACACCGTGGATCATCAAGGAACTGATCGGATACAGGGGCGATTTGTCCAGCACGCCGTGATAAATCTCGCTGTCGCGGTAGGTGATCCACTTCTGCCGGGCGGAGCCTTTGCCCAGCACGTTGGTGTCGCTGCCTTGCCGCCAGATCGAGTCGGCGTACTTGAGCCAGAACGGCGAGGGCCAGGTTCCCGTTGAGGGATTGAAGAACAGGTCCGGCTTCAACTGCCGCAGTTCGGTCATCAGCCGCAGCAGGGCTTCCACGTCGCTGCCGTAAGGCCCCGGTCCCGGCCGGTTGTTGCCGGCGCCGAAACCGTCGAACTTGAAGTAATTGACGCCGTACCGCTGGACCATGTTGGCACAGACGGTGCGGACCCGCGCATAGTACCGGGGTCCGGCCAGCGACAGGCCGTTGGGGTTGATCTCGAAGCCTTCCCGGCGTCCGCGTTCCAGCCGCGCGGATTTGCCGGGATAGCCGCCCGCTGGGGACAGCCACACGCCGACGCAAGCGCCAAACAGCTCGGCCGCTTTCCGGGCCGGCCCGAAGCCCTCCGGGTAGCCCTCGTGGAACTGCCAGACCGCCGTTTCGTCGTCCCATTCAAAGTCATGCACGAACGAGTCCATCGTCACCCCGCGTTTCACGACCAACTGTTCGCCGAACGCGCGGATGGCGTCGAGCCACAACGACTGTTGCTTGCGGCGGAACTCCGCGGCCTGCTGCTCCGACTGGTGCCGCTTGCTGGACCAGTACTCGCTCCCGATCTCCGAACCGTTGTTGTAGTGCAGCAGCGGCCGGTAAGGCTGCGCCCGCTCGCGCTCCAGGTAGTACAGGAATCCGCGCCGCAACTGGCCGGGCGGCGCGACGCCCACAATCGACGTATAACCGACCTGCTCGCCCGGCCGCACCAGGACCTGGCACGGCATGAGGCAACGGAATGGCGCCGTCCCGGCGGCGGCTGGCTCGCCGAGCAACTCACCCTTGGCCATCGGATGCTCGCCCGCGAAAAACGCCGTTCCGGCGACGACCGGCGAGCCGTCGACGGTCCCCACGACCCGCGCGCCGGCCGCGGCCAGCTGCCAGCAGATGATCTCCTTGACCTCCAGCGGTTGGCGTGCCGCGCCGAGCGTCAGGCGGAACTGGACGTAGTTCGAGCCGTCGCGCAAGACGGCCTGCCACGCCACTTCCAGGCCGCTGGCGGCATCCGCCAGGCGGGCGACGATCCGGCGGCCGCCGCTGCGCTCGGCCAGACGCGGCGAGCGGTCGTCCGGCTCGACGGCTTGCACCTGCGGCGGTCCGACCAGCGTCATGTCGGAGGCGTTGACGTTCCTCCCGGCCGGACTGGGCGAGTCGGCCAGGACGATCTGAAAGCACTCGCGGCCGGCCACCTCGAACGAGGTTCCGGAAAGCTTGTCCGCCATCGCTTCCGGCCGTAGCCGGTCCTCCGTGACGCGCCAGCGGCAGGCGAGAGTCTCGTTCTCCAGGGTCAGCCGTCCCGCCGCGATTTCACCGCGGGCCGGTCCGGGATGGGGGCCGGGGAACTCCAAGGCGCGAGCCGGACTGCCAGGCGAATCGCTCAGCAGGGCCGACAGCACTCCGACCCACATCAGGCACGCGGACCATAGGCGACGTGTCATCTTTCGATCTCCGATCAGGGAACAGATTTTCCGATCACTGGACAAAGACGGGGCGGGGCGACGACGCCAACCGTTCGCGTCTATGATATCATTCCGGCTGGCTCGTCACATGCGAAATGGTGAAATCATGAAACAAGGACGTCTCGCGTTGCGGATCCTGGTTCTGGCGTTGGGCGGCATGCGCCTCGCGGCGGCCGACGAACTGGGCGAAAACCCGTACGAGCCGCAGCAGGATCGGTATGCGACGGAGCTGCTGATCGTCGGCGGCTCCAGCGGCGGCACGGCGGCGGCGGTCACGGCCGGCCGGCTGGGGATCCCCACGGTTTGGACGCTGCGCGCCGCCCGCGACCTGGGCGGACTGTCGACCAACGCGATCAATCCGGACAGCGATCTGCCGATCCGGTACATCGGCGGGCTGGCGCTGGAGTACGATGTCGTGGCCCGTTACACCACCGGCTTCCACGTGGGCGGGCGGCACAACGGCGAAGGATACTTCTGTCCCCTGTACCACCTGTTCAACTACACGCGGCAACAGGTCGACGCCCTGGATTCGGTCAGGGTGCTGGCGAACCTGGTTCCGCTGAGCGTCGAAAAGGATCCGCAGACGAAACGCGTCACGGCCGTGGTGTTCGGTCATCGGCTGCAGCCGAAGCGGAAGATCGTCGTCGAGCCGCAGGTGACGATCGACGCCGAAATCGAGGGCGACGTGGCCTATCTGGCCGGCGTGAGCATGACACTGCTCCGCGAAGGCCGCGTGGCCAGCGACGATCCGACGCGCGATCGCGAGTCCTACGCCGGGAGGATCTTCACGCCCCAGGTCCGCATCCAGTCGTTGGCAGTCGCCGGCGGGCCCTTGCTGCCCGGCTCGACGCAAGCGGCCGACGAGCGGCCGGCGACGATGGCCTGGAACGGCTCGATCATCCTGCAGGATTACGGCCAAGGCTCGGCCGACAGCCCGTGGGTGCTCAAGACCCCGCCGCCCGGTTACGACCCGGCCGAGTTCGCCTGGTGGGAAAAGGGCGTCTATGGCGTTACCCTGGGCGACAACGAACGCCGCTGGAACATCGACCATTACCTGTCGACGATCGAGGGCTGGCGGTTGCCGGACGGACGGCACGTGCTGGAGTCGATGGACGTGAACGATCGCGAATGCAACGAGAAAGCCCATTTGGCGCACGTGATCCGCGGCCTGTGGCACTTGCAGCACACGCGGGGCCAATACCGCTACGGCATTCCGGAACTCGATTTCCGGGAGGGTGTCGCGCCGAAGTATCGGCTGAGCGATTTCGGCACGGCCACGAACGCGGGCGATGCGCCGCTGCCGGGTTTGATCTATATGCGCGAAGGGCGGCGGATGGTCAACGACCACGTGTTTGGCGGCCGGCTGATCGAGGACGACGGCTCGGGGCGGCCAATCCAGAAATCGTACTGGCATCCGCGGGCCGCCTACTTCAACGCGATGCTGGTGGACATCCACGGGGTTCACCGGGAGACGGTGCCGGGCAGCGGTCCGGAGGGCATGCAGTTGCTGCGGCTGGCCGGGCATCCGAACTTCGGCGTGCCGTGCATTCCCTGCGACGTGTTTTTGCCGCGGGCGAGCGAGGCTACAGGCTTGCTGGTAGCGGCGGCCGGGGCCTACACGCACCAGGCCTACGCCGCGTTTCCACGGATGGAGACCGGCCGGATCGCCCAGGGGCACGCCTGTGCCGTCGCCGCCCAGATCGCCCTGCAAGAGAGAACGGCGCCGCACCGGGTCGACGCGCGCAAGGTGCAGATCCGCAACTTGTCGCTGCACGGCCAGTCGCTGGTGTATCTGGAGGACACGATCCCCGGCACGGCGTGGCAGCTGGTCGATCAGATGCTCGGTTGCCGCCGCGTGCCGGAGCGGAACGACCAAGGCGTCTTTCAACGCGAGGAGTTCGTGACGGTCGCGGAGGCCCGCGTGTACCTGGAGCGTCTGCTGCGTGATTACTGCGACGAACCGGCTCCGCCGCCGCAACTGGACGCCGCGCTGGCCGCGCTCGGCCCGGCGTCGGATGCGGCGGTAACCCGCGGCCAGTTGCTGGCAGCCCTGACGCGGGCCGCAGGACTGAGCGTGCCGGCTGCCGCTCCGCCGCCAGCGGCGGATGTACCTGCCGACAGCGAACTGGGCCGCCAGCTGGCCGCCTGGATTCAGGCCGGCTGGATCGCAGCCGGCGCTCGCCAGCGTTTCCAGCCGGACCAGCCTGTGCCGTTCAGCGAGTTCAAGCGGCACGCGTATCACGCCTTCTTCGGCCGCTTGGCACCGGAGACCGTGCGTGCGGTGGACTGTCGGCCGTGGCTGGCTCACGACACCTTTAACCGGCCGGACGGACCCTTGCCGCAACTGGCCGGAGGCCTGCCGATCAGCGGCACGGGGCGGTGGAAGATCGAAGCCGGCCAGTTGCGGCCGGAGCGCGACTCGGGCACCGATTATCTGCTGACGGACACGGGGCAAGCCGATGTGGAGGCGGCCGTCGACGTGTTCCTGGAACAAACTCAAAACGCGGCCGCCGCCGGGCTGGCGGTCCGGGGCACGGACGCGCAGAATATGGAACGCTTCCTGCTGCAAGCCGAAGGCCCCGCGGTGCACGTGCGGATCGACACGCTGGTCAACGGCCGGCACGTGGACGAAGTACGTCAGGTCTGGCCCACGCTGCGACGCGGCTTTACGCTGCGACTGGCCGCCAGCGGCGACGAATTGACGTACTCTATCGATGGCCGAGAGGTTTACCGGCAACGGCGGGCGCCGCGTGCCGGGGCCACGCTGGTCGGACTGCTCAACGGCGGCGGCGAGGCGAGCCGGTTCGACAACCTGGAAGTCCGAGCCGTCCCGTAACGCGGCGGCCGTCATTTTGCGAACGCCGCCAAATCACTGCGGAATCCAACATCCTCTGTTGCAGGGTCACACTGATGTCCATGCGAGATTCGCGCCGTCTGTCCTTGGCCTTGGGCTTGCTGTCGGCCGTTGCGGCCGCGGCGGAACCGGTCTCAATCGCCCGCGAGGGGGCTGCCCAGCAGGCGATTGTGGTCGCCGCGGAGGCCGCGGATTCCGTCCGGAAATCGGCAGCGACGCTGGCGGAGTACTTGCAGCGGATCTGCGGCGCCAAGTTCGAGGTGAGGACCGGCGACGGCAGCAGTGGCCTCGCGTTGGGGCTGGCCGCCCACTTTCCGTCGCTTCCGTTGAACGAAGGCTGGCTCAAGCCGGGGCCGTTCCAGCGGGAGCGGTACCTGCTGCGTTCGCACGCCCGCGGATTGTACGTCGTCGGGGCCACCGAGTTGGCGCTGGAACACGCCGTCTGGGACTTGTTGTACCGTGTCGGCTATCGCCAGTTTTTCCCCGGCCGGACTTGGGAAGTGATTCCGGAGATCCGCGATTTGAGCATGGCGGTCGACGTGGAACAAACGCCCGACTATCACAGCCGCCGCATCTGGTACGGTTTCGGCGCGTGGGACTATGCGGACGAGCCCTACCGCCAGTGGTGCAGCCGGAACCGCACCGTGTCGGCCCTGGCGCTCAGCACCGGCCATGCCTACGGCGGCATCGCCTCGGCGAAGCGGGCGGAGTTTGCCCGGCACCCCGAGTACTTTGCCCTGGTCGACGGAAAACGCCAGAGCGGGCAGCCGAACGCCAAATTCTGCATCAGCAATCCCGGTTTGCGCAAGCTGGTGGTCCAGTATGCCAACGAGTACTTCGACAAGAACCCGGACGCCGACAGCGTGTCGGTCGATCCCAGCGACGGCGGCGGCTGGTGCGAGTGCGAAGCGTGCGCCCGCTTGGGCAGCGTCAGCGACCGGGCCGTGACGCTGGCCAACGACGTCGCGGAAGCGGTTGGCCCGCGCGGAAAACTGGTGGGCATGTATGCCTACAACTATCACTCGCCACCGCCCGCGATCCGCGTCCACCCGCAGGCAGTCATCAGCGTGGCGACCGCCTTCCTCAAGGGCGGGCTGACCGTGGAACAGATCCTCGCCGGCTGGTCGGCCCAGGGCGCGACGCTGGGCGTCCGCGAATACTACAGCGTCAACACCTGGGACCGCGACCTGCCCGGCCGCGCCCGCGGCTCGAATCTGGCTTACCTGGCCCGGACCATCCCGGACTTCCACGCTTGGGGCGCCCGCTTTTTGTCCGCCGAGTCCAGCGACAACTGGGGGCCCAACGGCCTGGGCTACTACGTCGCCTCCCGCATCCTCTGGGACCTGGACGAGGCCCGCCGGGTCCCGGAACTGGTGGACGACTTTCTGCGGCGGGCGTTCGGTCCGGCGCGCGAGCCGATGGCCGAGTTCTACCGGCAACTGGACGGCGCGCAGCCGCATCTGGTGTACGACGACCAGGTGGGCCGGATGTACCGGGCCCTGGCGGACGCGAAGCGGAAGGCGGACCGGCCGGAGATCCAAGCCCGACTCGACCAGTTGCTGCTGTACACCCGCTACGCCGATCTGTACGACCGTTATGCCCAGGCGGAGGGCGCGGCGCGGCAAGCGGCGTTCGAGGCCCTGATCCGCCACGCCTACCGGATGCGGACCACGATGATGGTCCACGCCAAGGCCCTGTACCGCGATCTGGCGGCGCGGGACAAGCGGGTGTCGATCCCGGCCGAGGCGCAGTGGAACGTGGCCGAGGGCCGCAACCCGTGGAAGTCCAGCGAGCCCTTCACGCCCGCGGAGTTAAGCCAGTTTCTGGAGGACGGAATCGCCGCGCGCCCGCTGGTCCAATTGGACTTCGAGCCGGTCCCCTTCAGCGACGACTTGGCGCCCGCCCGCGCGCTGAACCTGCCGGCCGTCAAACCTGGCGAACTGGGCGCGGGCCGCGGGGAACAAACCTTCTTCGCCTGGATCGACGACCCCCGTAGGCCGCTGGAATTGAAGATCACCGGCGGCCTGATCGCCCATTACCGGGACCGCGGCAACGTGCGGATCGAGTTGTGGAAAGTGGGCGGGCCGAGCGCGACCGGCGAGCGGGAAACGAAGGTCGCGCACGACGCCAGCGTCCCGCCCGACGGCCAGGAGCACACCGTGCGGCTCGCCGCGCGCGACCGCGGCTTGCACAGACTCACGGTGAACGACGGCCACGACATGACGCGCGTAGCCTGGGCGCCGGGCACGCCCATCTCGTTGCGGTCGAGCCTGGAAGAACCGTTGAACCTCAGTGGCCGCTGGTCCTTGTACTTCTACGTCCCGCAGGACACCCAGGTCGTCGGCCTGTTCGGCGGCGGCACCGGACAGATCCTGGATCCGGATGGCAAATCCGCCTTCGTCCTGGACCGGCGCAAACCGGGATACTACCGTTTTCCCGTGCCGCCCGGCCAGGCCGGCAAGCTCTGGAAAATCCAACAAGCCAGCGGCCCCGTCCGATTGCTCACGGTGCCGCCCTACCTGGCCCGCAGCGCCGCCGAACTGCTGCTGCCCCAAGAAGTCCGCTGAAGCCTGTCAGCTCTCGACGGAGGAGGACGGCAAGCGGCCGCGCGCCCGTCGGGAACTGCCTGCCATCGACCGGCCCGCCGGTCAGCCGGCATCATGGTCTTCGCCGGCCGGATGTTTTTCGGGAGCCGCAGCGCCGACGCGCTTGGCCAGGATCGCGGCGACCTTCTTCTTGATGGGCGTGATGAGCAGCGCCGCCGCCTGGTCGCCGCGGAGGTGCAGTTGTTTGCGCACCTCTTCGGGATCGATCTTGACGCCGCGTTTCTTCACTTCCAGATTCCCGATGCCCCGTTCTCGCACGGCATCTCGCAAGTGCTTCGGATCCAAGGGCAGGACCTCCGTCACCTCGAAGCACGCCAGGACGGGATCGGACAGCAGCCGGTCGCCCGTCAAGTAGGCGATGCCGGGCGAGACGCTGTGGAGGCTGTGCGCGTCCGCCAGAATCCCGGTCAGACCGGCCGCCAGGACGGCCGCATGAGGCTCGTACACATACCGCCCCAGGCTGGCGGCCGGAGGAACCTCCAAGTCGGCGTTTCCGCTGATCGTCCTGGGCTCGGCCGAGCCCGCCGCGAAGACGGTCGCCGTGCGCCGTCCCGGATAACGCGCCAGGTCACGAAACCAGACCATTTGTTGCCGGCACTCGCCCCGGCTTCCAAGCCACTCGAATTCAGCCGTTTGCCGCCAGGCTTCGGGCAGTTCGGCTGCCGGGGCCAGTTTCAGTGCCGCGTTCGGGTTTCGGGACAGCAATCGTTCGAGCGCCGCCAAATCCGGCTCGTGAACTTCGACGCGCGTCGTCCGTTTGCCTTGCGGACGGCGATCCGGGTCGATGTGCCAGGCAGCAAAAGCTTCCACGCACGACACGCACGCATCGGCCAGCCGCACCTCCGCGTTGGCGAGGCCGACCGCCTGGCAGTTCGCCTCTGCCAGCACCCAGGCCACCGGATCGCGGTCGATGCCGACGACCGGCCCGTGGTGGGCCATCGCCATCAGGTCGCCGCCGATCCCGCAACACAGATCCGCCCGACGTTCGCCCGCCGCCAGCCGCCGGGCCTTGTAGGCGGCGATCGTCTCGTCCGTGGCTTGCTCCAGCAGTTGACGCGTAAAGAACATCCGGTCGGCACGCTGGAACTTGACCCGCGCTCGGCGGCGCAATTCCGTTTGGGCGATCACCAGATGCGTTCGCGTCGGGCCCAGGTCCTTGCGCAGAGCCAGCGTCAACTGGACGAGCGACTTGTCGTTCGTGCCGGCAGCGATCTCCAGCCAGCGTTCGGCCTCCGGACTTACCAGCCAGCGGTAGTCCTCGATGCCCGTTGTGTGCCAGTCCGAAGAATCACCCGGTGGCCTTGCGTTGGACGGCTTGCCGGGGATGATAGGAGTCATGTCCCAACCAATCGATATCCTGGGCCTGTATTTGCATTTGGCTCAGGCCAGTGAAAAAAGACAGCGGCCGCATGTTCGGGATCGGCTCCTGGTCGTGGCCGCCGCCAGTGCTGCGAGAATAAAACTGTTCCGAGTATCCAAGTATTGTAGACACAAGATTCTGCAACACAATCCGAGGCACGTCATTGGACGCTGGGAAAACCTCGCGGACGCCTTGGACGACGCGGATTTTTTGTCGGTGCTGAAGAGCATTCAGCGGCGCTATCCGCAGGAAAAAGCCGAGCGGCTGTTGGCAAACCTGGGCATCGAGCGGGGCCGGGAACGGGATGCCTATTACGATGATGAGGAATATGCAGCGGCGTTGCTTGGCACCACGCCGGATGAATTGGAGCGGTTATTCGGGCCAAGACCCTAGCCGTCCGTTGAAAACGGGGGACAGAAAGAAGGAAGGACGGGGACAGACGACTCGCAGCGATCGTTCTTCCTGGCGTTCCTCCGGCGCGGCTCGGAGCCGGTCCCTTTTTTCATCAGGCTGCCGGGCAGGACGCAATAGCCGGGCAGGACGCGATAGCCGGGCCCGCCGTCCGAGAAGCCCGGCCTGTTCGGACAGGCCGGGCTGTTTCTGAGGCCCGAGCGTGCTTAGCACACCGCCACGACTGCGCCGCCGATCACGCCAATCCCAGGGCCTGGAACGTACGTTGGGTGATGTCTTGGGGATCGCCCACTCCGTCGACTCGCCGGAGCAATCCCTGGGCGTCGTAAAATGGGATGATCGGCGCCGTTTCGCCGTGGTATTTCTTCAATCGGGCCCGGCAGGCTTCCTCCGTGTCGTCGGAACGTTGCACGACGCGGGCGGCGACGTCCGCGGGCGGCGGGTTGAATTTTGTATGGTAGATGGTATGGGTGACCGGGTCCTGGCGTCGTCCCGTGATCCGCTCGACGATCAACTCGTCCGGCACTTCGATCACCACGACGGCATCCAAGGCGACGTTGGCGGACGTCAGCGCCTGGGCCAGCGCCTCGGCTTGCGGCCGGGTGCGGGGAAACCCGTCCAGGATGAAGCCCTGGGCGCAGTCCGCCTGCTGGAGCCTCTCGACCACAATAGGGATTACCAGATCGTCCGTGACCAGCCCGCCGGCTTTCATAAAGCCTTCGGCCTTTCGTCCCAATTCCGTACCCTGCTTGACCGCTTCGCGGAGCATGTCGCCGGTCGAAAGATGCGGCACGTGCAACCGCTCGATCAGTTTCGCTGCCTGGGTCCCTTTGCCGGCCCCTGGAGGGCCCACCAGAATCAATCGCATCGCCAAGTCCTCCTCACGCGGCTGCGCCGCAACCATAGAGATTTTTTACCGTCCGCGATTCTAGCCGTTTTGCGGCGGGACTCGTAGGTGCCTTGCCGAGATTTGGCTCCGGCTCAATCCTTGCTGTCCAAGTGGCCCGACTTGCCGATGGCCCGCAGCAGGCGCAGGCCCATCAGGATGCTGACCAGGCAGCCGCTGAGGCCCAGAATGGAGATCTGGTGAAAGCCCAGGTAGGTGTGGGTGGGAAACAGGAGCGGGGGCACCTTGTTGCTGAGCACCCAGGCCGAGCCCAAAAACAGGGCGCTGGTGAGCAGTCCCAGCACCAGACGGTTGACGGACGGTTCCAGCGCCCGGTGGTACAGGTGCACGTCGAACTTGCCCGCCTGGATCTGCTCCAGGATCTCGGTCAGACGGCGCGGGAGGATCTCCGCGAGCCGCTCGGCTTCGACGTAGAACCGCATGAATTTCCGCAACTGCCGCTGCGGTGAAAGCCGCCGCAGCAGCAACCGCCGGTGCAGAGGCTGGAGCAACTCAATCAGGCTGAAGCTGGGGCTGAGCAGCTTGCCGGTGCCCTCCAAGGTCACCAGCGTCTTGAGCAGCATGGCGACCTGCGGAGGCAGCTTGATCTTGTAGCCGTGGATAATTTGCGTCATGTCGCTGAGCGCCGGGCCCAGTTGCAGGTGCTCCAACGGCTGCGACGCGTAATCACCCAGAAAGTCGGCCACGTCGGCGGCCAGGGCCCGTTCGTCCAGGTCCGCCGGCGACTCGCCGATGCGCACGATGACGCTTGTCAGCAGCGGCACGTCGCGGCTGGTAATCGCCAGGAGCATCTCTTCGATGTCCTCGCGGAGCCGTTCTTCAAGGCGGCCGACCATGCCGAAATCCAGCAACCCGATGCAGTTGCCGGGCAGGAGCAGGAGGTTCCCTGGATGCGGATCCGCGTGGTAAAAGCCTTGCTCGAAAATCATGTCCAGGTACAGCTTGGCGCCGCGGCGGGCCACCTCCTCCAAGTCGAACCCTTCGGCCAGCAGACGCGGTTTTTCTTCGAGTTTGATGCCCTCCACGCGCTCCATCGTCAGCACGCGCGCCGTGCAATACTCGGTGTAGGGTTGCGGAATATGCACCGTGGGGTCGTCTTTGTAGCGGGCGCTGAACTGCTGCAGATTGCGCTCTTCGCGGCCGAAATCCAATTCCCGCCGCAGCACGCGGCCCATCTCGGCGACCGTCGCGGAAGGGCGATACGCGGCCAGTTCCGGAACGCGTTCGGCCAGCAGGGCCAACCCGGTCAGCACATCCAGGTCTTCGCGCACCGTGTTTTCAATCCCGGCATGTTGCACCTTGACCACGACGTTCTCGCCCGTCACCAGGCGCGCGGCGTGGATCTGGCCGATGGACGCGGAGGCCAGCGCGGTCCCGTCGAATTCGGCGAACAGTTCGTCGACGGGCTGTCCCAACTCCTCTTCGATCAACGTGGACACCAGGTCCGGCGGATCGGCGGGCACGTCGGCCTGCAGTTGCTTCAGTTCCTCCGCCAGTTGCACGCCGACCAGGTCTGGGCGAGTGCTCAGCAGTTGGCCGAGTTTGATGAACGTGGGCCCCAGTTCGGTCAGCGCCAGCCGGATCCGTTTCTCCGGCGTGTGCCGCGCCAGCGCCTCCCCCTCCCGGTCCTTCAACCGGTCCTTGACAAAGTCGATGTTCAGGCGGCTGATCCAGTCGGCCAAACCGTACTTGCTGAGCACCGACAGGATTTCGGTCCAGCGTTTGACGTTCCGGTAGATGTGGGGAATCGTTGTGATTCGCATCGTCTGCTAGCACTGTCGGGGCCTGCGCCGGTGGATCCGGCCTGCCGGTCTGCTTCCATTCTAATTGCCGGGGCCTGGGCGGGGCACGGGTCTGGACGCGCGCCGCGGGGAAAAGTCGGCCCTTGGCCCTGCGGGCGTCGCAAATCCGACGGGACCAGCACGGCCGGCACCCCGCATTCGCCTTGACGCCTTGCGCCGATCTTGCGACACTCTGCCGCCCGACGCTTGAAGACGGTTCCGTACTCGGCTGCCGCGGGCCAGGGGTCGCCTGTTTTTTGAGGGTGGAGTTGGTTATGAGACACAGCTTGCGCATCTTGGCTGTCACGGTCCTCGCCTGCCCGTTCGCCGGGTGCGGCGGCGCTCCGCAGGGATCCCCGGAGGCGGCGGATTCGGCCTCCGCGCCGGCGTTTGCAGGAACCCCTGCCAACGGCCCGGCGGCGGCCGGCGCGTCGGGGCCTGCGGCGGTCGTCGCCCAGTTCTACGAAGCGCTGCGCACGGGAAACGACACGGCGATTGCGAGCCTGTTGACGGACAAGGCGCGCGAAGAAACGTCCAAAAGCGGCCTGGGCATCCAGTCGCAGGCGTCCGAGTCGCTGTCCTACGAAATCGGCGAAACCGACTTCGTCAGCGACCGATTGGACGGCGCGCACGTCAAAACGATGTGGCGGGAGACCGGCCCGGACGGGCGCCTGACGTCCACCGCGGTAATCTGGGTGTTGCGCAAACAAGCGAACGGCTGGAAGGTCTCCGGCATGGCGACGCCGGTCGTCGAAGGCGAATTGCCGCTGTTGTTCAACTTTGAAGAGCCCGAGGACATGCTCCAGAAAAAGGAGTTCGTGGAACAACAATTGGCCCCGCCGGCCCACGCCGCCGACGCCGCACCCGCTGCTCAGGCAGCGACGGCCGAAGCGAGCCCCCCTTGGAACTCGCCCGGCACCCGATAGCTGCGGAAGGCCAGAAGCAGGGGGTACGCGAGAAACACGGAGCGAACAGGCCTCGCTCAGGCGAGCCCGCCCCTGTGGGCCTTGATTTTCCGACCGCCCGACTGCAGACGAACAGGCTGGAACGATGCCCGCGACGAATTTGGACAAGGCCGTCATCCTGGCCCGCGGATTGGGGACGCGGATGCGCGCCGCGGATGACACGGCGGCCCTGGATGAACGCCAAGCCGTTGCGGCGGCCTCGGGCGTCAAGGCCCTGATTCCCCTGGGCGACCGCCCGTTCCTCGATTATCTGCTCGCGACGCTGGCCGACGCCGGTTACCGCCGGATCTGCCTGGTGGTCGGTCCGGAGCAGGAGGAGATCCGCGACTACTACACGCGCCGGGTGACGCTGCAGCGTCTGAGCATCCGGTTCGCGATTCAGGACCAGGCGTTGGGGACGGCGGATGCGGTCGCCGCGGCCGCCGCGTTTGCGGGCGACGATCCGTTCCTGACCGTCAACTCGGACAACTTCTATCCGCGGGAGGCCTGCCAGGCGTTGCGCAATCTGTCGGGGCCGGGACTGGTCCTGTTCGAACGCGACGCCATGCTCGCGCGCAGCAACATCGCGGCCGACCGCGTCTCCAAATTCGCCGTGGGCGACGTCGACGACGAAGGCTGTCTGCGGCGGATCGTCGAGAAACCCGATGCGGAGACCCTGGCCCAGATGCCGAAGCCGCTGTGGCTGAGCATGAACTGCTGGCGGTTCGGACCGGCCATCTTTCGAGCTTGCCGTTCCATTCCGCGTTCACCGCGCGGGGAATACGAAATCGTAGCCGCCGTCCAGTACGCGATCGACGTGTTGGGCGAACGGTTTCACGCGATCCGCATGCAAGCCCCGGTTCTGGACCTTACCAGCCGCGGGGATATCGGCCCGGTCGCCGCGCGGCTTGTCGGAATGGAGATTCGCCTGTGAACGACCGCAGCTACGACGGCGGATTCAGCACGCGGGAAGCAAGCAGAAAAGCCCTGCTGTTTCGCCGTTGCGTGGAGCAGCTGAGCCAAACGACCGCAGTCCCCAACGACATCTGGCGATCCTACTTCGTTCCCGGCCGAATCGAGGTCCTGGGAAAACACACCGACTATGCTGGCGGGAGCAGTCTGGTGATCGCGGCCGAACGCGGGTTCTGCATCACCGCGGCGGCGGCGGCGGACTCGCAGGTGAGCATCACGGATGTTGCCAGCGGCGAGACGATCGAGTTTGCGATGGAACCGGGCCTGGTGCCCCCGCTGGGGCGATGGTCGAATTATCCGATGACCGTGGCCCGCCGCCTGGCCCGCAATTTCCCCGGTGCGTCGCGCGGTGCCCGGATCGCTTTCGCCAGCGACCTGCCCCCGGCCGCGGGAATGAGCAGTTCCAGCGCTCTGATGGTAGGCGTCTTCTTTGCTTTGGCCGACGCCAACGGCCTGTGGACTCACGACGACTTCCTGCCGGAACTGAACGAGCCGTTGAATCTGGCCGGCTATCTGGCCACGATCGAAAACGGCCAGAGCTACGGGCCCTTGATCGGCGACCGCGGCGTGGGCACGTTCGGCGGCAGCGAGGACCACACGGCGATCCTGTGCGCCCAGCCCGGCGCCATCCGGCAGTATGCGTATTGCCCCGTGCGGTTTGAGCGTCAGGTGCCGTTGCCGCCGGCGTACACGTTCGCCGTCGCCTCCAGCGGCGTGATTGCCGAAAAGACCGGCGCCGCGTTGGAGAAATACAACCGGGCGTCGCGGCTGGCCGCCGCCGTGGCGGAAATCTGGCGGCGCGAAACGGGCTGCGACCACGCGCATTTGGCGGCGCTGGTGCGGAGCGGGGAGGAGGCGGCGGATCGGCTGCGCGAGATTCTGGCCCGCGTCCAGCACGGTGAATTCGCGCCCCGTGACCTGCTTTCCCGGTTTGAGCATTTTGTGACGGAGAACGAGCAGGTCATTCCGGCGGCGGGAGCGGCCCTGGATTGCGGCGACCTGGAGGCCTTCGGCGGCTGGGTGGATCGCTCGCAACAGGCGGCTGAGACGTTGCTCGGAAATCAGATTCCCGAAACAGTCCACTTGGCGGCCTCGGCTCGGGAACTCGGTGCGGTCGCCGCTTCGGCGTTCGGCGCGGGATTCGGCGGCAGCGTCTGGGCGCTGGTCGCGGTCGATCGGATCGACGATTTTCTGGCCGCCTGGCAGCGGAGCTATGCCGAGCGTTTTCCCGACCGCGCGCCCCAGGCGACGTTCTTCCCCACCGCCGCCGGTCCCGCGCTGTGCCGATTCGCTTGACCGCTCGACGCTCGATCGCCTACACGATCGCGTCCGTCGGAGCGTCGCTGGGCCATCGTCCGGAGAAGTTCAGAATCGGGGAAGGCCGCTCCGACTGGTTGCCCAGCAGCCAAAACCGGCGCCGAAAGCGGCGGGCCCGGTGCATCGCGTACCAGCGGCGTTTCGCGTGATCCTCGCTGTGCCTGCGCTTGCGTCTTCCGTCGGTCATGCTCGCCTCCCCAAGATAAGTCTCGACACGGGGTGTATCGGTACCGCACGCCGAGGGACTTGGCGAAAACATCGCCTCTCCCTGCCTTTGGCATTCGCGCCTGCGCTGCGCCGATCGACAAGATCGGTGGCCGGTTCACGCAAATTCCGGCCGGCCGGGCACAACCAGGTTGACTTTCGCTAAAGAGCCAAAAGCCAAGACAGCAGATGCCGGCATCGGTTTGACTCCTGCATCGATGCCAAGATCCTCGCCCGTTGTCCGAACTACCCCTGGCACTTGGCAAAGGACCGCGGGAGACGGCAATCAACGGTACAAACGGCGTGCCGAGGGCCGGTGCCAGCAGCGATAAGCTGTTGACCAGGCACGGCTTGCGACCAAGACGGGAGGAGGGTCGCTCTGGCGAGGCCACGACAAGCCAAGCATGTTGTCAACTTGAGTCGCACCGCCGTCGAAAACGCAAACGGTTGCGGCTCCGCGTCACCTCGGCAACTCGTCCCGTAACCCTGGCCTGACGATCCGAGTCTCGTGGAAAGCACGGACACAAAAACACTGCTCGGAGCACTGTGCCAGGAATCATCACGGCCGCGTCGGACTCAGGCCGGTTTGGCTCGCGTTCCGGCTGGGCGTATAATCACGGAAAGTGGGCATCGTGGGGGCGACATCGCGAGGCAGCATGAACTTGGTAAATACCGGCCAACGCGCGTTCGTTGTGGCGACCGCGAAATCGTTGATCCTGGCCTGCGGCGTCTGTCTTTTGGCGGCCGCTGGCGGTGACCAGGGTGCGCGCCAGACGCCTGCCGAAGCGCAACAGCCGGAACCGTCCGAGACGGCCAGTGGGCAATTGATCCGTGTGCCGCTGCCGATCGCGGGAGAAGCCGATACGCGTTTGAAGGCGATGATCGGCGAACTGCTGGCGCGTTGGCAGGGCACCAGCGGACGCCCCACGTTGATTCTGGAATTCGGCGGGGGCGACGAGTCCGCGCGGCGGGCCAGCCAGTTCGAGCGCGCCTTGTCGCTGGCCCGCTACCTGGCGGGGGAACAGCTGGGCCGCGTCCGCACGGTCGCCTACTTGACCGGCCCCGTGCAGGGACACGCCGTCCTGCCGGTGTTGGCTTGCGAGCAAATCGTCGCGCATCCCGACGCCGAATTGGGGCGCGCGGGATTGGCCGAGGATGCGCTGGATCCGACCGTCCGCAGCGGCTATGTCGAGATCGCCGAACGCCGCCGGACGGTTCCCCCGGCGGTGGTCTTGGGGATGCTCGATCCGCAGCTGGCGGTGTCTCGCGTACACACGCAAGACGGCGCGCGTTTCGTCCTGTCCGACGAGTTGGCCGAACTGCAGAAGCAATCCGCGGTGCGGTCGGTCGAGCAGGTGGTTCCCGCCGGCCAGTTGGGCAACTTCACGGGCACCGAGTTGCGGTTGAAGTTCGGTTTGGCGAGCCACCTGGTCCGGGACCGCCTGCAGCTCGCCTCGGCCCTGCAGTTGCCCGGCGGCGTGGAAGAGGATCCGACGCTGGCCGCAGGCCGGCGGGCTGTCCGCGTGGACTTGTCGGGCCCCATCCGGTCCGACACGGTGAACTGGGTCGAACGCGGCATTCGCGAGAAGATCGAGCAGGAGCAGGTGAATTTCATCTGCCTGGTGATCGACAGCCCCGGCGGTTCGCCGGAGGACAGCATGAGGCTGGCGACGTATCTGTCGGGTCTCGATCCCAGCCAAGTCCGCACGGTCGCGTTTGTGGCCTCCGCCGCGCGGGCCGACGCAGCGCTGATCGCCTTGGCCTGCGACCAGTTGCTGATGACGGACACGGCCGTGTTGGGCGGTCCGGGCGCGCGGCGCATCCACTCCCGCAAGTCGGAGGCGTTGCGAACTGCGGTCCGCGAGTTGGCCAAGGCCAAGAGCGTCGGTTGGTCGCTGCCGGCGGCCATGATCGACGCCGATTTGTCCGTGCAACGCTACCAGCGGCCGGGGACTGGAGAAGTGCGGTATTTCTGCGAGCCGGAACTGGCCGAACAAGAGCATCCCCAGGACTGGCGGGCGGCAGGCGAGATCGAGACGCGGAACGGGCTACGGGGCAACGCGGCCGTCGAGTTGCGGTTGGCGCGGTTCAACGTTGCCGACTGGGAGGACTTGAAGAGGACGTACCATTTCGAGGGCGAGTTGGGGATCGTCCAGCGGAACTGGGCGCACGCCGTCGTCGAGTTCCTGGCATCGCCCCGCATCGCCGGGATGCTGTTGTTTGCGGCCTGGTTTACGCTGATGATCGAGTTCTCGACGCCGGGGCTCGGTTTCGCCGGCTTTGCCTCGGCCGTGTGTTTTGTCTTGTTTTTCTGGGCCAATTTTCTGCACGGCACCGCGGGCTGGCTGGAGATTGTGTTGTTCGCCACGGGAGTCGTGTGCCTGGTCCTGGAGATCTTTGTGCTGCCCGGCGTCGGGGCCTTTGGCGTCGGCGGCGGACTGCTGATCGTCGCTTCGATTCTGTTGGCCAGTCAGACCTTCCTGATTCCCAGCAACGCCTACGAATGGAGCCAGTTGCCCGGTTCGTTGTTCCTGCTGGTGGCGACGGGCGCGGGAGCTTTCGCCGCCTTGGTCATTGCCCGGCGATTGGTCACCGACGCCCCGCTTTTTCGCCGAGTCTCGCTGGAGACCCCGGACGAGCAGCAGCGCGAGCAGATCCGCTGCCAGGAAGCGCTGGTCCACTGGGAGTACCTGGTCGGGAAACGGGGCGTGACGGTTACGCAACTGACGCCGTCCGGCAAGGCCCGCTTCGGCGACGCGCGGGTGGACGTAATCAGCGACGGGGAAGTGATCCCCTATGGGACGGACGTGGTCGTGGTGGAGGTGCGCGGGAACGAGGTGCTGGTCCGGGCCTTGGAAATCGGGTAGATTTCTGGACGGTGGGAGGCATGCACGACTCAGGTTTCTGGGGAGTGCGGTGCCTTGTCGCACGCTTGGGACCTGACGCGCCGTCCTGCCGTGCAGACGGGGTTTCGGCGGTTCGTTAGGCTTGGGCCGGCAGCGCTGTCGGCGTTCAGCCACAGCGGCGACGCGGCGCCGCAGTCCAAACTGGAAGCAGCCATCGGATCGCATGAAGGGAGATACTGGTGACGGACGCTCTGTTGTGGTCGATCCTGTTGCTCGCCGCAGGCCTGGGGCTGATTGCGCTGGAGTTGTTTGTTCCTTCCGGCGGCGTGTTGGGCATTCTGGCGGCCCTGGCCATCATCGCTTCCATCGCGGTCGCCTTCAACGGCGGCTGGGTGACGGGCGTCGTCATGGTCGTCGCGACGATGTTGATCTTGCCCGTGGCGCTGGCCGCCGCGATTCACTACTGGCCGCGAACGCCGATCGGGCGGATGATCTTGTTGGAGACGCCGCAGAGCGAGGAAGAGGTGTTGCCGGACACGCCGGAGCACCAGCGTCTGAAGGACCTGATCGGCCGGCGCGGCGTGGCCAAGACAAAGATGCTGCCCAGCGGCGCGGTGGTGATTGACGGGCGGGTGTATGATGCGATCGGCGAGGGCATGGCCGTCGATCCGGGCCAGGCGGTTCGCGTGACCGCGGTGCGGACCAATCGGATTGTCGTCGTGCCGGACGACAGCCCCTGTGAACTGCTGGCAGACAGCGCCGACGTGCTCGCCCAGCCGGCGCGGAATCTGGGGCTGGAATCCCTGGATCAGCCGCCTGGTTGACCAGGGCGGCGCCCGCCGGACTCATCGCCCGCCCCGCGATGGGCTGGAAACCGCCGACAAACCTGGGGCCAAAGAATTGCACTGGGGCGCCGTTCGGTGTAGAACAGGGAGTATTCGCCGAGCCCGATGCTTTGCGGTCGCGACTACTCCTGGAAAGGTTGCTCCCATGCGCATGTTCGCTCAACAAGAGATCGATCCGGCCACGCTGGTGGGCCTCGGGATCGCGATTGTGATCTTGATCGTCCTGATGGTGATCTTCGGGATCTTCGCCCGTTACTTCCGGCTGTGGATTCAATGCGTGCTGACCAAGGCCGGGATCACGATCTGGGATCTGCTGGGCATGACGTTCCGCAAAGTCAATCCGACGGTGATCGTGCGGAGCAAGATCATGGCGGTCCAGGCGGGCATCACGGACGAGATGGGCTTGACCAGCCGGGCCCTGGAGGCTCATTACCTGGCCGGCGGGAACGTGCCGCTGGTCGTCCGGGCGCTGATCGCGGCGCAGAAAGCGAAAATCGTCGACCTTTCCTTTCGCGAAGCCACGGCCAGCGACCTGGCGGGACGCAACGTCTTGGAGGCGGTCCAGACCAGCGTCTATCCCAAAGTGATCGACTGCCCGCCGAGAGGATCGGGCAAGCCTTCCCTGGACGCCATGGCCAAGAACGGCATTCAATTGAAGGTCCGGGCCCGCGTGACCGTCCGCGCGAATCTGCAGCAGTTGATCGGCGGGGCCACGGAGGAGACGATCGTCGCCCGTGTGGGCGAGGGCATTGTCAGCGCCATTGGTTCGGCAGAAACGCACGCCCACGTCCTGGAGAATCCGGACATGATTTCCAAGGCGGTGCTGGCCCGCAAGCTGGACTCGCAGACCGCCTTTAAGATCGTTTCGATCGACATCGCCGATATCGACGTGGGCGAAAACATCGGCGCCCGGCTGCAGGCCGACCAGGCCGAGGCCGACACGCGCGTCGCGCGGGCTCAGGCCGAAGGCCGCCGGGCGGCCGCCGTGGCCTGCGAACAGGAAATGACCGCCGCCATTGAGGACAGCCGGGCCAAGGTCGTCGACGCCGAAGCGGAGGTGCCCAAGGCCATGTCCGAGGCGTTCCGCACCGGCAAACTGGGCGTGCTGGACTACTTCAAGCTGCGGAACGTCCAGGCGGATACGGAGATGCGCAAGTCGATCGCCAGCAGCGCTGCGGCCGGAGGCCGTCCGTCATGAGCATCCTGCGCGACTTGGAAAACCTGCTGCGGGAAATCGCGGAGCAGCAGCAGGGCCAGCCCCGGCCCGGCCCGCCGCGTTCCGCGCCCCAGCGGCCGCCCGTTTCCCGCCCCACTCCGGTGGATGCCGAAGTCCTGGACGCGGAAATCGTGGACGCCGAGCCGGTGCGGCGGCGGGCCGCCGTCACCCAGCACGTCGAGAAGCACCTGGACACCGGCGACGTCACCGCCCACGCCGCCCAACTGGGTGCCGAAGTCGGCTTGGCCGACGAAAAAGTCGAAGCCCACCTGCGCCAGAAGTTCGACCACGAGCTGGGCCGCATGAGCGATCCCGAAGACGAGGCAGGCGCGGCTGCGGGCGCCGCCTTCGCCGCTCGGATCGCCGAGTTGTTCCGCAATCCGCAGTCGATTCAACAGGCGTTCATTCTGAACGAGATCATCAATCGTCCGGAACAGCGCTGGTCGTAGCAGGGCTCTGCGAGCCGTGCGATCAGCTCGCGAGCTTCGAGAACTCGACACGGCTCGCAGAGCCCTGCCAGGGAGAAGGAAACCTCATGCAGATCGAACCCGGTAAAACGCGCATCGGCTGGATCGGCACGGGCGTGATGGGCGCCAGCATGTGCGGCCACCTGATCGCCCGCGGCTTCTCGGCCACGGTCTACAACCGCACGCGGGCCAAGGCGGACCGGCTGTTGAACGAAGGAGCCGCCTGGGCCGACAGTCCGCGGGCCGTGGCCGAGTGCAGCGACGTGGTCTTCACGATCGTCGGTTTTCCGCGCGACGTCCGCGAGGTGGTGCTCGGACCCGACGGCACGCTGGCCGGCTCGAAGCCGGGCAACATCCTGGTCGACATGACCACCAGCGAACCGTCGCTGGCCATCCAGATCGCGGCAGCGGCGCAGGAGAAAGGCGTCGTCAGTATCGACGCGCCGGTGTCCGGCGGCGACGTGGGCGCCCGCGAAGCGCGGCTGTCGATCATGATCGGCGGCGACGGGGAGGCGGTCGAGGCCCTGCGTCCCTGCTGGGAGGCGCTGGGCAAGACGTTCGTTCGCCAAGGCGGTCCCGGCGCAGGGCAGCACACGAAGATGGTCAACCAGACGCTGATCGCCAGCAACATGGTCGGCGTGTGCGAAGCCCTGTTGTACGGCTACCGAGCCGGCTTGGACTTGAACCGCGTTCTGGAATCGGTCGCGTCCGGAGCGGCCGGCAGTTGGTCGTTGTCCAATCTCGGTCCGCGGATCATCCAGAACAATTTCGACCCCGGCTTCTTCGTCGAGCACTTCATCAAGGACATGCGCATCGCTCTGGACGAAGCGGACCGGATGGGGCTCGTTCTGCCCGGATTGGCTCTGGCCAAGCAACTCTATCTGGCCGTCCAGGCGCAAGGCTGCGGCCGCCGCGGGACCCACGCCCTGCACTTGGCCTTGGCCTCGCTGTCCGGCATCGACTGGACGCGCCGCGCCCCGTAACGGCCAAGCAGGCCGAGCCAAGTCCGCGCGGTTCCGCTGCCAACCGATCCGCGTCGGCCGTGGGCCGCGGCGTTTGCACGGATTGGGCAGATCGGTCAGCGCACGAGGCTGGAAGTGTGCGGTTGCTGGCCGAGCGGCACCGGCGACCGGCCAGGGATCAGCGGCAGTTCCATGGGCTCCAACCCCGCCGTGAAACTTGATTGCGGAGGAGCCGCGGGACTGCTGCCGGAACTCGCCTGGGCCGTCCCTGGAGGCTTGCCGCCCGCACTTTCCGCCGCCGCGACCATCTCGCCCAAACCGTGCTTGTCGGGGGCCTGGGCGTACAATTCGTTTGCCTGCGGTACAAGCTGTTCCAGGGCCTTCACGCGGCGCTCGTCGCACGGGTGCGTGGACAGGAATTCGGGCGGCTTCTCGGCCTGATTGGCGCCGGAGAACCGCCTCCAAAACCGCGGGGCCTCGGCGGGGTCGTAGCCGGCCTTGCCCATCAGCATCAGGCCCATGTGATCGGCCTCTGACTCGTGCTTGCGGCTGTACGGCAGGATCACACCGTACTTGGAAGCCACGCCGTACGCCTGGAGGATGACTCCCTTGTTCTTGAGTTCCTTCTTGTTGGCCACGTACTGAACCGCTTGCCGCACGCCTTCGACCGCATAATTCTGGCTCATCCGTTCGCCGCCGTGGCGCGCCAGGATGTGCGCGATTTCGTGGGACACCACCACGGCCAGGCCGGCTTCATTGCCACAGACGGGCAAGATGCCTTCATACACCGCGACCTTGCCCCCCGGCAAGGCGAACGCGTTCTGAGCCGGAGACGCCAACACGCGGAACTCCCACTGATAGTCCGACTTGTCCGCGACCTCGGCCAAGCGCAAACCGACGCGATTGACCATCTCGATGAAGTGCTGGTTGGTCGAGTGCGGCTCCTGCTTGACCGCCTCTTCGTAGGCCGACAGCCCCAAGGCAATCTCCTGCTTCTCCGGCACCAAAAGCAGTTGCTTGCGATTGGTGATGGGCGTGGTCCGGCAACCGCCACACCAGGAAGCGGCACCCATCACCAGCAGACGCTTCAGCGCAGAACGGCGGTCGATCTCCATATCCCCACTCCGTGGCGCAACACAGCCGCAGCCGAGTCCACTGTCCGCACGACAGATTCGACACTGGACTTCGGGCAAAGTCTCAAACCGAATGCGGGATTTTTCCGTATTTCTGGATCGTTCCGAACCATCCCCCTAGATCAGAACTTCTGCGGGAATCCCTTCAAAGGCGATAACCGCCAGAGGGAGCCCAGCCGACAAAGTTTGCCTGCTTTGGCCAGTTCGCGAAGAAGTCCAGGGC
>JAAYYU010000255.1 GCA_012515235.1 Candidatus Anammoximicrobium sp.
ACCAGAAAGGCCCCCGCCCGTCGAACCCACCGCCACGGCGGAGCTTGCCTCCGCCGAGCGATGTTCAAGACCAGAAAGGCGCATTCGTTCTCTGGTTGTGAACACCGTTCCACGCTGGCGAGCAGCGTGGTGACGACGGAAGGGAGGGACGCGAGAGGCGGTCTGGTTTTGAACACCGTTCCACGCTGACGAGCAGCGTGGTGACGACGGAAGGGAGGGACGCGAGAGGCGGTCTGGTTTTGAACACCGTTCCACGCTGGCGAGCAGCGTGGTGACGACGGAAGGGGGGGACGCGAGGCGAGGCGGTCTGGTTGTGAACACCGTTCCACGCTGGCGAGCAGCGTGGTGACGACGGAAGGGGGGGACGCGAGGCGAGGCGGTCTGGTTGTGAACACCGTTCCACGCTGACGAGCAGCGTGGTGACGACGGAGGGGGGGACGCGAGGGGCGGCGGTCTGGTTGTGAACACCGTTCTACGCTGACAAGCAGCGTGGTGACTTGAGGCGACGCGACTGGGGATTCGCGGCTGCGCACGCATCAACCGGATGAACCTATTGTCGTCGCCATCTTGCGTCCTTGACACGCGTCCGCGATGCTTGCGTCCCGTGCCGGATCAGATAAAATCCAGAGGCGGATCTTTCCGTTTCGGCCATCAGGAGCCACGTGCCATGAAGCCTCTGTCGCTGATTGCTCGCCCGCGTGCTGCTTGGGCCATCCTGCTGACGGCGTCCGCCTGGGCCGCCTTCGGCGACGCTGGAGCGTCTGCTGCCGATGCATCTACCGCAAACGCGGCAGTAAGATCGCTGGCCACGCAGGACGGCCTGACGCATTACGTGCGGGTCAGCCCGCGCGATTCCCGCTACTTGGAACTGTCCGACGGCACGCCCTACATCCCCAACGGCTTGAACATGATTCATCCGGGCGGCAGCCCTGCGACGGAAGCCGGCATGGCCCAGATGGAGAAATGGATGAAAGCCCTGGCGGATAACGGCGGCAACTACATCCGCATCTGGATCAGTTCCCCGTTCTGGAACGCGGAACACGAGCAGGCCGGCGTGTTTGACGAATCGCGGGCTCAACGCATCGACGCACTGCTGAAGTTGGCCCGCCGCTACGGCATCCGGGTCAAGATGACCATCGAGCATTTCCGCGAGATCGATCCCGACCAGGTCCGGCAACCGTGGGCCTCGAAACCGCTGCACCACGTGTCGCGCGGCGGCACGGCCAAGGACATGCCGGACTGGCTGGGCAACGAACAGAGCCGGGCCCAGTTCCGGCGCAAGCTGGGTTGGCTGCAGCAGCGGTTCGGCGACCAGCCGGTCGTCTTTGCGTGGGAACTGTGGAACGAAATCAACGCCGTCCGCGGCGGCGACTATCTGGCTTGGTCGGAAGCCATGTTGCCGGAGCTGAAACGGAGGTTCCCCAAGAACATGACGCTGCAGAGTCTGGGCAGCTTCGACAGCGACTGGGCCTTCAAGCCCTATCGGCGTCTGTGCCAACTGACGGACAACGACGTGGCCCAGGTCCATCGCTATCTCGACCCGGGCGCCCCGCTGGCGATCTGCCACGGGCCGGTGGACGTGCTGGCCGCCGACGCGGTCCGCGAACTGCTGGCCATGCAGCCCGGCCGGCCGGTGATCCTGGCCGAGGGCGGTGCGGTCGAACCGCGGCACACGGGTCCGTTCAAGCTGTACGCCAAGGACCGGGCGGGGATCATTTTGCACGACGTGATCTTCGCGCCGTTTTTTGCAGGCGCCGCCGGCGCGGGCCAGTGCTGGCATTGGGGCGAGTACGTGGACAAGAACAACCTTTGGCACCAGTTTCGCGCGTTCGCCGACACGGTGTGCGGGATCGATCCGGCGGCCGAGCGTTTTCAGCCGCTGATGGTGGCCCATCCGCGGCTGCGCGTGTACGCGCTCCGCGGCCAGAAGACCGCGTTGGTCTGGTGCCGGGACACGGCGAACACATGGCAGGCCGAACTCCAGGAGAACCGCGCCCCGGAGGAACTGCGGGACGTCGTCGTGCCGTTGCAGGAGGTCTGGCCGCCGGGCGCCGGCGTGGCGCGGGCCTACGATCCGTGGAAGAAAGCCTGGGCCGACGCGCCGCTGGAGGATCGTGCGGTACGATTGCCGGTCTTCACCCGCTCCATGATCGTGCGCATCCAATGAGGAGTTGGCGGCTGTCGTAAAGATAGGTGTTCCGAAACAGCCGGGCGGGCGGCCCTGCCTTACCACGGCTTGCGGCGGTGGGTCCGCGGCAACGCCCTGGGGACACCGTGGGCAAGCCGGAACGTCGTGACGGCATCGAAAGGGAAGGAAGGGACTGGTGCCAGGTTTAATGCGTACCGTTCGGCGACTTCGGCTGGGGGATTTCCCCTACGCCAGCGTGCTGGTCATTTCACCGCATCCGGATGATTCCGTGCTCGGCTGCGGCGGCCTGGTGTTCAAGCTGACCAGCCATCGGGAGACCCGCGGTCGGGTCAAGGTCACCGTGTTCTCCATGACGCCCGGCTATCATGGCGTCGACGCGGATTTCTTTCGCGATTACGCGGCGGTCGGCAGGGAAAACCTGCTCCGCTGGCCCGGGGTGCCGGAGGCCGCCTTGGAGGATGACACTCGGCTGATCGCCGCCCTGCGGGAGTGCCTGGGCGACGATTTCGACCTGTACGGCAACCCTGGCGCAGACGATCAGACGAAGTTGGAGAACGTCGTGCGGACCGCGATCCGATTTGGCGAAAGCAGCCGCGAGGTCGAGACCCTCGGCCTGACCCATCCGGCGGCCTTGCGTTTTCTAGCGCTGCCGCGTTTGTACTTTAAGTGCCTTTGTCCGGCAGAACTCGTCCGCCTGCGGGAGGAGTTGAACCAGGCCGCGGATCCAACGAACGGCAATCTGCTCCTGGTGCCGCACCCGGATGATCCTCAGCCCGCTCATCAGGCCGTGACCGAAGCGGCCCTGCGCGCCCTGGACCCCGCGTTGAACTGGCACATCTGGTACTACCCCAGTCCCTGGTACCGGATGCCGCCCTGCACGATCGACGCCATCGTGCCCTTGAACGACGAAGAGTTGTATCGCAAACGGGCCGCGGCGGAAACGCACCGCTCGCAGACGATTCGCACTCCGTACGGCAAGTACGTGATGTCCGGGGCCAGCATGAACGCCGACATCCTGCCGGAACTGCTGCTCGGCTTCGGCGGCCGCAGCACGAACGCGTTCGGCAAGTACTGCGAAGTCTTTCAGATGCGGCTGCCGGCGTTCTATTCGTGCCAGCCGACGCAGGGCGAATTGCTGATCTGCTCGGACGATGCGCCGTCGGCGGGGCGAGGCATCCCGTAACGCCCGCCGCCGCAGACGCTCCGCTTCAGAATTTCCCGCTGCGGACCTGGAAGTGCGTCGGCTTGCCGAGACACTCGCCGCCGCGGCGGACCCAGTCTGCGGTCCAACGGAGCAGCGTTTCGGTGTCCACGCTGATCTCGCCCAGCAACCGGTGCCCGGCGGTTCCGTCGTTCAGGTAGGCCGTCGAACCTTCCTGGCCGGCGAAGCGGACGCGTTTGCCCATCAGGCGTCCAAATTGCTCCGCCACGTCGCGGACGCGGAGGAATTCGGGGCCCGCGACGTTGACGATCCGAGCGGGGACCGCCGTGTGCGCCAGCGCAGAGAGCGTCATGGCGTTGGCGTCCGCTTGCCAGATGACGTTGAACAGGGGCGTCGAAACCTCTACGGATTGCTCCTGGAAGACCGCCTGGGCGATGTCCACCAGAACGCCGTAGCGCATTTCGGTGGCATAGTTCAACCGCAGCAACGCGGTGGGAATCTGATCGCGGTCGCTGAAGTACTGCAGCGTCCGTTCTCGGCCCAGGACGGTCATCGCATACTCGCCGACCGGGCCGACCTCGTCCGTTTCTTTCGAGCCGCCGCTGTCCAGCGGCACCAGCGGATACACGTTGCCGCTGGAGAACGCAACAATCCGGCTCTGCCGGAACCGGCGGCAGACCAGGGCCGGGGCGTAACAGTTCATCGCCCAAGCCATGGCCGGATTGCGGCTGGCGCCGAACTTCATGCCCGACATGAAAACCACGTTCGGCACGTCCGGCAAGGCTTCGATGGAAGCTTCGTCCAACAAATCGCCGACGATCGTCTCGACGCCCCAACGTTCCAGCCGTTCGCGCAGCGCGGCGTCGGAAAACCGGGACATGCCGATCACGCGGCGCGCCACGCCCGCTTGCTCCGAAGCCCGCTTGGCCATCCGCGCCAGCGTCGGTCCCATCTTGCCTCCCACGCCCAGAATCAACAGGTCGCCCTGGATCGCGGCCAGCGCTTCCACGGCCTTCGGGCTGGGTAAACTGAGCAGTTCTTCCAAGGCTTCCACGGTTTGGGGGGCGTCGCGATTCATGGGCACTCCAAGTTCGATGGCTGGAACGAAGCGATCAAGCCCGGACCGACCGCGGGCTTGCACGCCTGGTTGCGATCGTCGCCGGGCCGCGGCTGATTATAGCAGGCTGCCCGCGGGATGGCAGCCGTGATCCGGGCGGAGCACGCAGCGGAGATTCGCAGGCCCTCGGCAGCGGCGGTTGTGGAAAGGGCCATCCGACGCATAGAATCAGCACATCAAAGTGCTTCGAGTCGGCGGAAAGGCAGTGACATGGCGATAGCGCAAGTGGCAATCGTGGGGCGACCCAACGTGGGCAAATCCAGCATCCTCAATTGGCTGGCCGGCAGGCGGCTGGCGATTGTCGATGACATGGCCGGCGTCACGCGCGACCGCATGACGCACGCACTGGAACATGAAGGCCGGGGTTTCGAGTTGGTGGACACCGGCGGCATCGGCATCAACGACGTCGACGATTTGACTTGGGAAATCGAACAGCAGATCGAGTATGCTCTGGCTACCGCCGACCTGGTGATGTTCGTGGTCGATGCCCGCACCGGCCTGGTGCCGCTGGATCAGGAAGTCGCCGCCCGCTTGCGTTCGCTCAAGAAACCGGTGCTCCTGGTCGCCAACAAGGTGGACAGCGAGAAACTCGAACCGCAAGCGGACGAATTCTATCGCCTGGGGGCGGACGAGGTCCTCCGGGTCAGCACGCAACAGAACCGCAACCGGACGGCTTTGCTGGACGCGATCGTCGAGCGATTGCCCGCAGCCAGCACCGGACCCGAACCGGAGCCGGTCATGAAAATGGCCATCGTCGGCCGCCGCAACGTGGGCAAGAGCACGTTCATCAATACGCTGGTCAACCGCCCGCGGATGATCGTCAGCGAGGTACCCGGCACGACGCGCGACAGCGTCGACGTCAAATTCGAACTGGACGGCAAGCCGTTCATGGCGATCGACACGCCGGGCGTCCGCAAACGCAAGAGCATCCGCCGCGATATCGAATACTACGGCCTGCACCGCGCCCAGCGCAGCATTCGCCGAGCCGACGTCGTACTGATGTTCTTCGACGCCCAGGAGAAGGTCAGCACCGTCGATCGGCAACTGGTCCACTACATCGAAGAGAACCACAAGCCGTGCCTGTTCGTCGTCAACAAGTGGGACCTGTTGGCCGACAAACACGCGACCGGCGAGTGGGCGGAATACCTGGACCAGACCTTTCCCACGATGGCCTACGTGCCGATCGCGTTCATCACCGCGCAGACCGGCAAGAACGTCAAGAAGCTGATCAACCACGCCCAAATGCTGTTCAAACAATCGCTCGCGCGGCTAAGCACCGGCGAGTTGAACCGGTTGATCAAGCGGGCGTTGGAACTGCACCCGCCGCCCATGAACCGCACGTGGCGGCCGAAGGTCTATTACGCCACTCAAACGGCCGTCCAACCGCCGACCATCGTGCTGATGTGCAACGATCCGAAGGCCTTTTCAGCCAGCTACCGCCGGTACCTGCTGGCCGCCCTCCGGGACAACGTCGAGTTTGCCGAAGTGCCGATCCGCCTGTTTTTCGACAAGCGGGAGAGCGAGCCTCGGCGCGCCAAACGGGGCGAGTGAATAGGTGCCTGCCAGCGGTGCTGTCAACCGCAGGGGTGTCAGCCTGCGCGACGGTCGCTGTGGCGGGCCTGGGGGGATGGCAAAGTTGCTGCGCGGTGTGAGGCCCGTGTCCCAGGCCAACGGGTCAGGTGCTGACGGCGACTCAACATCCTTGTTCATCACGGTTTGCGACGACCGGCTGAGGCCAGAATCCGGCTTGTTTCCGGCCTGACAGGTGCCTATAATCCCGCCCCGACGGAAGTTATGTCTCGTCTTTTCGCGGCCGAAGTCTCGTCGCGATGCGCCCACGGGAAACGTGGAAGCATGGCCGACCGCGCAGTTGTGGACCAGGCAAGGATGCCCTGACACTGAAGCCGCCCGTCGCGTTCATCCGCCGCTTAACGAGGCGCGCAAGGACGTGGTCCTGCGCCGGCGCTAGCGGTGCGCGCCGGCTCGCTTGGGCCGGCCTCGTCGTGTTGGCCTGCGACGGACACGGGGCTGGCTCCGAGCCCGCGGCAGCGACGCCCGTTGCCGGCGCGCACGCTGCGGTTGCCGCCGAGCCCGTGGCCGCGGCCCCGATCGCGCTGCCCGTCCCGCCGGAAAGCTCGCGCGTACTGGCCCGCGCTCAGCACGCCAACTGGTGGCAGGACGGCGAGTACGAGGTTTGGGTGCTGCGGGGAGCTTGCGAGATTGCCCAAGGCAATTTGACCGCCCGCAGCGAGGAAGCCGTGTTGTGGGTCAAGCCTCCGGACACCTTCAACGGCGAACTGGGCTGCGTGCTGGCCTACCTGGAAGGCGATGTGTGCGTCGAGTCCAGCCGCCTGGGGGCGGTCCATTCGGCGACGCAGCGTCCGGCAGACACGGTCCGGGCCAATCAATGGTTCGGCCGTTTTTACAGTTCGACCGCCATCCGCGTCACCGCGCCCAGCACGAGTTTTGAGCCGCAAGTCAAGCCGGCGGTGTACGAACGCGGCCGCCAGGCTCACGAAACGGAAGCCGCCAGCGCGGTGCGCCAAGCCCAATTCTCGCCGCGGCTGCCGGGCTGGGTGCCGCCCGCGCCGCCGACCGCGCCCGGCGTCCCCTGGTCGCCCTCCGGTTCGATCCCGTGGCCCTCGCTCGGCACTCCTCCCGCGCCGTCGCTCCCGCCTTCTCCCGAAACCGTGCCGCCACCGCAGGCCGAAGGCCGTCCCGCCGTGCGCCGCATTGCCATCCGCTCGCGAAGCAACGTGCGGATGCAGGCCAAGGTGTTTCCCAGCCCGGACGGCAGCGAAACGATCGCCGTGATCACCTCCGGCGTCAACGTGCTGGTCGACGGCATCCAGAACGTGCCCGGCCTGGCGGACGGCAAGATCGACATCGAGACGGACCGGATCGTCATCTGGACGTCGCGGCTGGACACGCTGAACCTCAGCGGCCAGGCATCGGGCGAAGCGGTACAGCCCAAGGACGCACCGCTGGAGTTCTACCTGGAAGGCAACATCGTCTTTCGCGAAGGCGACCGCGTGATCTACGCCGAGCGGATGTATTACAACGTCCGGCAGCAGTACGGGATCGTGCTGAACGCCGAAGTCCTGACTCCGGCGCCGGGCTACCAAGGGCTGATTCGGCTGAAGGCCGAGGTGCTTCAGCAACTGGACCAGCACAACTTCCGCGCGCTCAACGGCGCCGTCACCTCCAGCCGCATCGGCGTGCCCCGTTATTGGCTGCAGGCGGGCGAGGTCACTTTCCGCGACGTGCAGACCCCGCGCACCGATCCGGCGACCGGGCAGTTCGCCGTCGATCCCGAGACCGGCGAACCAGCGGTCGCGCACCAGTACCTGGCGACCAGCCGCAACAATTTCCTGTTCCTCGGCGGCCTTCCCGTCCTGTACTGGCCCGTGATGGCGACCGACCTGGCCAAGCCGAACTTTTACCTGGACGGCCTCCGCGTCAAGCACGACAACGTCTTCGGGACTCAGGCCATGGCCGATTGGGACGTGTACCAGTTGCTGGGCATCCGCCAGCCGCCGGCCGGGACCGATTGGACGTTGTCGACGGACTATCTGAGCGATCGCGGTTTTGCGCTGGGCACCAATTTGAGTTACGACCGGTACGGTTTTCTGGCCCTTCCCGGCGCGGTGGAGGGCGCGTTCGACGCCTGGGGCATCCACGACACCGGCCAGGACGACCTGGGACGCGATCGGCGCAACATCATGCCCTCGACCGAGGACCGGGGCCGCGTCTTGTGGCAGCATCGTCACGCGCTGCCCGGCGGCTTCCAGTTCACTGCCGAAGTGGGCTGGATCAGCGACCGCAATTTTCTGGAGCAGTATTTCGAGCAGGAATGGGACGAGCGCAAGGACCAGATCACGGGCTTGGAACTGAAGCGTTACCTGGCGAACAGCAGCTGGAGCATCACGGCCGATGCGCGGCTGAACGACTTCTTGACGCAGACGGAGCGGCTGCCGCGGTTCGACCATTTCTGGCTGGGGCAAGACCTGTTCCAAGTCTTGACCTGGTCCGCCCATTCGTTCGTCGGTTACGAACGTCTGCGGAACGCCACGTTGCCGTCGCCGCTGGAGGAGCCCGCGCAAGCGTCCCTGCCGTGGGAACAGGACGGTCTGGGCACACGCTACGACGATCGCGAGGGCCTGACGGCCGCCACCCGGCAGGAGTTGGATCTGCCGCTGCCGGTAGGGCCCGTCAAGCTGGTGCCGTACGCGCTGGGGGAACTGGCCTATTGGCACGAGGACGTCGACGGGGCGGAGGTTCAGCGGGCTTACGGGCAGCTGGGCATCCGCGGCAGTTTGCCCTTTTGGTCCGTCAATTCCCAGGTGCAGAGCCCCTTGTGGAATCTGAACGGCCTGGCCCACAAAGTCGTCTTGGACGCGGATTTCTTCTGGGCGGACGCCAGCCAAGAATACGGTCTGCTGCCGCTGTACGCCCCGCTGGACGACGACGCCACGGAGCATTTCCAGCGACGTTTCATCCAGGACCTGTACGGCGGCACGGCGGGCTTGCCGCTGCCGTTCTCGGCCCCGAACTATGCCTTCCGCAGCGGCCTGCAGCGTTGGGTCACCGCGCCCAGCAACGAAATCGCCGACGACCTGATGATCGCCCAAGTCGGCGTGCGGCAGCGGTGGCAGACCAAGCGCGGCCAGCCCGGCCAGGAGCGGGTCATCGACTGGATCTCGCTGGACGTCGAAGGCTCGTTCTTTCCCGACCAGGACCGCGACAACTTCGGCCAGTTGCTGGGCCTGGTCAACTACGACTTCAGCTGGCACGTGGGGGACCGAGTTTCCGTGCTCTCCGACGGCTTCTTTGATTTCTTTTCGGACGGGCTGCAGACCGCGTCGGTGGGCGCCATGCTGACACGGCCCCTGCGCGGCGACGTGTATTTGGGCTTCCGCGCCGTGGAGGGCCCGTTTTCCGCCCGATTGCTGCACGCCGCCGTCAATTATCGCCTCAGCGAAAAATGGATTCTCAACGCGGGCGGCGTGCTCGACCTGGGCGACACGGGCAATATCGGCGAGCGGATCGGCGTGACGCGAGTCGGCGAGTCGCTGTTGGTGCGCGTGGGCGTGAACGTCGATTACAGCCGGGACAATGTCGGGGCCTTCTTTGCGATCGAACCGAGGTTCCTCCGCGGACGCCTGGCAAAAACCGGCGGCGTGCCCATCCCGCCCGCCGGCGCGTTCGGGCTGGAATGACGGCCTCAGCACTGGAGGCTCGGTTCAACGCCGAGCCGATGAAGGACGAAGGACGAAGGACAAAAGATTAAGGTTGGACGAAGCGGCGGGGGGCTCGTTTCAGCGGCGCCCCCCGGAGTGTGCGGGAAAGGCCGGCATCGGCCGGGACGCATTCTTATTGGCGAGTGTCCTTGACAATCTGCACAAATTGGCGTGCCAGCGACTCGATGCGGGCCAGATTGCCCGTCTCGACGGCCTTTTTTTCCACCAGCGCGCCGCCCACGCCCAACACGCACGCACCGCAGCGCAGGAACTCGGCGGCCGTGTTCAGGTCCACCCCGCCCGTCGGCATCAGACGCACCTGGGGAAGTGGTCCGTGGAGGGCTTTCAGGTACTTGGGGCCGGTGACTTCGGACGGGAAGATCTTGACGATGTCCGCCCCTGCTTCCCAGGCCGTGACAACTTCGGTAGGCGTCATGGCTCCCGGCATGACCAGCTTGTCATAGCGCCGGCACAGGCGGATCACGTCCAAGTTCGTGTTGGGGGCCACGATGAATTCGGCTCCGGCCAGCAACGCGGCACGCGCCGTTTCCGCGTCCAGCACCGTTCCGGCGCCCAGCAGCACGCGGTTTCCCATGCGTTGGGCCACGGTTTCCAAAACGCGGACCGCTGCGGGGACTGTGAAGGTAATTTCCATGACTTCGACGCCGCCCGCCAGCAGGGCTTCGGCCACGTCGGCAAGCAATTCGCCGCTGTGGGCGCGAATTACCGCCACGATGCCGCTGTCCAAGACGCGGGACAAATGTTTTTCTTTCATGACAGAATCTCGTGAACTGGCCGCCTGCGGATGCCGTAACATCTTCAGACGACGCGGAAATGACGGGAAGGAAAACGACGCACGCTGCCGATCGCGGGTCCTGTGAAGGGCTTGGATGGCAGCCGAGAAACCCGTCTCTTTCGGAAGATCCGGGCTTCTTCGCGGCGCCCCCACGGGGCGCGGGGATTTAGCCTAGGAGTCGTCCCGGCTGGTGTCAACCGCTGCTGGCAAGCGGCGGGCGCACCGGGCCGGATTTTCTGCTTGGGCGGCAGTTTGGCCGCCCGCACTGGCCAGGAAAGGCCATGGAGCACCGTAGAAAAGGGTAGACCCGGGACGGTCGAGCCAAGAAACCTTGCACTTGCACGTTGGCGAAAGCTTTACCAACAAGGTGGAATGTGCATAATATTGGCAAGATTGAACCGGAAGCAGTCAACGCCGGCCGCGTCGCTGGCACGGGTCTCCTGTGATGTGCGAATTCCTACGCTCCACGCCGGCCCAGGCCGTCATCTGGGGAACAACGCTGATCGTGCTCTGCATCGTCGGCGTCTACGTCGTGAGGCGGTTTCGGGAACGCGATGACGGGGGCCAACCCATGCCCAGCGAGTGGCTGACGGGGTTTCGCGAGATCAGCGAGCGAGGAGAAATCACGCCGCAGGAGTTTCGCCAGATCAAAACGGTGCTGGGAACGAAGTTGCAGCATGACCTGGATTCCGAGGATACGGAAGGCGACGGATAAAGCCGTGGACGCCAATACGCCGTAAGGCTGGGTGCCAAGGGTTGTGTCGGTTGATCCGCCGTCGAAATCTTCTGTGTTCTCGGACGCCTCCGGGATGCGATATGGGAGGTACCGACATCATTGACAGCTCGAGTACAGCGGACAGGGAAGCCCACCAAGGAGTCGTCGGCGAAAATGGATCGTCGGGCGACTGAGTCGAGCCACACCTGGAGATTGGACCGCTCGCGGCTCTCGAAGACTGGGAGATCGCCAGTGGGCTTTGGAAAGGAGTAGATATGCCCGTTGGAAAGGACATCGGTGGCGGGAGGAAGGGCGGCAGCACGACGAAGAAAAACGCGTTCTGCTCTTTCTGTCGCAAGAGCTACCGTGACGTTGGACCGCTTGTCGAGGGTCCCGGAGATGTTTACATCTGCGGCGAATGCATCGACCTTTGCCAGTCGATCCTCGAACAAGAGAAACGTCGCCGGGGCCCCAGCAAGAAACTGTTCAACGAGATGCCCCCGCCTCGCGAGATCGTGCGGCAATTGGACCAATACGTGATTGGTCAGGAAGCCGCCAAGAAGGTCCTGGCGGTCGCCGTGCACAACCACTACAAGCGGCTTTCCTTGGGCTGGGAAGGCACAGACGTTGAAATCGACAAATCCAACATCCTGCTGATCGGCCCGACCGGCTCCGGCAAGACCCTGTTGGCCCGCACCTTGGCCCGGATCCTGAACGTGCCGTTCGCGATCGGCGACGCCACGACGCTGACCGAAGCCGGCTACGTCGGCGAAGACGTGGAAAACCTGCTGCTGAAACTGCTGCACGCGGCAGACTTCGATCTGGAAGCCGCCCAGCGCGGAATCCTGTACATCGACGAAATCGACAAAATCGGCAAGACCAGCCACAACGTCTCCATCACGCGGGACGTTTCCGGGGAAGGCGTCCAGCAGGCCCTGCTGAAGATGCTCGAGGGCACCGTCGCCAACGTCCCGCCCCAGGGCGGCCGCAAGCATCCGGAACAGCAGTACATCCAGATGGACACGACCAACATCCTGTTCATCTGCGGCGGAACCTTCGTGGGCATTGAAGACATCGTCCGGAAACGGATGGGCCGGCGGACCATGGGCTTTGGCCAGCCCGCCAGCTATCGCAGCGAGGCCAGCACCGAGGAGTCGCTGAGCCAACTGGCCTCAGAGGACTTAATCCATTACGGCATGATCCCCGAATTCGTCGGCCGGTTGCCGGTCCTGGCGCCGCTGATGCCGTTGAGCGAGCAAAGTCTGGTCAAGGTTTTGACGGAACCGAAAAACGCGCTGATCAAGCAGTACCAGACGCTGTTCGAGATCGAAAACTGCAAGCTGGAGTTCACCGACGACGCCCTGCGGGCCATCGCGGCCAAGGCTTACGAAAAAGGCACGGGTGCCCGCGGCCTGCGTTCGATCGTCGAAGACGCCATGCTGGACATCATGTACGAACTGCCCGATCAGGGCGAGGGCTTCACCTACCGCATCGACGAGGATTTCATCGGGGGCCGCAACCGCTGCATCAAGCTGCCCGCACCGCAGACCAAAAGCGCTTGATCTATCGTTGGGCGAGGAGTTGGCAGGGCGATCGGAACGCCAGTCGCAAGACTGGCGTTTCGTTCTTCTTGCCGGCTGGTTCTGGCTGGCTGATCGCGTCCTTCGGACTCCCGCGCGGCGCCGCTGGTACGATTCGTTTTGATTCCGCCCGGCGTCCGGTTTACGCATCGCCGACACGAACCAAGGCTGGCATCACTCGGCTGATGAATGCCCCCAAGCCGCCGGTTTTGCGGACGGATCGGAACCGGGGCTTGTTTCCGACCGCTCACGGATCTCTCCAACGGCGACGCCCCCGCTTCGCCCCACGGACGGACAGGCCCGGATCATGCCCTCGGTGACGGAGGAATCGATCTCGCCAAATCACAGCGTCTCAAGTTGCAGAATCCTGTCGCGACGGGGTAGAATGATCGTCGTGACGCGCGGCGATTTGGGATTGGCGAGCCCGGTTGGAGGTGGATGTCTGGGAGTACTGCAGCAGCGAACGGCATCGTCATGCAACTGAAACAGGTCCATCGAAAACGCAACGACGGATTGATGTTCTTTCAGGGCTTTCTGCGGCGTCCGCGGCAGATTGCCTCCGTGGTTCCCAGTTCCCGGTTCTTGGAACGTCGGGTAACGGAATTGGCGACCGTGGTCCGCGCCGGGTCGGTCGTGGAATTGGGACCCGGCACGGGAGGAACGACTCGCGCCCTGCTGGCGGCCATGTCGCCGCACGCTTCGCTGCTGAGCATCGAGATCGATCCCGATTTCATCGCGACCTTGCGGGCCATCGACGACGACCGCTTGACGGTCCATCACGGCAACGCGGAACGCCTGGCGGAGATCCTTCGGCACCACGCTTGGGACGCGGCCGATGCGATCGTGTCCGGCATCCCCTTTTCCCTGTTGCGGCCCGATGCGCGGCGCCGCGTCGTGGAAGCGGTCTGGTCGGCGTTGGCGCCGGGCGGACGGTTCGTCGCCTATCAAGTCTGTGCCCGGATCGACACGTTTGCGAGGCCTTTGTTCGGGCCGGCTCAAGTGGCCGTCGAATTCCGCAATTTTCCGCCGTTGCGAATCTATGTCTGGCGCAAGGACGGCGGTGCTCGCACCTTGCCCTCGTAATCCGGTTACGTCCGGTACGCGCGGACTTCTTCCATCAAGCGATTCACGGCGTCCACGTCCGGCGCGCCGGCGACCTGGTACAACGCGCCGCCGGGCAGCGTGTGCCGCCGCAGACGCTGGATGAACGGTTCCCAGGCAACCGATACGACCAGCGGCACGTCGCCGGTCCGAGTCTGCACGTCGCCCAGCACGTCGAACGCTTGGGGAAAGCCGCGGTCGTCGCCCAGGTAGATCGCTTTCAGACCCCGGACCGTCGCCACCGCCGGCAGCAGATGCCGGCCATTGCCGTGGATGTGAACGACACCGCCATCGTAATGCGCCAGAATCCGTTCCACCGGCTCGCGGCCCCAGGTCTCAAAATAATCGACCGACGTCATGTGGAACGGATCGACGCTCTCCGACACGATCCGGCCCTCGATCCACTGGACCATGTTGCTGGCCGTGCCGCCCGCCAGCAGGCCGGCCCGCTGGAAGAACGTGTCCTGAACCAGAACGTTCAACTCAAACGCAAAATCGACCGCCCGCCGGACCAACTCCGGCTGTTCCATCAGACTCAGGTACGTGTTGGTGGCGCCGACCAGTTCGAACACGAAGTTCAGACTATCGATCAGAATGAAATGGCTCACGCCGAATTTTCCGGCGGCGGCCGCGACGAACGCGTCCAGTTGGGCCAGGTAGCGCTGAAACCACAGCGCCGCCCGGTCGATCCGCAGCCGGTCGAATTCGGACCAATCCGGCAGCAGCGGGGCCACCATCGAAGAGATCCAGCCGTTTTCCGGATGGGCCATGAAGCGGACGTCGCCGCCGACCATGCCGCCGTACAGACCCTGGTCCATCTCGCTCAGGTACGCCGCAGGAATCGAATCGTCCTCGACGTCCGAACGCGCCGCCAGCAGCCGTTCCCAGAACGCCACCCGCGCCGCCGGATCGGGATACCCGCACTCGCCGTCCCCGTAGGTCCGGCCGAATTCGTCGAGCGCCGGATGAGGCAACTTGAAGGTGGCGAAAATCTGATCCGCGGCCCGGCGCTGGTACAAGCAACTCAGGCGGGCGGCGGCCGCGGCGGCGTTGCGTTTGAATTCGAGTTGCAGCATGACATTCCTTTCCGGCAGGGTTCTGTCTCCGTTCCATCCGCGCAGGTCGCCTCGATTTGCCCGCGTATCTTGGTCGCCGGGGACGGCAGTCCCGTCGGCCGGGAATCCCAGCGGCTTCGGTCGCTGTCTCTGGCCGCGTCAGGAAGGTTTCGGTTTCAGGATCACCGCGGCCAGCGGCGGCAGCATCAATTCCAGCGAATAAGGCCGCTGGTGGCACTCGATCGGCTCCGCCAGGCGGCCCGGATAATTGCCCACATTGCTGCCTCCATAGTACGTTGAATCGCTGTTGAAGATCTCTTCATACCAGCCGCCTTCCGGCACGCCGATGCGATGGCGCAAGCGGGGTGCAGGAGTAAAGTTGCAGCCGATCACCAGGAAATCCCGCGGGTCTTTGGCGCGGCGCAGATAGGTCAGCGTGCTTTCCTGGTGATTGTGACAGTCGATCCATTCAAAGCCTCGCCCCTGAAAGTCCAACTCGTGCAACGACTTCTCCGTGCGCAGCAGGCGATTGAGATCGGCGACGCAGTTTTGCACGCCGCGGTGCGTGGGCCAACGCAGCAGGTCCCACTGCAACTCGCCGTCGCAGTTCCATTCGTGCCACTGGCCCCACTCGCTGCCCATGAACAACAGCTTCTTACCGGGATGGGTCCACAGATAGCTGTACAGCAGCCGCAGGTTGGCAAACTTGGCCCACCAATCGCCGGGCATCTGGTCCAGCAAGGAACGCTTGCCGTGGACCACTTCGTCGTGCGACAGCGGCAGGACGAAGTTCTCGTAAAAAGCGTACACCAGGCTGAACGTGATGTCGTTGTGGTGATAGCTGCGGTGGATGGGGTCGAGCTTCAGATACTTGCGCGTGTCGTTCATCCAGCCCATATTCCATTTCAGGCTGAAGCCCAAGCCGCCGAGGTAGGTGGGGCGAGACACGCTGGGCCAGGCCGTCGATTCCTCGGCGATGGTCAATACGCCGGGGAACTGGACGTGCGTCTGCTTGTTGAATTCCTGGATGAACTCCACGGCCTCCAGGTTCTCCCGGCCGCCGAACTTGTTAGGAATCCAGTCGTCCGGCTCGCGGCTGTAGTCCAGGTACAACATCGAGGCCACGGCGTCCACGCGGAGCCCGTCGAGGTGGTATTTGTCGAGCCAGAACAGGGCGTTGGCGATCAGAAAGTTGCTGACCTCGTGCCGGCCATAGTTGAAGATGTGCGTGCCCCAATCGCGATGCTCGCCCTGCCGCGGGTCGGCGTGCTCGTACAGCGCCGTGCCGTCGAACCGCGCCAGGCCGTGCCCGTCGCGGGGAAAGTGAGCCGGTACCCAGTCCAGGATCACGCCGATGCCGTTCTGGTGACAGACATCCACGAAGTACATCAAATCCTGCGGCGATCCATGACGGGCGGTGGCCGCAAAGTAGCCCACGGTTTGATAACCCCAACTGCCTGTGTACGGATGCTCGCTGAGGGGCAGCAATTCGATGTGCGTATAACCCATCTCGCGGCAGTAGTCCACCAGCTGATGCGCCAGTTCCCGGTAGGGGAGCCAACCCACCGGATTCCCGCTGGGCCGCCGCCAGCTGCCCAAATGGACTTCGTAAAAGGACAGCGGCTGTTCCAGCCAGTTGACCGTCGGACGACGCGTCATCCACTCGCCGTCCTGCCAGGCGTACCGCCCCAGATCCGTCACCACGCTGGCAGTCTTCGGCGGGCACTCCGCCGCAAACCCCACCGGGTCGGCCTTTTCGATGGTCTCGTGCTGCTGACGGACCTGATACTTGTACAATGTCCCTTCGCCCAGGCCGGGGATAAACAACTCCCAAAAGCCGCTGGGGATGTGTTTGTACATCGGATGCCGCCGACCGTCCCAGCCGTTAAAACCGCCCACCACGCTGACCCCGAGCGCATTCGGCGCCCAGACTGCGAAATTGACGCCTTCGACGTCGCCCAGCCTCCGCAGTTGAGCGCCCAATTTGTGGTACAGCCGCCAGTGCTCGCCCCGGCTCAACAAGTGACGGTCATAGTCGGTCAGCAGCGGGGGATAGTTGTAGGACTCTTGCATCGCAGATCTCCCAGACCCCATGATGATCGGCGGGGACGAAGTCTGCAAGTCGGACGAGGCCAGCGAGGAACGGCGAGGCTGCCGTGCGCGAGGCTCCGAATCGGACAGCTACGGTCCGCCGGGGGCCACGGTGACGCCGTCCAGCGGCTTGCCGTCCGGCGTTACGGCCCGACAGCAGACGGACCACTCGCCGCCGCTCTGGGTGACTTTGATCAGCAACGTGTTGACCCCCTGCTTCAGTTTGACGTTGGCCTTGTCCTGGCCGGGCAAGCAGGGACGCGTGGCGTTGTTGGCCTGGACGACTTGGCCGTTCAGCCAGACCTTGATGCCGTCGTCGCTGCCGAGTTCAAGGACGGCGTCTTGCTCCTGGGACGACGCCAGTTGTGTCTTTAGATACGCCGCGCGGTCGTGGCCGCCGAAAATCTTGTCCAGTTCGACCAACCCGGGCTTGCCCTCGGGCGGCACGGTGACCGGACGCCATTCGGCCTGGCCGTCCGGTTTTTCCGGCGCAAAGGCCACGTCGAACAAGGCCGATCCGTTCTTGCCGGATTCGGTGTACGGTCCAGCCAGGAGCCACGCGACGAGGAAGCCTTCCGGTGATTGGCCGGCGTTCTGCACGGCCTTGATCGCCTCTTCCGCTTGACGCTTGATGTCGTCGCTCGCCGCCTCCGCGTGGATCGCCTGCAGGGCGGCCAGCGCCTGCTGGCTGTACACCGCGCCCAACTGCCGGGCCAGTCGGATCGTGGCCGCCGTGGCGTCGTCCTTCAACTCAGCCTCCCGCCCGGCGGCCTGCAACAGTTCCAACGCGCCCAACGCGGGCAAGTCGGCCAAGCCGGCAATCGCTTGCCGTTTCTCCTCGGCACGCTGGGCCGCTTCCAGCACGCTGCGATAGATGTCCAAGCGTTGCGTCATCGGCAGGTCTTTTCGATTGGCCAGCCGCAGGCACCCGTCGCGCAGGGCCAGCACGGCGTAGCTGGCCTTGTCCGTCGTTTTGGCCAATTCAACCAGCCAGGGCACGACCGCCGGTTCGGGCCAGGCAATCAGCGTCCGGATCGCCCGGTCACGAACCGTTTCGTCAGGATCGTGCGCGGCGCGGCGGGCGGCATTCAAGGCCTCTTCGCCGGAAGTGTAGGCCAATTGCTCCAAGACGGCGATGCGCGCGGCCGGCGTGGCGGCCTGGCCCAGCGCGGCCACCAGCGGTCCGGCCGCCGCCGCTTTGTCCTCGGCCCGCGAACAGACGGCTTTCACCGCTTCCCCCGCCGCGCCGCGCACGTCGGCGTTGTCGGTGCGGATCAGCACGGCGGCCAGCGGCGCCAGTTGCTCCGTGGTGCCCAGGACCGCCAGCGCGCGTACGGCTTCGACCGCCAAGGCCGCGTCGGCGCCGCCTGCCAGTCGGGCCAGCTCCGGCAAGGCCGCTTCCACTCGCCGCGCGGCGACGGCGGCCAGCACCACGGCGCGATCCGGGGCCGGAGACGATTCGATCATCCGCACCAGCGCGTCGTTCACGCCCGGCTGGCTCATCCGCTCCAGCACGCCGCGGGCCGCGTCCGCCACGGCGGCCGGTTCGGCCTGGGCCAACTTGACGACCAGCGGCACGTCGGCCGCTGTGCCGTGCAGCGTCAGGCACTCCAACGCCGCCACGCGCAGTTCGGTTTCTCCGCCGGCCTCAAGCACTTTCAAGACTCCCGTTCGCGCGGCCACGTCGGGCTCGGCGGCCAGGATTCCCAGCAATCGCAACTGTCCGGCCGGAGTCAGGGCCGGCAACTCGGCTGCCGCCTGGTCCTTCCAGGCTCGGTTCGGGCTGGTCGCCAACGCCGCCAGCGCCGCCGCGTGCAGGGCCGCGTCGTCGGTCTGGATCGCCGCCACGATCCGTTTCGCCGCTTCCGAAGCGGGCAGCGTTCCCAGCAGCCCCTTGAAAGCCGCCACGCGAATGGCCTCCGACTGCTGCGGCAGCATCAACGACCGGTACAAGGCGGTCGCCGGTTCCGTCTTGCCCGTGGCGGCCAGGCGGTGGGCGGCAGCGATCCGGGCACGCGCCAACGTGCGAGCCGATTCCGTCGGAACCTGCAGGCCGTCCAGCGCCCGCGCTGCCTGCTCCGTCCCGATTTCGCCCAGGGCGCTGATCGCGGCGCCGGCAAGCGCTGCGTCGTGGTCGTTAGCCAGGGAGCGCAAGGCGTCCACGGCGTCCGCGTCCCGCCGAGCGGCGAGCGACGAGATGACGCCGGTCAAAAGCTTGCCTTTCACTTGAGACAACGCCTCGCGCAACGCCGCTCCGGCGGCCGGATGGACCATCGGCTCCAACGCCATGCGGGCCGGGTGCGACAAATCCGCATCCGCCAGCAGCCCCGCCAGGGCGGGGACGCAGTCGGCGGAACCGACCACGGCCAGCCAGCGGCAGATCGACCGCTTGGCGCCCTTCGGCGTGTCCGGCGATTGAAGCAGCGGCAGCAACCGGGCCTCGATCGTCCGGTAGTCCGCCGGCGCCGTCTTGCGGATCTGGTCTTCGATCTGCGCCAGCGGCTGACGGTTCTGTCCGAAGTCCCATTTCGCCAGCGCCTGATAAGGATCGGCGGCCGGTTCCTGCGCCCGCACCGCGTTCAGCGCCGGCAGGACCATCAAAGCGACAACGACGGTAAGGAATCCCGATTTCATGACGCTCGCTCCCCTCTGATCTTTCTCACGCTGAGACTCCGCGGCCGGCAGTCCGCGACTCAAACAAACTACGTCCCGCCTTCGCAAAACACCCCCGCTACGCTCAGTCCCACGCTCAGTCCCACGCTCAGCCCACGCTCAGCCCCACGGTTCCCGCTTCGCCCGGCCCAGCATCGTCGTGGCGGTCGGGTCGTCCAGGATTTCTTCCGTGTTCGGGTTCCAGCGGATTGTGCGTCCCAGCGCGATCGCGATCACGCACAGGTGTCCCACGCTGGCCGACCGGTGGGCCACTTCAGCGGGCGTGATCGTCGGACGGCGGGAAATGACGCAATCGATGAAGTTGCCGATGTGGTTATTCGAGCGGTACAGGTTGATTTCGTCCGAGCCGATCGTGTCTTTCAGCAGGCTTTTGGGTTCCGCGTCAAAACCGCCGCGATCGACCCACACCCAGCCATCGGTGCCGATCCACTTCGCGCCCATCCGGTGCTGGCCTTCGGCATTCTGGACGATCAGTTTCACTCCGCTGGCATAGGTACACTCGATGCGGTACCGCGTGGCGGCGTCCCAGATGCCCGTTGGCGGGAATTCGGCGCGGATCGGATGGAACTCGACGGGTCCCGTGGTTTCCGTGCCCAATCCCCACTGGGCGATGTCGCCGTGATGCCCGATCCAGTCCATGAGTTGTCCGCCGCCGTAGTCCATCTGCCAGCGCCAGTTCCAATGGGTGCGATCGGCCGAGTAGGGCGCCCAGGGCGCGGGGCCGCACCAGAAATCGTAGTCCATGTCCGGCGGCGGGTCGGTGAAGGGGGCGTGGCCGCCACCGCTGCCCGTGGGCAGTCCGACCTCGACCGTCTGCACTTTGCCAATGCGTCCGTTGCGGACCAGTTCGCAGGCAAAGCGGTAATTGCCCGTGGACCGTTGCCACGAGCCGGTCTGCCAGATCCGGCCGTACTGGTTCACGGCGTCGACCATCGCGCGGCCTTCCCGCAGATCGTGGCTGAACGGTTTCTCGCCGTAGATATCCTTGCCCGACTTGGCCGACAGGATGGCCGGGATCGCGTGCCAGTGGTCGGGCGTAGCCAGCGAAATGGCGTCGATATCGTCCCGCGCGATCAGATCGCGAAAGTCCGGATACGACGCACAGTCTTGGTTGTTGTAGACCTCGTTCACCCGCCGCTGCGTGCGTTCGGCGTGGTTCCGGTCCACGTCGCTCACCGCCGCGACTTGGCACCGGGAATCACCCAGGAATCCGCCTAGGTTGCCGTTGCCCTGGCCGCCGGTGCCGATCGCCCCGATCGTGATCCGGTTGCTGGGCGCGGGGCGTCCGTCGGCCCCCAACGCCGAGGCCGGCACGATGACCGGAAGCCCAAACACGGAACTGGCTGCCGCCGCCCCCTGCAAAAACCGCCGACGACTGAGTGAGTGTCTGAAAGTCATGCGTCTGAAAGCCATGAGCCACGCTCCTTGTCTGGTGCTCTACGTCCGGGAGGTTTCCGAGTCGTTCTTTCTTCGCTGACCGCGGGCTGAACGTCCCGATTGTATCCCGACGGAAGAACCGCAACAACGGACGGGATGCACGACGATACCGCTGCAAGTCGCCCCGAACAAGCCGTGGGGGAGGCCGGAAGGGGCGAGCGGACATTGAAGAATGAAAAGGGAAAGACGAACCGTGAACAACAGGAAAGGGAAGATGGAAGGGACCTGTTTCGAGGGGGCGAGTTGGAACGTTGAGCCTGGGACGCTGGGGCTGGGACATGCAAAGAATTGCAGAGCGTTGCAGGGTTCTGCAGATAGCGATGCGGGTGTCCCGAGCGGGCGACCCGCCAGACCGCCTGCCGTTTTTGCCTGAGGGCTACACGTCAGGACGGGCGGTTCGCTGTCTGGGCGGCGTCAGCGGAAGCACGCGTCTGTTACTGCAGCGAGTAACGATTCATCTTATAGTGCAGTGTCCGCACGCTGATCCCCAGCAGTTGCGCGGTGCGTTCGCGATGTTGATGGCAGTTGGCCAGAGCGGCCAGAATGGCCTGTTTTTCCGCCTCTTCGACTGCTTCCTCCAGCGTGATCACCTCCGATCGCGGCACGGTGCGGAACTCCTGGGGCAGGTCTTCGGCGTGGATCGTCGGGCTTTCGACCGTCACCACCAGTCGCTCCATCAGGTTTCGCAGTTGGCGTACGTTGCCCGGCCACGGGTGATCGCACAGGACACGCATGGCGGCGGGGGCGACCCGGCGGGACGGCCCGCCGTAGCGCTGCTCGGCTTGCTGCAAGCAATGTTCAACCAGCGGCGGGATATCGTCGCGGCGTTGGCGCAGGGGCGGAATCCGCAGGGGCACCACGTTGATCCGGTAATACAGATCCTGTCGGAACCTGTTTTCGGCCGCCAATTCGTCCAGGTCCCGATTGGTGGCCGCGATCAGCCGCACGTCGATCGGAATGGAGACCTCGCCTCCCAGCCGGCGGAGTTCCCGCTGTTCCAGCAGTCGCAAGAGATCGACTTGGGTCTTCGGCGGCATTTCTCCGATTTCGTCGAGAAACAAGGTCCCCCCGTCGGCCATTTCAAACCAGCCTGGCTTCTGGCGAGTAGCTCCGCTGTAAGCGCCTTTTTCGTAGCCGAACAATTCGCTTTCGACCAGCGTTTCGGGCAGGGCGCCGACATTGGCGGCGATGAACGGCCGGCCCTTCCGAGCGCTCAGATTATGGATCGCGCGGGCCACCAGTTCCTTGCCCGTGCCGCTTTCGCCTTGGACGAGCACCGTCACGTCGGCGTTGGCCACCTGGCGAATCCGATCGAACACGTGCTGCATGGCGGCGCTGTGCCCCACCATGTCGGGGAATTCTCCCATCGCATCCAACCGCGCCCGCAACCGCCGGTTCTCCTCAACCAGCCGGTAATGGGCAAACGCCTTGCGGACCTGCAACCGCAGCATGTTCAGGTCTACGGGCTTGGCGACGAAGTCGTGGGCTCCCAACCGCATCGCCTCGACCGCCGTCTCGATCGTGCCGTGCGCGGTGATTACCAAGACGACCGTTTCGGGGCGCGATTCCTTGATTTGGCGGAGCAGTTCCAGGCCGGACAATCGCCCCGACATTTTCAAATCGGTGATGACCACCTGCTGGTGCTGCTGCTGAAACAGGGTCCAAGCTTCTTCGGCATCCTGGGCGGTGGCCAAGTCATCGGCTTCGCCCGCGAGCCCTTTCGCCAGGCCGGCACGGATGTTCGGCTCGTCGTCGACAATCAGAATTCGAAAACCGTGCTGTGTCATGCTTCGTCTCGAGGGGGTTCCAAGGGCAAGGTGATGCGAAAGGTCGTGCCCTGGGGGCCGCTCTCAAAGCCCACCTGCCCGCCATGCTGGCCGATCAGTTTCTCGGTCAAAGCCAGTCCCATGCCTGTGCCCTGGGTCTTCGTCGAAAAGTACGGCTTGAACATTTTCTCCTGCAATTCGGCCGGGATGCCCGATCCCGTGTCGGACACCTCGACGCTCAAACGGTCCGTTTCGAGCCCGGTGCGCAGCGACAGCGTACCTCCGCCCGGCATGGCTTCCAGCGCATTGATCAACAGGTTCAAGACTGCCTGTTGAAACTTCTGGGAGTCCAGCGGCACCAGCGGCAGTTCCGTTTCCGGCCTGGAGAACTGGATTTGCACCCCTTGGTTAGCGGCTTGGGGCGAGATCAGCCGGAGCGACTCGTCCAACACGGCTGGAACGTCCAGCGGCTGCAAATGCAGGCGTTGCAGGCTGGCGAAGCTGCGGAACCCCTCCAACACGCCGTTCAGCCGGCAGATCTCTGTTTTCAGGACGCTCAACAGATCGTCCGGCGATTCGGTCGGCGACCGCCCGCGGAGGCGTTCGTCGAGCAATTGAATGTGCAAGCTCAAGGCAGTCAAAGGGTTTTTGAGTTCGTGATGGAGTCCCGAGGCCAGCGTTCCCAGGCTGATGAAGCGTTCCATGCGGGCCATGCGTTCCTCCAGCAGCACGCGTTCCGTGACGTCGCGGAGCAGGAACACGCAGCCCAGCGGTTGGCCGGCGGAATCGTTCAGGAAATGCGCGTCGGCCCGATAGCGCAGGGACCGGCCATCGCGATGGAGCGTCAAATCGCGGTCGCGGATCGGCAACTGCCGCTGGGCGAGTTGCTGCGACTCCTGTTCCAAGGCCAGGCCCAGCGGGCAGACCTGGGAAAGCCGCTGGCCCACGCAGTCCGAACCGATCCCCAAGAGCCGGATTGCCGCCGAGTTGACGCCGGTGATCGTGCTGTCGAGATCGCTGGTGATGACCCCCTGGTCCACGCTGGCCAGAATGTTGTAAGCCAGCGTTTTCACGTCGCGCAACGTCTGCTGGCTGGCGAAATCGCGCCGCCGGAACCAGACCAGCGTGACGGCGCAGCTGAGCAACGTGATCCAGACCACCACGGCAAACGTCATTTGGAGCAGGACTTCGCTCCGCAGGGCTTGGAGGCCCGCCGTGGCCAGCGGTTGCGGCTCGTCCGCCCACGCTCCGAGCAGCCGGTACTCGCGTGCGACCAGCAGCAACGCGCCGCTGTTGAGCAGCAACGCCAAAATCACAGCCCCCAGGACGGCGCTGGTAACCAGTTGGCCAAAGGGACGTTCGTTGGAATGTCTGACCTGAAACACCGTCTTCTCCCTCTACCGCCGCGTTTCATGCAGCCGCACCCGGCGAAACACGACGGCCTGTAGTCTATCGCAAGCAGCCGGACGTTCCCAAGCACCCTGGAGGCCGGCTTCTTGGAAAAGCCGAGCGGCTTCCGGCGGCGGAGACTCGACGTCAACCCCGAAAGCCCGCCCGCGACGACGCCTCGAAACCCCCCTAATGATTGGGACACGCACGCCACAACGCGATCTGTCCCGTCGGCAGTTTTTTGCAGACTGCGGGAAGACGGTCGAGCGGATTCCAGCGAAGCGTGCAGACCTTGCAGTTGCTCTCGCCGCACGCGAACGTTGGAAAACGGCGGAGAAGGCGGCTGTCACTGCCAAGGTTGTTCAAATAGCCGGCACACGGCACGCGGCTTGCAAAGCCTCGATGTCGCCCGCGGATTATCTTCAGCCGCAGCAGGGTGAACGGGATCAGCGCGGGGCAGCAGCGAATCTCTCCAGTTCAGCAAGAAGGAGGCGGTGACGAATGGCGGCAACCAAGGTGATCGAACGGACTGTCGAACTGGCTCGCGTCTTTCCTCCGGAATCCGTTGTGTTCGGGCTGGACGACACTTCCAAACAGGCGGTGGTTTCCACACTGGTCCATCGTTTGGCGGCGCTGGGAAGCATCCCTCAGAAAGAAGAAGACGGGTTGGTGCGGGCGATCATGGCGCGGGAAATGCTGGGCACGACGGCGTTAGGCAACGGGGTTGCCTTTCCGCACGTCCGCACGCCGTTGACCAGCGGGCTCATCGGAGCCTTGGGGCTGGAGCCGAAGGGCATCCGTTTTGACGCCCTGGACGGCTCGCCGGTCTACGGCGTGTTTCTGCTGTTAGCGCCGGAGAACGTGACCAAGGAGTATTTTGAGGTGTTGGGGCGGATCACGGCGATGGGCAAGGACAAGAGTCTGCGGCTGCAGCTTCGCGGCTGCCGTTCGCCCGAAGCAGTCGATTTTCTCCTCCGGCAGTTGGACGCTGAGTAGGGCAATCCCGATGGAACTAACCACCGCAGACGTAGCCACGCTGTTTCGTGTTTCGGCCGGCACCGTCGCACGCTGGGTTCAGGACGAAAACCTGCCCGCGTCCGAGGTCGACTCGCAGTACCGCTTCAACCGCGAAGAGCTGCTGGAGTGGGCCACGATCCACAAGCTGGCGATCCCGGCCGCCATTCTGCAGCCCGGCGGAGGCGGCCAGGCCGCTGAGCCGAGCCTGGCGGACGCCCTGGTGCGTGGCGGCGTGGCCTATGAAGTGGCGGGAGCCGACCGCAGCGAGCTGCTGCGTGCGGCGTTGCAGGGACTGCCGCTGCCGGAGGGCACGGATCGGGAAGCGTTGCTGAGTCTGTTTTTGGCGCGGGAGCGGCTGGGCGCGACGGCCGTGGGCGACGGAGTGGCGATCCCGCACCCGCGTTGCCCGTTGGTCCTGGGGCTGCCCCAATCGGCAGTGCGGCTGTGCTTCCTCGCCCAGGCGCACGACTTTGCCGCCCCGGACGGCAAGCCGGTGGACACGCTGTTCCTGATGGTCTGCCGCACGGTCCACGAGCATCTGAAGCTGCTGGCCCGCCTGGCGACCGCGCTGCGCAGCGAGGCGTTTCGCGGGGTTCTGGCCCAGCGTGCTGCTCCCGCAGAAATCGTCGCTGCCCTGCGCCGGGAGGAGGCGGCGGAATGAGTCTCTTGCTGCTCGGACTGGGGGTCTTGATCGGCGGCGGACTGCTGGCCGTCGTCGCCGGCCGCTGGGCGCGGTCGGCCAATGCGCTGGGCGCCGCGAGCGCGGTGGCGGGCAGCGGGATTGCGGCGGTGCCCGTGGCCGGGGTCCTGGTTTCCGGCACGCCGCTGCCGGACTTCTCGTGGTCCTGGAACGTGCCGTTCGGTGCGTTCACCATCGGGCTGGATCCGCTGTCCGCATGGTTTGCCGCGGCCATTTTGGGATTGGCGATTCTGGCGGCCGTTTATGGCGCGGGCTACCTGGCCCACCACGCCGATCGCAAGTTGCTGGGCCCGCCTTGGCTGTTCTTCAACTCCCTGGTGGCCGCGATGCTGCTGGTCGTGGCGGCGCGGCAGGGCGTGCTGTTTCTCATGGCCTGGGAGGGCATGGCCCTGACGTCTTATTTCCTCGTCACGTTCGAAGACGAGGATTGCAGCGTGCGTGAAGCCGGCCGGATCTACCTGATCGCCTCCCACCTGGGCGCGGCCTGCTTGCTGCTGTTCTTCGCCCTGTTCGCTTCGCGCGCTTCGTCGCTGGACTTCACGGCGCTGGCAGCGGCCCGGGCCGCCGGCCGCTTGGGCGAAACGCTGGCGGGAGTCCTGTTTCTGTTGGCGCTGGTCGGGTTCGGCGCCAAAGCCGGCTTCATGCCGTTGCACGTTTGGCTTCCCGAAGCGCATCCTGCGGCGCCCAGCCACGTATCGGCCGTGATGTCCGGGGTAATGATCAAGACCGGCATCTACGGTTTGCTGCGGGCCTTGACCCTGCTCGGCCCGCCGCCGGCCTGGTGGGGCTGGGTGCTAGTCGCGATCGGCTTGAGTTCCGGCGTGCTGGGCGTGCTGTTCGCGCTGGCCCAGCACGATTTGAAGCGGCTGCTGGCGTATCACAGCGTCGAGAACATCGGCATCATTGCCCTGGGGCTGGGCGTGGGCCTGTTGGGGCTCAGCGCCGGTTCGCCCGCGCTGGCCGTGCTGGGCTTTGGCGGCGGGCTGCTGCACGTGCTCAATCACGCGATCTTCAAAGGCTTGCTCTTCCTGGGCGCGGGCGCGGTCCTGCACGGCGCGGGCACGCTGCAGCAGGATCAGTTGGGCGGTCTGTTGAAGCGCATGCCGCTGACCGGCGCCGCCTTTCTGGTTGGCGCCGCAGCGATCTGCGGGCTGCCGCCGCTGAACGGATTTGTCAGCGAGTTCTTGATCTACTTGAGCGCCTTGCAGGCATTCCGGGAAGCCTCGCTGGCCACCTCCTCCGGAAGCGTGCTGGCCTTGGCCACGATCGGCGGCCTGGCGTTGATCGGCGGCTTGGCCGCCGCATGTTTCACCAAGTCGCTGGGGATTGTGTTTCTGGGCGAACCGCGGACACGTTCCGCGGCCGAAGCCCATGCACCGGGTTGGCTGATGACGATCCCCATGCTGGTTCTGGCGGCCGGATGCTTGCTGGCGGCGTTGGCGGTCCGCCCGCTGTTGGCCGGGCTGACGCCCGTTCTGGCCGTAGTCCTGGACCAACCGCGGGGCGCGATCGCTCGGGGCCTCGCGGCGGCGGAGGGTCCGCTGAGCGCCGTGGTGACCGCGAGTCTGGCCGTGCTCGCGTTGATCGGCCTGCTGGCGGCGATCCGGCGGGGTCTGTTGCGGTCGCGGGAGGTGCAGGAGGGCGCGACCTGGGACTGCGGGTACGCCGCGCCGACGGCCCGCATGCAGTACACCTCGACGTCGTTCGTCCAGCCGCTGGCCGATTTTTTTGCCCCGGTGCTGCGCACCCACAAGCACGTTCACGAACCCAGCGGGCTGTTTCCCGACGCGGCTTCGGCTCGGACGCACCACGAGGACGTGTTCCTGAGCGGCCTGTTTTCGCGATCCTACCGCGGGCTCAGTTGGCTCCTGTCCCGGCTGCACTGGCTGCAGCACGGGCGGCTGAATCTGTATGTGCTGTACATCGCCTTGACGCTGGTGATCCTGCTGGCCTGGCAGTTTGGACTGGGCGAGTGGTTCGACCAGTGTGCGGCGTGGTTGGCGGCCCGTCCAACGAGGTTGTTCTAGCCCGGAGTCGCACCGTGTCCCACGCGAACGAGTTTTCCAGTTTTTTTCCAGCGGTCTTTGCATTGCTGCTGGCGCCGCTGCTGCTGGGCGTGATCAACCGCACGAAGGCGGCCTTTGGGGGGCGCTGTGGGCCGCCGCTGCTGCAGCCCTACTACGATCTCCGCAAGCTGCTTGGCAAAGGCGCGGTGTACAGCCGCACCACGTCGTGGGTTTTTCGGGCCGGCCCCATCGTGGCGCTGGCCGCGACGGTCGCGGCGGTGCTGCTGGTGCCGTTCGGCCCTTGCGGCGCGCCGCTCCACTTTGCCGGCGACCTGGTGCTGTTCGCCTACCTGTTCGGCCTGGCGCGGTTCTTTACCGTCGCGGCGGCGTTGGACACGGGTTCGGCGTTTGAGGGGATGGGGGCCAGTCGCGAGGTCTTCTTCTCGGCCTTGGCGGAGCCCGCGCTGCTGTTGGGCCTGGTGGCCGTGGCCAAGGCGACGATCGGCGGGGCCGGCGGGTTCGAACTCACGGGATTGCACCAGCACGTCAGCGGCGCGCTGTGGCTCGACGCCGGACTGGTGTTGTTGTTCGTGGCGGTGGCCTTGTTCCTCGTCCTGCTGGCCGAATGCTCGCGGATCCCGGTCGACGATCCCAACACGCACTTGGAGCTGACCATGATTCACGAGGTCATGGTGCTGGACCACGGCGGCCCGGATCTGGCCTATATCGTGTACGGAGCGGCGCTCAAGTTGTGGCTCTTGTCGGCCCTGGTCGTCAGCGTGGTGGTGCCCCGCGCGCCGCACCCCTGGCTGGACCTGGGCGTTTCGCTGGCGAGCGTCTTTGGTCTGGCCGTCGTGATCGGCGTCGTCGAATCGAGCATGGCGCGGTTGCGGCTGACGCGCGTTCCCCAATTGCTGGTCGGGGCCGCGGTGCTGGCCGTCCTGGCCCTGGTGCTGGAGTCGCACACATGAGCCGGCTCGCGGCCGGAGCCGCAAACGTCTAACCCGCAGCCGCCGGCGCCGGCGGCAGAACAAGGAACCAAGCACGTGCCCGCTTCGATCACCGAGTTCATCCTGATCGTGGTCATGCTCACGAACCTGGCCTTGCTGGGCATGGGCCGGCTGCGGTCCAGCATCCGGTTGGTAGCCATCCAGGGCATGGTGCTGGGAGCGTTGCCGCTGCTGGTCAGCACGCACGGCCTGACGTGGCCGCTGCTGGTCATTGCCGCGGGCAGCTTCGGCCTGAAGGGGCTGGCGTTTCCGTGGTGGTTGACGAGGACGCTGCGGGCGACCAACGCCCAGCGGGAAGCCTCGCCGGTCGTCGGGCCGTCCGCGTCGACGGCGTTGGGGGCGTTGTTGATCGTGTTCTCGTTCTGGATCGGAGCGCGATTCCAACTGCCGCCCGGCGTGCCGCTGGTGTCCCGTCTGGCGATGCCGGTGGCGGTGGCGACGCTGTTGAGCGGCTTGTTCGTGATCGTCACACGGCGGCAAGCGTTGATGCAGGTCCTGGGCTACCTGGTTTTGGAGAACGGCATTTTCGTGTTCGGCCTGGCCCTGGCGCACGAAGAACCGCTGCTGGTCGAGATGGGCATTCTGCTGGACGTTTTTGTGGCCGTCTTCGTGATGGGCATCGCGGTGTTCCACATCGCCCGCGAGTTCGATCACATCGACGTGCAGAAGCTGTCGGAGTTGCGGGATTGAGACCCGGTTTCCCCGCCGGGACGGGCCGCGGACAGTCGGCCTGCCGGCGCGGGAAACGGTCATTGCAGGGAGTCTGGCTCCGTGGGGCGAGCGGCTCCGAGAAGAGAGAACCGTCATGAGCGTGTTGTTGGCCTTGATTCTCACGCCGGCCCTGGCGGGGTGTGCCGCGTTCGCGTCCAGTCCGCGGGGGGCGCGGCGTGCGATCCTGCTGCTGGCGGGCGCGGCGCACCTGGCGTTGACCGTCCGCCTGTGGTGGGCGCGTCCGGCGGTTTCGCCGCAGAGTTGGCTGGGCGTGGACGCGATGGGCCTGGTGTTCCTGACGATCGCGAGTGTCTTGTTTCTCGCCGCCGCCGTCTACAGTCTGGGCTATCTGCGCGACGAACAGCGGTCGCGGCACGTGGACATCGAAGAGGGGTTCCTGTTCATCAACGAGCCCGAGGCCGTGTTCATCGGCTGCCTGCTGCTGTTCCTGGCGTCGATGACCCTGGTGACGCTCAGTCGGCATTTCGGCCTGTTGTGGGTTGGCGTGGAGGCGACCACGCTGGCGACCGCTCCGCTGATCTACTTCCATCGTCATCACCGTTCGCTGGAGGCGACTTGGAAGTACCTGCTGATCTGTTCGGTCGGAATCGCCTTGGCGTTGCTGGGCAATTTTCTGCTGGCCGTCGCGGCGGCGGGGGTCCGGAGCGGCCAGGCGGCGTTGCTCGTCGACAGCTTGCGGCAGCAGGCCGCGCAGTTGAACGGTCCTTGGTTGAAGGTGGCGTTCGTGTTTTTCCTGGTCGGCTACGGCACGAAGATGGGCCTGGCTCCGTTGCACACGTGGTTGCCCGACGCCCACAGCGAGTCGCCTTCTCCGGTGTCCGCGCTGTTGTCCGGCGCCCTGCTGAACTGCGCGTTTCTGGGCATTCTGCGGATGCACCAGTTGTGCGTCGCCGCCGGTCAGGCGGACTTCAGCCAAGGGTTGCTGATCCTGTTCGGTCTGGCCTCGGTGCTGGTGGCCGCCGCGTTCTTGCAGCGGCAGGCGGATTTCAAACGCTTGCTGGCCTACTCCAGCGTGGAGCACATGGGCCTGCTGGCCTTGGGCGTCGGCCTGGGGGGCGTCGGCGTGTTCGGGTCGCTGCTGCACGCGGTCAACCACTCGCTGACCAAGGCGGCGATGTTTCTGGTGGCAGGCAATATTCTGGCCGCCTACGCCACGAAATCCACCGCCGACGTGCGGGGCATCCGGCGAGTGCTGCCGGTCACCGGGGTCTTGTGGCTGGCCGGTTTTCTGGCCCTCACCGGCTCGCCGCCGTTCGGGACGTTCCTGAGCGAATTCACGATCCTCAAGGCGGCGTTGGACCAGCACCACTACGTCGTCGCCGTGTTGTACCTGGCTTTGTTGGGGCTCATCTTCATCGGCATGGCCAATCTTGTCCTGCCGATGGCGCAGGGCGAAGCGTTGGGAAAGGGACCGCCAGCCCCGCGTCGGCGCGGCGAGCCGCTGTGGTCGGTCGTTCCCGCGGCCGTGTTGCTGGCACTCACCTTGACCCTGGGCTTGTGGATCCCCACCTGGTTCCGTGGCGCGTTGGACGAGGCGGCAAGCGGGTTTCGGACGGCTGCCGCGCCGGCTACCGCCGTCGCGACTGCCGAGGAGCTTTTGCCGCGATGATCGCCAGACACGTCTGCTCGTCGAATTGCCAGCCGCTCGCCCTGAGCGCGATCCCGGTGTTGCCGGGCGATGACTTCCGCGACGAACTGGCGGGCCAGTTGACCGCCGGCTGCCAGTTGTCTGCGCTGTTCGGCCAGCCCTGCAGCAGCCAGTCGGTGCGGTTGTATGCGATCACGAGCGAGACGGCGGCGGCCGCGCTGCGCGTGTTCGCCACGGACGTGTCCGACCGCTATCCGGCGCTCACGCCGCACTGCCCGGCGGCCCACTGGTTCGAGCGTGAAATCGCCGAGCAGTGGGGCCTCAAGCCCGAGGGGCATCCCTGGTTCAAGCCGATTCGCTTCCATCCTTCCTACCGCGCCGGCCGCGACGCCTGGAACCGGGAGCCGGGACGGGCGATCCAGCCGTGCGTGACCGATTATTTCCGCGTCGCCGGGGAAGAGGTTCACGAGGTGGCGGTGGGGCCGGTCCATGCGGGCGTGATCGAACCGGGCCATTTCCGCTTCCAGTGTCTGGGCGAGCGCGTCTTGCATTTGGAGATCGAACTGGGCTACCAGCATCGCGGCGTTGAACGGCGACTGGCCGGCGGCCCGGACAAGCGCACGGTCCACTACCTGGAGACCCTCGCCGGCGACACGACGATCGGGCACACGACGGCCTACTGTCAGGCGGTCGAGGCCCTGGCCGGCCGGGAAGCCTCCCTGCGCGCCCAGGCGTTGCGGGCCGTGGCGTTGGAGCTGGAACGGCTGGCGAATCACACGGGCGACCTGGGCGCGCTGGCGGTGGATGTGGGCTTTCTGCCGACGTCCGCCTTCTGCGGCCGGCTGCGCGGCGATTTCCTGAACACCACCGCAGTGCTCTGCGGCAGCCGGTTTGGGCGCGGGCTGGTGCGGCCCGGCGGCGTGGTGTTCGACGTCGATCCGCCGCGGTGCGACGACATCCTGAGCCGCGTGGCGCGGACCTATAAGGATGTCGCCGGGGCGGTGGAACTGCTCTGGCACTCGCCGTCGGCGATGGCCCGCTATGACGGGACGGGCGTGGTGCCGCGGGCGGTCTGCGACCAGTTGGGACTGGTCGGTTTGGCCGCGCGGGCCTGCGGCGTGGACCGGGACGCGCGGCGCGATTTCCCGGCGGGATTCTTCCGGTTCGCGCAGGTCCCCGTGTCCACCTGGCACACCGGCGACGTCTTCGCGCGAGCCTACGTGCGGTGGCTGGAGGTGCAGCGTTCCACGCGGTTCGTCAGCGAACAACTGCGGGCCTTGCCGCGCGGCGAGCCGCGGCGGGACCTCGGACCGTTGCGGCCCGACGCCCTGGTGGTCTCGTTGGTGGAGGGCTGGCGCGGCGAAATCTGCCACGTGGCCGTCACCGGTGGCGACGGGCGTTTCACCCACTACAAAGTCGTCGATCCTTCGTTCCGCAACTGGATCGGCCTGGCGATGGCGCTGCGCAACGAACCGATCTCGGATTTTCCGGTGTGCAACAAGAGCTTCAATCTCTCGTACTGCGGGCATGATTTGTGAGCGACGAACATGTTTTCCATCCTCGCTGAACGCCTTCGACAAGGGCACCGCACGATCTCGTTCCCGGCGGGCGATTCGCCGCGGCTTCCGGACCGCTTCCGCGGCTTGCCCGTGCTGGACGCGGCCAAGTGTACGGGCGATTGCCGGCGCTGCGCCGAAGCCTGCCCGACGGACGCGATCGCGCTCGCGGACAACGGGCCTCGTCTGGACCTGGGCCGCTGTCTGTTCTGCGGCGAGTGCGCGCAGGCTTGCCCCGCAAACGCCATCGCCTTTTCCCAGGACTATCGGCTGGCGTCGCGGACCCGCAAGGACTTGCTGATCGACGGGCGCACGTTCCGGCTGGCCGAAGCGTTGGACGACAAGGCGCGCCGGCTGTTCGGCCGTTCGCTGCAGTTGCGGCAGGTCAGCGCGGGCGGCTGCAACGCCTGCGAGGCAGACATCAACGTGCTCACCACCGTGGTCTTCGATCTGGGGCGTTTTGGAATCCAGCTCGTCGCCTCGCCGCGGCACGCCGACGGCTTGCTGATCACCGGCCCCGTCACCGAGCACATGCGGCTGGCGCTGCGCAAGACGTACGAAGCGACGCCGGCTCCTAAACTGGTCATCGCGGTGGGGGCCTGCGCGATCGCCGGTGGACCGTTCGCCGGCCACTCCGAACAACACGACGGGGCGGACAGCACGGTGCCCGTGGATCTGTACATTCCCGGCTGCCCGCCCCATCCACTGACGATCCTGGACGGCCTGCTGCGTCTGTTGGGCCGCCTCGGCCCGGAGGGCGCCCGGCCCGCCGCGCGGTGAACGTGGTCCGCCCCGTGCGCTTTCGACGGTCAGGCTGGGGCCGAGAGGCCCAGGACCCGGCGGGCGTTGTCGCGGAAGATCTTGGCTTGCACCTCGGCCGGCAACTGCAGTTGCTCCAGGAAGGCGAACTGGTCTACCTGCTGGCCCTCCGCCAGATAATCGGTGCCGAACAACAGGCGGTCGGCGCGGCGGATCAGGAACTCGCGGCCGAAGTCGGGGTCGCGGCGGATGGCGTTCAAGCCGCTGCCGGCCGACAGGTCGCCGTACAGATTCTCATACTTGTCCATCAACCGCTCGATCGCGCCGCCGGGCTTGACGGGGCCTTTCGGATAGCCGCCCAGCGTCTGCGGACTGACGTCGGCAGAGATCGACGACCACCACGTGGTGGCGTGGCCGATGAAGATCGCCCCCGGCGCCGCCTGCAGCGCCCGCTCCAGCCCCGGCAGGCCGGGCGCGTCGATGTTGCGGATGGTGTCCATGTGCAACAACACGGGCAGCTTCAACTCGGAGCAAGCGCGAAACACGTGCAGGTTGTTCGGGTCGTCGATCGGCCCGCCGCACTTGTGCTCGCCCAGCCCCTTGGCGCCCGCCTCGACATAGCGGGCCAACACGGGGGCCATGTCCTTGGGCTTCAGATAGACGGTTCGCGGGTCGAGGTCGCAGAACGGGATCAGCCGGTCGCGGTGAGACGCCGTCTGCTGGAGCACCCAATCGCAGCCGATGGTGTAGTACCAGCTTTCCGGCGAAACCAAGGGCAACACCACGGCCTGGGCCACGGCGTGCTGGTCCATCCAGCTGAGCAGGCCTTCGACGGCCAGCATCGGCCGGCCGGCCCAGGGCTGCGTGAGATGCACGTGGATGTCGATGTACCCGGTCCGCGCCGCCGGTTGGTCGGCCGCCGAGGCGTGCCTCGCCGGATGGCCGGCGGCGAGCGTCCCCGCCGCGATTCCCCACACGCCCCGGTTGAAGGTTCGCCGCGAAACGGCCCTGGATGAATCCGTCGTCATGGCTAGTGTCTCCCCTGGTTCAAGCTGCTCACGGGACCCGGTTTCCTTCTACCCGGTTTCCTTCTACCCGACAACCGCCACCGCGTACACGGGAAACGGCGGGATCTCGACGGCGTTCTCGGCGACGGCGAGCGTCTGTTCAGGCGTCTCGGCCGTCCGCAATCGGACTTGGGCGGCGTCTTTCCAGCGCGGCCCCAACGCCAGTTTCAAGCCCTTCGGCGCCTGGGGCGCGGCGTAATTGACCAAATGCACCGCCAGCCGGTTGTCGCCCAGTTCATACGCTGCCAGCGCCACCGTGTCGCTTCCCAGCAGCCGTACGGAACCCCGATTCCCCAGGGCCTTCTGCACTGCGGCGGCGACCTGCTGGTGGCCCTTGGGCAACGTCAACCGTTCGGCATAACTCGACTCGCCCGCAGCCCGCACCAGACTTGCTTCCAAACGCACGACTTGCGGACCGGCCAGATCCTGCAACGGATTCCGACTCCGGCTCCGCCCGTGCTCGTCGTATTGGCCGTTGTCGCCCGCCAGCACCAGGCCGCCTCCGCGGCGGGCAAAGTCGCAGATCGCGCGGCACTCGTCGTCGCTCAAATGCGACTGGCCGGCCAGCAGCAGGGCTCCGCAGCCGGCCAGCGGGCCGAGGTTGTCGCCGAACACGGTCTCCCACGCGAACCCGTGGCGGATCAGCGATTCCTCGGCACCCAGCACCAGAAACGCCGCCGCCGAGGCATCGAAGGCCAGCGAGGCGAACGTCTGCAAGACGGCCACGTCGCGGACCGGCCGGGCACCGAGCCGGAGTCTTTCCGTCTGCCGGGCAAACTCCAGATACTGTCCCAGGGCGGTCTGCAACTCGGGCACGTCGATCCGCATCCGATCGCCGGGACCGTCGGGGCGCAGCGCCCAGTTGGTGCCCGGAATCCCGCCAAAGGCCGCCGCCTCGGCCACCTGGAGCGTGACCTCCTCAGGCTGCTGCGGCAGGGCCAGGCCGCTCAGGCCCGCGATGCCTTTGCCCCGTTTCCAGGTCGTGGACACGACGCGATAGCCGATGGCGGCCGCGTGCTTGTAGGCCCGGATCTGCGAGATCATCGCGCCGTCCGAGATGCCCGCCGCATTTCCGTTTTCGGCGAACATCAGGGTCAGGTGCCGACCGACCGCCGGCGCCCAGACGCTGCGGCGATACGGCCCGTCCGGCCCGCGCGGATGGGCCGGATTGGCCAACAGGATCACGTCGGGCCGCAGGCTGCGGGCATACTCGGTGACGTCGCGGTGGTACTCCCCCAGACTCTCGCAGCGGAAGCGGACCCAGGCCTGCACCAGCGGATCGATAATCCGCCCCGCCGATGCCAGCGTCGGCGGCTGACGAACATGAGCGAACGACGCCAGTCCGAACCGGTCGCGCGGATCGGGCCAGCGGGCGGCCAGCCAGCTGCGAAAAGCTTGCTCGCACCGCGGGCAGTAGCAGGGCTCGCAGTAGTCGTTGTCGAAGTGCAAACCGTCCAGGCCGATCTCCTCCAGGCCGACGCGAATCACCCGTTTCATGTACGCCCGGAACTCGCGGCTGTGGAGGCACGGCGCCCAGCGAAAATAGGCGCTGCCCCACGTCCGGCATCTGCCGTCCGCATCGCGCTGGATCCACGCTTCCGCCTGGGGCTCCTCGGCCAGAAAGGTCTCGTAGTACAGCGACCGCTGCTGGCAGTACCCCAGCACCCGGACTCCGTGACGATGGGCGGCGCGCACCAGTTCGGCCGTCCGCTGTTGCTCCGCGCGTTCGTGCTTCAGGCCAAACCCCTTGAAGAAATGCGTCACCGCCAGGTTGACGCCCAGTCGGGCCATCGTGCGCACCAGTTCCTCGGAGTGGAGCCGCTCGTACCACTGGGAAAACCCCGGCGCGCTGACATCCACCGCGCCCACCACGCCGCCGGTGCGGCGGTAATGCGCCAGCGGCTCCCAGCCCCACCAGGACCAGTAGTAGGCCGCTTGCGCCGCATCGGCTTCGTCCTGCGGCCGGCGTCCCGTGCCCGCTTCCGGCTGGGCTTGGCGGTCCTCCCGCTCCCGTCCCCGGGCGGGAATTCGGGCGGCGCCCAGCGCCAACAGCCCGCCGCCTGCCGCGTGCAGAAACTCGCGTCGTTTCATGATTCGCTCCTTGTCGGCTGTCCATCCGCCAGAATCCGGCGAGTCTTACTGGCGAAACCGCCGGTCTCACTTCGTCACGTTCTTCTTGGCGGCGATGTGTTGCAGAATCGCCGCTTCGGTAGCCCGCTCCAGCCGGGGCGAGACCGAGTGGCCCATCAAGGGTTCGTTGACGATCTGCTTCTTGCCCGGCAGGTTGTTGTACGCGGCATAGACGCTCGTGGGCGCGCACGTGCCGTCGATAAAGCCCACGCTGAAGATCGCCTCGGCTTTGGCCCGCGCTGCGAAGTTCATGCTGTCGAAGTAGCGGGCGACCTGGAGGATCTTGGGGTCGGGCTTGCCGTCCGTGTCGGGGACGAGTTTCGGCCAGCCGTTGATGCGGCCGGCCGCCTTGCCGGTGTGGTCGCAGATGGCCGGCACGCCGGCGGAGATGAAGGTCACGCGCGGATCAAGTCCCGCCGCGGCGATGGCCTGGCCGCCTCCCTGACTGGAACCCTTGACGATCAGCACTTGGCCGTCCCACTCCGGCTGGCTGGTCAGAAACTCCATCGCGCGCACCAGCCGCTGAAACATGCCGAGGAAGTAGCACTTCTCCCGGTCCTCGCGGCCGGCGGCGCGGTAGTCCTTCAATTCGCCCGCGGCAAGTTCCCGGTAAAAGGCGTCCGGCTTGCCATTGACGATGCCGTGGGCGTTGATGTCCATCGCCAGCGCGGTGTACCGCTTGGCCGACCCGGCTGCGCCGCCCAGGCTGGAACTTCGCACGCCGGCCCCGTGCACCAGCAGCATCGCCGGCAGGCTGCGGGGCGCCGCACCGATCGGGCGAGCAAAGTATCCGCACACCGGCCGCGGCGGCACGCACGCGATCTCGACGTCGAAGCATTCGATGCCGTCCACGGGCGACTTGACTGGCGTGAACCGGGGCGACATCGGCACCGACGCCAAACGGGCTTTCTGCTGGGCCCAAAAAGCGTCGAAATCCTCCGGCACCGGCAGGCTGGGCGGGATCTTCAGCGGGTCAAACGCGGCTCCGGCAGTCGCCGTCAACACCTGCTTGTCCGGTCCCGTGCAACTCACGCGGCAGCGCAAGAACCCAGGTTCATCCAGCGTCCCCTGGATCACCGCGGTCCCGTTGCCCAAGGTCAGCTTCTTCTGCGTCGCCGGCGGCATGCCGTCCTTGTCGAGCGTGCATACGAGGTCGGCCTCCGTGACCGGCTGACCGCCCTTCTTCAGCGTCACCGTGAACTTCGCCGGCTGACCGACCGTGTAGATGGCGTCCGGCGGATCGGTCACGACCACCAACTGGTAAGCCGGCTCCGCGGCCCACAGACCGGACGAGACGAACAGCCACACAATCCATCCCCGCAGAACAGCAGTCTGACAACGCATGAAAACTCTCCTGAAAGAAACAACGGTACAAGGGTACCTGGTGAATTCCCCATCCTGCGTCAAGGTACACGTCCGGCGGGGCGAATCAAGACGGGGCGTGCGAAATGGCGTTTGCTCCTTCCGGCCCACCGCGGTTGCCGCCAGTCGCGCCGCAAGAGCCGGGTGGCAAACAGGTTCTTTCGGTGGCGGGAAACGCAACGTTTGGGTTGGGATAAAATCGTTACAGCTGTTGTTCGTGGGCGCTTTCGGCACAACTTGCTCCTTCTGGCAGGTCCCAGCGGCTGGTCACGGGGCGGCGGGCAAGGATAATACTACTGCGTGCTCAGGCATCGCGGGATGGACGCCTCGGAGTGGATGCCCCTCCTGCGGTGGACGGAAGTTCGCCCTGACGGACCCTCCGTCAAGGACAACGGAGCACCAGGCATCGTTCGAGGAACCACGGTCCGATGACACGTGAGCGGCACGGCGCTAACCACCGGTTTTGCGGCCGAATCGAAACAGGCGACGCGTGCCCGTCCGCTCCCTCATCTCTCGAACGGCGCCAAACGGCCTTTTCCTGTCGGAGTCTACCTTGAACAGTCCGGATATCTCTGCGGGCGGACCCATCGAGGACGCCAAGCCGGCAGCAGTCGCTGATCGCCAAAGCGCGTTGGGCGAACGGGTGCGCTCGTTGCGTCTGCCGCCCGAGGTCCGCGCGCATCGTCCGGAAGCGCACCTCGTGCCGTGGATGCTGTGCCTGCTTTTGGCCGGCGCGGCGGGCGGACTGGGCTACCTGTACTACCAGGAGGTGCAGCGCGGCGCCGCCGACAACGGTGGCTCGACCGCCGCGCCGCCGGCCAGCGGGAAAGCGAAACAGGCGACGAACTCGCCACCGGCGAAATCCCCCGCCCCCGCCGCGGCGAGCGTCCCCGATCCCATTGCACTGGAAGCCAAGGGCTACGTCATCCCGCACCGGGAGATCCTGGTCAGCCCGCAGGTGAGCGGACGCCTGTTGAAAGTGCTCTTTGAGGAAGGCCAACGCGTCGAACAGAACCAGGTGCTGGCCGAAATCGAGACGACGGAGTTTGCTGCGGAGCATCAGCGGGCGCTGGCGCTGCTGGAATCAGCCCGGCAGCGCCTGCGGGAATTGGAGGCCGGCAACCGGCCGGAGGAGATCGCCCAGGCCGAGGCGGAATTGGCCGAAGCGGACGCCCAACTGCCGCAGGCCGAGGCGGAATGGAAGCGGAATTCCGAGTTGCGCCAGTCGCGCACGATTTCCCCGCTGGTGTTTGAACAGTCGGAAGCGGCCTACCTGGCGTTGAAGAAGAAAGTCGAGCGTCTGCAGGCAGCGGTGACATTGATGCGCAAAGGGCCCCGCGAGGAACGGATTGCGGCGGCGCGGGCGGACGTCCGACAGGCCGAAGCCGAACTGGTGCGCGCCCAATGGCGGCTGGATAACTGCACCGTCCGCGCTCCCATCGCCGGCACGATTCTCCGCAAAAATGCGGAGGAGGGAAATATCGTCAACCCCGTGGCGTTCAACGGGTCGTACAGCCTGTGTGAAATGGCCGACCTGTCGGACCTGGAAGTCGATCTGTCCATCCAGGAACGCGACATTGCCCGCGTCTTCGTCGGGCAGGCCTGCCGGGTGCGGGCGGAAGCCTTCCCCGACCGGACCTATCGGGGCGTCGTCTCGCGGCTGATGCCCATCGCCGACCGGGCCAAAGGCGCCATCCCGGTCCGAGTCCAACTGACGGTGCCCGCCGAGGAGGAGGGCGTCTACCTGAAGCCCGAAATGGGCGCCGTCGTGACCTTTCTGGCTGCCCCTGACGGCGCGGAACGGTTAAGATAGCGGGCCAAGCACCGCAGTGCAGTTCAGGAACACACGGCTTGGCAAGGAGATCGCAATGGACAAGAAACTGGGGGTGGCCATTCACGGGGTCGGGGATGTGGCGTTCGCGCATGCGGCCAGTTGGCTGCGCAATCCGCACGTGCAGATCGTTTCGGTCAGCAGCCGGCGGCGAGAAAGCGCCCAGCGGCTGATCGACAAGTACGGGCTCGCTTGCCCCGCACGGGACAACGTCGACGAAGTGCTAGCCGATCCGCGCGTGGACATCGTCAACATCAGCGGCCCGAACCAGATTCACACCCCCCTGGGCATCGCGGCGGCCCAGGCCGGCAAGCATCTGCTGGTCGAAAAGCCGATGGCGATCACCCTGGACGAAAATCGGGCGTTGCGGGACGCCGTCGCGCGGGCGGGCGTCAAGAGCATCGTCAGCTTCGTGCTCCGCTGGAACCCGCTGCTGGAATCGCTGCGGTCGCTGCTGACCGCCGGCGCGATCGGGGAGTTGCTGTACATCGAAATCGACTACTGGCACGGCATCGGCCCCTGGTACAGCGGCTGGGAATGGGCGCATACGTTCAAGACGGGCGGCAGCGCCACGCTGCTGGCCGGTTGCCACGCCCTGGATGCCGTCAGATTCCTGTCCGGGCGCGAAGTCGTCGAGGTATCGGCGATGTCAAACAACAAAAAACAACTCTACGAATACGACGCGAACGTGGTTGCCACCATGAAACTGGACGACGGCACGATCGCCAAGTCGTCGGTGCTGCTGGACGCGGACATCCCGTATGCGTTCAATATCGATCTGATCGGCACCGAGGGCTCGTTGCGAGACAACCGCTTGTGGTCCAAACGGCTGTTGCCCGGCCAGCGGAGTTGGGCGACCATCCCCACGATCCTGCCGGATTCGGGCGACGTCCACCATCATCCGTTCGACGCCCAGATCAACCACTTTGTGGATTGCATCCGGCAAGATCACGAATCGCACTGTAACGTAGCGGACGCCTACCGCACCCACGAACTGTGCCTGGCCATCGACCGCTCGGCGGCGGAGGGCGGCCGCGTGGTCCGATTGCCGCTGGAGTGACCGGCGCAGGGCCGCCGATTCCCGCGGGTGTCAAGGGCGGTCGCGGTCTCCCTTCTCCGAATTTCTGTTTTTTTGCCTTGGTGCTTGCCTTCCGCGCGGCGTTCTGCTGGAATTGGTTCGGGACCGGACTACAGGCCGGTCCCGACAAGCGCCGCCTGCACCGTTCGAAAAACGAGTTCCTAACCGTTCCGGCTTGATGCATTTCAAGGGAGGGTCTTTCGATGTGTGAACAGTGTACGAGACGAGAGTTTCTGGGAACCGGCGTGGCGGCCGGAGGTTTGATGCTCGCCAGTGCGACCTGGACGCACGCTTGGACCTCGGATACGCCGCCCAAGCCACCGAAGAAGTCGCGGATCTGCGTCATGTTCGCCGGCAATCCGGGACCCGAAGACCGCGGCTGGAACGCCGATCCCAAACAGCTGGAAGCCATGAAAGCCCGCTTGGTCGAGGCGGAAAAGGCGCTGGGGAACATCGAACTGCTGATCGGCCAATCGATCAACGCCGAGCAGACGGCGGCCTTGATAAAGCAAGCGGGCCCCGGCACGCCGGTGCTGGCCATTAACCTGAACTGCTTCGCCTTGACGCGGCTGGTGCAGCCGGTCCTCGACGCCAACCATCCGATGATCGTCTTTTCGCTGCCGGCCAGCGGCCACGATTGGATGTATCCTCATCGGTGGCAGCGGCAGGGCCATCCAGTCACCCTGTTTCCTACCGGCAACCTGGATGAACTCGAACGAGCGCTGCGTCTGTTGCGGGTCATCCCCATGATGCGTCAGACCCGAATCCTGCTGTTCCCGCCCGCCCGCGGCACCGCGCCCGCCCAGTCGCCGGACGAAGTCAAGAAGCGGTTGGGGGCCGACGTGGTGGCCGTCGACGAGAAGACATTCAACGACCTGATCGCCGCCGCCGACGAGAAGACGGTTGCAGCCGAGACCGAACGCTGGACCAAAGGGGCCAAGGCCATCATCGAGCCCAACGCGGAGGACATCGCCAAGGCGGCCCGCGTCAGTATCGCGCTGCAAAACCTGATGAAACAGCAGCACGCCCAAGGACTGGCCATCGGCACCTGCATGGGCTGGTTGGCGAAAGGCTTTCCCTGCCTGGGCTTTGCCCGTCTCCGCGACGCCGGCTTCCCCGCCGCGTGCGAAGGCGACATGGACTCGCTGTTGACCATGCTGCTGTTCCAATACGCGGCGGATCGTGCCAGCTTCCAGGGTAACGCGACCTTCGATACCTCGCGCAACGCGCTGTGGACCGCCCACTGCACCGCGCCGCTGCAACTGGACGGCCCGGACAGCCCGCCGGCGCCCTACCTGCTGCGGGGACATTCCGAGGTGGGCGGCAGCGGCTGCGTGCCCGAAGTCCATTACCGTGTCGGCGAAACGATCACGCGCGGGAAATTGATCAACCTGGATACGATCCTGTGCTCCACCGGCAAGATCATCGAAGTACCGGAAAAATCCGTGCGCGGCTGTCGCACCCAAATCGTTACCGAAGTGCGCGACGCAGCCAAGATGGCGGCCAACTGGAGCAGTGTGCTGCAGACGGAGGATGCCATGACGCTGCTGCACCGGGTCGTGGTCTACGGCGACCACATGGACAGCATCCGCCACCTGGCGCGGCTGATGAACATGAACGTCGTCGAGGAAGGTTGAACCGGCACGCTTCGCTTGTCCGGCGGGCCAGACGCCGGCAAGGCCAGACGCCCGGTGCAGGCTCTCCTGGGCCGGAAACTTGCGCAGAAGCCCGGCTGGTTCCGAAAAGCCGGGCTTCTGCCGATGCGTGCCTTGGGGACGCACGCAACAAACCGAGGTCCTCCAGGGTTATCAACCGCAGCCATTGCAATTCCCAGGCAAGCTCCATGATCTCCACATTCTCCCCGCCGCGGCCAGCCGGCACCGGTGCCAAACAGTCGCTTCGCAGAAAAAGGCACCGCTTGCCGGTCCGTGGCTGGCTGACGGCACTGGCGGTATTGCTCCTGACTGGCGTCGCAGGGGCCGAACCTTGCACGCTATACAAACCCCGGCACATCGCCACGGCCAAGGCCAACCTCGAGCGTTACGCCTGGGCCCAGGGGGTGCTCAAGAGCTACCGCAGCAGCCTGGACTTCTCGCTGAAACTGGACCGCGAGTACTTCCGCCGGATCGTCCCGGACCTCACCCCCGGAAGCACCTACGGCCAGGTCTGCCCGGCCTGTGTCAACCAAAAGTGTTCGATGGGCGAGACTGGCGTGTGGCAGTGGAACATCCGCCAGCCCGACCAGTTGCGGTGCAAGTACTGCAAGACCGTGTACCCGAACGAGAAGTACCCCGAGACGGGACGCTTGGACTGTCCGCGGATGGGCCAGAGCTTTACCTATTATATCAACCCGGAGCAGCAGGCGCATCCCGACGAGGACTTGGGCAACCACGCGTACCTCTGGGCCGGCCGCCCGATTCAAGTGAGTTTTTCGGGCGTGATCCGAGCCCAGAAGCTGTCGTGGACTCTGCAGTTGCCGTTACGGCTGGCCAAGCTGTATGCGCTGACCGGCGAAACGCCTTACGCCGAACGGACGGCCTGGATTCTCGAACGGCTGGCCGAGGTCTATCCCAAGTACTTGTATCACAGCTACGGCGGCTGCTTCGCCGACCTGGAGCCGGCCGAGGTCGCGCGGGAGATGGGGCGCCATCCGCGGGCCGGCCATTTTCCGCCGGGCGTGATCTGCCATCCGGCCGAACGGATGCGAGTGCGGTTCAAAGACGGCGGGGGCGCCCTGGACGCCGGCTTCTGGGGCGCAGGCCGCTTGACCACCGGCGCGGGCGGCGAGGGCGACGCGCTGCTGTCAATCACCGTCGCCTACGACCTGACCCGCGACGCCAAGGATCCCGACGGCCGGCCGATCTACTCTGCCGACATGGCCCGGCGAATCACCGAGGACCTGATCCTGGCCGGCTGCGCCGACATGGAGAACTACAACGACATCAACAACAAGTGCGCTCCGGGACGAGCGCTGAGCGGCGCGGTCGGAATCCTGTTCGGTCAGCCGGAGCGCGTGCGGCGGGCCAGGGAGGGCATCGAGTTGCTGCTGGAACAGTGCTTCCACTTCGACGGCTTCTGCAAGGAATCCCCCAGCTATTCCAGCATGCACCTGAGCAACATGGGCGACATTCCGGATCTGCTGTCGGGCTATTCCGACCCGCCCGGCTACACTCCGCCCGTCGGCGAGCGCTTGCAGGACTTCGATGCCTATCAGCATCTGCCCCGCTACCGCCTGGCCCTCCAGAGCATGGCCCAGATGCTGCGGCCTGACCGGAAGATGCCCGTCCTCGGCGACACCCACAGCGGCAGCGGCCTGAGCGCCCAGTATGTCGAGATCCTGGCCGACCATTACGGATCGCGTTACGCCAAGCTGCTGGAGACAGTGCTCGGCGGGCCGCTGGACCAGAAAGGCAGCGAGTACGCGCTCTGGCACCGCGACCCGGAACTGAAAGCCCCGACCGGCGAGGGCGACCTGGATCTGCGGACGGAGTACTTCCCCGGCTGGCAAGTGGGCGTGCTGCGGAGCGGCAACGACGCCAGCCAAACCGCCTTTTACTTCAACGGCTACTGCGCGCACGGACACCGGCACGAGGACACGCTGGGCGTGATCTACCACGCCTATAACCAGGAGTTGGCTTCCGACCGCGGCTATATCTGGGACGATCCGCGGAACGCGTGGACCAGGAGCACCCTGGCACACAACCTGGTCACCGTCGATGGCAAAAGCCAGAACGCCAGGCAGCGGCGTTCGCGGCTGGAGTTGTTCGGAATTTCGCCGGGCGTCGAAGTAATCCAGGCCTCGGCGGACGCTTATGCCGAATGCTCCGAATACCGTCGCACCTGTGCCTTGGTCCGCCTGCCGCAGGGTGGCAACTATGTCGTCGACCTGTTCCGCGTCCGGGGCGGCCGAATGCACCAGTACGGCCTGAACGGCAACGGCCGGTTCGTCGGGCTGGAAGGTTTAGAGCCGAAGGCGATCGACGAAGAAATCCGCTGGCTGGCGAATCTCCGCGCGGTGCCGAAGCCGCCCCAGGTCTGTAGCGCCGTGTGGGATTGCGACGGGACCCGACTGCAGGCGTGGCTGCTCGGACCACTGGACCGGCTCGTGGTGGCCGACGCACCGGGCTGGCGCAGTTTTCGGGGCGATCAACTGAACGCGCCGCCGATCACGCAAATCCTCGCCGAACGCCAGGGCACGCAGGACTTGCAGAGTCTGTATGCCGCCGTGCTGAGTCCGTTCCAGGGGGACGCTTCGCCGATCCGTGCCGTGCGACTGGTGCCCGCGGAGCCGCAGACCGATCAAGCCGTGGCGGTCGCCGTCGAGCGTGACGGCGGCACCGATTATGTGCTGTCCTCCCTGGACGACCAGCCGCACCGCTTCGGTCCGCTCCGCCTGACCGGCCGGTTCGGCCTGGCCACCCTGGACAGCTCGGGGCAACTGGTTCGAGGTTACCTGTTGGAAGGCGTCGAACTGAGCGCCGGCAGCCGGAAACTGACCGCGCCCGCCGCCCGACTCACGAGGAAGATCACCAAGGTGGACGAGCGACAGATCGAACTCGACTCGCCGTTGCCCGCCGAAGCAACCCGGCCGGGGCGGTATCTCCTGAGCGGCGAAACGGGATTTGAAATCGAGCAGGTCGAGGGCAACCGGCTTACGCTCCGCAGCTATCCATTCGTGGGCGGCCAGGAACTGATGCTGCCTGCGGAGGTGTGTTGGGACAGGCCCTGACCGCGTCCGGCACGCACCAGGGGGCCGGCAGCCCGCGGCCTCGTCGTCTTGAAACCGGCAAAATCGGCGGCGGCGGCCGGTCTCGCGGACTACCGACCGGACTGCCGACCGCCAGCCTGAACAACGGGCGGCCACGGACGGGACACCCGGTACGCCCGCCGTTGCTGCTCGTCTGCCAGCAGAGGTTCGCTCGTGACGATCAACGAGTTGAAACGCAAGTGCGGCCCGAATTCAACTTGCCATTCCAGGCCGGTGAACTCGTAGAACAGGATCGACTCGTCTTCGTCACTGTCCCGCCAATAGTACGGTCCCAAGCTGTCGACAAAGCCCTTTTGATCCAAGGCGTGCAAATCGAGCCGGCAGCCTGCCCCCGCGAAAACCGGACCGCTGAATGGCCGAAACCGCGGCTCGGAGGGGTCCCGCAGCACAATCCGATAAGCAGTGATGCATCGAGTTGAAAGGCTGAAACTGACGGTCAAGCCCGCAGAAGAATAGACCAATTCGCCGGAGCGATGAGTCCCCAGGTTTTCATCGGGTCCCAAAAGAGAAAGACGGTCCAACGGCTCGCCCAGACGGACGCCATGCAGCGTTGCCGCGTCCAGATCGAAGGCCAACGGCTGGCTCAGGCCAGCTTGCCAGGTCCGCGTCGGATTGCGGCGTCCCAAAAGGAACTCCAGCATCGTTCACCTTGCCTTTCGGTACTCGCCGGCCTACGCCACAGCGCGGCCACGCGCTCGCCTCCCGAATCCAGCCAGCCGGAACTCCCACACGCTCGTCGGCAAGACGGCCCGCCGCAGCCTCCAAGTATCCCAGGCCTCACGTCCGCGGGCAACCGGCCGGCGCGGGCCAGCGGACCAGGCCCAACCGGGCGCGGGTCTTGAAAGACCTCCCGCGATGGCGCATGTTGATGGATCATCGGCGGTGTTCGAGACAACGTCCGGGCCGTTCCTTCATCCCCACAGGCATCCACGATGAACAAGACACTGCTGGCGATCGGCGCGCACTACGACGACTGCGTGTTCGGCATTCCGGGAATCCTCTTGCAAGCCTTGCGCCGGCACGATCGCGTCGTGATCCTCAATCTGATCGGCGACTACAACCGCTGGGCGCCCGTGGCGGGCCGCGCTCAGGAACTGCGCGCGACGAGCATCCGGCTGGCGTTGGAACGCGGCATGGAGATGCGTTTTCTCGAATACGCTTCAATGCAATTCAGCGTGAACGCGGAGACCGCGCGTGCCGTGGCCGAGGTCGTGGCGGACGTCAAACCGGACGTCGGACTGATGTTGTGGGACCACGATCGTCATCCCGACCACGAAACGGCAGCCGCCCTGAGCAAGCTGGCTCTGCGGCAACCGGGCATGATCCTCGGCCGCGACGGCGTCAAGGCGCCCCGCCATGTCTATGCGTACGACAACGGCCCCGGCCATACCATCGGCTTTGAGCCGAATACGTTCGTCGATGTCACTAACGACTGGCTGGCGGCGATCGAATGGCTGGGACAGCTGATGGCGTTTGTGCGCCAACGTCCCTACAACCCGCAGTCGCCCGATGCGGCAGTGAACGTTAAGGAAACACTGGCCCGCTATCGAGGCCTGACCTGCGGCGTCAAGTACGCCGAAGCCGTCTGGGCTGCCGGTGCTTACCCACGTGAGATCCCGTGAGCGTCGTTCGAGAAACAACGGCCCACTGTCTACTGCAGATCCTCCCATACAGCGTGATGGCCGCTTTGACGAGGGGCACGTTATTTCTTAAACGATGCCAATCGGGAGACCATCGCCAGCACACTACCGGCCGCAGCCGGCAATCCGGAACCTTGATCCGACAGCGTTCACACAGGGGCGATTGATTTGTTTGCCGGGTGGCGTGACAATAAGCGCGTCCGTGATCAACTGAACCGTTTCCCCCGGAGGCGAATGCCATGAAGCGTCTTCCTCAAGGAACCTTGAGCGTGCTCTGCCTGTCACTCGTCGCGGCACTGGCCGCTGCGGCAGACCAGGAGCAGGCCGGCTCCGACTGCTTGCGGATTTACGTGGGCACGTACACTTCGGGGGCCAGCCAAGGGATCTATCTGGGCCGGCTCGATTTGGCCGACGGCGGCCTGCGTTTGGACGGCGTGGCGGCGGAAACAAAGAATCCGTCGTTTCTCGCCTTGCACCCCAATCGCCGGTTTCTGTACGCCGTGGGTGAGATCTCGGACTTTGCGGGGAAACGCACCGGCGCTGTCAACGCCTTTCGCATCGAACCGGCGACCGGCCGTTTGGAACCGCTGAATCAACAGTCCTCCGGCGGGCCCGGACCGTGCCATGTGGCCGTCGACCACAGCGGTCGCAACGTTCTGGTCGCGAACTACGGAGGCGGCAGCGCTGCGGTCCTGCCGATCCGCAAGAACGGAACATTGGGCTCCGCGACGGCGTTCGTACAGCACCAGGGGGCGAGCGTGAATCCGCGGCGTCAGCAAGGTCCGCACGCCCACTCGATCAATCTGGACCCCGCGAATCGGTTCGCTTTTGTCGCTGATCTCGGCTTGGACAAGGTCCTGATCTACCGCTTCGACGCCGCGGCGGGCAAGTTGACACCGAATGATCCGCCGTGGGCGTCCGTCGTTCCGGGGGCCGGGCCGCGCCACTTCGCCTTTCACCCCACGGGCAAGTTCGCGTATGTGATCAACGAACTGGGCTCCAGCTTGACCGCTTTTCGCTACGACGCAGCGCGAGGAGCCTTGGAAGAAGTGCAAACCGTATCGAGCTTGCCTGCCGGACCCGTGGAGGGCAACTCAACGGCGGAAGTCCAAGTGCATCCGTCCGGCAAGTTCCTGTACGGCTCCAATCGCGGACACGACAGCATCGCCGTCTTTGCCGCCGACGCCGTTACCGGCCAATTGAAACTGGTGGAACACGAATCGACGCAGGGCAAGACGCCTCGCAATTTCGGCGTGGACCCGACCGGCCGCTTCCTGCTGGCCTGCAACCAAGCTTCCGACACGATCGTCGGCTTTCGGATCGATCAGGAAACCGGGGCCTTGACGCCGACGGGCCAGAAGTTGGACGTACCGTCGCCGGTCTGCGTCAAGTTCATTGCGTTGAATCCCTGACGCAGGCAACGTTGTGAGACCCCAAACCGTTCACTTGGATGTCCGTAGTCTGGAGATCGCCGAATCTCGCAGGCGGCAGGAGGGCCCACCGTGGCGCACGCAACGCCCGTCAGTCCCGCGTCCGTTCGCGGAAGTCAACCCGAACTGGGGCTGAGCCGCTTGACGGAACAAGGCAGATACTGGGCCGTGTGCCTGCTGCTTGGCCTGGGACTCTGGCTCCTGGCCCGGCGATTGGGAGGCGCGCTTGCCCAACCCTTGGACTCGACCGGGGCCGTCGCGGCCGCGATCGTGCTGATCCTGTTGGCCGCCGCAGCGCGATGGCCCGCAGGCAAGGCGAGACGATCCGCATCGCCTCCGGCCCGTGCGGAGCGCGTTGTCCGCTGGCTGACAACGGCAGGCATTTTCGTTTGCGGCGCAGCCCTGTCGCCGCCCAACTCGCCGCCAGGCCCGCTGGCCTTGTTTTGGGGCATCCTGCTGACCGCTGAAGCGGCGTCGTTTGCCGCCCGAAGATTCCACGGCCGGCGACTCCCTGTCGGTTTCGACATTGCGGGGAACGTCGAGGCGAACTCAATCAGCGACAAGAGTGCCGGGAACGCAGCGGCTTGGCCGCCGCCGGCGTTGAGCGAGTCCATGGGGGAGGAAGAGGAAGGCGAACTTCTTCCTCCCGGCGTTTCGCAGCGGATCTCGCGATCCCAGGATGAGGCCGACGGCGAGATCATCTCCGGATTGGTGCGGTGCTCGTTCGAGCCCCACGAAAGGCAACGCGATATCCATCTTGCCTTCTGCCCCCCGCTGAAGCAGATTCCGCAGTTCAGCGCCGAACAAGTCGAAGGCCCCCCGGCAAGAATTCGCCCGTCTCTGGTAGAAACGTTCGGCGTCGGGCTGGAAGTCAAGTTGGCCGCGCTCAGCAGCGAACCAGCGAGCGTCCAGATTCAGTTCTTCGCGTGCGAGGAGCCAATCGGGGAAGAGGCCGGCTGATCGCTACCGATGGCCGGTCGGGGGTCACCTTCACCTCCATCTGACTCCGGCAGTGCTCGCGCGAAGCAAGCGATTCCGCAGCCACCTCCGCCCTGCCCGAAGACTCCAGCAACATCGCCTTCTGAAAAAGCTGCGCGATGTAAGGATCGGCCCACGGCAACAAGTCGATTTCGGGTCTCTGAGAGACGCGGCAAGCGGTCGATTCGATCATGGCCAACTCCGTTTCGGCGTGGTGAAGTTCGCAGGAGGAGAAGTTCGCGTTCCTTCCGACAACACAAATCAAGTAATGCAACTGGAATGCCAAACCATCCCACCATCGCCGCGCGGAGTGAAAAGAAGTTTCTAAGACGAAACGGCGATACATGTTACAATGATACGGCTGAAATGTTTATGGGCGTCTCGCAGCGTCCGCAAGGATGCAGAATTGAATTATTCGGGCGAGCAGACAGCCGGATTTTCAAACCATGCGGAGAAGCCGAGGGCGGCGGATCTTCGTCCCGTAAACGCGACCGTGCCGCGCTAGCAAATCGGAGAAGCTGCCTTGCAGAAACTCATAGGCGGCCACCGGCGGAGCGGCGGAAAGATACTGGCGGGCCAGAGCTTCCATTTCCGCGTCGTACTCTTTTTGCGAATGCGTGTGAGCATAGCACCGACCGGGATGGCGGCGCAGATCGCCGTCAAACAAAGGGCTGATGTGCCACAGTTCGTGGAAAATGGTAACCAGCTTTTCGCGAAACCCCAGATCCATGAACCGGGGCAGGTAAAACGTCAGGATATACAGAATTTCGCGTCCCTGAGCATCGTAAAGCCTCTGAATGCCATAGGTGCGAGTCCGGCGGCGGCACGTCAACGCTCCGCCTGCAAAACGCATCGGCGTCAGCGAAGCATACATGCCGTGGCTGGTGCGTTTGCGGGCTTGCGCAAACGAGATGGCGACATGCGTTAGATCGATATGCGCCAACGGCGGAAGACGCACAATCGCATCCGCACAGAACCGGCGCATCGAGTTCGTAAAGCTGAAGCCACGCACCGACGGGTTAGCAGGGGATCGCCCGGAAAACTCGCCACCGTGCATCCTCGATACTCCGACACGTGCTCCGTCGGTCAGGCACTCCGACTTTCGCGCCGCCGCTGTGCCGTCCACCTTGCGGCCAGCGTTACTGCTCGGCGGTTGCCTCAGCAGGCTCTGCCTCGGCCACTTCGAACGTCGGCTTCTCGCTCACCTGCTTCACGCGGTCGTGGACACCGACCAGTTCCAGGATCGCCCGCTCGCCCGCGTCGCCCAACCGGGGCTTCGCCAGACGCAAGATGCGGGTGTAACCGCCCTCGCGAGCCTCAAAGCGCGGAGCGACTTCTTCAAACAGAACCCGGACGGCCTGTTTGTCGCCGATCATCTGCAGAACCCGGCGCCGAGCCGTTACGGCGGGGGCCATCGCCTGGCACCAGGACTGCCACTGCGGCCCCGTACGCCAGCGTTTCCACTCCTCCGAATTCCGCTCCGCATCGGTCGCGTGCTGGCGTGCCTCCGCCTCGGCTTGCAACGATTGGCAGGCAATCGTAATGCATTTCTCCACCAGCGGCCTGACTTCGCGAGCTTTCTCCAGGGTGGTCACGATTCGCCCCTTGACCTTGGGCGCATTCTCCTCCAAGTCGGCATCGACCTCGCGTTCGGTCAGGAACAGGCTGCTGGCCAGATTCTTGAGCATCGCCTGACGATGACTGGAAGTCCGGCCCAAATGTCGTCCACGTTTTCGGTGTCTCATGATCGCAAACTCTATCGGTTGCTAAGCGTTTTCCATTAGCGAAACAACGGCGAGGGAGGCGGCAATCGCATCCCCAAGTGCAAGCCGAGTTGCCGGAGTTTCTCCCGGACCTCGTTCAACGTCGTTTCGCCGAAATTGCGGACCTCCAGCAACTGATCCTCGTTCCGCTGGACCAAATCCCGCACCGTGCTGATGTTCTCCGACTCCAGACAATTCATCGCCCGAACGGACAACTTCAGTTCGGCCAAGCTCTGGCTGAGCTTCGCCTCCATCAAGCCGTCCAGCCCGATCGCCCCCGACTTGGCGGGAACACTGATCCGTGTGCCCAACTGCGTGTACTGCACGAAGGGGTTCAGGTGCTTTCGCAAGATCTTGGCCGCCTCGACCATCGCCATCTCCGGATGAAGCGAGCCGTTCGTCCAGATCTCCAGCGTCAGCTTGTCGTAGTTCGTTTTCTGTCCGACCCGCGTCTCTTCGATTTCGTACCTCACTCGGATCACCGGGCTGAACACGGCGTCGATCGGAATGATGCCAATTTCATGATCGGTGGCGCTGTGTTCGGAGGCGGGAACGTATCCCCGGCCGTTCTCCACGACCATCTCCATCATGAACGGCACGTTGTCGGTCAACGTCGCCAACACGTGCTCACGGTTGATCACTTCTACGTCGGCATCCGTACGGACATCCGCCCCGGTGACGACGCCGGTTTCGTTCTTCTCGACGGTAATGACCTTGGTGGATTCGCTATGATTCTTCACCACCAAAGACTTGACGTTGAGGACAATATCGGTGACATCTTCCAAGACGCCCGGAATCGTGCTGAACTCGTGCTGCGCACCCCGGATCTTGATCTGCGTGACCGCGCTCCCGGTCAGACTGGAAAGCATGATGCGCCTCAGGCTGTTGCCCACGGTCACACCGAACCCTCGCTCGAACGGCTCGGCCACGAATTTGCCGTACGTCGACGACAACGTGGCCGTGTCACAGGTGACCACGCTGGGCAATTCGAGTCCCCGCCAACGAATGTGCATCGATCGCTCCTTACACCTGCCAGCTGCGCTCTCTCGCTTATTAAAACCCCGCCCTTCGGCTAAAGGCTCCGCACCCTAGACGCGACGCTTCTTGCGGGGACGGCAGCCGTTATGCGGGATTGGTGTGCAATCCTCGATTGATTTCACCGTCAACCCTGCGGCCTGCAGGGCAGTAATCGCACTCTCTCGCCCCGATCCGGGGCCCTTCACGCGAACGTCCACTTCCTTCACGCCAAATTTGATCGCTTTTTCCGCCGCCTGCTGCCCGGCGCACTGGCCGGCGAAAGGCGTGCTCTTGCGGCTCCCCTTGAATCCGCACGTGCCCGCACTCGCCCAGCACAACGTATCCCCTTTGGTGTCCGTAATCGTCACCGTCGTGTTGTTGAACGTGGCCTCAATAAAGGCAATGCCCACGGTGACGTTGCGGCGAATCTTCTTTTTCTTGGTCTTAACAGCCACCCATCCGCTCCTTTGATACCGAATTCACGCGCCCACCACCACCGCCGAGTCAATCGCGCGCCCTACCCGGCGGCAAATCTTAGTGAAGATCCTTGACGCCCTTCTTTCCGGCGACCGTCTTCTTGGGACCCTTTCGCGTGCGGGCGTTCGTCCTGGTCCGCTGACCTCGAACGGGCAACCCCAATCGGTGCCGAATGCCGCGATAACACTTGATGTCCCGCAAGCGGTTCACATTCTGCTGCAATTGACGCCGCAGAGGCCCTTCCACAACGTAGTCCCGTTCCAACAGGGCCGCCAAACGGCCGAGTTCATCGTCCGCCAACTCGCGTGCCTTGCGGTGCGGATCAACACCCGCCTTGTGGCAAAGCTCTCGTGACGTGTTCGGCCCTACGCCGTATAAGTACGTCAAGGAGATGAACGTCGGCTTGTCGTTGGGAATGTCAACACCCAGTAGACGTGGCATCAATTCGCTCCTAAGTTAACCCTGCCGCTGCTTGTGCCGCGGATTCGTGCAAATCACAAAAACTCGACCACGCCGCCGCACAATCTTGCAGTTCTCGCAAATCTTCCGAACGCTTGCTCGTACCTTCATCGCTGACCTCCAGCCGTTTTTCGGCAAACTGCCAAATTTAATTCGGAAATGGGGGAATCATCAAGGGGCCAAGGCAAGAACGTCCGAAAATGGCACGCATTTCCAGAACATACTTCAGGGACACGAAACCAATCCAGCCTGCTTGGACTCCACCAGCAACGTGCCGCTGACAAAATCAGGATTCAAGCAGCCCTCGATAGTTTCTCATGACCAAGTGGCTGTCTATTTTCTGCACCAAATCAAACGCTACGCTGACCGCAATCAGCAGACCTGTACCACCGTAAAAGCTTGCAATAGTGAAACTTACGCCCAGAGAACTGGAAACAATCGTGGGCACAATCGCGACGATCGCCAAGAAGCCAGCACCGACATAGGTGATTCGCACCATCACCTTCTCCAGATAGTCCGCAGTACGTTTTCCAGGTCGGTAGCCTGGAATAAATGTACCGTAGTCCTTCAGGTTCTCTGACATCTCCTTGGGATTAAACGTGATCGCCGTCCAAAAATAGCAAAAGAAGTAAATAAAGGCGATGTACATCAGGTTGTATAAGAACGAGGTGCCGCGGTTGAACATGTCGGCAATCTGACTCAATTGCGACGACGCTCCCGTGAGGATGTTGCCCAAGAAGGCAAAAAACATGGCTGGCAACATCAGAAGGCTGCTGGCGAAAATGATCGGCATCACACCCGCTTGATTGATCCGCAATGGCAAATACTGGCGTGTACCGCCGTAAGTCCGCCGTCCCCGAACATGCTTGGCGCTCTGCGTCGGTATCCGCCTTTGCCCCAGCGTAATAAACACCACGCCGACGACCACACCGACAAACAACAGCGACAGGATGATCAGATGCTCGACACCGATCCGGCCGGCCATGACGCCGACCAGTTGCAACTCGGCGTTTTTGACCAGGTCGACCAACGCACCAGGCATACGAGCCAAAATGCCCGCCATGATCAACAGACTGATTCCGTTGCCGATGCCAAATTCGTCAATCTGTTCGCCCAGCCACATCAGAAAGATCGTGCCACACGTCATCGTAACAACCGAGGTCAACTGCCAAGCCAGACTTAGCTCGCCTCGGGCATTCAAGAACGATGGATCGATCAATCCGCCGCCGCTGCCGCCGCCAGCCCCCATCAAATACCAACGAACGTACATCCAGCTTTGCAACAGACAAAGAAAGACGGTGAGGTAGCGTGTATACTCGTTGATCTTCTTGCGCCCCGTCTCGCCTTCCTTTCGCAACTCTTCAATGGGCTTCCAGACGCTGCCCAGCAACTGAAAGATGATCGAAGCGGAGATGTACGGCATGATCCCCAAACCAAAAATCGTCGCCTCGCGCAGGTTACTGGCGCTGAACACCGCCACGCGGTCCACAAAGTCCCCCAGGCCTCCTTGCTCCGTGCTGGATTTCGCCATCACCTCCTGGTTGATGGTCGGCAAGGGAATGTGATAGCCCACCCGATAAATAGCCAGGAAGATCAACGTCAAAAAGATCTTTTGACGGAGTTCCGGGATGGTGAAAACGACACGCAGTTTTTCCCACATGATCGAGATCCATCCTTTCCGAGTTCACGCTTCCTGCAAGCTAAAAGACCCAGGGAAAAGCCACCACGACAAACACGGTCAACAACATCCCCGCCAGCCTAAACGGTCGGTGCATCAACCGCTTCACTCGGCGCCGCCAACTCCGGCCTGCGACCTGGCAGGACGCTCACACTGCCGCCGGCCTTCTCAATCTTTTCCCGCGCTGCAGTGCTGAATCGGTGGGCCGCCACGTTTAGACTCTTGGTCAACTCCCCAAATCCAAGCACCTTCAGTTCGTCATAGCGTCGTTTGACTAGCGATTTGGCTCGCAGTGTTTCTGGATTGACCTCTTCGCCCGCCGTAAACACACGTTCCAGATCGGCCAAGTTCACCGTTGCGACGCGCAGTGCGAAGGAGTTGTTGAAGCCGCGCTTGGGAACTCGCCGGACCAACGGCATCGTCCCGCCCTGGTAGATCGGCAAAGCGCCGTAACCGGCGTTCGAGCGTTGGCCCTTGTGGCCGCGACCGGCGGTCTTGCCTCGCCCTGAGCCCGGTCCGCGACCGATGCGACGGCCTTTCTTGTGCTTCTGGATTCCGCTGTGGACATCGCTCAAATTCATGTCAGGGTGACTCCTCGCAAACGTTCCACGTCCTGCCGCGTCCGCAGTTGGCTCAACGCTTGAAACGTCGCCTTCACCAGGGTGATCGGATTGTTGGTCCCCAGGCTCTTGGTCAAGATGTTCTTAATGCCCGCCGCCTCGCAGACGGATCGCACGGCGTCGCCCGCAATAATACCCGTTCCGGGCCCGGCCGGCATCAGCAGCACCTGGCCGGCGCCAAACCTGCCGCGCACCGCGTGCGGAATGGTGCCTTCGATCAGCGCGATCTCGACCATCTGCCGGGACGCTTGCTTGTTCGCCTTCTCGACACTGGGAGGAACCTCGTTGGCCTTGCCATAGCCCCACCCCACTTTGCCTTTGCCATCGCCGACGACCGTCATGGCGGCGAAGCTGAACCGACGCCCGCCCTTGACGACCGCCGCACAGCGCCGGATGTTGACGACTTTTTCGACTGAGGTTTCCCCGTAGGGAGCGTCTGTAGCCACGATGCACCTGTTTCCGATCCGAAACCCTACGAATCGTCCTAAAACACCAATCCTGCTTCTCTGGCAGCATCCGCCAGGGCAGCCACCCGCCCATGATACTTGCAGTGGCCGCGGTCGAAACGCACTTCCTTAATTCCTGCCTGCAGCGCCTTGGCGGCCAGGACCTTGCCCACGACGACCGCGGCGGCCTTATTCCCGCCGTACGAGAGTTGCTCGCGCAACTCCTTGTCCCGGGAACTGGCAGAAACCAACGTCTTCCCGGCAAGGTCGTCGATCACCTGGCAGCTGATGTTCTGGAGACTGCGATGCACGCTGAGCCGAGGCCGATCGGCCGTCCCACGGACGCTGTTGCGCACGTGGAACCTACGTCGCTGCCTCCGCTGGTTCACAATCTGTTGCTTCTTCACGGTTCAATCCAAGCGTATAGGGTTCTGGCCTGCGGGCGTCTCTGCGCGAAAACGTACGGTCCACATCGTTGTAAACCGCCTTAGGTCGCCGCTTTGCCCGGTTTGATTTTCACGTGTTCGCCCTCATATCGGATTCCCTTGCCCTTGTAGGGCTCCGGCTTCCGCAACGCACGCACTTCGGCAGCGAACTCGCCGACCTGCTGCTTGTCACAGCCCTGCACGACAATGTGCGTCTGATCCGGACAGGTTACCTGCAGACCGGGAGGAATCGCCTTCTGTAACTCGTTGGCATACCCCACCCGCAGTTGCAGGACGGTGCCCTGCACTGCCGCCAGGTAACCCACGCCCACGATTTCGAGCCGCTTCTGGTACCCGTCCTTGACCCCCTGGATCATGTTGTTGATCAGGGCACGAGTCAGGCCGTGGAAAGCGCGGGATTCGCGATTCTCCTGCAACCGCTCCACCACCACGCTGCGTCCCGCCTCGTCCACACGGACCGTCACTTCGGGACGATGCTCCCACTGCAGCTTGCCCTTGGGGCCTTCCACCGACACCATGCGTCCCTGGACGGAAACGTTGACGCCGTCCAAAATCGGCACGGGTTTCTTTCCGATGCGTGACATAGCAACACCGCTTCCCGCTACTACCAAATCTCACACAAGACTTCACCGCCCAGCTTCCGTTGCCGCGCTTCGCGGTCGCTGACAACTCCCCGACTGGTGCTGATGATTGTAATCCCCATGCCATTAAGCACGGGCCGCAGTTCCTTGGCCCGGCAATAAACGCGCCGTCCTGGTTTGCTCACGCGGCGGATCTTCTGGATCAGACGCTCGCCGTTGGGACCGTATTTCAATTCCAGGCGCAAATGCGATAGAGGCGCTGCCTCGACGACTTGCCAGTCCCAGATGTATCCCTCGCGCTTGAGGACGTCCGCCAAGCCCCGTTTGACGTTGGACAAAGGCACGTCGACATAGGGCCTCTCTACGCGGACCGCGTTCCGGATGCGAGTCAACATATCGGCGATCGGGTCGGTCATCATCTTCGTTGAGTTCTCCCACTACCAGCTCGACTTGCGCACGCCAGGTATCAGTCCCTGATCCGCCAGTTTGCGGAAACAAATCCGGCAGATGCCGAACTTTCGGTAAACCGCGCGCGGCCGGCCGCACAGTCGGCAACGCCGTTTTTGACGCGTCGCGAATTTGGCCACGCGGCGCGACTTCGCAATCTTCGATTTACTTGCCACGGATGTCCACCTGTCTCCAAAACTAACTTGTTGACACGCCCTCTGGCCGCAGGCTCGCGCCGCGGCAGAATCCGGCATCTCCTAAGCGGCCGCCGAATCGTCGCGACGGAAAGGCAGCCCCATCAGGGTTAGCAACTCCATGGCGTCCTCATCGTTTTCCGCCGTGGTCACCAAGGTGATGTTCAATCCCTGGACCTTCAGGTACTTGTCCGGATTGAGTTCCGGAAACACCAATTGCTCAGCCAACCCCAGGCTGTAATTTCCACGTCCGTCAAACGCCTCCCGGCTGATTCCGCGAAAGTCGCGGACACGCGGCAAGGCCAAGGATACGAGCCGATCCAGGAACTCATACATCCGCTGCCGCCGCAAAGTCACCTTGCAACCGATCGCCATGCCCTCGCGCAAGCGGAATCCTGCGATGCTCTTGCGGGCCTGCGTGATCACGGGCTTCTGCCCCGCGATCTCGGTCAGCGCCTCCACGGCCGTCTCCAGAATCTTCTTGTCCTGGGTCGCCGCCCCCACGCCCATACTGACGACCATTTTCGTCAGCCGCGGCAGCGACATGGGATTCGTCCGTCCCAACTTCTCCCGCAGGGCAGGCAACACCTGCTGCTGATATCGCTCCTGAAGTCGAGGGACGACAATCGTCTTTGGCCCTGCCGCGGCAGCCTGATCCTGTCCCGCGTCAGTCTTTTCCCCTCGTGTTTTCTTAGCCATGATCTTGCTCGCCCGAAATGGTAACTCTGGACCGCTTGGTTTTCTGTTCGCTTCTTTGCCCGCTGGCGTGGCCAGTTGCCCCACTAGACATTCTTGGCATACCGCTTCCTGGCAGGGCTAATGCTCCCCAACGAGACACCGCTTCGCTTGGCGTACCGCTCCTTGGTCCCGTCCGCCAGGTAGCGAACTCCGAGCCGTGTCGGCTTATTGGTCTGGGGACAAATCACCATCACGTTGGACACGGGAATCGGCATCTCTTTCGACAACCGGCCGCCCTGGGGATTGCGCTGGCTGCGCCGGACGTGCTTGTAGACCCGGTTCACGCCCTCGACGATTAACTTCCCAGCCCGCGGCTGCACGGCCAGCACCTTGCCCCGCTGCCCGCGGTCGTCGCCGGCAATGACTTCGACCATATCGTTCACCCGAATGTGCATCACAACACCTCGCTGGCCAAGCTGACAATCTTCATGAAGTTCTTTTCGCGCAGCTCACGGGCCACCGCCCCGAATATGCGCGTGCCGCGCGGATTGTTGTCGTTATCGATGATCACAGCCGCGTTGCTGTCGAAGCGGATGTAGCTCCCGTCGGGACGCCGCGTGGGCTGTTTGCAACGAACGATCACTGCCCGGACCACGGCTTTTTTCTTAATGTCGCTGCCGGGGATCACGCTCTTCACGCTGCAGATGACCACATCGCCCAGACGGGCGTAGCGGTGACGCGAGCCGCCAAGGACCTTGATGCACTGCACCTCCTTGGCGCCGGTATTGTCTGCGACTTGCAATCGTGTCTCTTGCTGGATCATAGCTGACTATCCTACGCTGGTCTCGCTCTCCGGGCTGGCCTCCGCCGCGGTCACCAAATCTTCCTCGCGCCGCTTCTCAACGACGCGGACCAACTCCCAACGCTTCATCCGGGAGCGCGGCCGCGACTCCATGATCTCCACGGTATCGCCGCACGCGGACTGTTCGTCCTCGTCATGCACGTAACACGTTGTCCTCCGTCGGACGTACTTTCCGTACCGAGGATGTTGCACCAGACGCGGGATCTCGACGACGCGCGTCTTGGCCATCTTGTCACTGGTCACCACGCCTACGCATACTCGTCTCGGCATGTCCGCTCACTTCCCCAACTGGAGTTCTCGTTCCCTTTGAATCGTCTTGATTTGCGCGACGAGTCGCCGGTGGTGCCGCAACTCGCTCGGCGCGTCCAGTCGCTCGGTCTGCGCCTGCATCCTCAGCCGAAACAGACTCTCACATGTATCTTTTAACGTGAGCGCCAACTGCTCGTCGCTCATGTCTCGCAGTTCCGAAACCTTCATCGCCAATTACCCTCCGCTCACGCCGGCCGGCGCCGAATCAATCGCACTGGGATCGGCATCTTGTGAGCCAGACGCGCGAAACAGACCCGCGCCTGCTCCTCCGGCACCCCTCCCAGTTCAAACAGGACCGTGCCCCGCTTTACCACTGCCACCCAAAACTCCGGCTCGCCCTTGCCTTTCCCCATCCGCGTCTCCAAGGGCCTAGCCGTCGTCGGCTTGTGGGGAAAAATGCGGATGTACAAACGTCCTTCACCACGCACGTACTGCTGCGCCGCGATTCGGCCCGCTTCGATCGTTTGGGCTTTGATCCACCCGCCCTGAACCGCCTGCAAGCCAAAATCGCCGAACACGACGCGATTACCGCGCGTGGCGTTACCTTTTATACGTCCTCTTTGGCTTTTTCGGTGCTTTACCCGCTTCGGCATCAGCGCCATCGGACACATCTCCTTCGTAGGTACCTTGATTCACCCAGACCTGGACCCCAATGTGCCCCTGGGCCGTTTTCGCTTCCGCGAAACCATAGTCGATCTTCGCCCGCAGGGTGCTCAACGGAAGGGAGCCTGCGATCTGCTTTTCCCGGCGTGACATTTCTGCCCCGCCGAGCCGCCCAGACAATTGGATCTTGATTCCCTTCGCCCCGGCCTCCATGGTCTGCTCCACCGAACGTTTCATGGTGCGTCGGAAACTCGACCGTTTCGCCAATTGCTGGGCGATGTCTTCCGCCACCAGCTGAGCATACACCTCAGGCCGGTGGATTTCTTCAATTTTCAAATTCACTCGCCGGCCGATCAAGTTCTGCAACTCTTCCTGCAACAACTCGACTTCCTGGCCCTTTTTGCCAATGATCAAGCCGGGTCGGGCCACAAACAAGACGATCTTCACTTCGTCCCGTGTGCGTTCGATCTCGATGCGATCGATGCCGGCATTCCGATACTGTGTTTTCTGGGGATGGTTCTTGATGAAGTTGCGAATCTTCTGGTCCTCGACCAGCAGTTCGCCGAACTCCGCTTTGGATGCGTACCAGCGGCTTTTCCATCCGGTCATGACGCCGGTGCGGAACGCGATGGGATTGACCTTTTGACCCATGTTAGATCTCGTCGATATCTGCCAGCGTGATGTGGATGTGGGACATTCGCTTCTTGATCAGAAACGCCATGCCGCGAGCCCGAGGACGGACTCGCTTGAACATCGGGCCGCCGTCGATCCGAGCGTCGGCGACCACCAGATTGTCTACGTCGACTGTCTTGCCTCGCGTCTGCGCGGGGTCCTGGGCGCTGCCCAGGGCGCTGTTGATCACCTTCTCCAACATGCGCGCACCCCGCTGGGGCTGGTAGCGCAAGATGGCCAGCGCCTCGTCGGCGAACTTGCCCCGGATCAGGTCTGCCAAGGGGCGGACCTTGCGAGGGCTGATTTTTGCGAACCTGTGGCAGGCCTGAAATGCCATTGCCTTCACTCCCTCTAACGCTTCCCCTTGCCGCCATGACCGCGGAAGGTCCGCGTCAAGGCAAACTCACCCAGCCGGTGACCGACCATGTCTTCGGTCACGAACACTTTGATGTGTTGCCGACCGTTGTGAACCATGAACGTATGACTGACAAACTCGGGGACGATGGTACAGGCCCGAGCCCACGTCTTGATGGGCTCTTTCGTACCCGCCTCGTCCTGTTTCTGTACCTTGCGGTACAGCTTGAAGTCCACGTAAGGACCTTTTTTACGCGACCTGCTCATGGGCTACCGTTCTCTCCGTTTACTTGCTTGGCAGCTTTAGCTGACCGTACCGCCGCGACCACCGCCGACGGACGATGGCGCTGTTGGAGGGCTTCCGCTTCTTCCGCGTCGCTCCGCCCTTCGCCGACTTTCCCGTCGGGCTGACCGGATGCCGACCGCCCTTGGTCCGCCCTTCACCTCCGCCGTGCGGATGGTCGATGGGATTCATCGCCGTTCCCCGGACGTGCGGCCGCCGCCCCAACCAACGTTTCCGTCCCGCCTTACCCAGTCGAATACTCATGTGATCCGGGTTGCCGACTTTGCCGATCGTGGCTCGACAATTAGCGGGAATGCGGCGGATCTCGCCGCTCGGCAGCGTGATCTGCGCCCAACCTGACTCCCGAGCCACCAGGGTGGCTGCAGTGCCCGCACTGCGACACAATCGCGCACCTTGTCCGGGCAGCATCTCGACGTTGTGGACTTCCGTCCCCAAGGGAATACGTTTCAGCGGCAAGCTGTTGCCGACGGACGGCGGAGCATCCTGGCCGTTCTCCAAGCGGTCGCCCTCTTTCAAACCATCAGGCGCCAGGATGTAGCGTTTCTCGCCGTCGGTGTAGTGCAACAGCGCAATCCGCGCACTGCGATTCGGATCGTACTGGATCGAATCGACGATGGCGGGCACGCCTTCCTTCTCGCGACGAAAATCGATCTCGCGGTAGCGTCGTTTATGCCCGCCGCCCCGATGGCGCGCCGTGATCCGTCCCTGATTGTTGCGCCCGCCCTTCTTCCGCAGGGGCCTCAACAGAGACTTTTCCGGCTTCGCGCCAGGGGTCAACTCGGCAAAGTCGCTGACACTGCCACCGCGTCGTCCAGCACTGGTCGGTCGGTAATAGCGAACACCCATGATTGCATCTCACACGCCACGCTCGTCGCAGCGAATCCAAGTCGTTTCAGTTTAGAAGAAGTCGATACGGCTCTCACTGTCCAGCGTCACCACGGCCTTCTTCCAGTCCTTCGTGTATCCCTCTCGAAACCGGTACCTCCGCGGTTTGCCCGCTCGGGTCTGGGTGCGGACCTTGAGCACCTTGACGTTGAACAAGGCCTCCACCGCCCGCTTGACGTCCCCTTTATCGGCCAGCGGACTAATCTCGAAGGCATACTGGTTGAACTCGGAGGAATAATGCACCCCCTTTTCCGTCACCAGCGGGCGCACGATCACCTGGTGAGGCTCCAGTTGGATACCCTTCCTAACGTTCCGTTTCATTTCCTGAGAATCAGCCATCTGAGTTCACCATTCTCGAAAAATCGTCGTGAGCCGCGTCAATCGCGTGCTTTCTGGCAGATTGCGTCCAGCGCGTCTTTGGTAACCAGCATTCTCCGCGGTTGCAGGACAGCCAAGGCGTTCAATTCCGCCACCGGCGAGACGGTGACTTTGTCGATGTTCCGCGCACTCTTGTAAACATTCACGTCATACCCGGCCGTCGCCACCAGCGTGCTCTGGCCCGCCAGCTTCAGCGCCCGGAGAACGGCGGCCATGTCGCCCGTGTGCGGCTCGGAAAACGTCAACTGGTCCACACAAACCACACTGCCGTTGTCGATCTTGGAACGAATCGCCATTCGCGTCGCCGCCTGAACGGCCTTTCGAGGCAGACGGTAGGAGTAGTCTCGAGGCTGCAACGCATGAATGTGCCCACCGCCCCGCCGAACGCCCGACCGACGGGAACCCGCACGTGCGTTACCCGTGCCTTTTTGGCGATACATCTTCTTCGTCGAACCGGCCACTTCGCCGCGCGACTTCGTTTTCTTCGTTCCCTGCCGACGACTGGCTTGATACATCACCGTCACATCGTGCAACAACTGCTTATTGATGCGCGGAGCCAGCGCGGCCGGATCGATCTCGTAGGATCCGACTTGATTGCCGCCGCGATCGTAGATTGGCAATGTTGTCATGAACGATCTACCCTACCTTATTGGTCTCGCGAATTACCAGATAGCCGCCATTGGGTCCGGGGACCGCACCGTGCAGCAGAAGCAGGTGGTTCGCAGCGTCGACCTTGAAGACTTTGAGGTTCCGGATGGTCGTTTTGGCATTGCCCAGATGCCCCGCCATACAGTGACCCTTGAACAGACGGCCCGGAGTCTGACGCATGCCAGTACTGCCGGGATGACGATGCACTTTTTTCACGCCATGCGTGGCACGCTGGCCATGAAAGCCGTGTCGCTTCATGACGCCGGCATAACCGCGTCCCTTGTTGACGCCGGTTACATCGACGGCGGAGACGCCGTCTAGGGCGGAGACAGTCAGCACTTGGCCAACTTCAAATCCAGCGGTGGATCCGCGCAACTCGCGAATGAAACGCTTGGGCTCGCAGTCGGCTCGCGGCGCGACTTGAATTCCGGCAGACGCACGGCGCTTGGATCGCTTGCTGCTGATATTGGCGACGTGACCACGCTCGGCTCGACTAGCCTGGCTGGGACGAGATCGAGTGCCCTTGGATCGCTTCTTGTCCCGGTATCCGAGCTGAACGGCTTCGTAGCCGTCACGATCCACAGTCCGCACCTGCAACACATGACAAGGTCCGGCCTTGACGACCGTGACTGGCACTGCCCGCCCGGACTCATCATATACCTGAGTCATCCCGACCTTTTGGCCGAGTATTCCCTTCGTCATGGTTCGCACCTTTTCTCGTCGTTTGGTCTATCGCCTACGGGAGCCCGGAAACCGATTCAGCAGGCCGTCGATTGAAAACCGCCTCTGAATGCCGAGCAGTACAGCTCAACTTCAGCACCGTTCCGACTTACCCGAATGGCATCTTTTCATCACAGATTGTCCATGTAAACCTTCAGACTTACCGTGCAGACGCCTTGATCTTGATATCTACTCCAGCGGGCAGGCTAAGCTTGTTCAAGGCCTCGATGGTCTTCGCCGTCGCCTGCACAATGTCGATCAGCCGCTTGTGAGTGCGAATCTCGAACTGCTGCCTGGCTTTCTTGTCAATGTGGGGCCCAGACAGCACACAGTACTTCTCGACTCGCGTCGGAAGCGGAATCGGTCCATGCACTTCGGAATGGGTGCGTTTGGCCGTGTCCACGATTTCCAGGGCACTTTGATCCAGGATGGCGTGGTCGTAAGCCTCCATCCGAATCCGAATGACCTCATGACCTGGTCCAGCTGTCACGCAACCTACCTCCGAGATGTAAAGCCTTGCTAGGTTTCGATTAACAACACTTCTTGCCAGGAAGAACAAAACTGTTAAACCTGACGGAAGCGAACGATGCTACACGGCGATAGCAGGATGGTCAATGCCGGGGAGGAATTTTTTTACAGAAAAACTAGGCCGGTCTTTCGTTCTCGACGCTTCCACAGAAGCAGGGGTTAACATTGGGCGTGCCACACGGCGACTCCTGCGGTCGCAATCGCAACACTCCGGCTTTTTTCGTCCATTCTTCCTTTCCCAGTTCACTCTGATCCGCGAAAACTGCTTCCGAGGCGTCTTGCGCCGGGTCAGTCGCCGTTCGCGATCGCGAGTTGGCCAGCGGTCGTCGTACACCTTGCTCTGGGGGTTCACCTTCTCAGCCAACCGCAAAGCTGCTAACTTAGCATGAAATCTTGGTACGCGATAGTGGGCATGGCCTGTTTGCAGTCCACAGACGACACCTGGGAATGCAGCGTCAATTCGCGGACGACGCCAAATGCGTCGGTCCGGGGTTGCCTGAGCCCCATTCGCCACGAACCCCGTAAACCTCGGAAAGGGAGCGTTCAAAGTGACAAAACCGAATCACAAAGTCAAAAAGGCAAATCATGGAAAGCGTCCGGCAAACGCCAAAGGCCGGCGAGCGAAACGGCGGAAAGTCAGAACCTAGATCTTGGCTGCCATCCTTGGCCGGATCGCGAATCGAAGGATCGCCGGGTGGACCTCAGGCCGTCCTTGGGGCGGAACGAATTCCGCCCCAGTTATCCGGCGGTGGCCGGCGGTGCGTTTTTTCTGCCCGAGTGCTCGGCTGAGGCTAGGTCTCCACCGGATTTGGCTGCGCCGGTCCAGGCAGTTTTTGCCGGTGTGGCGAAGTTCTTGAAACCACAACCTTCTAACAGTCCAGGAACTGCAAGTTGACTCCCAAAGAGCTTCTGTTCGATCTTTCCCAGATCGATTTTGACAAGCCGACCGCCGACATCCACGAAATCCGCAAGCACAATCCGCAGCGGTACGAGATGGAGCAATTGACGGCGATTGTTTTCGAGGACGTCGAAGCCAAAGTCTGCGTCGGCTATAAGGACGTGACTCAGGAGGAGTTTTGGGTCCGCGGCCACATGCCGGGCATGCCGCTGATGCCGGGTGTAGTGATGGTCGAAGGAGCGGCCCAACTGTGCAGCTATTTTGCCCAACGCTACGAACTGCTCGGCTCGCCGATGGTAGGTTTTGGCGGGCTGGAAGAAGTCCGATTCCGTGATCCGGTCGTTCCTGGAGATCGGATCGTCTTCATCTGTTCGCTTGTCAAAGTCCGCCGTGGACGGATGATCATCAGCCGTTTTCAGGGCGTGGTAAAGCAGAATGTCGTGGTGGAAGGCATCATCAAAGGGGTTCCAATTCCCATTGAAGCGCTGACCGGGCTGCCGCCCCCATCGTCGTCTGCCGGCGTCCCGTAGCCGGCTTGATTCGTCCGTATCAGAACGCCTTCCCTTGGATTCAGGGTTTCTGCAGCCATGGCGCGACCCGCGCTGCGTAAGATCGACCCGACTCTCGATCTCTCCAAACACCTGTTGGCGCTCGACCAGTTGCCGGTGCCGTGGGACGAAACCGCGGTGTTTGCGCGAGGCGCGCCGCTGGAGGTGGAAGTGGGCACCGGCAAGGGATTGTTTGTGATCACGGCGTCCGGCGAACGGCCGGAGCACAATTTTCTGGGATGCGAAATCGCTCACAAATACGCTCGCCTCGCAGCCGCCCGTTTGGCCCGCGCCGGGCGAAGCAACGCGGTCGTGGTCGATGGGGACGCCCTGCAGTTGTTCCGCGTGCATCTGCCGAACGCCTGTGCGGCGGCGGTCCACACCTATTTTCCCGACCCCTGGTGGAAGCAGCGGCACCGCAAACGGCGCGTCCTGACACCGGTGTTTCTGGCCGATATCGAACGGGTTTTGCGGCCCGAGGGAACTTTTCACTTTTGGACGGATGTGAAAGAGTATTTCGACACCACCCTGGCGTTGATCGCCAAGGTCACGAGGCTGCTGGGCCCGTTCGAGGTCGCTCAACGGCCCGCCGAGCACGACCTGGATTTCCGCACGCATTTTGAACGCCGCACGCGGTTGCACAACGAAGCGGTCTTCCGAGCCGAGTTTCGCCGAGTGGCAACTTAGCCCGTACCACCGCCTCCGAGAAGAGCCCCGCACTGTTCGTGGAAGCCAAGTCTGACGTCGCGACCGCGAGGAAAGTCGTCGCCATGCTGCAATACCAAAAGGTTTGCCTAGAAGCCGCCAGTTACACGTTGCCGGACGAGATCGTCACCAGTGAGGAAATCGAACGGCGTCTGGAGCCCCTGTACCGCCGCTTGCGGCTGCCCGAGGGGCGGTTGGAATTGATGACCGGGATCCGCGAACGGCGTTTCTGGGAACCCGGAGCGTTGCCCAGCGACGCGAGCATCGCCAGCGGCGAGTTGGCGATTGCCGCTTCCGGGATCGACCGGAGCCAGATCGGAGCGTTGATCCACGGGTCCGTCTGTCGCGACTACCTGGAACCCGCCACGGCCTGCCGCGTCCACCACGGCTTGCGACTGGGCCACCGGTGTCTGGTGTACGACGTGTCGAATGCCTGTTTGGGGCTGCTGAACGGCATCCTGCAGGCGGCGAACATGATCGAGCTGGGGCAGGTCCGCGCGGCGATCGTGGTGGGCACGGAAAGCAGTCGCCCCTTGGTCGAAACGACCATTGAAGCGCTGAATCGCGACGCATCCCTGACTCGCAGCAGTATCAAGTCCGCCGTCGCGTCGCTGACGATTGGTTCGGCGAGCGCTGCCGTGTTGCTGGTCGACAGGGAACTGAGCCGCACGGGAACCAGATTGGTCGCGGCGGCGGCGCGGGCTAACACGGACTTTCATCAACTCTGCCAGGGCGGGCGCGACGAAGCCGTCGGGAGCGGCATGCAGCCGTTGATGGACACCGACGCGGAGCAGCTGCTGCGGGAGGGCATCGCCACGGGCGTCGAGACGTTTCGCGACTTCCTGGACGCGGCGTGCTGGAAGGTGGGCGACATTGCCCGCACGTTCTGCCATCAGGTTGGCTCAGTGCATCGCAAGTTGATGCTGGAGTCGCTCGACCTGCCGCTGGAACGGGATTTCGTGACGTTCCCCTGGCTGGGCAATACGGGCTCGGTGGCCCTGCCGGTGACGATGGCCTTGGGGCTGCAGGGCAGGCACGTGCGAGCCGGCGACCGAGTCGCCTTGTTGGGGATCGGCTCCGGTATCAATTGCCTGATGCTGGCCGTTGATTGGGAAACCACGCTCGTCGCCTCGCACGGCCCTTGCCCGGCCTGGGCTTCGCTCCACGAACCGAGCGCCGCTCCTGCA